>JADZGD010000118.1 GCA_020854055.1 Bryobacterales bacterium | reverse complement strand
CGGGCGACAATGTGAGCCTGGTGGTGGAGCTGATCACGCCAGTGGCCATGGATAAGGGCCTGCGGTTCGCCATCCGCGAAGGCGGCCGCACGGTGGGCGCCGGCACGGTGTCGGAAATTTTGGAATAGCCCGTCGGGTAGAACAAGGATTGCAAGGATGCCGCGCGAGATTATTACGTTTCAGTGTACCGAGTGTAAGAATAAGAATTACACGAACATGAAGAACAAGAAGACGACCACGGAGCGGCTGGAATTCAAGAAATTCTGCCCGCACTGCCGGAAGCACCAGCCGCACAAGGAAATAAAGTAAGATGGAGGGGGCCGGAGAACGCCGGTGCGCGTGGCCGGATTAAGGGGCGTAGGTTTAACGGCAGACCAGCGGTCTCCAAAACCGCGAGTGGGGGTTCGAATCCCTCCGCCCCTGCCAGTTTAACTCCCGGTGAGCCGCGAACGACGATCCAGGGACGATTGCTCGGCGTCGGAGGATGCAGAGCAAGCAACCGGAATCGGCGCGCTCGCGGCATTTTAGCGTCGGGGAAACGTACGAGGCAGCAGATGGCTGAAGAAAACACATTAGCCCGATCGGTGGGTGGTTGGCCGGGGGCGATTCGCAGTTACGTCGATGATCTGAACAGTGAGATGCGCCGCGTGACCTGGCCGCAGTGGAAGCAGGTTCGCGCCACCACGGTGGTGGTCATCCTCTCGGTTTTCGCATTCGCTGCCTATTTTTACGTGGTCGATCAGGTGACTTTCCGCCTGGTCGGCGGGATCATGAACTTCTTCTCAAAGTAGAGGTCCGCCAATGACAGAGCTGGAAGACTTCAATCAGGACCGGCACGAGACGCCCGGCGGCGGCGAGCCGGATTTGCCGGACACGCACGGCGAGGAGTCTCTTCCGGCTGAAGGGGAGACCGCGGAAGCGCCCGCCGCCGAGGTGGAACAGGCAGAAGCGGCTGGATTGAACCCGGTGGCCGGGGAGCCGGAATCGAATAAGAAGTGGTACATCATTCACACTTATTCCGGCTTTGAGCAGAAGGTGGCCGAATCGCTGAAGACACGCTCCCAGGCATTCGGATTTGCCGACAGAATCGGCCAGATCCTGATTCCTACCGAGGAGGTGGTCGAACTGCGCGGCGGCAAGAAAGTCACCAGCAAGCGCCTTCTCTATCCGGGCTACGTGCTGGTGGAAATGGAGATGAACGACGACCTGTGGCACGAGATCAAGAACACGCCTCGCGTCACCGGTTTTGTCGGCGGCGGTAACACGCCGGTGCCACTCAGCGCCGACGAGGTCAACTCGATTCTGTACCGGCAGGCATCTTCCGCCGAACGGCCGCGGCCTAAGATGACTTTCGAGAAGAACGAGTCGGTTCGCATCATCGACGGCCCGTTCACCAACTTCACCGGTAAGGTGGATGAAGTGAATTCGGAACGCAACACGCTGCGCGTGCTGGTTACCATTTTCGGCCGGGCTACGCCGGTGGAACTGGAGTTTCTTCAGGTAGAGAAGGTTTCGTGAGGCCCGGCGCGATCCCTCGCGCCGTCCCGCATCAGGTTAAATAGGATTTTCGATGGCAAAGAAAGTTACTGGACAGGTCAAACTGCAAATACCGGCGGGTAAGGCGACGCCGGCTCCCCCGGTCGGCACCGCGCTCGGTCCTCAGGGTGTAAACATCATGGAGTTCTGCAAGGCGTTTAATGCCAAGACCTCCGCCAAGGACCAGGAAGGGCTGATCATCCCGGTGGTGATTACCATCTACCAGGATCGCTCCTTCACCTTTATCACCAAGACACCGCCGGTTCCCGTGCTCATCAAGCGGGCCGTCAGCCTGGCCAAAGGATCGGCTGAACCAAACAAAGCCAAGGTTGGCCGGATCACCCTCCAGCAGATAGAAGAGATCGCCAAAATAAAGATGCCCGATCTCAACTGCTTCGACATCGACGGGGCCATCAATTGCGTCAAGGGCACCTGCGCGAGCATGGGAGTGGACATCGTTTAGGTTCATTCGATATACTGGGTTTTCCCCGTTTCATACCTGCGTCTCGCTGAATTCCTGCCGCGAGACCGGTTGGACAGGAACATCCCTCAAACGTTGGGAGGCGCGAACCGTTGCCGGCTGGCGCCGTTAGAACCAGAGAGGAAGTATGGCTCGGAAATCCGGAAAGAAGTATCAGTCCGCCGCGGCTCAAGTGGAGAAGCGGCCCTACAACCTGGATGAGGCGATTCCGCTCGTCCAGAAAATCAAATTCACCAATTTCGATGAGACCGTCGAGGTGCATATGCGCCTCGGGGTGGACCCCAAACATGCCGATCAGATGGTTCGCGGCACGGTTGTGCTGCCCAACGGACTGGGCAGGTCGAAGACGGTGCTGGTAATCGCCAGCGGCGAAAAACTCCGCGAAGCCGAACAGGCCGGCGCGGACTTTTTCGGCGGCGAGGAGATGGTCCAGCGGATCCAGTCCGAGGGCTGGACGGCTTTTGACGCCGTCATTGCCACGCCGGATATGATGCGTTCGGTTGGCCGCCTGGGCAAGATTCTCGGTCCGCGCGGACTGATGCCGAACCCGAAAACCGGAACCGTAACCACCGACGTGGCCAGGGCGATTGAGGAAGTAAAGGCCGGAAAAGTGGAGTTCCGCGTTGATAAAACCGGCGTCATCCACGCTCCGGTTGGAAAAGTCGGCTTCAGTACGCCGAAACTGCTGGAAAATGCCAATACGCTGATCCAGGCGGTGGTGAAGGCGAAACCATCGGCGGCCAAGGGCAAGTACGTTAAGAGCACCACGGTCTGCTCCACCATGGGGCCGGGCGTGAGCGTGGACGTCACACCCTTTAACGCGCGCAGCGTCTAGGCGCGGAGCGAGGGATCAACCATGAAGAAAAAATCCGAAAAGAGTAGCGATCTGGAAGCCCTGCGCAAGGTGTTCGGCACCATTCCACACCTGTTTGTGACCGGCTTTGAAAAGCTGACCGTGGCCCAGGACTTCGAACTGCGTAAAGCGGTTCGTGGGGTTGGCGGCCGCTATCAGGTGGTGAAAAATAACCTGGCGGCAATTGCCGCCGAAGGCACCGCTTCGGAAGCGGCAGTGTCGAAGCTCGCCGGCATGACATCCATCGCCTACACCAGCACCGACCCGGTCGCACTGGCCAAGGCGCTCACCGCCTACGCGAAGACGAATCCGGCGTTTAGCTTTAAGGCTGGCGTGGTTGAGGGACGGGCGATCGAGGTCAAGTCTGTCCAGGAGCTCGCCAGCCTGCCGTCCCGCGAGGAACTGCTGGCCAAGGTGCTATTCCTGATCAATGCACCGGCGCAGCGCCTGGTGACGGCAATCGGTGGCGTTGGCCGCAACCTGGCGGTGGTAATCGATCAGGGTGTGAAAGAAAACAAGTTTCAGCAGTGAACGGATTTGCGGCAGCCAAGGCTGTCTGAACAAAGTTTAACGACGAGGAGTTAGAGAAATGGCGGACATTAACGCAATTGCGGAACAGATCCAGGGGTTGACGCTGCTCGAGGCGGCCGAACTCGTGAAGACGTTGGAAGAGCGGTTGGGCGTTTCGGCGGCTGCGGCGGCAGTGGCGGCGGCCCCGGCCGGCGCGGCGGCGGCTCCAGCCGCGGCAGCCGAAGAGCAGACCGAATTCACCGTGGTGCTGGCTGCGGTTGGCGCCAATAAGATCAACGTTATCAAGGCGGTACGTGAGGTGACCAGCCTCGGCCTGAAGGAAGCGAAGGATCTGGTCGACGGCGCGCCCAAGCCGATTAAAGAGGGCGTTACCAAGGAAGAGGCCGAGACGATTAAGAAGAAGTTTGTCGACGCCGGCGCTACCGTCGACGTAAAGTAAGGTTCCGGCAGCCGGGGCTGGAGTTTGGCATTCCGGCTGTCTCCCACCTGTCTGGTTGCTCAGCGAAAAACTGGGCAAGGTGTCTTTTTGCGTCACTGGGCAAATTTGACGTTTGCCCGGACGCTTTGTTACACTTTGATTGAAATAGGCGGAGTCGAGCCCCGGAACTTTGCGCTTGTGAACCTCGCATACAGCGGATCTGAGTGCAGTTGGCTATCAACTGCTCATCGGCTAGTCCTGCGCACCTATACTCCACCGGCAGTGTATCTGGACACTCTCGCCGGTGGCGGGCCAAATCCTCGCACACCCACCAGTCGCGTTCCACGCGTTTCCGAAGTTACCGCTCGACACCAGGTTACAGTCCCATTGCCTGCCGGCCCGGAGAACGGCGCCGCGAGATTTCTCGTGAATTCCCCGGCGGGGAATGGGATTTGACGTCGAAATGTAAGTCTGATTGCGTCGCCGTTCGGCCTTTAGGAGAAGAGAATGCAAAATCCGGTAAAGGGTGCCATCCGCGAACGAGTTGATTTTTCGAAGATCAAAACCTCGATTCCCATCCCGAATCTGATCGAGGTTCAGAAGAAGTCTTACGAGAAATTTCTCCAGATGGATCTTCTGCCCGGTGAACGGGAAGACACGGGCCTTCAGAGCGTCTTCAGCTCGGTGTTTCCAATCTCCGATTTCCGTGGCCTCAGCCAGTTGGAATTCGTCGATTACTCAATCGGTAACTGGGAGTGCAAGTGCGGCAATCTCAAGGGATTACATCATCTGCGATCTACCTGCCGGAATCCCGCCTGCGGCGCAACCATCAAGACCGATCCCTTCCAGCCCGGCGACGTGCTCTGCCCTCGCTGCGGCACATTTAACAAAAATATCGTTACCTTCTGCAACCGCTGCGGCGACCCGGTCTCGCTGCAGTTGAAGTATGACGTGCCCGAGTGCGAAGAACGCGGTATGACCTATGCCGCGCCGCTGAAGGTCACCATCCGGTTAACCGTTTACGACAAGGACGCCGAGAGCGGCAACAGAACGGTTCGCGATATCAAGGAACAGGAGGTGTTTTTCGGCGAAATTCCGCTGATGACCAGCAACGGCACCTTCATCATCAACGGAACCGAACGCGTTATCGTCAGCCAGCTGCATCGTTCGCCGGGCGTGTTTTTCGAGCGCACCCCGGCCCAGGGCTACTGCCTCGGCAAGATCATTCCCTATCGCGGAAGTTGGGTCGAGTTCGAGTACGACAACAAGAACCTGCTCTCGGTTCGTATCGATCGCAAGCGTAAGTTCTATGGCACGGTGTTTCTCCGCGCGCTCGGCATGAAGCGCGACGAAGACATCCTGCGGACGTTCTACACCGATACGTTCACCCGGTTGAATTTCAAGGACAAGAAGATATTCTGGGGTGTCTCCCGCGGCCTGTTGGGCGTGAAGCTTTCCTATCAGATCAACAACAAGGCGGGTGAAACCATCGTCCCCCAGGGGAAGAAGATCACGCAGGGCGTCTTTCGCGAAATCGTCAAGCAGAAGATCGAACAGGTGGAGGTAGCAGCGAACGATCTGGAAGGCGCCTATGTGGTCTCCGACGTCGTCGACATGTCCACCGGCGAGGTGCTGATCGACGCCAACCAGGAGTTGACCGCCGCCGCGATCTCCAGAATCATGGAAGCCGGGATCGGGCAGATTGAAGTCTTTTTCCCCGAGCGCGACGACGTCGGCAACGTGGTCTCCCAGACGCTGAAGAAAGACAGCGTCAAGACCCGTAACGATGCGCTGCTGGAAATCTACCGCAAACTCCGCCCGGGCGATCCCCCCACCGTCGATACGGCGACTCAGTTGTTTGAGGGAATGTTCTTCGACGCCCGCAAATATGACTTCTCGCGGGTCGGGCGGATGAAGTTCAACATCAAGTTGTTTGACAAGGCCGACGGAACGTCCCTCGACAAGCGAACTCTGGATTCGGCCGATTTTGAAGCTACCATCCGCTACCTGTTGAAACTCCGCCGCGGCATCGGCGCCGTCGATGACATCGACCACCTGGGCAATCGCCGCGTCCGCGCCGTGGGCGAATTGCTCGAAAACCAGTTCCGCATCGGTCTGGTGCGCATGGAGCGCGCCATCAAAGAAAAGATGTCGGTGTACCAGGAAATGTCCACCGCCATGCCGCATGACCTGGTGAACGCCAAGCCGGTCATGGCCGCCATTCGTGAATTTTTCGGCTCCAGCCAGTTGTCGCAGTTCATGGATCAGACCAATCCGCTTTCGGAGATCACCCACAAGCGCCGCCTGTCGGCCCTCGGACCGGGCGGCCTCTCGCGCGAGCGGGCCGGATTTGAGGTGCGCGACGTTCATCCGACGCACTACGGCCGGATCTGCCCCATCGAGACCCCGGAAGGTCCTAACATCGGCCTGATTTCGTCGCTGTCGTGCTTTGCCCGCATCAACGATTACGGCTTTATCGAGAGCCCTTACCGCCGTGTGGTCCACGGCGTGGTGCTCGACGAAGTCAAGATCCTCAACCCCGGCGATTCGCATCTCAAGGTCGGCGATGTGCTGGCCCGCGAAGATTTTTTGAAGGCCGTCGAGAGCAACAAACTGGCGGCCGAGGTCGAAGCCCATTGCGATTACCTGTCGGCCTGGGAAGAGGACAAATACATCATCGCCCAGGCGAACGTTGAACTCGATGAGAATGCCAAGATCATTCCCGATCTGGTCAACGCCCGCCAGGCCGGCAACTTCGTGCTGGAGCGGCGCGACGAGATCCAGTACATGGACGTCAGTCCGAAACAGTTGGTCTCGGTAGCCGCCAGTCTGATCCCGTTTCTTGAAAACGACGATGCCAACCGCGCTCTGATGGGTTCGAACATGCAGCGCCAGGCCGTTCCGCTGCTGCGGGCCGAGGCACCCTACGTGGGAACCGGCATGGAACGCGTCACCGCCCGGGACTCGGGCGCGGTGGTCGTCTGCAAACGCTCCGGTGTGATCGACTCGGTTGACTCCGAGCGCGTCATCGTACGCGTGGAGGGCAACACCCAGGAAGGCCAGCTATCTCGCGAAGTCGGCGCCGACATCTACCCGCTCACCAAATTCAAACGCTCCAATCAGAATACCTGTATCAACCAGAAGCCCATCGTCTTCGCCGGCCAGCGCGTCAAGAAGGGTGATATTCTTGCCGACGGTCCCTGCACCGACCAGGGCGAACTCGCACTCGGGCGCAACGTGCTGGTGGCCTTCATGCCCTGGCGTGGATACAACTTCGAAGACGCCATCGTAGTCAGCGAGAAGCTGGTCAAAGAAGACTACTACACCTCGATCCATATCGAGGAGTTCGAAATCGAGGCCCGCGATACGAAACTCGGCCCCGAAGAAATCACCCGTGATATCCCGAATATCGCCGAAGGTTTTCTGCGAAACCTGGACGAAAGCGGAATCATCCGCATCGGCGCCAGCGTGAAGCCGGGCGACATCCTGGTGGGTAAGGTCACGCCGAAGGGCGAGACGCAACTCACGCCGGAGGAGAAGTTGCTCCGCGCCATCTTCGGAGAGAAGGCGGGCGACGTGAAGGATGCGTCGCTCTATTGCCCGCCGGGCATCGAGGGCGTGGTGGTGGATGCCAAGGTCTTCTCCCGCAAGGGGGCTGAACTGGACGAGCGTTCCAAACAGATTCTGGAATCGCAGATTGCCCGGATGTACCGCAACCTCGAGGATGAGAAGCGCATCCTCAACGACGAGCGCGCCAAGCGCCTTGGCAACCTGTTTGAAGGCAAACAGGTTCTGGCTGACCTGCATGACGAACGCACCAACAAGAGACTGTTGAGCAAGGGCGCCGAGCTGACGCGCGACGTAATCGAGAAGCTGAGGGCCCGCGACCTGAAGCGCATGAAGCTGAAGGATAAGGACCTGCGGCTCAACGAGCAGGTGGACGAAATCGAGGAGATGACCTCGCGCCAGATCGCCGTGCTCGAGAAGATCGCCGAGGAGAAGATCGTCAAGCTCAAGAAGGGCGACGAACTCCCGCCGGGCGTCATCAAGCTGGTGAAGTGTTACATCGCCATGAAGCGCAAGCTGTCGGCCGGCGACAAGATGGCGGGCCGCCACGGCAACAAGGGCGTCATCGCCCGCATCGTGCCGGAAGAGGATATGCCGCACCTGGAAGACGGCACGCCGGTGGAGATCGTGCTCAATCCGCTGGGCGTTCCATCTCGTATGAACGTCGGGCAGATTCTCGAAACACACCTCGGCTGGGCCGCAGCATCGCTCGGCGTGCGCTTCGCCACGCCGGTGTTCGACGGAGCCACCGAACGCGACATCAAGAAGGCGCTCAACGATTCCAGCCTGCCCTCTTCGGGCAAGACCCGGTTGATCGACGGCATGTCCGGTCTGCCCTTTGAGCAGCCGGTTACCGTCGGCTATATCTACATGCTGAAGTTGTCCCACCTGGTGGATGACAAGATCCATGCCCGCTCGATCGGGCCGTACTCGCTGATCACCCAGCAGCCGCTCGGTGGAAAGGCGCAGTTTGGCGGACAGCGGTTTGGAGAGATGGAAGTTTGGGCTCTTGAAGCCTATGGCGCCGCCTACGTTCTTCAGGAACTGCTGACGGCCAAGTCAGACGACGTCTACGGACGCGCCAAGATCTATGAAGCCATCGTGAAGGGTGAAGCCGCCGCCGAACCGGGCGTGCCGGAGTCCTTCAACGTGCTCATTCGCGAACTCCAGTCCCTATGCCTGGACGTCGAGCTGATGAAAAAGCCGCGCGAAATCATGGACACCGCGCTCGCGGCGGACTAACAGGAAAATGGCCGCGGGCGCGCCGTCCGTGTCACGGCTCGATTCGCCCGCGGCCGCGATTGGATTAAGAGGCAAAAATGTACCGATCATCTCCGTACGACAGAGCGAACCTGATTGCGGATTTCGATTCCATCCGGATCAGTCTCGCGAGCCCTGAAAAGATCCGGAGCTGGTCTCACGGCGAGGTTACCAAGCCGGAGACAATCAACTATCGTACCTTTAAGCCGGAGCGCGACGGCTTGTTTTGCGCGCGCATCTTCGGACCGGTCGCCGACTGGGAGTGCTTGTGCGGCAAGTACAAGCGCATGAAGCACCGCGGCGTCATCTGCGATAAGTGCGGTGTCGAAGTCACGTTGAGCCGGGTCCGGCGCGAGCGGCTGGGCCACATCGAACTGGCCAGCCCCTGCTCTCACGTCTGGTTCTTCAAAGGCCTGCCCAGCCGTATCGGTTACCTGCTTGACATCACCTTGCGTGAACTCGAGCGGGTCCTGTACTTCGAGGCCTACGTGGTCATCGATCCGGGCGAGGTCGAGGGATTGAGCCGGGGCGAGGTGATCAGCGACGAGCGTAAACGCCAGCTCGATCAGGACAGTCCCGGAAAATTCGTCGCCATGATGGGCGCCGAAGGCATCAAGGAGCTGTTAAAGAAGATCGACGTTGAAGAGTTGAGCATCGTAATCCGCCAGAAGATGGCGGGTGAAACCTCGCAGCAGAAGAAACTGAAGTACGCCAAGCGCCTGCGGGTGGTCGAATCGTTCCGCAAGTCGGGCAATAAGCCGGAGTGGATGATCCTCGACGTGATCCCGGTGATTCCGCCGGAACTGCGCCCGCTGGTTCCGCTCGACGGCGGCCGCTTCGCCACCTCCGATCTGAACGACCTCTACCGCCGTGTCATCAACCGCAATAACCGGCTGAAGAAGCTCATCGAACTGCATGCGCCCGACGTGATTGTGCGCAACGAAAAGCGCATGTTGCAGGAAGCGGTGGACGCGCTGTTTGACAACGGCCGCCGCGGCCGGGTGCTCCGGGGCGCCAACAACCGCCCGCTCAAGTCGCTCTCCGATACGCTCAAGGGCAAACAGGGCCGCTTCCGCCAGAACTTGCTCGGAAAGCGCGTGGATTACTCCGGCCGCTCGGTGATCGTCGTTGGCCCGGAGCTGAAGCTGCACCAGGCCGGCCTGCCTAAGAAGATGGCGCTGGAGCTATTCAAGCCGTTCATCTACCATCGGCTGGAACAGCGCGGCCATTGCACCACCATCAAGCAGGCCAAGGAACTGGTTGAGCAGCAGGACCCGGTGGTCTGGGACATCCTGGAAGAGGTGATCAAAGAGCATCCCATCCTGCTCAACCGCGCGCCCACGCTGCACCGCCTGGGCATCCAGGCCTTCGAGCCGGTACTGGTGGAAGGGAAAGCCATCAAGATCCATCCGTTGGTCTGTACCGCCTTCAACGCCGATTTCGACGGCGACCAGATGGCCGTGCATATCCCGCTCTCGCCGGAGGCGCAGATTGAAGCCTCTACGCTGATGCTGGCGGCCAACAATATTCTTTCCCCGGCCCACGGCGCTCCCATCGCGGTTCCCACCCAGGACATGGTGCTGGGACTCTACTATCTGACCAAATCGCGTCCCGGTTCCAAGGGCGAGGGCCGCACCTTCGCCTCCATGGAAGACGTGTTGATCGCGCTCGAGATGGGCGAGGTGGAGACGCTTTCCCCCATCAAGCTGCGCTACACCGGGCGCGTCATCGACCTGACCAAGTCCTTTGATAACCAGAACGTTCTGCACAACGAGCCCATCGAGTTCAACAAGCAGTACATGGACACCACCGTGGGCCGCGTGATCCTGAACGATGTGTTGCCCGACGAGATGCCGTACGTCAACGGCCTGCTCAAGAAGAAGGGCCTCACCCAACTGGTGCAGTACGGCTATCTGCGCTTCGGCCTGGCGACCACGGTGAGGATGCTCGACGAGATCAAGAGTCTCGGCTTCCTTTACGCCACGCGCGCCGGCATCTCCATCGGCATTGACGACATGGTGGTGCCAGGTCAGAAGCAGGCGCTGGTGAAAGAGGCCGAGAAGGCCGTCATCGAGGTCCAGCAGCAGTATCAGGAAGGCGCCATCACCCAGGGTGAGCGCTACAACAAGATCATCGAGATCTGGTCCAAGGTTACTGAGCGCGTCTCCGAAGAGATGTTCAAGGGCATGGAGGAGGCTGACCGGACCGGCAAGCTGAACCCGATTTACATCATGGCCGATTCGGGCGCCCGCGGTTCGAAACAGCAGATCCGCCAGCTCTCCGGCATGCGCGGCCTGATGGCCAAGCCCTCGGGCGAGATTATCGAGACCCCGATTACCGCCAACTTCCGCGAAGGGCTGAACGTGCTGCAGTACTTCATCTCCACGCACGGCGCCCGCAAAGGACTGGCTGACACGGCCTTGAAAACGGCCGATTCGGGCTACCTGACCCGCCGCCTGGTTGACGTGGCGCAGGATGTCATCGTCAGCGAGTACGATTGCGGCACCGGCGACGGAATCCACGTCGAGTCCATCGTTGAAGCCGGCGAGATTATCGAATCGTTGCGTGATCGCATCGTCGGCCGCGTGGCTCTCGAAGACCAGCTCGACTACGAAGGGAATGTCATCGTCAAAGTGAACCAGGAGGTCACCGAGGAGTTGGCGGCCGCCATTCAGGCAGCCGGCATCGAACGGATGAAGATCCGCTCGGTGTTGACCTGCGAATCCCGCCGCGGTGTCTGCCAGCTCTGCTATGGGCGGAACCTGGCCACCGGACGGATGGTGGAGCGCGGCGAGGCGGTTGGCGTTATCGCGGCGCAATCCATCGGAGAACCGGGAACGCAGCTTACGATGCGTACCTTCCACATCGGCGGCGCGGCCACCAGGGTCAGCGAACAGTCGACCCAGGATTCCAAGACCGACGGATTTGCCAAGTTCCTCGGCATCGTCACGGTTCGAAATAACAAGGGCGAGATGATCGCCATGAACCGTTCCGGCATCCTCGCCATCGTCGATGGCAAGGGACGTGAAAAAGAGCGCTACCAGGTGGTGTACGGCGCCCGCATCGTGTTTGAGGACGGCGCCAAAGTCGCCGCCAACCAGACGCTGCTCGAATGGGATCCTTACACGTTCTCGATTCTTACGGAGGTGGGTGGCGTCATCCACTTCAAAGACCTGTACGACGGCGTAACCCTGCAGGAGCAGGTGGATGAGATCACTGGCATGTCACAGTGGGTGGTGGTCGATTCGCCTGACGAGAAGCGCGTGCCGACGGTCGTCGTCCGGCCGGGCACGGCACGCTCGGAAGAGAAGCGCTACCTGATGCCGAGCCATGCTCACCTGATGGTATCCGACGGCGCCGAAGTCCACGCCGGCGACGTATTGGCCAAGATCCCGCGCGCCACCACCAAGACCAAGGACATCACCGGCGGTTTGCCGCGTGTTGTCGAACTGTTTGAAGCCCGGAAGCCGCGCGATCCCGCGGTGATCGCCGAGATCAACGGCATCGTCCGTTTCGGCGAGATCGCGAAGGGCTACCGCAAGGTTTATGTGGAGGGTGACGACGGGCAGAAGCGCGAGTACCAGGTGCCTCGCAACCTGCATATCAATGTGCAGGACGGCGAGCGCGTGCGCTCGGGCGATGCCTTCACCGATGGCCCCCGCAATCCGCACGACATTCTGCATGTGCTCGGCGAGAAGGAACTGCAAAAGTACCTGGTCAACGAGATCCAGGAAGTCTACCGGCTACAGGGTGTCAACATCAATGACAAGCACCTGGAGGTCATCTCCCGGCAGATGATGCGCTGGGTGAAGATCGACGATATCGGCGACACGGAATTCCTCCCCGAGGAGGTCGTCGACAAATTCAAGTTCCGGGAGGAAAACCAGCGGGTCATCGAGGCGGGCGGGCAGCCGGCCCAGGGCCGCGCGGTGCTGCTCGGAATCACGAAAGCGTCGCTTTCAACCGACTCGTTCATTTCGGCCGCCAGTTTCCAGGAGACAACGCGCGTTTTGACCGAAGCCGCCATCAACGGTAAGGTCGATTATCTGCGTGGCCTCAAGGAGAACGTCATTATGGGACGGCTGATTCCGGCCGGCACGGGTATGGAGTACTACCGGCAAGTCAAGATCGCCGGAGAGGACGTGGTGGAAGAAGAGCCGGTGGTGGAGCCCGAAGTTTCGCTCTCCGACAGCATCCCCGGCTACGATGAAGAGACCCGCCGGCTTTATACCGGTGGGCTCTCGGAAGACCTCGGCCCGATCACCGGCGACGACTCGCTGGCTGAATAACAAAACGAAGCCAATCGGCACCGGAACGCCGGGGCGGGGAAGCCTGCTCCGGCGTTTCTATGTGCTGACGCCGGTTGCCGGCCTACTCGATGCGAAATATGTGCGCCGGCACCCGTGCGCCAGGGTCCAGTTCCACGTAGTTTCGGGCGCCGAGCCAGCCATATCGCGCGCCGGTCAGCAGGTCGTGCGCCTGGTACTCCTGGCTCCACCTAAGTCCCAATGCGGCCATGTCCAGGTGGATGAAGCCCCACTGCCGTCTGCCGGGATCGAGGTTCACCACCACCAGAATGGTGTTGCGGCCTTTGGCATCGCGCTTGCTATAGCAAAGGAGCGCATCGTTGTCAGTCTCGTGTACCTGCAGGCGCCAGTTGCTGTGGAGCGCGGGATTCTCACGCCGGATCTGGTTCACGCGGGTGATCAGCGGTGCCAGGCTGTCAGGCGAGTTCAGATCCCAGTGCCGTACCTGGTATTTCTCCGAATCGAGGTACTCCTCACTCGCTGGCCGCAGCGGCTCGTGCTCCATCAGTTCGAAGACGGGCCCATAGATTCCGTAACTTGAGCTGAGAGTTGCCGCCAGGATGAGGCGGATCTGGTACATCGCCCGGCTACCGGTCTGCAATTGGTCGGTGAGAATGTCGGGCGTATTCGGCCAGAAGTTCGGCCGGAAGTACTCGATCGCCTCCGTCTGCGCCAGTTCGCGCGCATACTCGGCCAACTCCCAGCGCCAGCGCTTCCAGGCGAAGTAGGTGTAGGATTGCGTGAAGCCCAACTTGGCCAGCCGGTACATCACCGCCGGCCGGGTGAAAGCCTCGGCTAGAAAGATCACCGAAGGGCATTCGCGCTTCACCTCCCGGATAACCCACTCCCAGAAGGGGAACGCTTTGGTGTGAGGATTGTCTACGCGGAAGATACGCACGCCTTGATCCAGCCAGAAGCGCAGGACGCCATGTAGCGCCTTCCACAGGTTCTCCCAATCAGCCGTCTCAAAATCGATCGGGTAGATGTCCTGGTACTTCTTCGGAGGATTCTCGGCATATTGAATCGTCCCATCGGGCCGGTGGCGGAACCACTGGGGGTGTTCTTTTACCCAGGGGTGGTCGGGTGAGCACTGAAAGGCGATGTCGATTGCGATCTCCACGCCATAATCGTGCGAGCGTTCTACCAGCCGGCGGAAATCATCCAGGGTGCCCAGGTCCGGATGGATCGATTGATGCCCGCCCTCGACCGAACCGATCGCCCAAGGGCTGCCGGCGTCATTCGGCCGGGCGGCAGCGGCATTGTTCTTCCCTTTCCGGTAGGCCCGCCCGATCGGGTGAATCGGCGGCAGATACAGGACGTCGAAACCCATACCGGCAACATAGGGCAGGCGCGCTTCCACGTCGGCCAGCGTTCCCGTGCGGTGCGGATCGGGCGAAGCCGAGCGGGGAAACATTTCGTACCACGCTCCGAACACCGCCCGCTTGCGGTCGACAATCACCTCCAGAACCTTCTCGTAGCGTGTGGAGAGGGTGATGTCTGGGCTGTCCTCCATCAGGCGCGCCAACTCCGCACCCAGAGCCAGTTCCAGTTTCTCATCCAGCGTCACACCGGAGCCGTCCAGCATGGCGTGGAATGCCCGTAGCCGGATCAGATCGGATCCATGCGCGCGTTCGGTGGCACCAACCAGCAGTTGCCCGCCGGTGATCAGGTCGACCGATACGTCCTGTCCCGCGTCCAGCTTCTTGCGGGTATCCCGCCTCCAGGTCTTGAACCGGTCCACCCATCCGCGCACGGAATAGCGGTACACACCGAGGTGATCCACGGTGAAGTTTCCCTGCCACCAATCGTTGCCGGTTGCGGACAGCTTCACCTGAATCCAATCGTCACACGCCGGCGGCGAGTAGATCAGGCCGGCCGAGACCATATCGTGCCCGTCGGCAAATACCCGTGCCGCCACGACGATGGAATCGCCAACCACCCGCTTGATTGGAAAGCGGCCGCACTCGATCTCAGGCTTGACGGTCTCAATGACGACACGTTTGCGGCCGTCCAACTGCTGCATCGGTGGAAACTCCCCTGACAGCTCCCGCTGCCGCCGCTGTTTTCGAGCTTCGGATCTTCAGGCAGTTACTGGAGAGTTGATCGGCGTCAGCCAGCCAAACCGGTCCGGCGCCTCGCCGTTGATAATGGCGAAAAAGGCCTTCTGCAGGCGTTCGGTGACAGGCCCTCGCCGGCCCGTGCCGATCTGGATGCGGTCGATCGACCGGATTGGCGTCACCTCGGCGGCGGTGCCGGTGAAAAACACTTCATCGCCGATATAGAGCATCTCCCGCGGCACAATCGTCTCCACCAGCGGAATTTCCAGCGATCGCGCCAACTGAATCACCGAGTCACGGGTGATTCCCGGCAGCACCGAAGCGCCCAGGGGCGGCGTGTGAATTCTGCCGTCCCGCACCACGAAGATATTCTCACCCGAACCCTCGCTGACGTATCCGGCGGCGTCGAGCGCGATGCCCTCGGCATAGCCATTGATCGCGGCTTCCATGCGGATCAGTTGCGAGTTCATGTAATTAGCGCCCGCCTTGGCCAGCGCCGGAAGCGTATTGGGCGCCATCCGGTTCCAACTGGAGACGCAGACATCCACGCCCTCGGCCAGGGCCTCTTCGCCCAGATACTTTCCCCACTCCCAACAGGCGAGAAAGACGTCAATGGGGTTCTTCAGGCCATAAACGCCGATGTCGCCGTAGCCGCGCAGCGCGATGGGCCGAAGGTAGCAGGCATCCAGTTTGTTGACCCGTACAAGCTCCAGCATCGCTTCGGAGAGGTCCTCGATCGAGTAGGCGATCTCCATGCGGTAAATCTTTGCCGAATCGATCATGCGCCGGACATGCTCGCGCAGACGAAAAACCTTGGGGCCGCCGGGCGTGGAGTAGCAGCGAATTCCTTCGAATACCGAACTGCCATAGCTGACCACGTGAGCGAGGACATGAATCTTCGCATCATCCCAATTGATAAAGCGGCCGTTGTGCCAAATCTTCTCTGTAGGGGTCAACATGCACCAATTATACGCGGGTTTGCAGGGGGAAATCGGGCGGCTGGAAGCGTGGATCGATCCCGCTGCAACCCGCCGGAATGTGCGTGCCTTGACACAGGTTGCGAGTGAGGGTCACTATACCGGTAGGAGGAGACATGATGCCCCGGCTTGCACTTCTCCGGCTTGCGGTGGCGGTGGCTATAATGGCGGGCACCGCTTGTGCGCAGTCGGTTCTCTCCGTCCAGTCCGGCCTGCTTCACTACTACGAGGGTGAGGTTGCGCTCGATGGTACCCGCGTGGCGACGAAATTCGGCGAATTTCCGCAAATCAAACCGCAACAGGTGGTTGAAACAGGGCTGGGCCGCGCCGAGGTGATGCTGACCCCGGGTGTCACCTTCCGCCTGGGTGAAGACAGCGGCGTGCGGATGTTGTCGTCAAAGCTCGATAATACGCGCCTCGAGTTTTTACGTGGCTCGGCTCTGATCGAGGTAGTGGAGCCCATCAAGACCGACCATGTTACTTTTGTTTACCAGGGCGCCGAGATCCCGCTCGAGAAGGAAGGACTGTACCGGCTGGAGACCAATCCACCGGCATTCCGCGTGTATCGCGGACAGGCGCAAATTACGCAGCGTGGACAGACGTACACCGTCAAGAGCGGGCGTGCGCTGGACTTCAACACCCTGCTGGTGGACAAATTTGATAACAAGCACGGTGATGCTCTCTACCGCTGGGCCAAGCGTAGATCGGAGCAGCTTTCAATGGCCAACGTCTCCTCGGCCAGAAGCGTGGGAGTGGGCTACCGGTCCAGCGGATGGGTGTTTAATCCTTATTTTGGAACACTCACCTTCGTTCCTGGCTATGGGCAGTTCATGAGCCCGTTCGGCTGGTCCTTCTGGAGCCCGTTCTCGGTCGGCCAATACTATTCCAACTACCACTACCAGTCATTCTACGGTGGTTCATCGGGTGGGGTGAACCACGGCTGGACCGGCCGGGGTTGGAACCGGCGCCAAGACCTCACTCCAACGATGCAACAGGGCGGGCAGGCGGTAGCGGGAGGTTCCGGTTCACGCGGGCGGTGGTCCCACGGATCTGCCACGGGTTCTTCCCCAGCAGCGGGACATGGTCCCCGCGGCGGCTTCGGCGGTGGGCGAATTAGCGGTGGTGGAGGCCACATGGGTGGCGGCGGTCACATGGGCGGTGGCGGCCACAGCGGTGGTGGCGGTGGCCGCCGTTGAACGCTGAAGAACCCGGTCACGGCTTGCAGTAGGTTTTCCAGGAGGGGCTGAGGCAGCGTTCGGTACAGTCCGTACGGATGGTGTCGTAGCGTTCGAGCCGGTCACTGGCGCCCACGCAACGCCCGTCCGAAAGACATACGGCGGCGTGAGGCACCCAAGTGACCCGGGCGCGTGTTGCGCGCCGGCACGGCAACGGCGTTGATCGTCACGGGTTGCCGGGCAGCGGCAGGCAGCGGCCGCGGGACAAGGAACCCGGATAAACACATCTGTTACTAACCGTACGTGGGGTGGACCCGCCGCTCTCCATTGGGATTCCGGCTATGGGATGCTGGAGTTTCCATGCAGATCACGTTTTGGGGCGCCGCCAGGACCGTTACCGGTTCGATGCACGAAGTAGACACCGGAGATAAGCGCTACCTGATGGATTGCGGCCTCTACCAGGGCCGCCGGCAGCAGTCTTTCGAACTGAACAGCACGCTTCCGTTCGCGGCCGGAAGTGTCGAGGCGGTGCTGCTCTCTCACGCCCACATCGATCATAGCGGGAATTTGCCGACGCTGGTGCGCAGGGGCTTTCGCGGCCCCATTTACGCCACGCCCGCCACCGTCGATCTGTGCCACGCGATGCTGCTTGATTCGGCCTACCTGCAGGAAAAGGACGCCTCGTTTCTGAACAAGCGGCACGAGCGGCGCAAGAGTCTGCTCGGCAAAAACAACAACAATCATCCGGTGACGCCGCTATATACCATCGCGGACGCCGAAAATGTGCTTTCACTGCTTCAGCCGGTCGAGTTGCACACGCCTGTCGAGGCAGGTCCCGGGCTGAGGTATCAATCCTACGAGGCCGGACATATGTTGGGCTCAACCGCCATGGTCGTTGAGTCCGATGGCGTGAGGTTGGCCTTTTCAGGCGATGTGGGGCGGCCGGGATTGCCGATCATCAACGATCCGGAGCCGATGCCCAAGGTGGACTACCTGATCATGGAGAGCACCTACGGCAACCGGCTGCACAAGCCCATCGAAGAGGTGCGGGACAAACTGGCGGCTGTCGTGAATCGCACGGCGGGACGCGGAGGCAAGGTCATTGCGCCATCTTTCGCCGTCGGCCGTACTCAGCAGGTGGTGCTGATGCTGCACGAATTGATGGAGGCCGGGCAGATTCCGCAGATCCCCATTTTTGTCGATAGTCCGCTGGCGGTGAACGCAACCGAAATCTTCCGCAAGCATCCGGGCGCTTTCGATGCCGAAGCGCGCGGATTCCTGGAGCGCGGCGAAGATCCGTTCGGCTTCAACCACCTGCGCTACATCCGCGAGGTGTCCGAATCCAAAGCGCTGAACGATCTACACGGCCCGTATGTTGTAATTTCGGCTTCGGGAATGTGCGAGGCTGGCCGCATTCTGCACCACCTGAAGAACAACATTGAGGACCCGCGCAATACCGTTCTGATTACCGGATTTCAGGCCGAAAACACACTCGGCCGCAAGATTGTGGACCGGTGGCGCGAGGTTCCGATCTTCGGTGAGCCGGTGCGCCTCCGCGCCGAGGTGGTGAAGTTGAACGAATTGAGCGGCCACGCCGATCAGCGGGAACTGTTGCTGTGGTTGAAGCCGATGGCGGATTCTCTGAAGAAGGTGTTTCTGGTTCACGGTGAACCGTCGCAGCAGGCTGCGCTAGCCAAGGCAATCCGCGAGCAGTATGATCTGCCGGTGGAGATCCCCTCGCGCGGGCAGAGTTTTAGTCTAGAGTAAGTAGCGGGGAGATTTGTGTGAGAGCACTGTATCTGGGTATCACCGCCGCTTTGATGTTTGCCTGCGGCGCCACGGCCGGCAACGAAGCCGGATTTGTATCCATCTTCAACGGAAAGGATCTAACCGGGTGGCGCCTGGTGAACGGCAAGGGGCGCGGCTATGTCGTCGATGCCGATCATACGCTGGAGTGCCCGGCCGATGGCGGCGGAAATCTGTTGAGCGAAAAGGAATACTCCAACTTCATTCTGCGCTTCGACTTCAAACTGACTCCCGGCGCCAACAACGGCGTGGGAATTCGAGCCCCGTTTGAGGGGGATGCGGCCTATCAGGGCATGGAGATCCAGATTCTCGATGATGAGGATCCGCAATACAAAGGCTGGCTGCGGCCCGAGCAGCACCACGGCTCCGTCTATGACCTGATTCCGGCCCGCGTGGGTTTCCGCAAGCCGGTGGGCGAATGGAACTCCGAGGAGATCTATGCGAACGGTCCGCACATCCGGGTGACGGTAAACGGGGTCATCATTCTGGATTCCTCGCTCGACATCATCCGTGAGCCGGAGGTGCTAAAGAAGCATCCCGGCGTGCGGCGGACCAGCGGACACGTTGGATTCCTGGGGCACGGTTCCCAGTTGTGGTTCCGCAACATCCGGATCAAACAGTTGCAGTAGATGGGCCGCGAGACTCAACCGTGTATCTTCTTGAACCGCGCCAGGCACTGCTCCGCCGTCTCGATCGAAGGTAGCGAGTAGCCTTCCTGTTCGATCAGATAGTATTCAACTCCGCCGGTCTTCTCGGCCGCGGCGAAGATCTTCTTCCAGGGTGCATCGCCCTCTCCAAACAGCACCTTGTAGCCCTTGGATGGATCCGAAGACCAGTCCTTGCAGTGAATGGAACGGATGCGTCCGGGGTTGTGGTTGATCCAGGCCACCGGGTCGTAGCCGGCTTCCACACAGGTGCCGACATCGAGCTGCAACACCACGTCCTTGGTGGTATTGGCGGCCAGCAGTTCGATTGGCCGTGTGCCGTCGAGCGGTTTGAACTCACTCGCATGGTTGTGATACCCGGCGCGTATTTTGGCCATTCGGAACCTTTCCGAGCCGGCGTTCAGCCGTTCCGCTACCCGCTTCCAGTCATCCAGCGTCTTGGCTCCGCCGGAGCTGGCCATAACGATGATTTGGCTGCCCAGAATCCGGTTGAGATCGGCCGCTTTGTTCAGGTTCTCGGGCGCGAACGAGGCGGAACTGTTGTGGGTGGAAAAACAGCGGATATTCAGGTCATCAAGCAGTTTGCGGACTTCCCGGGCCTTTTCCGGCGTCCAGTCAAAATAGGGGGCGTAGAATTCCACTCCGGCATAACCCTGCCGGGCGACGGCGCGGACGGTGCCTTCCAGATCCTTCTGCAGCACGTCGCGAACCGAGTAAAGTTCAAGGCCCACGGGGATAGTCTTCTTTCGGGCGGCCGCCGGCGGAACAGACAGCGCCGCGGCCGTGGATAGGAACGAGCGGCGGGAGAGCGTATCGTATGAAGTCATTTCGTCGAAACAATACCACATCCGCGCAGCCCGGGCGAATCTCGTCCGGTGGCGCAACTTCCAGACGGGAGTGGGGTTTTGAAGTCAGGAAGGGAAACCAGCCCATGAAATCCAAATGGATGAAACTGTTGGCGATGAGCGCCGTTTCCGCTGGCCTCGTTTTAGGGCAGCCAGATCCGGGCCCGGGCCGCGGCCGGCGCGGGATGATGGGAGGAAACTTCGATCAGTCGCAGATGGTCGAGATGCGGGTAAATCGCTTAACGCGGCGCCTCGGTCTCACCGACGCGCAGAAGATCCAGGCGACAAAGATCTTTACCGACGTGCATACCGCCTCGCAGCCGGTCGTCACCAGCCTCCGGCAGAATCAGGCTTCGCTGCGCGACGCGATCAAGAAGAACGACCTGGGAGCAATTGATCAGCTTTCGTCAACCATCGGCGGGCTCCAAGGCCAGTTGACCTCGATTCACGCCAAGGCCGAAGCGGCCTTCTATGCGATTCTTACGCCGGATCAGCAATCGAAATACCGAACCGGTCCGTTCGGCATGGGCGGTGGCATGGGACCCGGCTACGGCGGCGGAATGATGAACCGTCAGTAACTTCGATGTTCGCTGGCCGTGGCGCGGCGCGCGGAATCGCCATGTTCGGGTTGCGCCACGGCTTTTTGTCCGGTAATCGTTCTAACCCGCATTTCTCACGAGAGTTGACTTGAGGTGTCGGCTGGTGGCGATTTGGGCCGTTGCGACCTCCACTCGGGATCTGGCTGGCTCGTCTGGGCTGAAATTCGGCCTTCAACTCTGCCAGAGCAGACTCGCAGCGGCTCGATCACCCGCTTTGACGGCCCTTCCGAGCACACTTCGAGCTGTTTCGAAAATGCGGAATTGGGAAGTCGTCTGTTTTCAGCCGCCGATTTTCGGCTCAGCGATGCAAGGCGGCAAACCCCACCTCAAACTGGTTCCGCCAGGCGTATGCGCTGCTGTAACTCATCCAGATTCGCCGCGCCGTCACCCTCAAGCGCGCGGCGATTTTCAGCAGCCTCGGCCGGATCGTCGCCGCCTGGGCCGAGTAGCTGATCTTGGAATAGCGCTCTTTCAAACCATCGCCCGCCGGCGACAATTCCATGCGGTTGAGCGTGCTCTTGCCCGCCGGCGCCGGGCCGGGCTTGTTACCCGACAGCAACGTCAGCATCGGATCGTGCCTCAACTGCTCGTGGTCGTTGAGGTCTTCGTAGCCCAGCGCCAAAGCGTAGATGCGCTGAGCCAGCATCTGGTCGAGCCGATGCGGCGCTCGGTCTGGCGCAACAGCGAACCGCCGCCGTCGCTGGTCAGCGTCCCGGCATTGAAGGTCGTCGTGACCCGCCGCCAAAAATGAGCTTCAAACTCGAAGCTGTCTTGTGTACACTCTGTCATAGTGAAAGTCGTCTCCTGTTGGGCGTCAAACTGGCTTGGAAACTCAGTTATGCCCCAGAAGACGGCTTTTTGCTAGTAGGTTTCGTGAGTAATGCGGGCTAACTTCCGCTGTGCCGCCGTACCGGGTTAAACTTTTCTAGAGTGAGTGGCCCACTGCGCAATCAGTTGTTCGCCATCTGGTATTTCTGTATCGCGGCAGGGTTCACGCTGCTGGCGATCCAGCGGATCCTGGTGGGGGGCGTCATCTGGCTGATCAGCCTCCGCTTCATCATTGCGGCCGGATTTTTTGGCCTTGCCTGGATCGAATGGAAGCGTCCACCGGCCGATTGACTCTACCGGTCACCAGCCAGCCGTCAAAGTGAAGCGAAACGTTCGCCCGTCATTCAGCGTGTTCGTGATGTAACCGAATTCGGGTGAACCAAGAACGCTGCCCGGCTCGGCAAACTGTGGCGTATTCGTCAGGTTGATCGATTCGGCGCGAAGCGTCACCCGCGCCTCGGAACCGACCCGCCAGGTTTTCGCCAGCGCCCCGTTCAGGTTGTGAATCCCGCCCCGGCGGAACGTATTCACTCCCAGGTTGCCACCCGCATCGGTAGGCGCCATGAATGCGAATGCCGCCCGTGGCAGCATCGCCACCGAGGTGTCCGGATTCCCAATGGCGCGTCCGAGAATCGCAGGCATCAATAAGTTCGGACGGTCGCCGCCATTGCCGTCCACGTTACCGTAGCCCGGACCATCGGGCGTCGTCACCGTGAATGGCGTACCGTTCTTGAGCAGCAGCACGCCCGATGCGTTCCATCCATTCAACAGACCACCCCTCCACCCGCGCGCATGAAGCGGCAATTCGTAGCTGGTCCGCGTGAGAAATGCGTGCGGCTGGTCAAACCGGCTCAGCGCCCGCCGGTCTTTCTGGGTCTCAAATTCCGATTGGCTGCGCGAGAGGCGCGAATCCGCGTCGTAGGCCGTGTTGGTGTAATCCGCACCCAGGTCGATCGCTTTGCTGAACCAATATGCGGCATCGAGGCTCAGCCCGTGGAAACGTGGAGCAAGCAGCGTCACCCGCGCTGCGTCGTAAAAGCCGCGCGAACCGTTCAACACGTAGCGGATCTCGGCTAGCGAGGGGTCAGCCCGCCGCTGGTTGATGGTTTCGGTGGTCTGTGGAATCCCAGCCACCACCCGCCCGCGATTCAGATACCACATGATCAGCAGCTTATTGGACCGGCTGCCGGCGTAACCCAACTGCAGCTTCCAGTTAGAGAAGAAATCCGGCTCCCAACTGAAACTGTACTGCTGCGAGTACGGTGTCACCAGTCCCGGATCGAGCACGTAGCGGTTACCGAGTACATCCGGCCGGTCGCCGGTGTGCTTCAGCCCGTACAGTGGATTCAGCATATCGGGCGCCTGCAGCACCAGCTTTTCGCTACCCGGAGGCGAATAGCGGACTTGCGAGTAAGTCACCGGGAAAATGTCGCCGTAGTGCAACCCGTAGGCCGTGCGCAACACACCCCACCTGACTCCAATCCGGTAAGCCAATCCCAGGCGTGGAGCGACGTTATTGCAATCGCAGCCGTATGGAATCCGGTTGCGATTCTGCACCTCACTGGGCTTCCCCACAGCTTCGTACCGTACTCCGTAGTGAAGCGTGAAGCGGGAGCTGACTTTCCAATCGTCCCCGGCGTACAGATACGGAAGCCACTGGCGGAACCCGCGATGAACGTCGCCAACAGAAATGATGTACTGGGTCGGCGTTCCAAGGCGAAAATTGTCGATTCCGGAGCGGCCGAAATCGAAACTGAACGAGAAGTACCCGCGGTGGCAATCCGTTTCGGTACCGTTATCCTGCCGGCGGATGATTCCGGCGCCGGTGGAGAGCGTGTGCCGGCTATATACTCGCGTCACGGCGCCTTCATAATGGAATGTGTTCAGCGTACGGTCGATCGGAATGCTGTTCAATGGTCCCAGGGTCTGGAGCCCTGAGACCGCCACGGTTGCGGCCGGAGATCCGGCATCGGGCCTCAGTCTCGAATGCAGGCGATCGAGTCCCGCCGAAACAACCATGCTGAAGTCCGGCGACCACTGGCGGTTCCAAGTCATCCTGGCCCGGTCCGACTTGGTATCCGTGTTGGGATTCTGCCCGGCAACGAACTGGAACGCCTCTACCGCCTGCCCGGTGAACTGAAAGCTGGCGAGTACACGATCGTGGCGCGTGAGATCCTGTGAAACCCTCGCCGAACCGTCCCGGCCGTCGATCCGCTGCGGGGCATTCGTATTCAGCGCGCGAGGGTTGATGTCCGTCCGGTTCGGCCGCAACGCCGGAAAGCCCGCCAGGTAGCCCGCAATTAGAGAATGCAATTGCGGATCGGCCGCCAGGGCTGTCCGCTCCCCAGCCTCCGGCACCAGAACATTGCCGTTCACACTTCCCCGGATCGCTTCGATGCTGCCTTCAAGTGACACGTAGCCGGCCTTCCAGGGGATGAAGCCGAAACGAAATCCATCGCGATTGTCGTGCTCCGGCTGCACCGGGCCGGCCTGAAAGAACGAGCGCGCTTTGAAGATGCTGTTATCGTGGCTGGCAAAAACCGTGCCGTGCCACTTGGGGGCTGCAAACGGCGTGATGGCGATCACCGGTGAAGGAGAGTTGCCGAACTCCGTACCGAAGTAGCTGCGCTGGGATTGAAAATAGTCGATCAACGTAGCCGTCGCGCCCAACCGCACGTTCATCTCTTTGAGCGCGTTGTTATCGATCAGGTTGAACTGGAGATTCTCGTTGCGACGGCTCTCACCGGCGCCGGCATCCACTTTCCCCAGCAAGTTCAGCTCAACCCGTTTTTGAGTTTCCGCACTTTCCGTAGTGGCGGCCGGCTTTTCATCCGGAGGCGATGCCGGCGCTTTGCCACCGGCAGCTAACGAGCAGGCAAACGCAGCCACTACCAGTGCGCTGCGAACGGGGAACCGCGAGAAAGAAGAATCCACAGTGAAACATTCAGTATAAGGTTTGCCGGGCAGCCACCAGCCGCTAAAATCTCTTGAAACGGATTGTCCTGATATCCCGCCCGCTGGTGCCAAACGACACCGGATAACGCACGATCAGTGAGGAGTCGACTCCATCGCGCGCCAGCCACAGCCCGGCCGGGTCGGCCACCGCGAATCCCTTCGGAGCGCGAACGTAGATGCTGCCCTGGTATCCGGCAGGCCGAACGGCTGTGATCGTCAGCTCCATTCTGGCATCGTCCCAGCGGCAGTGTTGGATCTCTGCCTGGCCCTGACGAATATGCAGGTCCGAGGAGAGCAGCCATGGATGATTCCGCGCCTCGCTCAGCCGCAGCAGCACCACCGACCGCGGGGCTACATCCACGGTCAGCGCGCCACTGTGCACGCCCAGATATCGCTCGTTCCAGAAATCCCACACCGCCACCGGATGCGCAGCTTCCACGCCGACGCGTGCCAGATTCACCCTCTGGCGCATCACGTCGTTACCCAGGTTGAAGATCGCCACCAGTTCATAGCGTCCCCAATCGAGTTTCACCGGCAGCCGGAACAGCTTGGCGTAATCAGGGTCCACCGATTGGAACAGGTCAAGTGGCGTGGCCGTCTCCGGCAGCCGGGGAAATTCCTTCTTCAAAATCTCCAGCCGCCCGGGATCGATGCGCGCGATGTCGTCACCCAACATGACCGGTCCACCATTGATTCCGAAGATGGTGGCGGCAATCTGCGCATCGGGGAGCGGCAGCGGTTTGTCCAGCGTCAACACGTTACCCGAATCGGAGAGGTATAGCTTGCGATGGGTAAAAAAGGCTGTCGCCATCGCCCCCAGCGCCGTGGCATGCCCGTTCCAGAAGTCGGGCTTGTTTACGACGAACGTCCCCGGGTAGAACCCCTTGCCTGGGCCGTAGAGCGGACGTCCTTCGCCGTAGTCGCTGCCCGTGCGCATCCCGTTGGCAATGCCTATCAGTTGGTACGTCGGTCCGGTAGAGCCGAGCAGATAGGTCTCCGGACCGGCCGCCTCTCGGATCACCTTCAGCCCCGATTGGAGCGTCTCGGGTCCCGGGACCAGGTCCCGCCGGTAGAAGCCGTCATAAGTATAACCTCCCGGCACCGGTCCCGAAACGGCGTTAAGAAAATCCAGCATGTAGTAGCGGATCCCCCACCGGCGATACGCGCTGAAGACCTCACGCAGAAATTGATGCGTTGCCGGGTGCGTGGGGTCGAGCGCATAGGTTGCGCCCAGATCGCGGTGCGGGATAATCAGCGGTTTGCCACCGTGCTTCAGGTAGGCTGGCTCCAACCGCTCGTGTTGTTCCGCGTTGCCGCTAAACCAGAATGGCGCAATCCAGAACCCGAGGCGGAAATTTCGCTCGGCCAGATCCTTCACCAGCGCTTCGGGACCGCCTGGAAAGTTCTTGTAGTTCCACCTCAGCCAGTTGCCGGGCAGATTCCGCTCCAGATTCCCGATGCTTACCCACACATAGTTGATGTCGAAGCCAGGCAGCCGCTCCCGGATCGCGCGCACGTTGCGTTTCACCACATCTTCGTAGCGCTCGACGTTGAAGCCGTCCACCCACGAGTAACCCACCCAGCCCGCCGGAATGGTTTTGGGAACCGGCGGATGATAGCGTGCCGCCACCAGATCGCCCCAGTGTTCCAGGCTTTCCACCGGATCGGATCGAATTTCGATAGCCAGTTCCTCGCTTCGAACCTGGCGTCCCGGCTCCAGCACAAATCCCAGAAAATCGCAGTACGAACTGGAAGCCACCGCCGCGCGTTGTTCGTCCCACCACACCTCGTGTTCGGTGTGAACACGATCGAACGAGAGAAATGCCAGTTGCAGCGTCCGCTTCGACTCCGGGTTGTAGATCTGAGCCAGGGTGCGTGAGATCGCGTGTTTGGGCCCCCGGACTGCCCTGACGTAAGATTTCGTCTGCGCCCCCGACGCCACAAATTCGACGCTTCGTTCAGCGCCGCTCGCCAGATCAATTCGCGAAGACGAGTCGCTCAGATCCGCCAACCGGCATCGGCCCAACCGGACAGCCACGGCCCCGGTGTTGCGAATCTCCGATCGGACCAGCGCGGAAGTTCCATCCACGCCCCGCGTCAGTTCGATGACCCATTCGATCCGTGGGTGATCGAACCGCAACGCCAGCCGGCCGCCACCGTTATTCTCCGCGGCCCAGGCAGCCTCGCGGGCATCGGCGGCCCACAGGTCTCTCCCGTCCACGTTCACCCCGAACCGGACGCCCTCCACCAAACCGAAGCTGAACCGCCGGGAGTCTCGATGATAGAGCAGTTGCGGTCCCTGCCCGAAGCACATTCCACACAGCAGTACGGCCCATAACAGCCGGTTGATCATCGAAACTCCTTGCTCGAGGAACTCAGCGCGTAACACCCGCCACTTCAGCCAGCACATAAGGCCCATCCGGGAGTATCGCTACGCGGGACCGTGGCGGCAGACCCTCCAGCAATGCAGCGAGCGCCTCATCGACATTCTGGAACACCGGCCCCCACAGTTTCCCACTATACTCAGCCGGCAACCCCGGAACATAGAACAGTACGCGGGCCTTTTCGGTAACCAATGCCAGCTTTTCCAACTGCCACTGGTCCACCACCACCGGAGCCGTGGCTGTTGCCGCCAGAAATTCGCGATCGGTTGCAAACCGCGTGAGCATCTGGCGAAACTCGGCTCCGCCTGCCCCTTCCTGGCAGGCGGCAACCAACAGGATACGGCCTCCCGGTTTCACCGCGTGCGCCGCCGCCGTGATGCCCTTCACCGCCTGGTAGAAGGTGAGATCCAGCGGATATCCCGCCGCTGTCGTGATCACCGCATCGGCCGGTTGCTCCAGCGTCTCCCGCATCACCTGGGCCACAAACCGGGCGCCCCTGTGGTGGGCCTTTTCCGGATGCCCGGCAAACACGCCGGCAATTCCGCGATCGCGCGCCAGCGCCACATCCAGCATGAAATCGTGTCCCGCCATGCGCGCGATCTCGAGTAAATCGTCATGCAACGGATTGTCGTCGATTGACCCCTCGGCGGTTCGCGCATCCCGCATGAACCTCGGGCTATGCAGCGCCTTAATCGTTTCCTGTGACGCCAGCCCCGGAGCAACCAACTTCCGTCCGCCGGAAAACCCCAGCATCAAGTGTGGCTCGATGAACCCCAGTGTGATCTTCAATTCCGCGGCCAGGAACCGCCGGTCGATGGATACCGGCGTACCGCTTGAAGTCTTTCCAAGGCCTTGGTGTTGATCCGGATTCCGCGCGTCGTGGTTCTCCACACGGTACCTCGCGGCAATCTCGGATCCGAGGATCTCCCGGATCTCGGCGCCGCTCGCCGGGCGATGCAACCCGGTGGCGATCAGTATAGTCACCCCTTCCGGCGGAATTCCGCCCCGGTGCAGGCGGTGGAGCACGTGGGGCAGCATCACCCGGTTCGGCACCGGCCTCGTAATGTCGCAGACCGAGATCGCCGCGGTGCGCTTTCCCTGCGCCAATTCTTCGAGCGGCGCGGATTCCACCGGGGCGTCCAGGGCCTCGCCGATCGCGGTCGCGGCATCGGCCAGAGGCGCCGCCGAACGCGCTTGGATGATCTGGTAGGCGTAACCCTCAGGCAGGCTGATCGGCAGCCCGTTCTTCCCAAACGCCAGTTCTGCCTGCATGAATCTGACTCCTCAACGTAGAATGATCTTTGCCAGGCCGGCATTGCCGGCCGAATCGTAGACACGAAACACCAGTACGTGCTCGCCGGAAGGCATCGGTTCGATCACCAGGCGAAACTGCTCGCCGGGCGAATCGATGACGCCATCCACCGGATCGAGAGGCACCCAGGTTCCCGCATCGAGGGAATACTCGCAACGCCGCAACGGCGAGGCCGAATCCGCGGCCTGAAAGCTGACCTCCATCCGGCTGCCGTTACGTTGCGGAGCGGCCACTGTAATCAGCGGCGGCGTGTTATCAATCACCACCGGCGGCGAAACCAGATCGCGCTGTTTCGCCATCTCCGGAGGATTCACCAGCCGGTCCGAGGCTGCGACGCGGAAGTAATAGCGGCCGTCGGCCAGCGAATCGGCGTCCAGATTCAAGCTGCTCTCGGTTACATTGTCTTTTAGTAGCTTCCACTCCATCTCGTCTTCACCACGAAAGTACACCGCGTATACCAGGCGGTCGCCATCCGGATCCTCGGCCTGCCAGCCAATCTGCATCTGCTGTCCGCTTGAACGGCTCAATGTCTGCGCCGCGGTTCCGGTCAGGGTGGAGGCGCCCGTTTCCCCGGTATCGGTGACGGTGATGCTATAGCTCGCTGTCGCCGGCAACTGCGCCGTTGCCGGTTTCTGCGCCGCCGCGCTTCCGGCAGCCGCAACGGCGGATACACTTATGCTCTTCACCACCGGCGGATTGTTCTGCGGTAGGTAGGCGAGGGTAACGTTCGCTACCGAAGGTTCGGGATCACTGGCCGCCAACCGCGCGCGCCATTGGATAAACCGCGCGTTCGGACTTGTGATCTGGCCCCCGCCCGGCGTGGCCAGTTGCGGCGACCACTCGGACCAGGTCTTGTCGGGCCGGGCCGAATTTCCGCTGCGCGTCTCAAAAGCCACCCCACCAGATCCGCGCCACGAGATCCTCCCCCATCGAGCCACCGTTGCCGCATCGTGAACCGGCGCCTCGTAACTTCCCGATACGGCCGGACCCGGGCCGAGCCTGTACAACCGGCCCATCTCCGCCGTGGCTGCCAGCACCCCGCCAGCGCGCTCCACCAGCCTTGTCGTCTCGCTTTCGTTCAACTGCGCCACCAGCGTCATCCGGCGGTTCGCAGCCAGCCGGTAGATTCGCCCCTGTCCGTCGGTTGACAGATACAGATCCGGTCCCAATGGGAGCAGATCGTATGCGTTCTCGTCCTTGGAACTCCACACCGTGTCCACGGTGTTGTCGGGATGAATCCGGTACACGGCGGATTTTTCCACGCCGCTCATGTCGATGATGGGCAGGCTAGGTATCGCCGGCGGCGATGGCGGCGTCGCGGACTTGCCGGCATCAGGCTTGGCCTTCAACTCGGGTCCTGACTCGGCCGAAGCATCCACCGTAATGGTTGTTGCCGCCGCTCCCGTCACCGCCGCCGCTGCCGCCTGACTGACTGCCGCCGCCGCTGCCGCGCGCGACATCGCCGAGCCCCCCATCGCCACGGCCAGCAGATCGCCACCCGCTACCGGCACGATGCGCCGGATCTCGGGCAGACTGGCATCATAGATCACAAAGGCCTTTTCGCGCCCCGAGATCCGATAGATCAGGCCGTTTGGCTCGCTGCCCGCCAGCAACCGCCCTTCCGGATCGAACGCCAGCGCGGTAATGTGCGCCTGTCCACTGTCGAAATACAATTCGCCGTGTCCCCGCGGGTCCACGCGAAAGATCTTCCCCTGGTCGCCCGTGCCCACATACAGATCGCCACCCGGGCCGAACGCCAATGCCCAGATGTAGCGGGCCGCCGGGGCATAGAATTCCGTGCACTTACCTTTATCGATCCGGTACACCTTGCCGTTGGGCGAACTGGCGGCATACACGACCCCGTGAGCATCCACTGCCAGCGCAAAGACCTCCGGCTGATCCGCCGTCCAGTACAACGAGCTTGAGCCTGCCTTATCCAGCCGGTAGACGCGCCCGCGATGTCCGGTTCCCAGGTAAAGCGACCCGTCAGGCGCCGCCGCTACCGCCCACACCGCCGGCTGGTCGGAGGAAAACAGCGTTTCCAGTCGTGGAGCCAGCCGGAGCGTGCCGTCATGGGCCAGCGCTACCCCGGTGAACCGTCCCTTGAGAAAATCCTGGTAAGTGTTCATCTCCCAGGACGCCGTACTCGAAGCAACCAGCGGTGCCGTCACGAGCAAGCCTAGCGGGAGCCAACCTGGTATCCGGATCATTGCTTCACTTCCACCTGAATCGTCTTTGAGCCGGACACGGCGACATCGCCGGCCGGGATCACAATTTCCGCCACCTTCGCGTTCCGTGAAACGGCCGCGCCCGCCAGTCCGCCCTGAGACCGCGCCAGAATCATTGCCAGCGACGGAGGTGGAGCAGGCAGGTCTTCGCCTTGCACCTGATAGACGGCGTCGGCCCTCCAGATGCGCACATAGGCGTTCGTATTCGGCCGCAGTTGGTTCAGAAAACGAATCATACTGGCGGGAGTCTTCGGCGGATCGGCGAGCATCTGCCGGAATTCGATCAGGTTCGTCACGTTGGCGTCCGCAACCGTGACAAATAGCGTTCCTTGGGGAGCGCCCACCGGCACCTGGTACTCAACCTTGCTGGTGGTCTCCGTACCGTTTTCACCTGCCAGCACGGTATGGATTTCGAAAGCATCTCCGGGCTTTACCGTCTTCGCCGAGCTCCACACCTGTTCAATCCGGGCCTGCCTTCTGGCCTCTTCCGATTCGATATTTACGGTCACCGATTTCAATTTGACCGCATCGAAGCCTGCATTGAGCGCATACGAGAGCGGCGATGCGACCGACAGGGCCGCAACCTGCGACACCGAGGCATCGCCGGCGTATGTGTTCCGCATTCGCACTGGAGCGATGTTGTTAACGAACTGAAGCTCACTGCCGATTGAGAGGCTGGTGCGCCCGGCGCCTCTCTCGGTCGCGTCGATGGCCGAGAACACCGCCATCTGAAGCAGCAGCGGGGCCAGGTAACGATCGTCGACAACCTGCATCCGGTAGTGCGCTGCCAGGCCTTTCCGTTTTACCCGAATGCTCACCGGCACCATGGCCGCGGTTTGCCCCAGTTCGCCGGTTACCGCCGTTGTCCGGTCCTGCGTAATGGCGCCGCGCCGCTCACGCGCGATCGAGATTTTGAACGATGAGGACAGGTTCGGCAGCAACGTAATCACCTCGGCACGGGAAAAAGGAAGGTCGGTGTCTCCCAGAGCCAGGAACCTGTGGCCGAATGCGTGGATCGTCCTGCCGTCGATACAGGTCAACGTTCCGTCGGCGCCCACCGTGTAGTCGCCCGTGATCAACTGGACGCTGATCATTGATCCGGGCTCCAATGGCTTCACCGCTTTCTTACCCTCCGGCGGGGACCCGCCGCCCGAAACTGCCTGCCGCGGCTCCAGCCCGAGGGCTCGCAGTTGGCCGGAAAACTCCTCGATAGTGCCGTTTGTGAAACCGCCGAACGAGATCGGCGTGGCGATATCCACCAACCGTGAATCGCCCGCCATTCGAATTGAACCGCGCTCGGCCTCCCGAACCCGGCTGAGGTCGGTGTCCCAGGGAGTGACGACACCCGAAGCCCGGCGCCGCACGCTGACCCCGGACGCCGGTGCAACGCCCGGCGATAGCGACAGCATGTCTTCGATCGGCCGGATTCCGGCAATCGGGTCCTTGGCGAAAGGAAAAGCCATTGCCACGGCGCCGGCGAGCCTGCCTTCCAGATACACCGGGCTTCCGCTCATTCCTTGCATCACTCCGGTGTGTTCGAGCGGCCCGCCTGAAAGCCGCGCCAGGATCAATGACTGCTTCGGCCCGACATTATCCAGCACGCCCAGGATCTCGACTTTGAACTCCTCGACACGGCTGCCGGAAAAGACCGTCTTGCCGGTACCCGTCATACCGGCGCGAACCAGTTTCAAGGGGAAGATCGCAGGATATGCCCCCACGGCAGGTACGACAGTGAAGACGGCGGCAAGCGTGAGGGAAAGAGATAGAATACGTGGCACGATGTCACTTCCGATTGTAATGGGCAGCGCCACCCGGGTGAGCCGCCATTACCCGGAAACGTCCCCATTGCCGTGAGGGGTTCACCTGTGGGCCTTTGTTTCGTGCATTCCCGGATCAGCCCGTACTTTTGACCGCTCCCGCTGTCAAAATTACACGCGATGTGGCGTTCGGCCACACCCGGCAGCGGTACTTTGGCCGCGCAACTGGGGCCAGACGTAGCAGGTTAGTGACTGGTTCTCCAATTGCAGTGCCACCGGTGTAGCGATTCACTGGGTACCTAGCAGGTTCCGAGCATAATCTCTGGAACACACGTTTATTGAATTGCAGCTTTTCACTATTCGTCCGGGAACCAAAGGAGGTCGAGGTTAGATGAAACGGCTTTGGGACTTCATTCGCGATGCCTGGTGCTACGTGATGCACCCCGACCCGATGTGGCCGGTCAATGGCATGTATCGTTGCCCGTCATGCCAGAGGCAATATCCGGTACCGTGGGAGGCCGGTAACACACACTGGAACCACCCCCGGCAGGCTCTCGCCGAGGCTCCGGCGCTTCGGGCCGCTTATCTGGCGGAGGTGCCGCCGGGAGCCGAGGTGGGCGGAGTACGCTCGATGCGGCGTCTGCTCAGCGTTCACTGAAGCGCCTGCCTCACCATGAATCCGGCCGGCTAGATGGCGTAGCCAGCCGGTCCAGGGCCGAAATCGAACCGGGCCTCGGCAATGCTGAGTCCGGTGACTTCGATCTTTTTCAGATCAGCCGTTCCGACTCCCATCGATTCGCATAGCAATAGTGTGTTGTCGCCTCTCAGAAACGGGTTGGTGCCCCGTGCTGCTCTGGGATCGCAACCCATCAGCGCAGTTCCGACTGCGTCCACGCAGACGGGGTTTTTGCCGGCCAGCAGAAGCCCCGGTTTCATCGGTTGCACACCTTTGATCCAATCGCCCTCGCCGCCGCGAATCGTCTCGATCGCATCGACAATCGCCAGATCGATCGGCCGCGCCCCAACCAGGTCCGCGGTGATGTGCGTCACCCTGTACCCGGGGTCTCGAGGTGAATCGGGATGGAGTTCCTGCGGCACGCCGGCCGGAGGCGTTCTGCTTCCGGCGTGACATACCGCGCCTCGTTCCTCCTTCGGCTTCTCATTCCCGCTTGGCCCGCAATCACCACCATAAAGCGAGCATGGCGTATTTCCAAAGTTGTTCTTTAACGCCATGGTCACCCCGCCCAGCCAGTGATTTTTCAGCTTGGACATGGAGACATACGTATCGCAGTCGACAAAGGAATGGTTCAGATCAAACGCCGGGTAGACCATCCCGCCGCCAGGAACGCGGACGCGCACATACTTCTTGCCCAGTCCCAGGTTCTGAACGTTCTCCCACTCCACCTTGCAGCCGACGTTGCCGATCGCCTGCACATCCAACCCATAGCGCGCCCACAGTTTCAAATCCTGCTCAGCCGGGAAAAAGCTCTCGAGGAACCGGATACGCCTGGCGCCGCCCGCCGCCAGCAATCGCGCCACCGCCAGCACCGTATCCGGATCGGTACGGTAGAGCAGGTCCTTGCGCAGCGGAAACCGGCCCGGATTACCGGTCAGGTTCAACTTCACCGCGACCGTCTTTCCCTTGACCAGCGGTCCGATGCCACCAATCTGGTCAAACATCCTGGCCAACACTGGCTCCACTGCCGCGCCATAACTACGGCAGCGCGCTATCGCCACTGGAGCCGTGGGAGCCTGCCGCGCAAACGCCGGAAGGGGAAAGCGGGAACCAGCAGCCGCAGCCGCAGCCCTCAGAAGCGAACGCCGGGAAATCGGCATCTTGGGATCCTCCTCGGATGCATTTTACCCGGAATCTGGACCAAAATGCTGCCGGCCGGTTACATTCCCAAAATCTGGAAGCCGGCGTCAACGAAAATCACGTTTCCGGTTACGCCGCGGCCCATCTCGCTGGCGAGAAACACCGCCGTGTCCGCCACCTCAGCCGGATCGGTATTCCGCCGCAGGGGAGCGCGCGCCGCGACACCCTCCAACACCTTCGAAAAATCCCTGATCCCGCGTGCCGAGGCGGTTTTCACCGGTCCAGCCGAAATGGCGTTCACCCGAATCCTGGAAGGACCGAGATCGTTGGCCAGGTACCGCACGCACGCTTCAAGGGCCGCTTTGGCTACGCCCATCACGTTGTAATTGGGTACCACCCGTGTTGATCCGAGGTAGGAAAGCGTTAGCAGCGAGCCGCCGTCTTTCATCAGCGGAGCCGTCGCCCGCGCCACCGCCACCAGCGAGTAGGCGCTCACGTCCTGGGCCAGCAGGTAGCCGGCTTTGGAGGTCTCGACAAACGGCCGGCTCAGGTCGTCCCGGTTCGCGAAAGCGATACTGTGGACCACGGCATCCAGCTTTCCACCTTCCGCCTCCAACACCGAGATCAGCCGGTCCAGTTCCTCCTGCTGCGTCACGTCGCAGGCCAGCACTTTGGCGTTGCCAAGCTCCACGCCAAGTTCTTCTACCGTCAGCCTCTGCCGCTCCCCCTGATAGGTCAGAACCAGTTGCGCGCCTTCCCGGCAGAATGCCTGGCCGATTGCGAACGCAAGACTCCAGCGGTTAGCGATTCCCAAAATGAGGGCTTTCTTGCCCTCGAGCAGTTGTCCCATGGAATTCAATATTTTAGCAGCAGCGCGGGGCTAGGCTCTGTCTTCGCCTACCCGCGCCTCAATGTTGCGGATCGCCTCTCTGACCTCGTCCGGCACCCGGCAGGAGGCTGCCTTATTGTAATCGTAGACGACCAGCGTCGAATTCGCTTCCGCCACCACGCCCCGGGATTCACTGACGATCAGGTGATCCATCTGGAAACTCGTGTTTCCAATTCGGGTCACCTTTGCGCCCGTATGTACATGATCGGGAAAATTCACCGGCTGCCGGAAATCACACTGAATCGAGGCAAGAATTGGCCCAACCCGGGTTTTCAGGTACATCCCCCAAAGGCCGGCTTCGATCAGGTACTCGATTCGCGCCGACTCGCACCATCGCAGGTACAACAGGTTGTTAACGTGTCCGAATGAGTCCTGATCGCCCCACTGTACCGGCATTGAAAACCGGACAGGGTACTGCCGGAGCCATTCGGCCGCCGAGTTCTCCTTCTCTGTTTGCATAGGTACTTTTATAGAGTACCGTGGAGGAGCCCGTTGGGGCATTCCACCCAGACCGGATGGCGCATTGCCCGACGTCCGGCGGCGTGCTTGCGTGCTTTGACCCGATCGACCGGCTGGCAAACAGCGAAGTTCTTGATTTCACGCTATTTCGCCGCTGGCACCGCAATTGCAGATCTTTTTATCGTTATGGCCTACGTCATTACTGATAGCTGCACTAAGGATTCACTATGTGTCGACGCCTGCCCGGTTGATTGCATCCATCCGAAAGAAGATGAGCCGGACTTTGAGAGCGCCCCGACGCTTTTCATTAACCCGGTCGAGTGTATCGATTGCGGCGCGTGCGTGCCCGTGTGCCCGGCGTCCGCTATCTATGTGCTCGAAGAACTGCCAGCCGAACTGGTTGCCGCTGCCGATCGCAATGCGGCCCATTACAACTGAACGGCATAAGGCAGATTACTCCGGGTGGCCGGCGCGTGTGTCCTCCCGCGCGCCGGCTATAACCTCCAGGCGCTACGCCTTGCCGTATCCTGAAGGTAATGCGCGCGCTGCTCACCGATCTCTACCAGCTCACCATGGCCGCCGGCTATTACGAGTCTGGCAAGGTTGGGGAACGCGCGACATTTGAACTTTTCGTTCGCCATCTCCCACCCAACCGGAACTTCATCGTGGCGGCCGGACTCGCACAGGCCGTCGAGTACCTGTTAGATTTCCACTTCGAACCGGCCGAACTCGATTACCTGCGCCGCCTGCCGCAGTTTCGCAACGCTTCTTCCGGCTTTTTCGATTATCTGGCTGGCTTGCGTTTCAGCGGCGATCTGTTCGCCGTACCGGAAGGCACGCCGCTGTTTGCCGGCGAACCGGTCCTCACGGTTCGCGCCCCGCTGGTGGAGGCCCAGATCATTGAAACCTACCTGCTGGCGACCATTGGTTTCCAGACGCTGATCGCTACCAAGGCCTGGCGTATCGCCACCACCGCCGGAGATTGTTCGGTCGTCGAATTCGGAACTCGCCGCGCACATTCGCCGGAGGCCGGCGTGCTGGCCGGCCGCGCCGCCTACATCGGCGGCTGCGCGGGCACCAGCAATACGGAAACCGGATTCCGCTACGGGGTGCCGGTCTATGGCACCGCGGCCCACTCCTGGGTTCAATCGTTTACCAGCGAAGATGAATCCTACCGCCGCCTCCAACAGTTGCTTGGCGAGGCGACCATATATCTCATCGACACCTACGATACGGTCGAAGGAGCCCGCAAAGCCGCAGCCCTCGGCCGTCCTCTGTGGGGCGTCCGGCTCGACAGCGGCAATCTGGTGGAACTCTCCCGGAAAGTCCGTGCCATCCTTGATGAAGCCGGGCTCCGGGATGCCAGGATTATGGCGACCGGCGACCTGAACGAGTACAAGATCCTCGAACTCAGAAACCACCGGGTGCCCATCGACGCCTTTGGCGTGGGAACGGCGCTCGCCACCTCCGATGATGCTCCACACCTGGGCGCCGTTTACAAGCTGGTGGAACTGCAATCGAACAATGTGCGCCGGTTCACCGCCAAATTCAGCGAGGATAAGCACACTATCCCCGGGGCCAAACAGATCTTCCGCTACCAGGGCTACGACCTTGTCGCCCGGACCGCCCAAGCTCCCAAGCGCGATCCCGATGGCCAATGGCCGGAAGCGCTTATCGAGCCCGTAATCATTTCCGGAACACTCGCTCGCGAACTGCCGGACGCCGCCGCTGCCCGCAGCTTTGCCGCCCTTTCAACCGGCCGGCTGCCGGCAGCCACCCGCAGCCTGTTTGAAGGCGCCGATCCCTATCGGGTGGAGTACAGCCCGGAGTTATTACGCCTGCTCGACCAGGTTCGCCACCCCACGCCTGGAGTACCTATATGAAGACCGTATTCGTCGATGTTGATACCCAACTCGACTTTATGATTCCTTCCGGTGCGCTGTACGTCCCCGGAGCCGAAAGCCTGATTCCCACGATCGCCCGGTTGAATCGCTTCGCCGCCGATCACAGGATCCCCATCCTCTCAACGGTCGATGCGCATTCGGAAAACGATCCTGAGTTTTCCATCTGGCCGCCACACTGCGTTCGCGGCACTACCGGGCAGCACAAGGTTGCCGGCACACTGATCGACAAGTACTCTGCTCAGTTCGTCTTCGAGAAGCAAACTGTCGAATTTGGATCCACCGCGCCGTTTCTCGCCGAGATTGAGCGGCTAGGGGCCGATCGCTTCGTCGTCTATGGCGTAGTGACCGAACATTGCGTGAGAAGTGCCGCTTCCGGCCTGCTCAAGGCGGGTAAGCGGGTGGAAGTGGTCACCGATGCCATTCGCAGCATCGATGAGCAGGCGGGAGCCCAGGTTCTCAGCCAGCTACACGCCGCCGGAGCCACCCTGACCACTTCCACCGCCATAGCCGGAACGAACTGAGGCCGGCCAACCACTGATGGCGGCTGGCCCGCCTGGTTTATAAAGTTCGAGCGTGGGACTTATCCACACTGAAGTCCGAAGACGGGCCGTGGCACACGCCGCACGATTCGCCGAGCGCCGGACTGGTCATCGCGGAGGCGTGCGCCGATGCGTCCAGCGACACGTGGCAGGCCGTACATGCAGCCGTCACCGGCGGCGCCGGGTTAAGGTAGGCCCTGGGGTTGTTCACCGCGATTCGTCCGGCCGGAAGTGGAGGATCGTCGGACCGGTTAACGTGGCACTTGCCGCAGTCCTTCAGATCTCCCGGATAGCGCGTGCCGCTGAAATCGTTGATGCTGCCCCGGTATCCGTAAACGATGAACGGCGTCAGTTGCCCGCCTGCTTCAGCCGTGCCCCCGGTATGCAGCCGGTGGATCAGAACCGGGAAGTCGATCGACTGCGGTGGATTCTGGCTCGCCGGCCTCTGGCCGGAATCGGTGGCATTCGGGTTATGGCACAACAGGCAGTACTGCGCGTTCTCGCGGAGCCCTCCATGCGCCGAGAGCCGGTAGTGGCACGTATTGCAGTTTTGCTGGACGATTTCGACCGCCGGCGGCTCCACCGCCGGGCCACCCACGGCGAACGGCAGAATTTGATTGAAGCCGACATCCCGAACGGACTGCGCTTTCACCGTGCCCGGCAGCACCGTGTAATTGCGGTAACCCTCAATGCCCACCGTATAGGACCCGGTGGCGCTTGCCGGTATCACAGCACTAAACGTGTAGGTGTATGTCCCCGGACCGCCGGCGGCAGTAGCGCCGGTTGCGTTCTCACTGACCACCATCGCATAGTTGCTGGTTGGCCCAGCCAGCACCAGGCTCAAGTTATCCATGCTCTTGGGGTCGATCGGATTGCCGGAATTGTCCACAATGCTGAAAACCACCTGAGGCGATCCGCCGGCGGCGCCACTGACGCTCAGCAACTTGAAGTTCACGCCGGGCATCATCCCCGGCGTCCATTCGGGAATCGCATGGGCGCCCAGCACCGAGGCATCCAGCGGCAGTTCACCCTGTGGCACGTGACACTGAGCACACTGGCTATCCGATGCCGGAAGCCCGCCCGCGTGATTCTGACCGGTCTGAAAGTTCACATCGTCATGACATGCTCCGCAGGCGGCGGAATTCGGCCTGGTAAGCCACCAGTTGGCGTTTACCGGCGCCGGTTCGCCATTTTGGCCCGGATCGGCGGCGTTACTGAACCCGATCGCCGTGGTGCCTGCCGGTCCTGACGTCGGATCTCCGGTTCCGGGATAATCGGGCGCGGCCGTCGTGTCGGCGTCGTCCGAACCCGCGGTCACGTGTCCCTTGAAATCAACGTGGAGCGATGCCGGCGGAAGCCCCGCTGCCGCTCCGGCGGTTCCCACCGTTGCAAATCGCGGATAAGCGCCGGTGGCGTGGCACATCTGGCAGTTGCGTGCATCGGCGGGAAATTCCACGGTAGAAAAGTCTTCCACGCTCTGCTGGTAGCCGATAATCTGATACGGCTTGCCCGCCTTCACGCTCGGCAGACTCGATCCCATGTGAATCTTGTGGGCCATCACCTTCAAGTCGATACTGTTGCCAGTATCCGGGTCCATGGTGTCCACTCCGTTGCCTCCCGGGTTATGGCACATCACGCATAGCCCCACCAGGCGCCGTGAGCCGCCGTGTGCCGACAGCGGGTCGTGGCAACGGTTGCAATTGGCCGTGGCCATCATGTCGTGAGTGTCGGTGATGGCGGATCCATCCGGAGCGAACGTAAACAGGCTGTTGGAGTAATTGGTGCCCAGGTCGAACTCACTCAAGTCGCGCGCTGCGTACACGCCGATGCGGACCGTCTGGGATCGGTTGAAGCCGCTCGGAGCCTTCGACTTGAACGTGTAAGTGTAAGCATTGCCGGAAGCTGCAACCGTTCCGCCCGCATCGGGCGCCGGTTGATTCGCGCTACTGCCCGTGATCGGGCTTGTCTGTAGGCGGGCAACCAACGAATTCCACTCGCTCCCTCCTTTTGCAATGTACGCCGCAACGAAATTTGTGCTGACCGTACCGGGCGTCGACACGCCCTGGACATCCAGCGGCAGACCTTTCGGATCGGTAACGGCGTACGTCACCGTGATCGTTCCGTCGGCCGCGACTGCCCCACCCGTAATCTTTATTGCCAGCCCGGGGCGGACAAAACTGACCAGGGCCGGATCCGCATAGGCCGCCGGATTGTGAGCGCTGCCGCGCTCGTCTCCCGAGCCGCACAACGTCATTACCGCTACCGCCGCCAGCCCTACCAACGCAGAAATCTTCATCTCATCTCTCTTTCCATGCCGTACCGGTTCCCGGTGCCGGTCCGGAGTACATCCGAAAACGCCTCGATCCCGGCTGCCCTGAGTTAGGAAGATAGGAATCGTCCGTTAGACGGTCCGTGATGCCCTGGTTATTTCTTCAGAGTTCGAATGTAGGCCACCACGTCATCCACCTGAGTAGCCGACAGTCCTCTCACCGGGTGCATCTTACCCTTGCCGGCGGTGATGATCTTTTTGAGATCCGCATCGCTCATCGCCTGCACGGCGGGCGACTTCAGGTTTTTGATCTGGACTTTCATCATCTTTTCGATCGCTGGGCTGGCGGTTCCATCCGGCCCGTGACATCCCTTGCACGAATGGTCATAGACCGCCTTCCCCGCACCCGCGCCCGAAACCGTCGCTATCGCGCACGCCGTTAACATGCTTGCCAAAATAAACCTTGACATTTTCGTCATCCTTTCCCAACGCACTACAGACCGGTCCAATACCTCACGCTAACCGATAGGCGTAAAGAGTAAATAAAAATGAAATAAGATTTTCTTAACGCGACGGGATTGGCGCCGGAAGTCGCTTGTCGCGGCCGGTCATCGGATAGATGTAAATGGAGTAGCCCACCTTGGCGATCGGCTCCCGGTTCCGCAGCCATGCCAGTTGGGCCGATGGAACATAGACGCCCATCAGAGGTGTGGCGCTGACGGCTGCCACCGGGCAGACCATCTCACTGCGTTCCTGCCACTCGTAACCAGCCGGCAGGTACTGTTCATCAATGCCGTAGTAGCGCGGCGGCGCCGAACCGAAATAGCGGATGCAGACTTTGTCGTAGTGGTGCCGGTCGAGATATGCCTTCAGCCGCTTTAAGTCCTGGCCCCAATCGAGATTTGAATCGACTAGGTAGTGGGCGCCGTTGCCCGGACCGCCGACCGCCCGGTTGAAGAACGCCAGGTAATACGGATAAACCGAAAGCGATTCCACCGCGGTTGCCCCTGCGAGAATGCCGATCAACAACTGCCGCCGCTTCCACCGGATGCGCGTCAGCCCGGCTCCCAAGAGCGCGAACAGGAATGGGTAAACCGGCAACAGGTGCCGGATGCCAATGTTAATCTGGCTGGCGAGGATGATAACCATGTAAACTGCCGGGGGCACAAGCACGATCACCCAGGCAAAATCGAGCTCCTTCCAGCCGGCCAGCAGTTTCCGGCCCGTTTTCGCCGTGCCCGCAATCGCCGCCGCCAGCACTACCAGCAGCGCCGCCAGCGTGCCGAGCGGCGTTTTCACCGCGAAGGCGATGGGAAAGTAGCTCCAGTGGCCCGTCTGATAAATCTCTCCCATCAGATAGGCAGGGTGTCCGTGGAGGTTGTGCTCGGCTACCATGCTCAAACCCAACAGATAGGAGTGGGGACCAAACCACAGCTTGTGCCCCAGCCAGATAAGCGCTTTTCCCACTTTCGTTTGCGGTGAAACGAAGATCGCCAGAGGGGGCTGCCCACTGGCTTCCAACTGCTGCTGCGTCTTGGGAATCAGCATACCGGCCTCAGTCGGATAGGCCGCTATCACCACCAGCGCCGCAAGCAGCCATACCACGACCAGCGAGCCGGCAAAGCGCCGCCAACCGAACGACCTTCCCTGTTGCGCGAACCGGATCGCCGCCAATAACAAGAACACCGGCGCCAGGAAGACCGATGAAAATTTGCTGATCAACGCGAGTCCCAACACCAGACCGGCTAACAACAGGCGCCGACTGCCGCCTTTAACCAGGTAGGCGCCCCACGCCAGGCAGGCAGCGAATGAGAATAGAGTCACCGCAAGATCGGAGGTGATATAGCGCCCGTGCGCCAGCACCGTCGGATCGAACGCAAAAAATGCCAAAGCCAGCACTCCAGCCCACTGGCCGAACCTGGATCCGGTCCACAGCGCCAACACCAGCCCCGCGGCGAGTGTCAGCAGGATGGTCATCATCCGGGCCGCAAACAGCATCCGGTCCGCCGGGATACGGTTCTTGTAAAGAAAGGCACGTCCAAGTTCCAATGCCCTGCCTTCGCGCCAGTCCGTGGCATCCGGCTTGAACTCCGGATGCAACAACAGCAGGGGGAGCGCATTCAAGTACTTATGGAGGGGAGGATGTTCCCGGTTGAGCCTGTAATCGCCGGTTACCAGGTAGCTGTAACCGGAAACCAGGTGCATACCCTCATCCCACGTCTGGCTCTCCCCGTGAATGCTGGTGATCTGTAGCACCGCCATCAACGCCAGCAATGCCGCGATGGCAATCCGTGGGTTGAGGGTTCGCATAAGTTCCAACAAAACTCATAATACGGCGATCCGGGGCAGCCGGGGGCGGCAAGGGGCTGCGATATAATCAAATCAGCTCATTCGGCACTTTTAGGAGATCCCTGTCAATGTTTGATCTGTTTCGAAGCCGGGCCAAAACCACGCGCTACCTGCTTGGTGCGCTGCTGATTTTGGTCGCCCTGTCGATGGTCGTCACCCTCATTCCCGGATACGGCACTCCAGGGACAAGCGACAGTGTTGTCGCCAAAATCGGAAACCAGACGCTCACGGCGAGCGAAGTGCAGCACCGAATTCAGATGGCCATGCGGGATCGCTCGATTCCCGCGGATCTCGCCCCAATGCTGCTGCCTCCGTTCATCAATGAGATGATCGCCGACCGTGCCATCGAATATGAAGCCCAGCGTCACGGCCTGGCGGTCACCGACGCCGAAGTGGCGACCACGATTCGATCACTCCTGCCCCAGCTTTACCAGAATGGCAAGTTCCTGGGCAATCAGGTCTATGCCGCCTATCTGGCCCAACAGAACATGACGATTGAGCAGTTTGAAGCTGCCGTCCGCCGTGACATGATCAAGGTGAAGTTCCAGAACCTCGCGCTGGAAGGCATGATCGTCACTCCCCAGGAAATCGAACGGGAATTCATCGGCAAGAATCAGAAAGTCAAGCTCGACTATATCGTCCTCAGCGCCGACAAGTATCGCAATCAGGTTAAGGTCACACCCGAGGAGATCGACACCTACTTCCAGGCCCATCGCGGCGAGTTCCGCATTCCGGAAAAACGCGACGCCGCCATCATCGTGGCTAACGAGAAAGCGATGGAGACTTCCATCACCCTCACCGACGATCAACTCCGGCGGATCTACAACCAGGAGAAAGAAAACTTTCGCGTGCCCGACCGCGTTCATGTCCGTCACATCCTGCTGAAGACCATGGACAAGCCGAAGGATGAAATACCGAAGATCCAGGCCAAGGCCGAAGACCTGCTAAAGCAGATCAAGCACGGCGCCGATTTCGCCGAACTCGCGAGGAAATACTCCGAGGATCCCGGTTCGGCCAGCAAGGGTGGCGACCTTGGATGGGTCACCCGCGGCCAGACCGTCAAGAACTTCGAACAGGCCGCCTTTTCGCTGAAACCGAAGGAAATCAGCAACGTGATCCAGACCGAGTACGGCTTTCACATCATCCAGGTACTGGAGAAAGACACCGCCCGCGTGAAGCCGTTCGAGGAGGTGAAGGACACCATCGCGTCGGAGCAGAAAAAGCAAATGGTGCTTGACCGCATGCAGAGCCTCGCCGATCAGGCTCGCGCCCAGTTGGTTGCCAATCCCGGCCAGGCACAACAGATCGCCGCCAAACTGGGCCTCGAGTACGCCGCCGCCACCCAATGGGCTCCCGGATCACCGCTGCCCCTGATTGGCAGTTCACGCGAAGCTCAGGATGCCATCTCGACGCTCGGCAAAGGCGACGTCAGTCCGGTCATCCAGCCTTCGGAAACTGAACTCGCCGTTGTCGAGGTGACCGCCATCAGTCCGCCGCGCGATGCCGAACTCAACGAGGTGGAGGCGAAGGTACGGGACGTTCTTGCTTCCCAGAAGGTCAACCAGCTTCTGATGGAGAAGGTTGAGGCAGCCGCGGCTGCGCTCAAAACCGGAGGACTGACTGGCGCCGCCAAGATCGCCGGAGTTGAAATCAAGTCTACCGACGAGTTTACCCGCGCTGGCGCTGCTGAAGGCCTTGGCTCACCCGAAGCGTTCCCGCAGGCATTTTCCCAGCCCGTCGGCTCCACCTTCGGCCCGGTCAATCTGGGAGGGCGCTTCATGTTTGCCAAGGTCGCGCTGCGGACCGAGCCCGATCCATCCAAGCTGGCTGCCCAGCGTGATGAGTTGGTCACCGACGTCAAGACCCGCAAAGCCAGAATGCGCAAGGATCTTCTTGACGATGGCGTGCTCGAGATGCTCAGCAAGCAAGGCAAGTTGAAAATCCACCAGGACGCCATCGACCGCATTATCGCTGCTTACCGGAGCTAAACGGCTTGCTCGATCCGATCATCGAGTTTTTGCGGTCTCTGACCGATCCTGACCGGCTTGTGCGTCTGGTCACCACCGTGTTGAGCGGGTGGGTGGGTTATGCGACGTTGGCGGCCATCGTCTTTTCGGAGACCGGACTACTGATTGGGTTTTTCCTGCCCGGCGACTCACTGCTGTTCACCGTGGGAGTGGTTGCCGGCGCCGGGATTCTGGATCTACCGCTGGTCATCGTCATCCTGGTCTCGGCCGCGATTGTGGGCAATGCGTCCGGTTATCAGATCGGGCGGCACACGGGCCCGGCCATCTTCAACCGGCCTGACTCACGCCTGTTCAAGCAGGATCACCTCGCGCGCACCCGCGCCTTTTACGAGAAGCACGGCGGCAAGACCATCGTTTACGCCCAGTTCGTACCCATTTTGCGTACTTTTGCTCCCTTCATCGCCGGAGTGGCGCGCATGAACTATTGGCGCTTCTTCTCGTTCAATGTTTTTGGCGCCATCGGATGGATCACCAGTATGACCTGCCTCGGCTACTATTTCGGGAGCATCCCGGTGGTCCGCCGCCACTTTGAAAAATTTGTTGTCCTGGTGATTCTGATCTCGATCCTGCCGATCGTCATCCACGCTGTGAAAGCCCGGCGAAGCAAGCAGCCGGTGGCCTGATCTACGGGGTCAGGCCCAGCGCCTCGACGGCCCGACGGATCTGCGGATCGTACTGCGCCTCAACCTCGTCCCCTTTGGCCACTCCCACCGCCTGGTTGAGGATCTCGGTCTTCAACCTTCCCTGGATCCAGTCGCGGTCCCGTAGCCACTCGCCTACTCCCGGCTGGATATTGTGCTCTGACGCGAAGACGCGAAATTCGTCCAGCAGTGCCGGTGTCACATCGAAGCTCTGCGGCAATCCAGGGTGCCTCTGCGTGTATCCGGTGGCGAACGTTGTGAACGATCCGCTGGCTTCCAGGGCGATCCGCAGCCGCGACATCGGATCCGGCTGGGTAGGTATATCAGGTGTAATGCCACCTCCACCAAGTACCGTTCTCCCCGAGTCGGTCTTGTACTCACCGTGCTGCGCATGGATCGTGGCCGTGGCCTCCTCCAGTTGGCTGTCCTCGATCGGCTTCTGGATCGACCTCCCGCTTGGCGTGTAGTAGAACGCCGTGGTCAGCGCCAGCCCCGTCCCATCGGATAGGGGAAACACGGATTGCACTAATCCCTTTCCGAAACTGGTCTCGCCGAGAATCGCCGCCCGGTCATGATCCTGTAGCGCCCCGGCCACGATCTCGGACGCGCTGGCGCTCCTGGCATTGATCAATACCGACATCGGGAACGAATAAGGAGTGGCATTCGGCGGTACCCGAACCTGCTGGTCCTTCACCGCCCGCCCTTTCACACTCAGCATCAATTGATCCGGCTTCAGAAACAGCGATGCCGTCTCAATGGCCGCCGTCAACACCCCGCCCGGATTATTCCGCAGATCGAGCACCAGCCCCCGCAATTGAGCGCCGCCCAGTTTCTCGATCGCATCGTGGACCTGCTTGCCGGTGTCTTCGTCGAAACTCGAAACGCGCAGGTAACCCACCCGAGGGCGCAAGTAGAACGCCCGTTCCACGCTAGGCGATTGTAATTCCTCCGGATTCAGCACGAACTGCATCAGCCGTGCGTTGCCGTATCGGCGAACGTCCAAACGAACCTCGTGCTGCCGGGAGTAAGTGAGCAACTCCACCAGTTGTTCGGGATCCAGCCGGCTGAGTTGCAGCCCATTGATGGCCAGTATTTCGTCGCCCGCCGAAATACCTGCTTTGGCCGAGGGCGAGCCCGGCATGGTCTGCAAAACCACCACCCGGCCGGGAAGCACGGAAACGACCGTCCCGAAGCCTTTTCGCTCGGAACGCTGCATCTGCTTCAATTGCTCGAACTGTCCGGGATCGAAAAAGACGCTGTGAGGATCAAGCCGCCGCAACATCCCCGGTATTGCGCCCTCGTAAAAGACCTTACCGGAGGCGACCGGATCGGCTGCCTGGTCCTCCACGATCGCATAAACGTTGAGGAACTGTTTGAGAGCCCGCTCCAGGTCCGAGCTCTCGCCGGCATTCGGCCCGATCTCAGGCGCTGGTGGGGCCAGCAGCAGCAACAACACGGGAATTATTGGAACCATCACGAACTGGTACCAGTGTATCGTGACGGCGGCGGAAGCAGCCCGGTTTCCGGCCTCTGATATAATGAGCCTGTAAAACCACTGGTATTTCTATGATTTCAGCCACTCAGTTGCGTCCGGGAATGGTCATCAAGTTCAACAATGAGCTGTATTCGATCTTCAGCATGGTTCACCGGACGCCGGGTAACTTGCGAGGCTTCGTTCAGGCCAAGATGCGGAGCCTGCGCTCCGGGTCCATGATGGAACACCGCTTCTCCTCGGAAGATCGCGTGGAGCGCGCGGTCATGGAAGAAGTCGAGATGGAGTATCTCTACGACGACGGCGAGTACTTCTACTTCATGAACACCGAGTCTTTCGAGCAGACGCACCTCACCCGCGAGATCCTTGGTGACGGCGTCCAATATCTCATCCCGCAACTCAAGGTCAACGTGGAGTTCCACGAAGGCAAAGCCATTAGCGTCGAACTCCCGGCGACCGTCGAAATGACCGTGGTCGAGACCGAACCGGGGCTCAAAGGCGCCACGGTTTCCAACGTCACCAAGCCCGCCAAGCTCGAAACCGGCCTTGTCGTGCAGGTACCTCCCTTTGTAAATGAAGGGGAGCGCATCAAGGTCTCCACGTCCGAAGGCACTTACCTGGAACGAGCCTGAAATGATGTTTCGTTGTGTGTTTATGTTACTCGTGGCCGCTTCGTGCGGCTGCGCGCAATGGCAGGCTCTATTTGACGGCAAGAGTTTTCACAACTTCCGGACGCCCACCGGAACTACCGGCCCGGAAGTGAGCTGGCGCATCTCCGGCGGCGTTCTCGAAAGTCTTCCCGACGCCGTACGCCAGTGTGACCTGTGGACGGCGAAACCGTATAAGAACTTCGACCTCGAGTTCGATTGGCGCGTCGGCCCGCGGGGAAACAGCGGCATCAAGTATCTGATCCAGGCCTCCAACGTCGATCGCCTCACGCATCCCGGCGGCTCGGTTTACTACCACGAGACATCGCTCGGTTACGAGTTTCAGTTGATTGCCGATCCTCCCGGCACGCCACCTAGCACGCATGTCAGTGGAGCGCTCTACAACTATCTATTGCCCACCGAAGTTCCGGTTCACACCCCGGGAGAGTGGAATACCGGCCGGCTACTGGTGAATGGGCGCCACGTGGAGCACTGGATCAATGGCAACTGCGTGCTCTCCTACTCGCTCGACTCACCCCAGCTGAAAGCCGCGCTGCGGGCCCGGCACGCCGGCAGCGCGCGGATGATGGACGAATTGAAGAACCGGGTGACCGCCATCGCCTTCCAGCACCACGACTCGGCCGTGGCCTATCGCCACATCCGAATCAAGGTCTTGCCCGACTGATCGCGCCCTTTCCCCTGAACCGGCGCCGGTAGCGCGAAAACATTCACCCGCCGCTCATCGCCGCGCGAATCGCGTGCACCAGCTTCGGCTCTTCCTCCGGCAGCACGGTTCGCAGGTCAATGACAACCCGATCCCGCTCGATGCGAGCCACCACCGGCGGCTGCCCGCGCCGCAATTTTGCTTCAAGCTCCACCGGATGGCGATCTTCCAAAGCAATCAGCCACGTGGCAAGCGACTGCTGGGGAGTGGAGCCTCCGCCCACCAACGACCGTCCCTCCCACAACTCACCGCGAATCACTTCCAGCATTCCCATCGCCCGCTGGCGGATCTTCCCGGCGCTCATGCGGATCATTCGCAGTGCCGGAATCCGGTCCCACTGCTCCAGCAACGTATCCCGCAGGGTGTGCTCCAGCGCCTGAAGTACCAGCTTGTCCAGCCGCAAGGCCCGGTACATCGGATTCCGCCGCAGCCGGTTGATCAGTTCCGGGTTTCCCGCCAGGATGCCCGCCTGCGGACCTCCCATCAGTTTGTCGCCGCTAAACGAGATCAGATCGGCCCCGGCGCTCAGGCTCCCGGCCGCGAGAGGCTCGTCAATTCCATAGTCCCGCAGGTCTGCCAGGCAGCCACTTCCCAGGTCTTCGTACAGCGGAACGGACGCGCTGTGCGCCAGCGCCGCCAGGTCCTTCAGAGCGGGGCGTGCGGTAAAGCCCGAAATGCGAAAGTTACTCTGGTGGACGCGCAGTACCAGCCGGGTCCGTGGCGTCAGGGCCTCCCGGTAGTCTTCCAGCCGCGTGCGGTTGGTTGTTCCTATCTCGCGCAATACCGCGCCCGAGGCTCGCATGATGTCGGGGATGCGAAAGCCGTCGCCAATCTCGATCAGCTCACCCCGGGAGACGATCACCTCGCCGCCATCGGCGACCTCCTTCAGAGCAAGGTAAACGGCCGCCGCATTGTTGTTGACCCCAATCGCCGGCGCCCCCAGCAGGCGTTCCAGCAATCCACTCACATGAACGTCCCGCCTGCCCCGGCGTCCCTGCTCCAGGTCATACTCCAGGTTCGAGTAGCCCGTTATCCCGCGCGTTTCCTGCAACGGAGCCCGTCCCAGATTGGTGTGCAGAATGACTCCGGTGGCGTTGATCACCCGCTCGATCGATGGCCCGATCAACTCCGCCAGCGCCGATTCGGCCAGCAGTTCCACATCGGGGATCCCGGTCCTCTGTCCCTCAACCAGGTCTTTACGAACTGTATCCAGCACGCGGCGCGCTTCGGACACAATCAGGGATCGGGGGATCCGGCCGGCTCTCGGCTCCAGCCGTGCGGCCAGTTCCTCCACCGAGGGTAGGTTACGCAACAGAGGGTTCATTAATGAGGGAACATCCGGCGCAGCTCATCGAGACCCGGCCGGCTTCCGTATTCGCACAACTCAAAGGCCTCCATCTGCCGGAAGCGCTGGGCGGCGAGCATCTTCTTCCGCTCGGCCGGATCTTTCGGAGGCTCCGGCTTGCCATCGATCCACGGCAGCCATTCGTAGAACTGCGAGACGTGCGCATCGAGCGCGCTCAACTTCTGCTCCCAGACATCTTCGATCGGCACGGTCACATCCGCCCTGAAGGGCGACGGCCGTTGGAAGCGGTCCTCGTAATAGAGGAAAATCGGATTCTTCCTCAGTGGCGGCGTGTCCGCGCAGATGTTGGGCACACCCACCATATATGCGGAATCCTGCACCAGTACCCCGGTGTAGCGATGATCCGGATGGTAGTCATTGGGCCTGGGCGATAGTACGATATCGGCGCGCCATTGCCGGATGCGCCGGATGATCTGCCGGCGGACATTCAGATCGGGCATCAATTCACCGTCGTGGTTGTCCAGCACCTCATACTCGGTGATTCCCAAGCGACGGGCCGACTCCCGCGCTTCCGCCTTGCGCCTGACGGCAAGCGCCGCGCCGCCCATTGTCTGATGGCCGGCGTCGCCGTTGGTTACCGACAGAAACTTCACTGCGTATCCCATCCGCATCATCTTAATTGCAGTACCGCCGAACTTGATGTCGCAATCGTCCGGATGGGCGCCGATGGCGATCACCCGCAGTGGTGGCTGTTGACCAAACATCACACTTGTGCCTGCCGCTAAACTCATTGCCAATGCGAACAACCTACGCACCGTAGAATCCCTTCCACGTTATTTCTCTGCCGGTGTAAATGGCTTCCCGCCCCAGAAAGCCGATCATCGTACTTAACGCGGAACGTTCCGCTACGTTCTCCGGGTTCGCCGTGACAATGCGCTCTATGAATGTTTCCAGCGCGTCGTTGGTGATATCGCGCTGCGAATCAATCGTGTCGATCGAGTCTACGCTCTTGATATGCTGCATCCTCTTTCGCGAGGTCAGCAGCGTTCCCTTCGTGCCGGTGAACTCCTCGCCGATTCTCGAGAACCCGCGCGGCGTCAACTGATTGGCCTCGAAGTTCACGTGAATCCCGTTGGGCCATTCATAAACCACCGTCAGGTGATCGAGAATGTCCATCGTGGTCCGCACCTTCCGCCCGCCGTAGCCAATCGCGCGGACCGGCAGCGCATCCAGGAACCAATGCAGCACGTCCAGGTTGTGGCAATCCTGTTCCACGATGATGTCGCCCGAATAATCGCGGTAACAGAACCAGTTGCGCAACTTCTCCACCGCCGGATCATATTGCTTGCGCTGGAAGGGATCCTTGTCGATCCAGGCGGCGCGCGCCGTCGAGATGTCGCCGATCTCGCCATTACGCAGGCGCTTGAGCGCTTCCAGGTAGACCGGACCGTAGCGTTGCTGGAATCCCACGGAAATGCACTTGCGCGGATCGGCCCTTCGCCCGGCGGCTATGATCGTCTTGGCGCCCTCGTAGTCGACGCCCATCGGCTTCTCGCAGTAAACGTGCTTTCGGGCGTCCACCGCCGCCGCCAGCATGCGAGGATGCTCGAATGGAGGGGTGGCAATGATTACCGCATCGATATCGCCGGCGCCGAGAACCTTTTCGAAATCCTTGTATGTCTTCGGATTCGCGACACCGATCTTCTGCGCCGAACTCTCCAGCCGGTCGTCAAACTTGTCGCACAACGCCGTAATGTGCGCGCGCGGATCGCGATGCACGATGCCGGCGTCATAAGAACCCCGGTTGCCGGCGCCGATTAGCGCCACCGAGACTTTTGAATTGGCCTCTGAGCCGCGCACGGCCTGCGCGCCGACAATGGAAAAGACTCCGGTGGCGCCGGCGCCGAGCAGAGTTCTGCGGGAAGGAAGGGATCGGTCAGTCATCTCATACCTCACCCGCATTATAAGCAGTCACGCGCTCAGGCGGCGCGCCCGTGGGTTCATATGCGGATATTCTGCCGGAGTGAGAACGTGAGCCGGCTCTCGGAGGGGATCTTCACTGTCTGCCCCTTGGTGATCACCTGCGCCGCGGCGCCGACACCCGCGCCGGAAACCGCTCCGATTGCCGCGCCCTTTCCGCCGCCGGCAATCGCGCCGATAATCGCTCCGAGCGCGGCCGTTCCGCCGACCACTTTTCCCGTGCGGCCGGTACGAGAACCGCTTTGTACGGTTGCTTCCTGCGTGTCGATCTCGACCGGCTTGCCATTGACCGTCACCGACATCAGGTCCAGGGTGAGAATCGTACGTCCGGCCAGTTTCCCCGACTCCTGGTCGTCGACCAGTTTTACCACCGCGTCGGCGCCGCGCGGAACAACCGTGTTTCCCCCGACGACGACCGGCTCATCAACCGTCGCCCGGTAAGATTGGCCCACCGAGTCCCGTTCCGAATCCACGCTGTCAATGAGCCGGACTACAAAGTTTGTACCGGCGGGAACTTCCGTCGTACCCGTGGAGGCAGGCGCGGACGGCGCGGCAGGCGGCGCGCTGGACGTTACCGCGGCACCACCTGACGGCTGCGCTGCCGCCTCTGTTCTCCGCACCAGTTGTGGTTCACCCGAAGGAGCCGCGGGAGCCGCCGCCGCGGCAGCGGCCGGAGCAGTCGCCGGGAGAGTCGAGGAAGACGCCGCCGCCGGGGCTTCGGTTGCGGCCTGACTCGCGGCCGGAGCCACGGCGCCGAATTCAATCGTACGTACGGATCCGATATCGAAAGACTGCACGCGATCTCCCACCGCCATCCGCACCTCGCGCGAGTTACCTCCAAGATAAGTGCCGTCAATCGCACGGCCGTCACGCATCGTCAGCCGGTCGGCGCTCAACACTGCAACCGCCGCCAGGATCAGCATAAGAACTCGAAAATTCACTGTACACCTCTCAATTCGTTATGGACTCTCTCCGTCCCGATCGACAAAGTTGGCAGACTTTGACGGCGCTCGATTCCGCCTCAGTCCGAACAGGAATCACCGCTCACCGGGCCGTCACCGCCGCGAAGCTCATGCAATAAGGAGCCGGCCACGCGCTTACCGCGATTCACGGCCTCTGCATACACCAGGCGGCGCTCATCGCGCGTGTACCCGTAGCCCAGCCGGTAGAACCGCTCCATCGATTTGCCCACCACGTACGTTCCGGCATAGGCGATTGCGGTCTTTGGAATCAGTCCGCCACCAAGCGGAATCTTACCCACCAGTTCGCGGGCGATTGCCCGCCAGCCGAAAGCACCCGCCACGATGCCCGCCACCTCGGTCTTCTGAGTGGCGAATCCCACCGGACGGTCGCTCGCCGCCGCCAGGAGAAACGCCATGCGAAGCTGGTTCATCGTCAGAAATGCCGTGTCAGACGCAAATTCACCAAGCGCCCAAGGCAGCTCAAGAACCGTCGGCAGCACATCGGGCAGCGCGGTTACCAGGGAAAACAGCGCATTCTCTTTCGATACCGCCCGGATTACCCGCTCCACCACTACCTTGCGAAACTCCGGGAAGTTCCTCGCCAGCGGCAGCCCCAACTCATCCCGGCGCCGCAGAATCGTCTCCACCATTCGTTGCGGATCCTGAAGCGGAAACGTGAAGGCTGAACGGGGGCGCGCCAGGCCATCCTCAAAGATCTCCAGATCGTATTGCTGGCCAGCGGCCGAATCGGGATCTCCGGCGCGGTGCAGCGTCAACATCGCCTCGTAGCGTTTCTCGGTGGAAATCGACGAGGGAAGCAGGAAGTCTTCCATCGCTGCATAGCCGGCGCTCGATGCGGCCACCAGCCGGATGTCGATGCGTCTCTCGGCGGCGTCGCGGACGTCGTTTGGGTTCAGGTGCTTGAACGCTCGCCGGATCTGGACAATCTGGTTTGCCATGGACATGCTGTCACTTCCCGACCGCCCGCGCCTGGCAGGCGAAACATCACCCGCAGTTGCTCTCTCCATTTTACTGCGACACCGATCCTTTCCACCGCGATCAAGGGCGAAAAGTATCGAAGCACCAGTTCATTTGCGCGGTGAAATGCCAGCGCCGGCGCTACCAGCAGCAGCCGCGGCAACTCGCCGGTCAATGCAACGCCGGGAAAGTATCCCAAGCGGGAAAAATCTTCGCGCTCCAGATGCCATTTAACGCGCATCCAGTAGTCCAGCGCCTGAAGCGGCAAGTGGATATCTTCGGACGCCTTCACCTCGATCACCGTCAGTCGGCCCGTGCGCTCCACCGCGACCAAATCGATCACTCCGCGTTCGCCCGCGGCAAAGGCCGGCACCTGCCCATATACGGCGCCTTCCACCAGCGGCGCGTGGATTTCGGCCAGATTGGCGCGAATCTGCGATTCCAACCATGCTTCCGGATTCCGTCTATAAAGCGGATTCATTACATCGGCCGCGCCACTACTCCGCAGCCGGGCCAGTTCCATCACCGCTCGTTCCATCTCGGCCAGGTCTGTCCCGGCTACCGCCCCGCGGTGATCGATTCCGAAGATCAGGCGCCCCTCCCTGGTCGCCGCGAACTCCAACCCCCGCACCCGCAAACTGCAATCGCCCGTTGGCCGCCGCACCTGCTCCACGCCGGGCAGTTGTGTCAGCCGCGCCATCCATGCCGCCACTTCGGCCGCGATCGGTATCCTCTCGCGGTTGCAAGGGTCGAGGTGCGTTTCCAGGTTGCCAAAATCCGCCGGATCGGCTTCCTGCTCACGCCCCTCTTCGCCATAGACGAACAACCGCGTCCGGAACGCTTCCGGGTTCAGCCACCGTACCCGCAGACAGATCGTGTTGTGCGCTCCATCGGGCGCCAGAAACACCAAACCGTGAATCGCCAGACGCGGTTCCCGCCGCCGCAGGTAATCGAGCCAGATCAGGCCGAACGTGACACTCCCCGCGGCGTCGGTCTCGCGTGATACGCCCATCGCCGCCCAGCCTTCGCTTCCTTTTCGCAGCAGCGCCCGCGAATACCGCGGCGACAGCGAGTTTTCCAGGTCGGCTTCGGTTGTCAACTCGGCCAGGGTCCACCCGGTGAACTGCCGCCGCAGGAACCGCCGGAAATACTCGCGGAACGACCGCCGTTCTCCCTGGAGTTCCATCAACCGGCCGCTGGCCCGCTCCGAATCGAACAGCGTGATGCTTCCGGCGCGGGCCGCAAATTTCCTGATTCGGAGCTCCAACCGCCCCGGCCGCTCGGCGGCCAGGCCCACCACCCACCGCGATACGCACCGTCCGGCGGACCAGCACTGAAACATTAGTCCGCCGTTACGTTCTTCCAGTGAGTGATTGTTCTTCTCCAGCGGCAAGGGCTCCTCGCCCTCCTCAAGGAATACCGGGCTCTTGCAGCGGGCCAGAAAATCTTCGATTCGCCGGCTCAGTTCGCCGGGTGGCAGGTCGGGCTGTGGCATCGAAAAGGAATAGTGCGCCGCGGCAGCGTTTCTTCTCGCTGCTTCGTTACACTAACAATGTGCCGGTCGCTGATTCCTCTCTGAGCGAACGCTATCAACGGGTGCGCGAGCGCATCGAACGCGCGGCCGCCCGCGCCGGACGCCGCCCGCGGGACATCACCCTGATCGCGGTGACTAAACTTTTTCCGGCTAGCGCCATTGGTGAAGCCTACGCCCTTGGCATCCGCGATTTCGGCGAAAACTACGTGCAGGAATTTGAGGGCAAGCGTCCAGAAGTGGCGGCGCTCCCCGGCGCCCGCTTCCACCTCATCGGGCATCTCCAGTCAAACAAATCCAGCATCGCCGCCGGACTGTTTCACGTCATCCAAACCGTCGATTCGGCGAAACTCGCCCGCCGCCTCGATGCCGCCGGACGCCGGCTCGAAGTCATGCTCGAAGTCAAACTGTCGCCGGAAGAGTCCAAGCGCGGAGCCAGCCCCGGCTCTCTTTGCGAACTTGTCGAATCCGTGCGCGCGTGCCCGAATCTCAACCTAACCGGACTGATGACCATGCCGCCATGGTCCGAAGATCCGGACGCAGCCCGCCCCTACTTCATCCGTCTTCGCGAACTCGCCCGGCAATTCCAGTTGCCCTTGCTCTCCATGGGCATGTCCAACGACCTCGAAGCCGCCATCGAAGAAGGATCCACCCACATCCGGGTAGGAACCGCGCTGTTCGGCCTGCGGCCCCGGCCGTGACTTGATCAGAAAAGGTACTTCACACCGAACTGGATCAATCGCGGCGCTACCGCGGTCTCCGTAATTACCCCGAAGCCTGCCGTGCGGAACGTGGTCCCCGGATTGGAGAACTGCGAATGGTTCATCGCGTTGTAGAATTCCACCCGGAACGCCAGTTCCGCATCCTCCCTCAGCCCGCCGACACGAGTACGTTTCCCCAATGAGAAATCGGAGTTCACCTGCCCGGGTCCGTCCAGGATGCTCTGTCCCGCTGTCCCATATCCGGCCGAGCCATCGGCGCCAATCGTCGCCGGAGCGCACACCGCGGAGCTATTCACCCACCGGTTAATTCGTGAGGATACGTTTCCGCTGGTTGCCAGCGAATCATAGGTTGCGCCAGGACACATCGTGATCGTTGAGGTTGCGGCCCGCCCGAAGACGGTGCCTCCATTCGGGTCGGTCAGCGTCATCGGCAGCCCGCTCTGAACGAGCACGATTCCGGTCAACGACCACCCTTGAGTCAAAGTGCGCTGCCACGCCGAGGTGCCCGCCGGCAGCGGCAGTTGATAGTTGAAATTCGTGATCACCCGGTGTGTGCGGTCAAACGAGGCACGGGCCTTAGCCTGTGCCGGACTGTTCTGATCGTTGAGCACGTTCAGGTTGTTTTCGGCTTTTGACAGCGTGTACGCCATCTGAAACGTCAGCCCGTTTGCCATCTGCCGGCGCAGCGTGGCTTGCAGGCTGTGGTACCACGAAGCGCCGGTAAACTCGCTGGTCAACAGGGCCGATTGGGTCTCCCCGAGTACCGGAACACGAAGCGCCGCATTGGCCGCGGTGTTCACCGTCACACAATGCGCTGCCACGCCGTCCCATCCGCAGTTGACCGGACGCGCCGCGCTCGCCAGCACCGGCTGGTTCATTCCCCGTGCCAGCAGTAGATGGCCGCCCCGCGATCCGACGTACCCTAAATCGAACGACATATTCTGCCGCAACCGGATCTTGCTGGTGACGTTCCACTGCTGAATTCGTGGCACCCTGTACTCGGGCCCCGCCACGCGGTCGGAAAGCTGCGATACCGGAGTGCGCGGAACGTAACCGAGCGTGGTGACCGGAAACGGCTTGGAAAAGGTGGAGAGGTTGTTGCTGGAATCCGAGTTGGTGAAACCCTGCGAAAACGGCACCGAAGTGAACGGCGGCGCGCTCGATGCATTCGCGCCAAATGGCGGGCTCTGGAAGAACGTGCCGTAAGCCGCGCCCACCACCAGCCGGCCGCCCGAACCGAGCGGCTGCCAGGCCATACCGGCGCGGGGAGCGAACGTGTCCAGCGGAGTGCCGTTCTCGTAGAAGCTTTTCGAGGAACGGACCCGCACGCCTGTGGGTGGCGGTCCGAACGGCTTGCCGGTATAGGGATTGATCAGCCCTGCCGGGTAGTTCGCCGCCACCGTGTTACCGGCGAGTGTGCCGGCCGCCGGTGGAATCGCCGTCTCCCGAAGCGCTGCCAGGTCCATGTTACCGATCGTTCCGCTCTCGTCGAGCGAAGGGCCGATGTACTCCCAGCGCAGCCCCAGGTTCAGCGTGAACCGCTCATTGACTTTGATGTCATCCTGGATAAACGCCGCGCCGTAGTAGCGCCGGTAGCGGTACTCCACTTCGCCGTTCGGCCCTACACCCTCGCTCGATTGGACCGACTGGATGTTGCTGCGGCCGGTTGGGCTCAGGTTGCTTGCAGCATCCATCCCCAACAGAAAATCTTCGAAGGTCTGGAAGGTAATCTTTCCACGCGCTCCGCCCGTGTCGGCCCGCCCGTTGAATTGGCTCAGAAAGAACCCTCCACCGCGTAGCCGCTGGTTGCCCCGTACCCAGGAGATGTTATCACCGGCCGAGAAGGTCCGCGTCTCGAAGTGGTTGTCATTCGGGTCCGTGCCGAACAGCCGGAATGATCCCATTGGTCCCAGCACGGTAATCTCCGGCGGCTGGGGGAACAGCGGATCTACCGCCACCATGCCTACTTCGGAGGCGAGCGGCGCGTCCACGCCGTTTGTATCGGTGCGGTTGCGCGTGTAGGCCGCTACCGCCTCGTTCACCGTGTTGGGGCTCAGTTGGCTGGTGAGACGAAGACTGGTGGCGGCGTCGGTCGCCGCCAGCGCTTGCGAAGCGCCAAACCCCGGCACAATCGGAGCGCCGGGATACCCTCCCGGTGAACCGAACGTACGCAACTGGTCCACCGTTGCCGCGAACAGCCGGGCGGAGAGCGTATTTTCCTTCGGCATCATGTAATCGGCATTTGCCAGAAAGTGATTCTCGTTGTAAGTTGACGGCATGCTAAACGATGAGAATCCCAAGCCGGCATTCGGTCCACTGGTGAAAACCGTCTGGGGAGAGGGGATAAGATACTGCCCCTGAGCATTCTTCATTTGAAGCAGCCTCAATGCAACCGGATTGATCGGCGCGGTTACGCCGGTGCCTTGGTTTGCGCAATCCAGTTGCCGGCCTCCGGCATAACTCTGGAACCGGGGGTCTCCACCGGAATTACCGGGACAGAACTGGGCCGCCAGTGTTGAAGCCGAACGGTCCGCGGTCAGCGCCGGCAGAATCATGTTGGAGACCGACGTCGGATCCAGGCCGTTCACCTGCCGTGTCGCCTGGTATGATCCGAAGAAGAACAGTTTGTTCCGCCTGATCGGTCCGCCCAGCGTGGCGCCATACTGGTTCTGTTTCAGGTTCGGCTTGGTCTGCCCGGTCGCATTCCGGAAGAACGCATTGGCGTTGAAGATGTCATTTCGCACGAACTCCCACAGGTCCCCATGTACCGAATTTTCTCCGCGCTTCGTCATCAGGTTTGTGTTCGGCACCATGGCGCCGAACATAGCGTCGTTTTGCGAAGTCTGGATTTTGAACTCCGATATTGCGTCCGGATTGGGCACCGTACTGGGCGCGTAAGCTCCATCTACCGTGTATCCGCCGGCGCTGGCGTTGCCATTTACATTCACGCTCGACGAACCGCGTCCCAGTGTTCCCGCGTTGTTCACACTAGCCACCGAGCCCGACGACATCGACAGCACCTGGGTGAAGTTGCGCGTATTCAGGGGTACCGCGGTAATTGTCTTCTGGTCGACAAGCGTGCCGGTGGACGGCGCGGCCGTCTGCAATTTACAGGCGCATTCCCCGACCGATCTCGGATCGCCGGGTGCGAGCACGGCGTCAAGCACCGGCCGCTCGCTAACGTTTAGAATCAACCGGGCCATCCGGGCCGTCTTGAATCCCGGGTGCGTAAACTCAACCCGGTAAGACCCTGGAGGCAATAGTGAGAATTGAAACGCGCCATCGGCGCCGGCGCTGGCCTTAAAATGCTCGCCCGTCGCTGCATTGCGGAGGTGGATCACCGCGCCCGCCAGGCGCTGCCCCGTGCCGTCCGTTACGGTCCCCTCCAGCGCGCCCGCCGCCGCGGACTGCGCCGGCGCCGATACCGCGCTCAAAATGAAAAAGACAAGGAGGGTGATGGTTCGCAACAACCCTGAATTCTATCATCTGAAACGCCGGGAATCGACCGCGCACGCCCTCAGAAGTTCAACCAATATGTCCGCACCAGCCTGGCGCCAGACAGCGAGGCAAACTCCGCCGGTTGAGCGGCGGGCTGGGCACCCCATTGCGGCAACCGCGCCGATCGGCGACGTTCGGCGGCAACGTCTGGAAATAAAACTCCGCGGGCGAGAGTAACTCGCCCGCGGCGAAACCGCAGCAATGTTCCGAAGGACTGCTACGTAATCGTCCGGCTTACTGCTGCTGAACTACCAAGAACAGATTCTGTCCGTTCCGGTTCACCAGCAGTAACACGGCATCCTTGCCTGCCGCGTGAAGCGCGCTCTCGAACTGATTGGTGTTGACAACCGGCTTACGGTTCACTTCACGGATGATGTCACCTTCGCGCAGACCGGAATCGGCGGCCGCGCTGGAAGGATCTACTCGCGACACCACCACGCCCAGGGTATTGCCCGGAACACCTAACTGCCGGGCGATATCCGGGGTCAGATTCTGCACACTGACACCGCTCATCAACTCGGTCGAGCCGCTGCCCGGCGTGCTGGCGTTATTACCCTTCTCCGGCAGTTCTCCGAGAGTCACAACAAAGTCTTTGGTCACGCCGTTGCGGAAAACCCTCAGGTGAGCGGGAGAGCCGGGAGACATCTGGGCAACCGACAGACTCAACGTGCGGCTGTCTTCAACGCGTTTGTCGTTGAGTTCAAGGATGATGTCACCAGGTTGGAGTCCGGCCTTGGATGCAGGGCTGTCCGGACTAACCTGAGCTACCAGCGCTCCATAGATTTCACCGGGACGCCCAAAGGCTTTTGCCATCTGTTCGGTAACCGGCTGGATAGTCACGCCCAGGTAACCGCGCACCACATGCCCGTGCAGTTCAATCTGATGCACGATATTGCGAGCCATGTTCACCGGGATGGCGAAGCCAACGCCCTGGTTGCCGCCGGACCCGGAGAGGATGGCGGTGTTGATGCCGATCAGTTCGCCCCGGGTGTTGATCAATGCGCCGCCCGAATTGCCGGGATTGATGGCGGCATCGGTCTGAATGAAATCTTCGTAATCTTCAATGCCCAGATTGCCGCGGCCCTTGGCGCTGATAATGCCCATCGTTACGGTTTGTCCGAGCCCGAAGGGGTTGCCGATGGCAAGCACGATGTCGCCGACCTCCGCCTTACTGGAATCGCCCAGCCGAAGATAGGGCAGATCCTTGGCATCCACCTTCAATACCGCAATGTCGGTCTTTGGATCCCGGCCGATGATCTTAGCGGGATAGTCTTTCTTGGCGTAAGTGGTAACCTTAACATCGGTAGCACCAGCGACAACATGGTTGTTGGTGATGATATAACCGTCGGAGTTGATGATAACTCCCGAGCCGAGGCTCTGCTGCTTACGCTCGCGGGGCTGCTGCTGTTGGAGATTCGGATTGTCGCCAAAGAAGCGGCGGAAGAACGGATCATTGAAAAACGGGCTCATCTGGGGAGCGCGTTGCTTGTCGATACGCGTTGAATAGACATTGACCACCGCCGGCGCGGTCTGCTTGACGACCGCTGCAAATCCGGTTTGCAGTGTGGCGGCGTCTACCGTCGCGCGGGCCGCGGGCGCCGCATCCGGCAGAATGTTCAACGCCGGTCTGGAGTTCGCCTTTGCAAATACGCCGCCGGCAATCAACACGGCGGCGAGAACAACAAGAGCGGCCTGGCTTGGGCGGCTCTTCATCCACTGGATCATTTTATTTCTGTCTCCTAGCTTCCCTTCAATAGGTCGGGACAACGTATATCGCTGAGGTTACGTCGATCATCCAGACGTTGCTTCTTGAAGAACGTTAGATTCGCGTCACTCAACGCGCCGCTCTTCAGTTATTCGGAAACCTGCGAGAGCTTCGCAGCGTCTAACGGCAACTAAATCTTTTGCCGTTGCCGATTATCTTTTTTCACCGCCCCTGCCACGTTGCCTCTCACTTGGTGCGATGCATTTGAAAGGGCTCGCGTTACTTTACAATTTCTGACAACTGCTGACTCAGCTTTCCGGATCGGGCCTGGACGGGCCAGGGTCCGGCAAATTGTTGGACAATACCGGGATGGCTACGCGGCTGCTTCTACTCATTGCGCTGTTGTCCCACGGCCTGATGGCGGCGGATACTCCGCCAACTCTGGCGATCGGATCGGCGGCTCCGGATTTCCGTCTGCCCGGGGTGGATGGAAAGACTTACTCGCTGCACGATTTCGATAGCGCCCCGGCGCTGGTCGTGATCTTCACCGCGGTTCACTGCCCGACCGCCGAAGTGTACGAAGAACGGATTCAGAAGCTGATCAACGACTATCGTCCGAAGCACGTCGCGTTTGCGGTGATTCAACCCAACAATCCTGGCGCCTTGCGGCTGGACGAGATGGGCTATACCGACTTAGGTGATTCTTTCGAGGACATGAGACTCCGCGCCCTCCACCGTCACTTCGATTTTCCTTTTCTCTACGACGGCGACTCCCAGCAGGTTTCGCGTCAATACGGACCTACCGCCACACCACATGTTTTCATCTTCGATGCCGCGCGGAAACTGCGTTACCAGGGCCGGGTGGATAGCAGTCCGCGCGAAGCCTACGCGAAAATTCCGGACGCGCGCAACGCTTTGGACGCCGTACTGGCTGGCAGGCCCGTGGCTGTGCGGACCACGCCCACGGTGGGCTGCAGCATCAAGTGGGCCTATAAGCATGAGGGGCAGATAGCCGAAGCCCAACGATTCGAAAAGGAGCCGGTACCGTTGGAACTGGTCACGCCCGCTGGATTGAAGTTACTGCGGTCGAACCCCACCGGCAAGACACTTCTGGTAACGTTTTGGGCTACCTGGTGCGGACCTTGCGCCGACGAATTCCCCGAATTCCAGAAGATGTGGCGAATGTACCGGCGGCGCCCCTTCAGCCTGGTCACCGTGAGCGCAAACTTTCCCGACGAGGAGAAGGGGGTGCGGCGATTTCTGGAATCGCAGCACGCCACAACGCGTAATCTGCTGTTCGGCGTGAAGGAAACCTACGCCTCCATGGCGGCGTTCGATCGCTCGTGGAATGCGGCGCTGCCGTATACGGTGCTGATCAGCCCGGAAGGCAGGCAACTCTACAAAGTGCAAGGGCCGGTTGAACCGTTGAAGTTGCGCCGGTTGATCCTCGCCAACCTGCCGGACGACGACTATATCGGCCAGAACGCCTATTGGAACCGCAACTAGCTTCCGGCTACAACAGCGGTCCGAGCCCGCTGTGCCGTACACGCCAACCGGATCTGGGGAAGCCGGGCGCGTGACTCTGGGGTGAGTCCTTCCAACCCGCTGCCATCATCGCCACCGCCGCCAGCAGACCACCATTGCCCGGCAGGTACACCGGAAGGCTGGCACGCTGCCAGTTGTGTCCATTGGCGAGCCAGGTGTTGCGCGGCGATTGCTTGAACAAGGCGTCAATCGCCATCTCCGGCCGGTTGAGCCGGGCGGCGGTCATTGCGGCCATCGGAAAATCCCAACCCCAGGTTTCCGTCCAGATCCACTCCTTCATCACGCGTTCGAGCGTGCGCAGCATCACCTGCCGGTCCACGCCCTCGCCGTTCAGCATGCCATAGGCGGCCAGCATGGACGGATGGTCACGGTTGGCCCGCGTGAACGTGTCCGGCGCGCTCTCCTGCGCCAGGTAGACTCCATCGCGAACCGGCAGCGGAGCCAGGCGGCCGCGCACGGCATCCCACAGCGGCTTGCGCGCTAAGCCCATCCGCTCCAACCACAACTGCGCGACGCCGAGGCCCTGCCGCCAGTAGGCAAGCTCGAATGTGGGGTTGTAACCGGCGCGCGGAGAGAAGACTTCCTGGGCGGGGATCAGAGGCGGTCCGAGCACGTAGCGATCGTTCTGTTGCGCCGCGTAGCTGGCCATAAAATCGGCCGATGCGAAGACCAGCGGAGCCAAACGGTCCAGCGTCTCGCGATTGGGCCGCGCGCGGTAGATCAACTCGGCGTACAGTATCGGGTGCGCCTGCTGCCAGATGAGCAGCGGTCCGATCGGCGATGGACTGTCGGCGCCATCCGGCCCCGTCATCTTCGGCCACCGCGCGCCAGAGTAACCCTGATCATGGGCGCGCTTCCGCGCCGAAGGCAGGATGGCGGCATACCAGTTAAGGCTGCGCTCGAGCAGATGCCAGCGTCCCCACTGCGCGAACTGCGCTGCGTGCCACCAGTGCATCTCCAGGTGGAATTTCCCGTACCAGCTATTGCAGGTGAGTCCGGTCTCTTGCGGCGGCATGCTGCCGGCGCACTGAATGGCGGTGAGATACTGCGAGAGCACCACGCGGCGCTCCAACTCTTGCGCGCGCGAGTCGGTGCTGGAGGCAAAGTCAATCGCGCCGCCGGTGGACCAGAAGCGGGCCCAATGCTCGGCACTCTCGTAGTGAATCCTGCGACACGGGGGCAAAGATGCTGCCGGCGGATCCGGCGTGAAATGACAGGCCAACCCGACCGCGTTTGAGATCCCCGAAAATATCACCCCATGCGGACCCAGGCTCAAAGGTCTGGCAGCGCCCTCGGTTGCCACACGAACGAAGTACCGGTCGTGGTCGAGCGTGCGATGAATATCGGTCAACGTGGCGGAGTGATGGACGACTTCGGTCTTATGCCGCTCCTCGGAGTCCCAGTCGGAGGCGTTGATGTGGTGTGAACCATAAGGGAATTCGAAACAGATGGCGAGGCGCCCCTCGGCGGCCAGTGTTGATTCCAGCGTGATGCCGAGTGCGTCCAGTTCCGGATGGCAGCAGGTGCGCACCATCACCGGAGCGCCGTCCAGGTGAAAACGGCTTTCAAGAATGCCGGTCCACAAGTCCAAGCGGCATTCAATGCCGGAAAGATCCTCTTCCCGAAGCCGGTGAGCATCCAACCGTAGTCCGATCCGGGCCAGGTTCAAACGGTGCGGATTTTCACGCAGCCACTGATACAACGGTTCCTGACCCTTCGCGCTGGTAGCGTATGGAACCTTTCGTCCATAGGTATCGAAGAGCTCCATTCGCAACTCTCCCGCGCCATCAGGCTTCGGGTAGCTGTGCCATCCCCACTGGGACTGCGTGCAGAGTGGGGTGAAGGGCTCGTAAAGGCTTGGCAGCGACTGCAGCCCGGTACAATCGGCGTTAAAAGCGAATTCGCCATTGCCAACCGAAAGCGGTGCTCGCGGATCAATTCGGTGGTAGAAGCCAGGGTTATGCCGGCTGACGATCTCTTTCGGGTCCAGGCGATCCCGGAAGCTGCGGTGAACATCCGCCAGCAGGGGGAACCCCGCAAACGTCAGCAACTGCCGCCGCGAGATGGAAGAGCGCATGCCGGTCAACACTCCAGAATACCTGCAAAACCTCTATCGGAGGCGCATGATTCCGAAGTTGAACTCCATTACAGCCGGCGCGGGGCCGCGGTCAGCCGAGTTCGAAACCGGCGAGACAAAATACCAGGTTGTGCTCCGGCCGCATCCTGGGCCGTTCGGGCGCCAGCAGGCGGCTCATTCGTGTCAGTTGGCGGACCGGCTCAAAGCCGAACTCCCGCGCGATTGCGACGGCGCCTATGTTGGATGGAAACAGATCCCAGTAGACGGGCCGTCCCGCCAACGGCACAAGCAGGGAGGCCAGCAGAGTGCGCGCCGTGGCGGTATCGCGCGCCACGCAGGGCCCCAGATAGGCGGCATTGGATCCATCACGGCTCATGGCATACCCGGACTCACAACTCATCACGGAGCCGCTCCGCTGAAGTGATCCGAGAAGAGCGGAACGATCCGCTCCAAATGCCTCCCAATCCAGTTCCGGCGGCCATTGCCCGGCGCAGTCTTGTGGAGCGCGAGCGCCGTCAAACGGCGCCGGCGGACGTTCCCATCTTTCAACGGGGCACTCATCCGTGAAACCCGCCCGGCGATAGATCTCGATACCGAGGCTGGTCGCATCCAGTTTCGCCTCGGTTACGCCGGAAGCCTCCAGAAACTGAAGGCAGCGCGCCATCAGCCGGCTGGCGTAACCGCGGCCGCGAAACTCAGGCAGCGTAAGCACCATGCCGATCCAGGCCAGATCCCGCCGGTAGGTCAGCGCGGTAGCCGTGGCTGCCAGCCTGCCGCCCGCAAACAGACCGAAACACCCGTCAGGCTGAAGCATCAACAGACGCTCCCAATCGGATGGCAATTGGTTCCAGTTTGCCGCCGTCTTCAATACGATCAACTGATCGATGTCGAATGGTTGAAGCAGACGGATGCACTCCGGCTTCGAGTCGGGATTTTCCACCGCGGCGTCCACCTAGCACAGCTTCTCATACTCGGCCCGGCCACCGGAACCGGTGCCGCCGCGGCGTCCGCGTATCTGTGATAGCATTCACTCCCATGAACCGTCGTCAATTTACCCTGGGAGGACTTTGCGCGCTGGCGCACGCCGAAGACGCTGCCGGTCCCGCGACCATGGTCTTTAAGCACGCCGCCGGATGCGCCATCCAAGCCGACATATATACTTCCGCCGGACCGCGCCGTCCGGTGGCCGTTTTGATTCACGGCGGCGCATTGATGATCGGCTCCCGGCACCTGTCACCAAGATCGCGCATCCTTCGTCTGCTGCGGCAGGCAGGTTTCACCGTAATCTCCATCGACTACCGACTGGCGCCGGAGACCAAGCTCGAGCAGATCATCGCCGACGTGCGGGATGCTTTCTCATGGATCGACACCCACTCGGGCGAACTCGGCGTGGATACCGCCAGGATGGTCGTTTCGGGAGGTTCCGCCGGCGGATACCTGACGCTGATGACGGGCTTCGCGGTGAAACCTGTGCCCAGGGCGTTAGCGTCATTCTGGGGCTACGGTGACATCGCTGGCGATTGGTATTCGAAGCCCGATGCTTTCTATCGGAAACAGCCGTTGGTGAGCCGCGAGCAGGCAGAGGCCTCCGTGGGATCCCAGGCGATCACCGACCCGCCACCCGGAAACCGCCGATTCGACTTCTACCTCTACTGCCGCCAACAGGGACTGTGGCCGAAAGAAGTGAGCGGACATGATCCGGTGGCCGAACCCCGCTGGTTTGACGCCTACTGCCCGATACGCAACGTAACCCTTAGCTATCCGCCCACCATTCTGGTCCACGGAACCGGTGACACAGACGTACCTTACGCGCTCTCGGAAGCGATGGCCGCCAAACTCGCCCAGGTTGGCGTGGAACACCGGTTGATTACGGTTCCCAACGGTAGCCACGGCATCGGCAACATCCCCGCCGCCAGCCAGGAACGAATCCATTTAGAAGCGGTAGAATTTCTCCAGAAGCACATATGACTGGCCACGAGGGTTCCATCTCCATCTGGTTCTTCATCGGCCTCCTGCTTTCGGTCTACGGCGTACTGATCGCCGGCGCTGGAATCTACGATGTATTGCATCCGCCCGCCGCGCCGGTGGTGCTCGACCACCTGCACGCTTCACTCTGGTGGGGCGCGCTATTGTTGGCGCTGGGAGGGTTTTACCTCATCCACTTTCGCCCCGGCCGCGGCGCCCGAAAAAATCACTGAGGGAGCGACAAGGGCGCCCTCACCTGCTCCCAGCCTGTGCCGGTGAGCGCGCGGAGAAATGCGATCAGGTCTTTCTTGTCCCGCGGCGTGAGACGCAGCGGCCCGATCCTGGCATCCAGATTCCGGTTCGGCGTTCCTCCTCGATCATAAAAATCGATCACCTCTTCCAGCGTTCTTAGGCTGCCATCATGCATGTAGGGTGCAGTCTTCTCGACGTCGCGTAGCCCTGGGGTCTTGAATGCGCCCCAGTCGCTCTGTCGCCGGGTAAACTGGAAACGGCCGACATCGGGTGAGTCTCCTTCCACGCCGACGCCGATGTTGTGAAACTGGTGATCCGTGAATAGCGGGTCGACATGGCACTGTGAGCACTGTCCTTTCTTTACGAAAATGCCGAGGCCGCGGAACTGTTGGTCCGTCAGGGCGTTGGCATCGCCTTCTTTGTACCGGTCGTAGGGCGAGTTGCCGGAAAGTACCGTCCGCTCAAACGCGCTGATCGCCATCACCACGCGATCGATATTGATTTCCGCCGCGCCAAATGCCCGCTGGAACCGGACACCGTAGCCTGGAATCGCCCGCAGCGTCTGCTCCACCCCGGTATCTGTGTTGGCCATCTCCAAGGGATTTGTGAGAGGGCCCAGGGACTGCTCCTCCAGGCTGGCGGCGCGTCCATCCCAAAACTGGAATGGCGAATAGGCCGAGTTCAGCACGGTTGGCGCGTTCCGCGTGCCACGGCCGCCGTGTACGCCAATCGAGACCGGACGGGGATCGGCGAATGCATTGCGTGGATCATGGCAGGAAGCGCAGGAGACGGTACCGTCCAACGATAGTCGCCGGTCGAAGTACAGAAGCCTGCCGAGTTCCACTTTCGCCTGGTTATAACGATTCGATGCCGGCCACGAGACGCGCTCCAACCCCAGCGGCCGTTCTGCGCCCGCCACCGGCGGCGTGCGGCGGACGACATACGTAATAACGAGTCCCAGTATTACCAGAATGGGCAGCGCACCGCCAAATAACGGGCCGGTTCGGCGCCACCGTTGTGGCTGCATTGGTAGAAGTTTAGCCCGGTACCGGCCTACGCCAGCCCGTTTCTAATATCCCCTTTCAAACCGTGCATGCCGTTTTGCGCTACACGGCCTAACGATGATCTTCCGGGTGTAGCTTGCGCGGGGCATTTCACGGTACCCATCAATTTGTCGAAACCCATGCCGGTTGGCCCCGCTGCCCGCCCGGTCCCACACCGTCGGCGCCCACCCGGACAGGACTTGCGCCTGCTGGAATAATGCGTCGTGTGGGACGCACCATGATAGTATTGTAGCGGCAATCCCAGCCTCCCCACGATGACGTCCATTCACCGCTGGTCCATCGTAGTGCTGCTCAGCCTGGGAATGGTGATCGCCTACTTCGACCGGACCGCGCTTTCTGTGGCGCTGGCAACGCCGGAGTTCAAGTCCTTCTTCCAGTTGAGCGACACCGGTCGCGGGATGATGAACTCGGTCTTTTTTTGGTCGTATGCGCTGCTCCAGGTTCCTTCGGGCTGGCTGGTGGACCGCTTTGGCGTCAAGCGGCCCTACACAGTGAGTTTTCTCTTCTGGAGCCTGGTGGCCGCTGCTACCGGAGCGGCCACCTCGGTCTGGCATCTGGTGGTTCTGCGGCTGATGCTTGGCGTAGGGGAGGCGGTGGTCAGCCCGGCCAGTATGCGCTGGCTCCGATTGAACTGCCCGGAGAAACAGCGCGGTCTGGCCGTCGGCGTCTACATGGCCGGAACCAAGGCCGGACCAGCGCTGGGCGCGATGGCCAGCGGCTTGCTGGTTGCCGCCTATGGCTGGCGCATGATGTTCTATGTAATCGGACTGGCCCCGCTCATCTGGGTGCTGTTGTGGCGTTGGCTGGTGGCGGACGATGACCGCGAGCGGGCAGCGGCCATTGCCGCCGCAGCGGCCGGGCCGGAGCAGGGCTTTGGCCAACTGCTGCGCAACCCCGTGATCTGGGCGATTGTGATTGCCACCTTCTGCTATAACAGCTTCGTTTTCTACTGCGTCACCTGGCTGCCGGCTTATTTCATAGAACAACGCCATCTGTCGGTGCGCCAGATGGGCGTCTATACGATGTGCAGTTTCATGGGCATGGCGCTGATGGCGCCGGCGGCCGGATGGCTGGCGGATCGCCTGGTGGCCGGCGGGCGGGATGCGGTTTCGGTGCGGCGCGGGTTCACCATCCTCGGCTTCCTGATTGCGTCAACCGAGGTGGTGGGCGCCATGTCGCCATCGAACACGGTGGCGCTGGTCTTTGCCGTCCTCTCGCTGACCGGATTGGGACTGGCAACGGCAAATTATTGGGCGCTGACTCAGACCCTGGTGCCGGTCAAAGCCATCGGGCGCGTCAGCGGACTGCAGAACTTCGGCAGTACGGCCTCCGGTATGTGCATCCCCTGGATCGCCGGCTGGCTCATCGATCGCACGGGAAGCTATGAAGCGCCCATGCAGTTGATTGCCGCGCTGCTGCTGGTCGGCGCCAGTTGCTATCTGTTCGTGGTCCACGATATTCGTAAGCCGCGCCCATCGCGGCAAATTGAGCGGCTGACAACCTGAGCCTGCCGCGCATCGCGCTCGTTCAGTCGCTGGCCGAGGCCCGGCGCAACCAGGAACGCGAGTTCGATGGCGCGGCCAGGGCCGCGGCAATAGCCGCCGCGGTTTCGCGAACTTGCGCCGCCAGCGTGAGCATACGTTCATCGGAGATACGGCTGCTCGGTCCCGAAACGCTCACCGCTGCCGGCGCGCTGCGGCTGGCGCCGGGAATCAACGCGGAAACACAGCGGACACCTAGCTCGTTTTCTTCCATGTCCATTGCGGAGGACTGTTCGCGAACCCGGTGGATCTCCGCGATCAGTCCGTCGACCGTCGTGATAGTGTGCGGAGTAAGGCGCGGCAGGCCCCGGGCAGCGGCGATCTCCCGGATCTCATCATCAGGCAACGCGGCCAGTAGTGTCTTGCCGATGGAGGTGCAGTGCAGCGGAGCGCGTCTTCCCTCATCTCCGCGGGTATGTAAGGCGAATGGCGATTCGATAGCCGACAAAATCAGGGCGCCGCCGCTTGAGACGATTCCAAGTTTCACGGTCTCCTTGGTTGCCTCGGCCAAGCGGATCAGATGTGTCCGGGCCTTGGCGATCAGTTCCGTATTCTGGGAGAACAGCAGGCCAAGTTCGAAGACCCGGGGACCCAACCGGTAGCGCCGGTCGATGGCGTCCTGTTGAATAAAATCGTAGGTCTGCAGTGTCCGGAGGAGGTTGTGCGCCGTACTCTTGGGAATCTCCAGACGCCGGCTGATGTCGCTCACCGCCAGCATCGGAGTGCCACCGGAAAACTCGCACAAAATCTCCATCGCCTTCCGGACGGCCGCCACTTCGTAATTCCGGCTGCTTTGCCGCTGGCTCATATTAGCAGTCCATCAAGTACCACAAAGTTTCACAACATTATCGCGCATTGAGATTGTTGTCAAGAGCTTAGCAGACAGGACGAGACATGAAGAACGTCGCAGACATCAGGACACCGGGCACGACCGCAGGCCGAGATCGCTACACCCGAGAGTTGGACCCACCAAGCGCTTCCCTACACGCTGGAGACATCCAGACCTCGACGTGACGCTCCAAACTGTGCTGGTTCCGCGTGAAATAGAACGAAGACGCTCTCCAATACTTTCTTTCGCCGGACATTATCACGTCATCGCCGTGGTTACCCCAAGGTTCCGTGCTCCGCCGTGTTAGGCAATATCTGCCGCCGGACCCGGACCTTTTGAATAGTATGCCTACGACCCATACTGCTTCGCCAACGCCGCACCGGCATCGGCGTCCTCTACCACCGGGTACGTCGTCATCTCCAGCACTTCAGCCCAGGACAGCGCAAAGGCGTACATTGCCGCCGGATCATCACTCTCCCACAGCGAGACGCCTCCGCTGAGGTCGCACTTGTGCCACCGCCCCAACAGTTTGATGCCCACCGGCGGCGCAGTGTCTCCTTTCAAAAAACGGGCTGCGGCCGAGGGATGGGATCCGGGGCGGATCGAAAAGGTACTGATGAACTTCATGGTGTTCTCCTTGAGACCGCGTCGGGCGCCATGCCCGCCATCGATTGCGCTCGATTATACACAAGCCTCATCCTGGAGAAAAGCGAAATATTGACAGAAGAACTGTTGACGAAAAACCGCACGGAAGCAACTCTTTTCGTATGCGGCTCCGCGCTGCCGGGTTCATTCCTTTGCAGCGTAACCCACGCTACAGCGAAGAGTTGGCCGCTTCATATTGATTGATTTGCCGGACGGCGAAAGCAACCGCAGCGCTCTGTATTCGTGCAGCGCGCCGTCTCCGTCTGCGAGAAGACAATTTACTGCCCAAAGCCGGCCGGAGGCTGGATACACAGACGGGGAAGTCTTCGCTAAACTGATCACTTCCGATGCTTCTTCACCTGGGCGGGATTCAGAAGCGGTTTGGCGGTGTAACTGCGCTTAAAAACGGATCGCTTAGCGTACGGCAGGGCGAGGTGCATCTGCTGCTTGGCGAGAACGGCGCCGGCAAATCCACGTTGATGAAGATCGTCGCCGGGTTGATCGCGCCCGACGGCGGCACTTTCGAGTGGCGCGGTTCCCCGGTGCGCTTCCGGGCGCCGGTGGAGGCCGCGGCGCATGGCATCGCGATGGTTCACCAGGAATCGCTGCTGGCGCCGCACCTGACCATCGCCGAAAATCTGTTTCTGGGGCGCGAGGAGGTTTGCCGCGCCGGCCTGCTCAAGCGCTCCCGCATGAGGGAGCGCGCTGCCGCATTGATCGCACAGCACAAATTCCCCCTTCAAGCCGATTGGCGGGTGGAGAAGCTGACACCCGCCGGCAAGCAACTGGTGGAGATCTGCCGGGCAGTGGTGAGCGGCTCCAGCCTGATGATCTTCGACGAGCCTACGTCCTCCCTTTCCGAGTCCGAGACGCGGGAAGTTTTTCGTATTGTGCGCGAGTTGCGCGAGCGCGGCATGGCGGTGATCTACATCACCCACCGGTTGGAGGAACTACGCGCAGTGGGCGACCGGGTCACCATCCTGCGTGACGGCGAAACGGTACACACGGCGCCGCTGGGCGAGATCACCAATGACGAGATCATTCGCCAGATGGTGGGCCGGGAGATGTCGGCCTTATATCATCGCGAGCCCGCCAAGGTGGGCGAAGAACTCCTGCGGGTGGAGCGGATTTCCCGCAAACCACTTGTGAAAGAAGTATCGCTGACGCTGCGCGCCGGCGAGATTACCGGCCTGGCCGGCCTGGTGGGCGCCGGGCGTAGCGAGTTCTGCCGCGCCGTATTTGGCGTGGACCACGCCGATTCGGGTCAGGTTTACATTGCGGGCAAGCCGGTGGAGATCAACTCACCCAGGCAGGCAGTTCAGGCCGGGCTGGCGCTGATTCCTGAAGACCGCCAGCACTACGGGTTGGCCACGTTGCGCCCGGTGGGGGAGAACATTTCGCTCGCCAGCCTTCCACTTGTGAGTACTTTCGGCTTCCTGAACCAGCGCGCGGAACGGCGGATCATCGACACCTACATGGCGCGTCTGCGGATTCGCGCCGGATCGCCCAAACAACTGGCCGGGCGGTTGAGCGGCGGCAATCAGCAAAAGGCGGTAATCGCCAAGTGGGTGGCGCGGCGGGCTCGCGTTTTTCTGTTCGATGAGCCAACACGCGGCATCGACGTCGGCGCAAAGGCGGAGGTTTTCCAGGTGATGGATGAGCTGGCACGATCGGGCGCAGCCATCCTGATGGTTAGCTCCGAGATCCCTGAACTGCTGCAAATGGCCGATCGCATTCTGGTGATGCGCCAGGGCCGCATCTCCGGCGAATTGCCAGGCCGCACGACGCCGGAACAGATCATGCGCCTGGCCGCGCTGGAAACCACTACCTCGGAGTTCGCTTCGTGATTCAACGCCTGCTTCCCTTCCTCACCCTGATTGTTCTTTTTGTCGGCCTTACCATCGCGTCACCATTTTTTCTGACGCAAACGAACCTGTCGAGCGTGGTCCGCCAGACGGCGGTAATCAACATTATGGCGCTTGGCATGACGCTGATCATCATTGCCGGCGGGATCGACCTCAGCGTCGGCTCGATTCTGGCCTTGGGCGGTCTGTTGGGAACGATGGCTATGGCGCAGGGCTACCCGATCTGGGTTGGAATCGGCGTTGGCGTTCTGGCCGGATTAGCCTGCGGGCTGGCCAACGGGGTGCTGACCACGCAGCTCAACATCAATCCATTCATTGTGACGCTCGGCACAATGGGAATTGTCCGCGGCCTGGCGTTGATCATCTCCAACGGTCTGCCGGTACACCAGATTCCGCCGCGGTTCTCATTTCTGGGCGAGGGGACGCTGTTCGGTTTACCGTTCGTATTATGGGTACTGCTGTTGTGCGCGGTGGCGATGCACATACTGCTGGAAAACACGCGGCTCGGCAGGCATTCGTTCGCCATCGGCAGCAATCCGGACGCCGCTTATTACGCCGGTATTCCGGTGAAATTCGACACCACGATTGTCTACGCCATCGGAGGACTGCTTACCGGGTTGGCCGGGATGATTGAGGCGTCGCGGCTGATGACCGGACAGCCCACGGCCGGCAACGGCTACGAGTTGCAGGCCATTGCGGCGGTAGTGATCGGCGGTGGCAGCCTGCGCGGAGGCGAGGGCAGCGTGGTAGGAACGCTGATCGGCGCGTTCATCATGGGCCTGCTGTCCAACGGCAGCGACCTGCTCGGCATCAGCCCCTACGTGCAGCAGGCGATCATTGGCGCCGTAATCATTCTGGCCGTAACCTTCGACGAACTTCGCAAACGCAAGATGACGGCCTAAGCGGCAAAATCGATACAATACCCCCCAGGCGAGGCATCATGTTCATCCCACTTACACCGATCCGGTTCCTGCACCGGGCGATGGATCTGTTCGGCAGTCAAACTGGCGTGGTATGCGGTTCGCGGGAATTCACCTATAGCGAGTTCGGAGAACGATGCGAACGGCTGGCCGGGGCGCTGAAGGCGCGCGGCATCGGCCGCGGTGACCGTGTGGCTTATCTCAGCTTCAATACGCACAAACTGCTGGAAGGCTATTACGGGGTAATCCTGGCCGGCGCGATTATCATGCCGTTGAATGTCCGCCTGGCCCTGCAGGAACTGGCCGCCATCCTGGAGCACGCCGAGGCAAAGATGCTGCTGTTTGAAAATGACTTTGCGCCGCTGGTGGAAAAGCTCCGTGAACTCTGCCCCTCGATCCGAACCTATGTTTCTCTCGGCGAACCGGCTGAGCCGGCTGAGCTGACATACGACCAGTTGCTGGCTACGGCCCGGCGCGATGAGCGGCTGGACATCATGCAGGTGGAGGAGAATTCGATCGCCGAAATCTTCTACACCTCCGGCAGCACCGGCACTCCCAAGGGAGTGATGCTGTCGCACCGGTCTTTGTACCTGCATGCGCTGGCGATTATGCCCTACACCGGTGGACTGGAGCCCACGGTGGATCTACATACCATTCCGTTGTTTCATGCCAATGGCTGGGGCGCTCCGCAGGCATCCACCATGATGGGCGCCCGGCACGTGATGGTGCGGCGGTTCGAACCGGGATTGGTTTGCTCACTGATTGAGAAGCAGCGCGCCACGCACATGTCTCTGGTGCCGGCCATGGCCAACGCGCTGATCAATCATCCGGGTCTGAACAATTATGACCTCTCCAGCCTGCGCGTCATCATGATCGGCGGTGCCGCGGCATCGCCGGAACTGATTGCGCGAATGGAAAGGGCGTTGGGCTGCCGCTCGGTCATGGCGGGATATGGACTGAGCGAGACGTGCCCGGTTTTAACGGTGGCGGTAGACAAACCCTTCGTGCATTTTGACAATGAGGCGGAACGCCTGCGCCGCCGCGCGATGACCGGTTGGGCAGTACCGAACGTGGAACTCCGGGTGGTGGACCTGAACGGCAACGATGTAGCAAAGGACGGCAGTTCGATCGGCGAACTCATCACCCGTAGCGACCACGTGATGGAAGGCTACTATAACGATCCGGAGGGCACGGCAGCGGCAATGAGCGGCTCCTGGTTTCACACCGGTGACATGGCCGTGTGGGACGGCACCGGCTACGTTCACATTGTGGACCGTAAGAAGGAGATCATAATCAGCGGCGGCGAAAACATCTCCTCGCTTGAAGTGGAACGGGCCATTTTTGCCCACGAAGACGTGTTTGAATGCGCGGTGGTGGCAGCGCCCGACGATAAGTGGGGCGAAGTGCCGGTGGCGATTGTGACGCGCAAGCCCGGCTCCGGACTCACTGCCGAAATCCTGCTCGCGTTTCTTCAAGACCGGCTGGGACGATTCAAGTTGCCGCGGCAGATTGAAATCCTGGACGAGCCGCTGCCCAAGACCGGCACTGGCAAGATTCGCAAGCTGCAGTTGCGTGAACCATTCTGGGAAGGCAAGGCGAAGCGGGTGCAGGGCTGATGGTTTCGCTGATTCTGGCCTGCCGCGAGGAACAGAAAGACCAGCTGATCGCCGACCTCTGGGAGCGCGCGACGCTGGGCATTCGCGAGGAGGATCTGCCGGGAAGTGAATGCCTGCTGCACGCCTTTTTCGACCGCGAGGATCCGGCGCTGGCTGAGGCGTTCGCCACCCATCGTCCCGAGTGGCGCACGCATGAGGACCGTGATTGGGTGGCAATGTTTCAGGATGCCTGGGAGCCGATGGAGTGCGGCAAGCGGATTCTGCTGGCGCCCGAGTGGCGTGAGGATCAAGTGCCGCCCGGACGCACCCGCGTCACCATCCATCCCGGCCTCGGCTATGGCACCGGCCGCCACCAGAGCACCCGGTTGAGCCTGGAGGCTCTGGAGGAGCAACTGGCGCCCGGCGACACCGTGCTTGACCTTGGCTGTGGCGCCGGCATTCTGGCTTCAGCGGCATTGCGTCTGGGAGCCGGGCGCGTGATGGCCTGTGACATTGATCCGGAGGCGGTGACCGCGGCATCACGTAACTTCGCTTCCGATGGACTGGAGATCCCGGCGTTCATCGGCTCAGCCCGATCCATCCGCAGCGGCGCCTTCGACCTGGTGCTGGCCAACATCAACGCGGCCACCATCTCGCACCTGGCCGCCGATTTGCGCCGCATCGCGCGGCGTGCCGTAATTCTGGCCGGATTCACGGACCGGGACCGGCAGGTGCTGGCAACGCGCCTGGGCGCGGCGGGGTTGGAGATTCGCCGCGAATACGCGATGCAGGAATGGCTCTGCACAGTTGCAGCGCCTGGCGGCGAGCCGTAGGCTGCCGGGCGTAGGCTGCCGGGCACTGCGGCCGGCCTCCGATATCCACTATAATCGGCGCTTAGCTATGCAAACATCCCGCCGCACTTTTCTGTTCTCGGCCGCGGCGGCCGCCGCCACGGCTTCCGCAACCGGGACTGCGCCCCTCGGCTGCGCAACTCTGCCATACACCGGGCAACCGCTTGCCCGCGCGCTCGAAGGCATCCGGCGAGCCGGTTATCAACATGTCCTCCCTTACAGTACGCACCAGCGAAAGCCGGTCTTCACCCCGGCGCTGAACGCGGCTGAACGCGCCGCGCTGCGGCGCCAGTTCGCGGATGCCGGGCTCGTACCCAACCTGGCCTACGCCGGGCTGGGACTGCGAGTGAACAGTCCTAAGACGCTCGATGTCTATCTGGCTGAGTTGGACCTGGCCGCCGAATTCGGCATCCGGACGGTCGTCGGTGTCGGCCCCGGCCGCTTCGCGAAGTTTCCCGGCCTTCCTAAGCGGATCGGCGAGTGGCAGCAGGAGTGCGATCTGTTTTACCCGCTGCTGGAACGCGCCGTGCGCCACGCCGAACAGTTGCGGGTAACAATTGCGCTCAAGCCGCATACCGGAGTGACCGCCACCGCCGCCCATTGTCTGGACGTTGTTCGCCGGGTTCCCTCCCAGCGCCTGAAGATCTGCTGGGATGCGGGTAATGTATCCTTCTACGAAGGCATCCGTCCCGATCCCGATCTGGCCGAGCTGGTGCCGCACTTGCGAGTAGTCTGTCTGAAGGACCATCGCGGACTGCGCGGCAATCCCGACTTCCCAGTGCCCGGAACCGGCGACATCGACCACCCGGGCATGTTCCGCACCCTCTACCGGGGAGGCTTCGGCGGCCTGCTCTACATTGAACGGATCGATGGAACCGAGGACGCTGCCGCCATGGTGCCCGATGTGATTGATCAACGGATCCGGCAAGCGAGAGAGATTCTCACGCCGATGATTCTTACCGCAATCAACGAAGCGAAGGAAAACTAATCATGAACCGCCGCCAGTTCGTACTTGCCGCGCCCACCGCCGTGATGGCCACCCGCGCCGCCGGGGCCAACGATCGGATCCGGGTTGCCGTTATCGGATGTGGAAACCGGGGCTTGCTCGGGGAGGTACTTCAGTTCCACCAGGAATGTAACGTCGAGGTAGCCGCGGTCTGCGACACCTGGCGCCAGCAGCGGGAAACCGCCGCGGCCAAGACCGAAAAGGCCACGGGCCGAAAGCCTGACGAAATAATCCATTATCAGGAGGTACTGGCCCGGCCGGATGTGGACGCCGTCCTCATCTCCACGCCCGATCACCAGCACTGCCGCCAGTTGTCGGCCGCCATCCGCGCGCACAAGGATGTCTACATCGAAAAGCCGCTGGCGATGGACATGCGTGAGTTGATTGAGGCCGTGGACACGGTGAAGCGCAGCGATCGTGTAGTCCAGGTGGGAACGCAGGTGCGCAGTTGGGAGCCCTCGGTGGCCGGCAAGGCGTTCGTAGCTTCTGGCGGCTTGGGGAAGATTTTCAAGATCGAACAGTCGCGCAACGGCTTTCGCCCCTACTGGCACCAGACCGGCGCCCGGCACGTGGAGGAAGCCGACGCCGATTGGAAAGCGTTCCTGATGCACCGCAAGTACCGGCCGTGGAATGCCGACCAGTACGCCGGCTGGTACGGCTACCACGAGTTTTCACGCGGCCCTCACACCGGCTTTATGGCCCACTTTGCCGACCTGGTGCACTACATCACGGGAGCGAGTTACCCGCTGCGCGTGGTGGCCATGGGCGGCATCTACCGCTGGAAGGATGCCCGCACGGCGCCCGATTCCATCGAGGTGGTGCTCGAGTACCCCGAACAGGGCTTTCTTGCCCGCTACTCGACCACATTCGGTACCGGCGCCAACAGCTTCATGAAGTTTTTCGGCACCCGGGGAGTAATGGACGCTACGCGGTGGGATAAACCGTGGACGCTTTCCGGCAGAGGCTATCCGGAACCGGATCACCTGCCCGATGATGGCACGGTACCGGTGGCCGAAAGTACCCACCATATGAAGAACTGGTTCGAGTGCATGCGCTCCCGCCAGCAACCGCACGCCCCAATCGATGCCGGCTTCGGCCATGCCGTGGCCTGCATCATGGCCGACGAGGCTTACATCCGCGGGCGAAGAATGATCTATCATCCTTCGTCGCGCACAATAAAGGAGGGGTAGCTCCGGCTCGCGGCTGGACTCTCAAAAATCAGGCAAAACCCACAATCGGCTGGTGATCTCAGGTCACACCCTTATGTCCGGATAGGGTGAATTCTGCACGAAATTTTAGCATGACCTGAATTGACCCGGTACTGGTACCAAAATAAAATCGAATCATCAGTCGAGGGAAGTTTATGGATAACGGTTTTCAAGCAATGGAAAACGAAATAGATGCGATAGTCGCTCCGATTGACGCCGTGAGGCAGAACAACGGAAAACAGAAGATTCGCGTTCTGATTGCGGATGATCATCCGATCGTGCGGGACGGTCTCCGGCGCCTGCTGGAACTCGAAGACGACATCGAGGTACTGGCCGAAGCCGGCGACGGGCGCGAGGCGTTGGAAAAGATCCAGGAACTCGAGCCGGACGTCGTGCTTTTGGATCTGCGCATGCCGAACGTCGATGGGTTGACGGCGTTGCAGACGCTGCAACATTCCACCCACCGTGCCCGCGTCATTGTATTGACGGCATCGGAGGACAAGAACGAGTTCGTACAGGCGATGAAACTCGGCTGCTCCGGTATTGTCCTGAAACAGACCGCTCCCGAGTTGATCGTCAAGAGTATCCGCAAAGTACAGGCGGGTGAGATCTGGCTGGATTCGCACACCACGGCGGCGGTAATGCGCCAATTTGCGCAGCCTGGTGAATTCCAGAGCGGCTCCGGCGCGATGAGCAAAGGCCGTGAGCGGTCGCCGTTAAGCCAGCGCGAGCGCGAGATCGTGGCCCTGGTGGCGCAAGGGTACAAGAACAAGGAAATGGCCGAGAAGATGTTCATCAGCGAGCAGACGGTGAAGAATCACCTGCACAACATCTTCGACAAGCTCGGCGTCTCGGACCGCCTGGAACTGGCGCTGTACGCCATCCACAAGGGCCTGCATCTGCAAGCCGAGCGCTGAGGCGCGGCCGTAAGCGAGAAATACTGCTTGGCCAGCGGCGTAGTAGTACGTTGTATCATGAGGAGTCCGCCTGTCCGTCCGAATCTGATGTTTCAGGCATGGGAAGACGTTTATCGCTGGTTGTTCTCATCTCTTTGGGCGCGGGATCGAGCTACACAGCCGATTTTCGTGCTTCCGATTGGCCGATGCGCCGCAATCTGAGCGTGGCGGGTTCGCCGGGGATTTACGAGATTCCGCTCGATCTGGACATCCAGTCAAAATCCCGGCCGGATCTACTCGATTTGCGAATTGCCGGTCCTGGCCGCCTGGAGCCCTACCGCATCGTTCGGAACCCCGAAAAAGAACTTGTGGCCGAGGTACCTCAACCTCCCGGCAGCATCAACGCGGAGTCGAGATCCACGGTTTTCACTTTGGATCTCGGCAGACCCTTGCCATTTGAGCAGGTGGAATTCGGCATTGCCGATCGACTCTATAACCGGGTAGTCCGTCTGGAGTCCAGCTCTGACCAGAAGCATTGGTTCTTCATCGGCACGGGATATATCTGCCGAACGCTGACCGAAAACAACGACAGCTTCACGGTGCCCACGCAGCAGGCGCGCCACGTCCGGTTATCGCTGGTTAACAGCGACAGTGTGCCCATTCACTGCAACGCCATCCGGTTTCTGATACCGCGCCGGACACTCCGGTTCATCGCCCACGGCCCGGGACCGTTCCGGCTCTACTACGGCGCTTCGGGCGTCCGGCCGGCAATCGATGACACGTCTGAAATTCAAGCCTTTGAGAATCGTGATCCGATTCGGAAAGCGCAAGTGGGTCCGGCGGAGAAGAATCCGGCTTTCGTTGCCAACCCCCTGCTTGCAGGCGACATCGCCTACGAGCTGAGGATGCGGCGCGTGCAGCGGGCCGTAATCTGGGCTGGTGTTGGCTCGGTCATCCTGTTTGCCCTGCTCTATCTGGGCTATCTTTCCATGGAAATGCGACCGCGGCGTCATCATTCGCGGCGGGCGTCCGGCGACGGCGTATCTAAACGTCGCAGATCGTGATCGCCTCATCCAGCGATTGAATCGGATCCTTCAGGGGTCCGTATTCATGCGCCAGATAGCCCTGATAACCCGTCTCGACGATCGCCCGGGCGATGCCACGGTAGTTCATCTCCTGGGTATCGTCGAACTCATGGCGTCCCGGATTGCCGGCCGTATGGAAGTGGGCGATGTACTCGATGTTCTGTCTGATGGTCCGAATGATGTCACCTTCCATGATCTGCATGTGGTAGATGTCGTAAAGCAGTTTCACCCGTGGGGAGTTGACCCGCTTGCAGACCTCCACGCCCCAGCCCGTGTGATCGCACATGTAGTCGGGGTGGTTCACCTTGCTGTTGAGCAGTTCCATGCAGAGTGTGACGTTGTTGTCTTCGGCAATCGACTTGATGGAATTAAAGAACGCGACGGTGTGGTCCATTCCCTCGGCGTCGCTCATACCCCGGCGGGAGCCCGACAGCACGATCACGTTCGGACCTCCCACCGCGGCAGTATCGAGAATTGCCTGTTTCATCTTGGGGAAAATTACGGAGTGGTTTTCCTTATGGTTGACTCCATCGTGGATACCGCTGCCGCCAGGCACCAGAGTGGGGATCAACCCGTACTGTTTGAGAACGGCGAACCTCTCGGATCCCACCAGGTCGTAACCGACGATTCCCAACCGCGCGGCCTCGCGGCACTGGTCCTCGAATTTCATGCCCTTGCGGCCGAACACACCGCCGGTGACACACTGCTTGAGGCGGCCTTTTCGCTGAACCTTCTGAGCGGCACCAAGGCGGGATACCAACGCGGGCGCGGCCAGCGCCGGGACAAACTCTCTCCTACGCATGGACTCTATCTTATCAGCGGATGAGCGGCGGGGGATTCGGGCCGGCCGGAACCGGCCCGGACTTGCCTAGGTGAAGTGATACATGCGGGCGCGGTCGTCCCAGTAGATCTTCTTGTTGTTGCGATAGGAGAGCGTGGCCAAGTGGCCTCCAATGGCCGCCTGCTGGCCAACTTCGGGCGGAGCGACCAGTTTCGCCTTGCCCTGAATCGCTTCGAGCAGATTCCGCAGGTGCGCTTCCACCGCCCGGTGGTCGTTATCCTTCAGGAAAAGTTCCTCCGGTTTGCGGGCGGCGATGCGGGCCGGCGTCGGAATCCTGGGACCGAATGATTCGGGCCAGAAGTACAGATACTGGCGGCTATTTACTTCGATCGTCCCTTCGTTGCCGCAGAACTGTTCGCCGTAGCCGAAGTGCTGGTTTCCGAAATAGCAACTGTAGTTGATGTGAAACCTCGAATCCGGATACTCATAAAGCGCGCTGAAGGTGTCCGGCACGTCGCGGTCATCGCCGGTCCAGCGATAAATGCCGCCCGAGGCCATGCAGGTGCCAGGCACGGTCTTGCCGCAGACGAAGTTGGTGATGTCGGTCTGATGAACCAGCAGGTCGGTGGAGATACCGCCGGAGTAGTCCCAATAGAGCCGCCACTGGTAGAAACGCTCCTTGCTGAAGGGCCGCTGCGGCGCTGGTCCCAGAAAGGCTTCCCAATCGGTGTTCTGTGGATTGGCATCGGCCGGAATCTCGTAGCGCCAGGCAGGGCTGGTATCCAGGCTGTTGCGATACCAGAAGGCGCGCACGTAGTGCACGTCGCCGATCATCCCCTGGTTCACCATCTCTTTGGCCTTGATGTACAGCGAGTTGCTGCGGTTCTGGGTGCCCACCTGGATGACCGATTTCGATGCCCGGGCGGCGCGCAGCAGATCCTCGCCTTCTTCGATCGTGTGAGCCAGCGGCTTTTCCAGATAGATGTTCTTACCGGCTTGGATGGCCGCGATCGCCATTTCGTGGTGCAGATGCTCCGGAGTGGCAATTACCACCACGTCGATCGACTTGTCGGCCAGCAGCCGGCGGTAATCATCGTAGGTCGCCGGAACGTTGCCGCCCATGGTCTGGACGCGATCTTTGGCCCGCGCAAGCCGGCCGGTGTATGCATCGCAGACGGCCGTCACCTTGACCATCGGACCGCTGCCCTGGTACAACCGCTCCATCAAATAGTAGCCGCGGCCGCCGGCGCCGATAAAACCGACGTTGAACTTATCGTTAGCACCGCGCGCGGGAACGACTGCCGGGCCCATGGCCAGCGCCGCTGAGGCGGAGCCCATAAAGCCCCGCCGCGTCAATTCTTCAGACATAATGGCGGATCTCCTTCACGCAAGTATCACCCTGCTTTCAGGATAACAAGTTGTGAATCGGGAGAATTCTCAATTCGCCCAAGTGCTTTTCGGATGAACCAACTGCCGCTGTCAACCCCGGTGCTCGCGTCACCAAATCTGGCATCATCAAGAAATGCCCGTCGCAATCGTTACCGGCGCCAGCCGTGGAATCGGCCGTGGGATCGCCGAAGAACTCGCGCGAACTCATACCGTTGTCGGCACCTACCGTGGCCGCCGCGATGCCGCCGAATCGCTGCGGCAGCAGACCGGAGCCGATGTACTCCAGTGTGATATCTCGTCGGCTGCCGACCGGCAGTCACTGATCGCCCATGTGCGCGAGAAGCATGGCCGCCTGGATCTTCTGGTGAACAACGCCGGCATCGCGCCGCGCGAGCGCCGCGACATTCTGGAAGCAAGCGAAGAGATCTTCGACGAAGTGCTCTCCACCAACCTGAAGGGACCGTATTTTCTGACCCAACAGGCGGCCCAGTGGATGGTGGAACAAGGTAGCGGACGGATCGTGTTTGTCACCTCCATCTCCTCCTACACGGCTTCGATCAATCGGGGGGAGTATTGCATCTCGAAAGCCGGACTCAGCATGGCCGTACAGTTGTTCGCCCAGCGCCTGGCCGCCGGGAACGTACAGGTGTTCGAGATCCGGCCCGGCATCATCCGCACCGACATGATCCGGGCGGTGGAACAGGTCTACGAGGAGAAGATCGCCGCCGGCCTGCTGCCCCAGCGGAGGATGGGGGAGGTCTCCGACGTCGCCCGCGCGGTTCGGGCAATTGCCGAGGGCCAACTGGACTACTCAACCGGGCAGGTGTTGAACGTGGACGGAGGATTTCATCTGCGCAGCCTTTAGCAGGCCGCAGCCGGCTCAGACCTTCTTGCCCACCCGCTTTTTCGGTTTCACGTCAGCGGCAGAGCTTTCGGGCGCGACTTCAGCCGTGCCGCTGGCGGCGGGATTCACCGACGCCAGCACTTCCTTAAACAACTCGGCTTTTTTGAGCTCCTTCCGTGAAGGCGGAGGGATCTCGTGGCGGTAATCGTGATCGCTGTAGCAGCTTCTGCAACGGACCTTGGCAGGCTGCTCGTTCAGGATGGATACAACCGAATGATTCGTGATACGGCGGCACTTCACGCAATAATCGTCGATGACATCGCCCAGCCGCAACTCGCCCATCCAGCGCCAGTATACCAGTAAAATGACGCGTCGCACAGCGTGAATCAAGCTGCGGGAACGGCGTGCCCGGTGGTTATCACATACTGGTGGTATGCGAGCGCGAAGGCTATGGACAGGCGTGGCCTTAACGGGGTTGATCGGCGCGGCGGCCGCGGGAATCGTGATTGGACGGCTTCATCGCGCTGCCCCGGTTCCGCCAGCCACGATGCAACAGCCGGCGCGGCCGGCCAACGTCACGCTGACGGGAAGAGTTCTGGCCCAGCACGTGGTACCGGTGGCTGCGCCGCTTGAGGGAGTTCTCGACCAGGTACTGGTTCAAGTCGGGCAAGAGGTTGTGGCCGGCCAACTGCTCGCGCGCGTCAAAAGTGGAGCGCTCGAGGGCTCGCGCGACGCGGCGCAACTCGACGTCGAACGGAACCAGGACAAGGTCAACTCGCTTGAGGCGCGGATGACGGCGGCGCGGCTTGAGGCGTCACGCGCCGGCGCGGTGGCAACCAGCACCCGCGCCATTGCCGAGAAGACCGAACGGGAGTATCTTCGCCAGAATCACCTCAATGCCGAAGGCGCCACTCCACGGTTGACCTTTCAGGCGGCCCAGCGGGAGAACGAACGCGCCCAGGCCGATTGGAAAGCTGCCCAGTCGGTCGCTGACCAGGCCGGCCAGACCGTTGAAGGTCTGGCCAACGAGATCCGCGATCAGCAGAAACTGCTCGAGCAGAAAAGCGAGGCGCTCGAACAGAGCAAGAATCAGATTGCCGCCGGAGACGTCCTGGCGCCGGTCGACGGTATCGTGGTGGGTCTTCACGGCGAACCGGGTGAAAGTGTGAGTCCGTCGACGAATAATCTGGTCGAGATCGGCACCGACGCCGCACTACTCGAAGTGGATGCGGAGGCGCCGCCGGACGTCCAAAAACTGGTGGAGCCGGGCATGTCGGCCACGGTTCAGGTACTCGAATTGGGAGCCGAACCGATTCCGGCAAACGTAAAAAGCGTGGAGCCGGGCAAAGTGGTAGTGACATTCGTGAGCCCCACGCCGCTGATGAAGCCGGGCCTCACCGCCCAGGTCACCATTCCCATCGCAGGCTCCAACAGCACGCCCCCCTCGCGCCCGAACCAACTGCCGTAATTCATCTCCGGCCGCTTCGGCTACGATAGAAAAGGATCGCCGGATCCTGAACACCATGCAATTTCTCGAAAATAGCCTTCTTGAGCTGATAACCCAGACCTCTACCAACCTTCCGCCGGATGTTCGCGCGGCAGTGGGCACCGCCATCGCCGGTGAAACCCCGGACACGCAGGCCTCACAGGCACTGGAAATTATCGCTTCCAACATCGACATGGCATGCGAAGATGCCGGACCCATTTGCCAGGATACGGGCATGCCGACGTTCTTGATCCACATGCCCGTGGGCGCCAACCAGATCAAGTTTGCCAAAGCCGTCCACGCCGCCGTCGAACGGGCCACCCGGCTGGGCAAACTGCGGCCCAACTCGGTTGATTCGCTGACCGGCAACAACAGCGGCAACAACCTGGGCGAGGAGACGCCGGTACTTCACTTCGAGCAGTGGGAAAGAGACGAGGTCGAAGTAAAGCTGATTCTCAAGGGCGGCGGCTGTGAGAACAAAAACATCCAGTACTCGCTGCCCATGGAACTGGATCACCTGGGCCGCGCCGGCCGCGACCTGGAAGGCGTGCGCAAATGCATCCTCCACTCGGTCTGGCAGGCGCAAGGGCACGGCTGCGCTCCGGGAGCCTTGGGCGTCTGCATCGGCGGTGACCGCGCCCATGGTTACTGGCTGGCCAAGAAGCAACTGTTCCGCACTCTGGACGACGTCAACCCGAACCCGGTGCTGGCGGAACTGGAAGAGCGCATCATGCGGGAGGCCAACACACTTGGCGTCGGCGCGATGGGCTTCGGCGGCAAGGCATCACTGATCGGCTGCAAAATCACCGCCGCCAACCGTCTACCGGCCAGCTTCTTCGTCTCGGTAGCTTATGATTGCTGGGCTTTCCGGCGCCTTGGCGTGCGCTTGGATTCCTCTTCGGGCGCAATCACGGGCTGGCTCTACCGTGATCCGGAACGCCCGGTGGAGAAGATGGCTCACGACTCCGGCTTTCGCCTCACTGGACGGGAGATCGTGCTCAACCCGCCCCTTAGCGAGGCGCAGATGCGCGCGCTAAAGGTGGGTGACGTGGTGCTGATCAATGGCGAAATCTATACGGGACGCGATAACGTCCACGCCCATCTGATGAAAAACGCCCCGCCGGTTGACCTCAACGGACAGATCATCTACCACTGTGGACCTGTGATGCTAAAGCAGGGTGACGAGTGGGTGGTAAAGGCCGCCGGCCCAACTACCAGCAGCCGCGAGGAACCTTACCAGGCCGAGGTGCTGCGCCGCTACGGTGTACGCGCCGTCATTGGGAAGGGCGGCATGGGCGCAAACACACTTGCCGGCCTGGGAGAAGTGGGGGCTGTGTATCTGAACGCTATCGGCGGCGCGGCGCAGTACTATGCGCGCAGCGTAGAAAAGGTGCTCGGCGTGAATTTGTTGGAATTCGGCATTCCCGAAGCAATGTGGCGCCTCAAGGTGAACAATTTTGCCGCCATCGTCACCATGGACAGTCATGGAAACAGCCTGCACGAAGACATCGCGCGGGAAACCGGTGCCCGCCTGTCGGCGCTTCAGCGCGCCTAGTCCCAATACTGTTCACTTAGCAACATTTCTGTGCTATTCCGTTTGGGGCAGGAGCCCCAGGAATGGCCCGTACCGTTGCGTCCTTGCCCGCCGGGAGCCGCGTCACCGACTATATCAGCCTCGGCGTGATCACCAAGTTCGTCCCGCTGGTGAAAGTGCGCCTGGTGTTGTCGGAAACCAACCGGTCCAGCGTGCGCCAGAGGGATCTGCCTGCCCACGTGATCGTCTACTACGTCATTGCTCTGGCTCTGTACATGCGGTCGTCTACCCGTGAGGTGCTGCGCTGTTTGCTGGAGGGAGTGCAGTGGCTCTTGGATCCTTCGGCCGTCGTGAAGGTCGCCGGCAAGTCGGGAATCTCGCAGGCCCGCAGCCGTTTGGGGGCCGAGCCGCTGAAGAGGCTCTACGCAGCGCTGGTGGCGCCGATCGTCCAGCGGAACACCAAAGGGGCCTGATATCGCCAGTGGCGCCTGATCAGCCTGGACGGCAGCACGCCGGACGCCGCCGACACGGCGGAGAACGAAAAGGTTTTCGGCCGGCCCGGCGCCAGTCGCGGTTCCAGCGCTTTTCCCAAGATTCGTTTCGTGGCGCTGTTGGAGAACGGGACCCACGTCTTGTGGGCGGCGCGCATGAGCAAGTAGTCCACCGACGAGATCACTCTGGCCCATGACGTCGTGCCCGCGCTGCGGAAAGGCATGCTGTGCCTGGCCGGTCTATCGTTTTTTTACGACGATCCTTGATCCGCTTCGGGCTCCTGCCCGGGAACTGGCCGCGCTCTACCACGAGCGCTGGGAGATAGAGAACTCGCTGGACGAGTTGAAGACGCATCTGCGCGGCGCCCAGATCGTGCTTTGCAGCAAGTCGCCCGAACTGGTGGAGCAGGAGTTCTGGGGCCTGCTCATGGCCACTTCGCCATCCGTGGGCTGATGCACGAGGCCGCCCTGAAAGCCGCTGAAGATCCCGACCGGCTCTCATTCCTGCACTCCGTGCGCGTTGTCCAGCGGCGCCTGGCCCGCTACGCCGCTATTCGCCCCTCGGCAGAGAAAAGTTCTGCATGAAGCCATCCTCGACGAGATCCTCGAAGAGCGAGTCGTCTCCAGCACGAATCGGATCAACTTCCGAGGCGTGAAGCGGAAGATGAGCAACTACAATCTGCGGCCGCCGAAGCGGCAACGGACCCGCCAAATAGACGTCTCCAAACGGATCAGGATTGTTAAGTGAACAGTATTGGAAGTTAGCGCCACCCCCACGCCTCATTGAACCCGGTAACTGATAAGCAAGGCTTGGGGCGCCGCGGAGCATGTCACGGGAAGACCTTCACTCATCAACTCGCGCCCGCTGAAGGTCCGCACCTCACTGCCGGCGCCGGCATCCTTTACGGCGTAGGTGCGGCTGGTGTCGAGACCGCGCAGCTTGAGCCGGGCAGATTGATAGGGACTCCGTGGCCGCCGGAATACCTGTACCATCCCCTGGCCGGCTTCGGGCAAGTGGAACTGCCAGGCCAGCCACGCTGTGTCTGCCGTCGAGTATGGCGTCAGCGGATAGTAATCGCCGTAATAATAGGGAGCAACGGCCCGCCACTCGCTGACCAGCCGGCGGAAGCGGGCATAGTCACCCTGAACGCGGTCGAGATCCATCCCTATCGCCAGGGCAGGCGTCATCTGGCTCCAGAAGGTATAAGGATCGAGCGAGTTGAAAGCGGTGCCGAAGTACGGCATCCAGAAAGCCATGCCGTAGGTGAACTGTTGCATGGGCGAAGTCTCATAGGCAAAATCGCTCCGCCACAGTGGCACGGCGCGGCGTAGTGTCTCCAGGTCGTTACGCCGTCCGCCGGAGGCGCAAGTGTCTATCAGCAGCTTGGGAAAGCGCCGGCGAAGTTCGTCCCAATAGGCGAGGTAGCCAGTGACGTGCTTGATCTCGCTGATGCCCTGGCGGTCTCTAGAGTCGTTGAAGCGCCAGCGCGGCAGCGGCTCGAAGTTGAAGTCCTGGCGGTAAGTATCGATTCCCTGTTCTTCGATCAGGCGGGAGATATGATCGATCAGCCAGGCGAGCGCTTCCCGATTACCCAGGTAGAGTAACTTGTCGCTTCCGTCCTTGCCGATGAGCCATTCGGGATGGTTCTGTTCCAGCCACGATCCGCGCGCAACCCGTTCCGGTTCGAACCACACGACCGTCTTGACTCCGTGCCGGTGGGCGAGGTCGCTGATGGGACGAAGCCCGCGGGGAAATCGGACCGGATCGGGGATCCATGTGCCGGTTTGCGGCCAATTCTTCTTAAATGGATACCAGCCGGCATCCATCCACCAGTAATCAAGTGACACGCCGGCATCGAAAGCGGCGTTGAGGCCCTGTATCTGATTGGCTTCGTTAGCATCCTGCATCTCGATGGTCGCGCGATTCGTGCCTCCGGCCACTTGCGGAGGCGGCAGCTTGCCGCCGGGGCGCGGAAGATTGTGGCGCACCATCCAGCGGCGCCAGACGTTCTGGCCGTCAATCCAGTCGCCGTCATAAAACTCGAGCGCGATCAGCGGCGTTCGGACTTCTTCAGCCGGATGCAGCAGGAAATGCGTGCCCTGCTGCCCGGCGCGGATGCGGGCGTGCCGGCCGGAATCACGGTTGAAGACGGCGCTCCACCCTCCCGGCCAACCGATAGAGAAGATCATGCCGCCCTCGGACGTGGCAAGGTTGAAGTGCGAGAGATAACGGTCCGTGGGACGGCCGCCCACCGAATCGAAACGCATCTCCGAACCGGGCGCCAGCGCCGCTTCATGCGGTTGATAGTCGGTGGGCGAGGCCGAACTACCGTCGAAATAGTGGAGCAGGAACTCGGAGCCGCCACTCCGCTCAAACGAATCATCGAGGGGCTGGATGTCTTCGAGAATGAGCGTGTCCCTCGGGCCTTCGTTCTTGAAGTAAAGAGTCCATTCCACGAGCGGGTCGTCGTGATACACGACCGAACGGGCACGCACGGCGAGGCCCGTCTCAGGGTCTTTGTACTCCAGCATCAGCTCATCGCGGCCGGCATCGAGAGCGCGCCGGGTGCGTGAAACAGTCCATTTTGGAAGCAACTCAGAGGAATCCCGACCCCCATAACGAAAAGAGAAGGGCAGTTGGACGGCAAAGTTTTCGGGCATCGGGCCAACGGGAAGCTCATCGAGCCACAGGCTCTGGCCGGATTCCAGATCCGCCCGGGCGTCGGCCCAATCCGCCATGTCCCAACTGGATTGCCACGTGTTGCCATGCTTGCCGACAGCTTCAAGGCGCAGAGTGAACTTACGGGATCCGTTCAATGGCGCCTCTATCGACTGAGCGGCCATTCCCTCCCGCAGAACCGGCGAACGGTACTGCTCCCGGCCATCCACCAGGACAGAAAGCACCACGCTGCCGCGCCCGGCGTTGAGGTAGTAGCCGGTGTCGTTGCTGTCTACTCCCGCCATCGCCCGGAAGGTCCTGCCGGGTGATGGCAGGAGCACCGTAATTTCGCCCGCGGAAGGCATCATGATGCCACGTTGGAATTGCGCGCCGGCAATCATTAGCGTGTGGCCGCGGCGCTGGTTCTTTTCGATGGATCCAGTCTTCAATTGCGGCAGAAGGTGCGCCACGGCCTGATGTGTATCCGGCTGGTTCAGAAGACGGGCGCCAATCCAGCGCTGCAGGCGATCCGCGGGCGGGCCGGCGACGGCCAGCAGCGGGAGCAGGAGTACCGGCAGGAGGCGTCGCATGGTAAGTACTAAACGATACCACAGCGAAAAGCCGCCGCCGGCGCATGTCACAATGGGCGAACAGAGATGAACACCGCTTTTTTTCAGTTGATTTCCCAGAGTGTGGTGGAGTGGACGGAAAAGGGCTTGCCGTTTGAAGCCGCCACGACGCCGGGCGCGGTGGCCGGGCGGAGATGGAACCTGCTCGATGACGACTTGCACCTTCCGTTGCTGGTTCTGCGCGAAAGCGCACTCGCGTGGAATGTGAAGGCAATGGCGGAGTGGTGCTCCGAGCGCGGATACCTGTTGGCTCCGCACGGCAAGACAACCATGTGCCCGCGCATCTTCGAAAGGCAGCTCAATGCGGGCGCGTGGGCGATCACGGTGGCCAACGCCTCGCAATTTCTGGTGTGCGCGCGACTGGGTGTGCGGCGCGTGCTGATCGCCAACCAACTCACCGGACGGGCGAACATCGACTCGGTAGCCCGCGCGCTGATGAACGATGGCGAGTTGGAGTGCTACTGCCTGGTGGACAGCGCAGATGGCGTACACCAGTTGGCACGGCATCTGAAAGAGGCCTCTTTTCCCAGGCGGCTGCCGGTGCTGCTCGAATGGGGGAGGGCCGGATGGCGTACCGGTGTTCGCAGCGAAGTCCAGGCGCGGCAGGTGGTAGACGCCATCGGGCGCGAAGAAGCGGTGCTCTGCCTGGCGGGTGTAGAAGGTTTTGAAGGCATGGCCCATGGCAGTGACGAAGCGGAAGTAGTGGCTGAAGTAGACAGGTTCCTCGATGGCATCGAACGTCTGGCGGGTAGGCTGGCATCGGGTGAAGAATGGATTTTCAGCGTGGGCGGAAGCGCCTTTCTGGACCGGGTTCAGGCAGTGTTTGACCGCGCGCCGGCTGCCTGGAAAAAAGTCTTGCGGAGTGGCTGCTACGTCACCCACGATCACCAGTATTATGCCCAACTGCTCGAAGCAGCCGAGCTTCGTTCGGCCGGGCACATTCCCCGGTTCCGCCCGGCGCTCGAGCTGTGGAGTTACGTTCAATCGATTCCCGAACCCACGCTGGCGTTGCTCAGCTTCGGCAAACGCGATGCGCCGTTTGACGTGGGCTTGCCGGTGCCGTTGAATGTGCCGCGAGCAACCATCACCTCGCTGAACGATCAACATGCGCACATGACGCTTGCCGATGGGACTTCGCTTCGAGTGGGTGACAAGGTTTGTTGCGGAATCTCCCATCCCTGCACGGCGTTTGATAAGTGGCGGGTAATTCCGGTGGTGGACGATTCTTACAACGTGGTGGATCTCTACCGCACGTGTTTCTAACACCGCGATCTCCGGCATCTTGATGAGTGGCCGGATTATGATAGCAGCATGATCATACGCCACTCGCTGGCTTTCGTGGTTGGATTCTGCGTACTGGCGGCGGCCGCCGCGCCGCCTGCCCCGGATCAATTCCGGCGTCTGGGAACTTACAAGGGTCTTGGCGGATTGGTTGCGACCGCGGTGGGGCCGGGTCCGGGAGGAAGATCGGAGCGCTTCTACGCCAGCTACCTGTACCTGGACCACACCATCGATGTCGTGGGAATCGATCCCGAGAACGGAAGCTTCCAGGTGTTTCCGAACCCGGCCCCGACCGAATCCGGAGCCCGCTGCATGGTGAAAGGGCCGGATGGCAATCTTTACCTGGGAACATTGCCCAAGGCTCATTTTCTGAAGCTCGATCCGGTAGCTGGAAAACTGATCGACCTGGGCCGTCCCAGCGCGACGGAAGAGTACATTTGGGATGCCGCTTTCGGCACAGACAAGAAATTGTACGGGGTCACTTATCCGCAAGCGAAGTTAGTCCGCTATGATCCGGCCAGCGGGAAACTCGAGGACCTGGGCCGGATGGATCCCGTCGAGCAGTATGCCCGCTGGGTGGCCGCCAGTAGCGACGGCTTCGTGTATGCGGGTATTGGGACCAGTAAAGCAAATATCGCCGCCTACAACATCGCTACCGGAGAGCACCGGGAAATTCTTCCGCCGCAATTCCAGGCCGTGGGCATAACGCAGGTCTATCACGCTGCCAGCGGCGTTGCGTACGCCACATTGAACGACAGGCACTTTCGGATGAAAGGCTGGACCGTACAGCAGATCGCTGCCGGCGATGCCGAGCCGCCCGCGCCGGCGAATGTGCTTGCCAACGGCAAGACCGTCGAATTGAAGGATCACACAATCACTGTCACCGATCCGAAGACCAAACAGGCGGTGTCGCATGATTACCGCTACCAGGGCAACCTGCTGAATATATTCCGGATCGGCTTCGGCCCCGATCAGAAGCTTTATGGCAGTTCGGTGCTGCCCATTTATCTGCTGCGTCTGGAAGCGGACGGCCACGTCCAGGAACTGGGTGCGCTGGGCGGGGGCGAGTTCTACTCGTTTCTGCGGCACGGTCCCTGGCTGCTGGGCGCCGCGTACTCGGCATTTTCTCCGCTGATGAAGTTCGACACGGCACGTCCGTTCCAGCTTGACAAGTCACCGAAGAATCCGTTGCTGGTGAACTTTGCCGGCTCGGATTCCGCCTGGCGTCCGCAGGCGATGATTGAGGGTCCAGACGGAAAGGCCTATGTAGGTGCGGTTTCGGGCTACGGAAAGCTAGGCGGCGGAATGGCGGTGTGGGACACCAGGACCGACAGCGTGGAAGACCTCCACAACCTGGTTACGGATCAAAGCGTGGTCTCGCTGGCCGCCTGGAAGGACCGGATCATCGGTGGAACGACCGTTGGTGGAGGTGGCGGAAGCCGTCCTACCACCACTGAGGCGCGCATTTATGTGTGGAACCCCAATACGCGCCAAAAGGAGTTCGAGACCGTGCCCGTGCCGGGCGCGACGACGGTGACGGACTTGATCACGGCTAAGAACGGACTCGTCTACGGGATCGCGGGACGAACCCTGTTTGTATTCGATCCGGCCGCGCGTCGCGTGGTAGACCGGAAGCCGATACCCTTTGGCGGGTTCATCTATAACGCAATCGCCAACATGGGGGATGGCCAACTGGTGGGTCTGTCGGGCGAGGGGATCTTCCGCGTCGATACGGCAACTAATAACGTGGAGTTGATTGCCCGCGCACCATCTCATGTTACGGCGGGATTCGCGGTGCGGGGATCGACAATTTACTTCGTCAGCGGCGCGGAAATCTGGAGTTGGGCCGGCACTCCGTTGCTCCAGTAATTAACGGGCGGCGGGGACAACACCGTCTCCGCCGCCCGTTGCGCTTAACGCGCCAATCCAACCCACGTAACCGAGGGCAGTTGCGCCAAAGCGTGCAACTTCCCCACCGGAATGCGGCCGATGAGCAGCTTCATTCCGTGCGGATGGAAAATCACCTCCACCCCGAGTTGTTTCAGTTGGGCGAGAGTGCCCTCATCGGCGGAGGTGAGCGTGATGCGAATCTCTACCCGGCCATTCTTCATAAGCCCGGCCGGATCGGTGGTTGCCGTTGGGTTGTCCGTGTGCCAGTTGAGCAGAGAGACCAGCCGGGGGTCCAATTTTGCCGCCTGGTGGTCGCTAACCCTTGCGGTGTCCGATTTTGGGGGCCCGGCGAACGGTGGTGCAGATCCGGTCCGTTCACCGCGCAAGATGGGGCCCGGGGCGATTATCGGAGATGAGGTCTCAATGAGAGCGCGGCGCGGCGCGCCAGATGCCTTCATCGGTGATCTCTGTAGCGCTTCACCAAAGACTCCTTCGTAGCTAACGCCTTCAGGCATTTCTACCGGAACCTGAATGATGGCGGGCTTGCCGCCGTCGGTGACGACGCGGTCTTCCACGGCGACAAAAGACGTAAACTGCGTCATCAGCTGGTACTCCAGGCCGAGTTGTGTAATCATGGCCTTCGTCGCCGGCTCCATGGAGCCGCGCTGGAGGCCGGTCCAGTCTTTTGCCATCAGATACTCCACTTTTTCGCGCGCCCAGATGGAAGTAATGGCATCGTTCGCTTGGGCAACGGCGGGGAAACTCACCCGGATGCTCCGCTCGAAAGGCCGACCGGCCAAGCGGCCGCGCAGTTTGATCACTCCCGCGGCGGCCCGGCTGTAGCGCCCGGCCAACACCACCGGTTTGGCGCCAAACAGATCGGGAATCCGCGCGGGATAGACCTCACTCACCGGCAGCCCGCCCCAGTCGACGGTAATGTCCGTGAGCAAAGGGTTGCGCACACGTTCATGGAAGCGCGCGGCCGCGGCGGAGCCGTCGTCGTTCAGCCCGACGTACTCCACGTCACCACGTCCCGCTTCGGCCATTTTGTCCAGCAGGAAGCGGTTTACCGAACTGCCGATCCCGAAGGAGAACACGCGCGCATTGGGATGTTTGCCGATTTCGTCGATGATGTCGAAATCGTTGCCCACATAGCCATCCGTCATGAAACAGACGATGCGGATATGATCCTGCTTGTCGGAGGAATCGAGCGCCGCCCGGATAGCCTTCATCATTTCCGTGCCGCCGCGGCCCTGCCTGCTGGTCAGAAAGGCGTGGGCTCTGGCCAGGTTCCCGGGTGTCGCCGGCACTGGCTGGGGGAACAGAACGTGAGTGTCTCCGGAGAAGGTGATCAGGTTGAAGGTGTCCTGCGGGTAGAGTCCGTCAAGAGCCAGTCCCATAGCCTCCTTGGCCTTCTCGATGGGAAAGCCCTCCATGGAACCGGACGTATCCAGCACGAAGACCAGTTCTTTCGGCGTTACATCAGTGGCTTCGATCCTTGCGGGGGGCGTGAGAATCAGGGAAAAGAACCCGCCGCGTTTGTCGTGGTGCATCAGCAGGGCGTCCTCAATCCGGTTGGCCGCCGGGGAATAGCGCAGGATGAAGTCCTTGTTGGGGATCACGGACTTGGCCTTCAGCCGGACGGCGGCATGGTTGGCGGCTGTCCGATCGATCACCACCTCGTGCGTGGGCGAGTTCAAATTACCAATCGCAAAGCCGGCATCGAGCGTTATCTCCAGCGAGATATCGTGTCCGGCGCGCGTCCCCGGCTGGGCTACCGGTGGTGTGAGCCGCGAAGCATCGCGAGTCTGGCGGGGAATGTAACGGGGGCCAACCACCATCGGGAATTGAAATTCGAACGTTCCCGCTTCGTACCGAAGAGTTTCGACGTAGCTGATTTTGATGCGGATGGCGGCTCCGGGAACGATGTTGGTAACCGATTGTGTGAAGATATTCGGCCGTTCCTGGTCGAGCAGGCTGGCGGTCTGGCCGGCGTTCCGGGCGGCTTCGTAAATTGCCCGAGCCTCCTCGCGTGTCTTGATGATGCCATGGATGGTCCGGTCTCCGATGACCATGGTCATGTCATCGACCGCGGCGCGCTGCGGGAGCGGAAAGACGTACACCGCTTCGATCTTTTCCTCCATGGTGTTTTCGAATACCTGGGTCACGGTGGTGCGGGCCAGGAAACCGCTGATCCTGGATTCGACGGTGGTGTGTTTAAGGGGGCAGGCAACACCGGCCTGGCTTCCGCTGACAACGGTCAGGGTGCCTTCGGTAACTGGCTGCTGGCGTGCGAACATGGCGGCGGCGAAAGACAACGTAAGTAACATGGTTTTCATGGTGTGATCCTCCCGGACCGTTTGTCGTCCGTTCGCTGAGGTAATGCCGCCGGGGAGGGTACCCTTTCACTCGAACTTAACGAAATTTCAAGTGGATCTCACGGGAGAGGATCCCGGAGCCCGCCGCGGCAGCAGCTTGCGCTATCGCGCCGGGCCCGTTGGCGAGGTCCAGGGCGGTTGGCGTGAGAATCAGCCGGATGACAAGATCGCCGGAGCCGTCCGGCTGCAGGGGTCCGCCGGCGGGTACATAGTAGGAGGCTTTCGCTTCCACGCGGCTGGCCGCTTCCGACGCCGGATCGGCCGGGAACAGCAGTTGCCAGGGTTCGGCGCCACGTCTGGCGACGACGTAGAGATGTCCGGAGGCAGGCACTCCGGCTACCAGCCTCACATTGTCGCTGGTAGTGAAGGTCAGATCCACCGGATTCACTTTCGCGCCGTTTCGCAGCACGGTGATACTGAGGGAGGGGCCGGCCGGCCGCGCACTTTCCGGACGGGCCTGGAGGCCGGCCTTCGAACTGCGCCGCATCGAGGTATTTTCAGCGAGATACCCGGCAACTCCGCCGCCCGCGGCTGGAGACTCCCGCAAACCCGGTTCCGCGGCCGGCGCCGGTGGCAGAGTCATGGCAACCGGGGGGGACGGTGGCGGCGGCGCCGCGGCGTGCAACTCCGGCGTCGACTTTTCGGCCGAATCCGTTGCCGTACGGCTGGAAATCACGGGCGGAGCGGGTAGGCCGTCCGAAACCGCCTTTGGGCCGGCTGTGTCTGGCCGCAACGCAAAGCTTCGCCGAGGGGCTTGGCGTTTCGGACGCGGAGCGGCTCCAGATGGAGCCGCGCTGGCTGCCCGCGGCTCAGCGCTGGGTTCGCCGGTGGCCGCGGGCGCCGGAAGCGGCTTTTCCATGGGACGCCGCTGAGCCATCTCCACCGCCCGGTCAGCCGTTGGTTTCCCGTGCCAGGGCCGGACCACCACCACCAGCGTGATTACGCCAACCGCCGCGGCCAGGGCCAGGCCGCCCAAGGCCGGCTGCCGCAGCCACGCCCGCCACCCTGCCGGCGCCGGCTTTGCTCGCCTCTGCTCCAACGCCGCGCGGAGTTCGGCCCTGGCCTCGGGGTCGGCCAACAGCTCACGCAATGGCTCCTCCCGGGCCAGGGCGTCGAAGAGGGTTTGATCGGTCAGGGCCGCCTCAAACAGCGCTTTTCGTTCTTGTGGTGTCAGCGTTCCGGCGGCATAGCCTCCGAGGAGTTGATCGAGCCGGCGTCGATCCGGTTGGTCTGCCATCAGATTCCCGCCTCCCATCGGCCGCCCATCTTCTCCAGCAATTGTTTACGGCAGCGCGAGTCCCAGGTGTAGATCGTGTTGATGGATTTGACACCCAGCACCCGCTGAATCTCCGGGAACGACATGCCCGCCAGCTTCAAACGGAACAGCTCCCGGCAGCGGCCGCCGAGGCCGCCGAGCGCCGCCTTGAGCCGCTCCAGCATTTGTTTCTTTTCAGCGCGCTGCTCCGGGTCGGGATTGCGATCGGGTAGAGGAACATCCTCCACCGAAAGGCTGCCTCGCTCCGCGCGCCGGGCGGATTTACGCCATTCGGCCAGCATCTTGAACCGGACAATCTGCAGCGACAGCGGAAGCAACTGATCGAGTTCGGTGACTCCGGCGTACTTCTCCTCCAGCACCAGCAGCACTTCCTGTGCGAGGTCCTCCGCCCGATCCCCCGCATATCGAGATGCCGCGAAAGCGACGATCCTTTCACGAAGCCGCGCCAGAATCTCTCCGCGTTGCACAATATCGTCCACGATTAGATTAGCGTAGTCCGAAACGGTTTCCGAGGCTTTGAGGCGCGAGACCGGGGTGTACAGACACGAAGGCCGGAGTTGTGAACTCCGGCCTTGGAGAAGAAGAAACGGTTATCGCGCGGCCAGCAACGCCCGCAGGTGCCGGGCACGTTCCGGGGAGCGGAGCTGGCGCAGCGCTTTGGCTTCGATTTGTCGAATTCGCTCGCGTGTCACGTCGAATTCCTGTCCGATCTCTTCGAGTGTGTGCTCGCGCTCACATCCGATGCCAAAACGCAAACGAATCACTTTCTCTTCCTTTGGAGAGAGAGTTTTAAGAATGTTGGCAGTCTCGTCGCGGACGTTGGAATCGATTACGGCGTCTACCGGCGAGCCGACCCACCGGTCCTCGATCAGATCGCCCAATGCCGATTCGCCATCGCGCCCAACCGGAGTTTCAAGCGAAACCGGATCGCGGGAAATTGTCTTCAGCTTTTGGACCTTCTCTACCGGGATGTCCATCCGGCGGCTGATTTCGTCATTTGTAGGAGCCCGCCCGAGTTCCTTTTCCAATTCGCGCGTAGCACGCAGAAACTTATTCATACTCTCGTTCATGTGAACAGGAATACGAATCGTGCGCGACTGGTCGGCGATGGCGCGAGTGATCGCCTGTCGGATCCACCAGGTGGCGTAGGTGGAAAACTTGTAACCGCGACGGTATTCGAACTTGTCGGCGGCGCGCATCAGGCCAATGTTTCCTTCTTGAATTAAATCAAGAAGATGCAAACCCCGATTGACGTACTTCTTAGCCACTGAAACCACCAGGCGGAGGTTCGCCTCCACCAGGTCTTTCTTGGCCCGTTCGGCTTCCAGTTCGCCCTGCCGGATCACCTGCAGGCTATGGTGCAGTTCGGTAAGGGTAGCTCCGGCCTGAATCTCTCGCTTCTTGATCTCCCGCTTCAGTTCTCGAATGCGAGGCTGCAGGACGCTTCCGCCCCGCTGCTCCAGTTTGCGAAGCTCCGCGTCGAGGTGAGAGATTTCCTCGCAAGCCCGTTCGATCTCCTTGCCGAAATGCTTCCAGCGGCCGGCGAGAAAAGGAATCGCACGGATCGAGCGCGATAGCTCCACCTTGCAGCGAGCTAATTTGGAGGATGCCTTGCGGCGCACCTTCTTGTTTCCAGGTGTAATCGCGTTGTACTTGTCCAGCAGGACTGCCTGACGCTTTTGCAGCGTACCGACGTCAACAAACATCTGCCGGATCTCCAGCCGGCGTTTGCTGTCGGCGGTAGTATTCTCCTCCACGTCCCCGACGTCGGCCAGTTCATCCAGCTCGATGGAGCCTTTCTTGAGCTGCTCCGACATCTCGACAACGATCAACTGAATGAGAGCAGAACGGCTGATCGCCTTTTGCATCCGCAGCTTACCGCGCTCCATTTTGCGCGCGAGGTCAACTTCGCCTTCGCGGGTCAGCAGCGGTACGGCGCCCATTTCGCGCAGGTAAACCCGGACCGGATCGTCCGTGTAGATGGACTCTTCAACCTGCTGGCTAGCGTGAAAGTCGTCTGTTTCCTGCACTTCCTCTGGATGAAAGAAATTTGCGTCTTCATCGAAAGGAATCCCCAACGGTTCGCGATTGTCTGTTAAGAATTGATCTTCGAAATGGTCCACTATAAGACTCACTTCCCCTACACAGCGGAGTCGGTCCGCATGGGTTGGGGTTGAAACTCGAGAAATCTTGTCCGACGGGTGCCGGTGATCCGACAGACGACACTTCCGAATCGAGCGCCATCTACCACTGTATCATTGAACACTGCCGAAGTTAAGTCCCTATTTGAAAGATGTTTCCCATCCGATTTGGTTACATTTGCCTGACTTTGCTTTTGGCCAGTACCAGTCCGCTTCATCCGTCACCCACGTTTTAGACGCACCAACTCCTTGAGTTCATTCAGAAAAGCTTCCGCATCTTCGAAATCGCGGTAAACCGATGCGAAGCGGACATAGGCGATGTGGTCAAGGGTCTTGAGGTACTCCATGAGCAGCTCTCCGATAATAGTAGTAGATAGCTCGCGCTCGGCGCTATCCGAGATCTTAGACTCCACTTCATCTACGATTTCGGCTAACTTGCCCATCGAGACCGGTCGCTTTTCACACGCCTTCAGCAATCCGGAGAGGATCTTCTGCCGGTCGAACTTTTCCCTCCGCCCATCCTTCTTCACAACCATGTAAGGGATTTCATCAATTCTTTCGTATGTCGTAAAGCGGCGTTCACACGAGAGACACTGCCGGCGGCGGCGAATCACATCGCCCTCCTTGCTCTCTCGCGAGTCAATCACGCGGTCTTCTCGAAATCCGCAGAAGGGGCACGTCATAGCGCGGCCTTCTCCTCCAATTCCTTGAATTTCTTCCAGTTGAGACCTTGATGACAGGCCAGGAGCACCCCTAGCGGTACAATTATTACAAATGTAATAAGCCAAATCATCAGAGCTACTACTGTCGCGTCCTCCAACTTCAGTCCGAATAGCTCGGTCAGGATCAGGACGGATGCGATCTGCACTCCTCCCCCGATCCCGGGCAGTTGAAATACGCTTCCTATGGCCACGAAGCCCAGGAAGACCAGCGACGCCGTCAGGTTGAACCCGGCAGTTGCGGGAATCGCCCGGAACAGGCAGACGTAGCAGCCGACGATGATAGTCCACTCGAGCACGGTGTAACTGACCACCTGTAACACTGCCACTGGAGAGCGATTTGCCTCCATTCCCTGGACAAACGCATGGACGATGCGGGAGATACGCTCATAGATCACCGGCGGCAGGAATGTCAGCGCCTCCAGCAACCGGGAGCGCATGCGCTCACCGTAGCGTGCAAACAGGAACAGAACGAGCAGGCAAAGTATGCCTCCGAGGGCAGCCGCGTAGCCACCGGCTTTGACCACGAACGCCAGTTTGGGTCCCAGGCGCACCCCGGTCCGATGAACCTCGGACATGGCGATTCCAATGATCAGCAGTACCACCAGCATGTCGTAGATCCGCTCCAGCATCCAGGCGGCCACCTGTGAAGGGAACGGAAGGTTCTCGGCATTGGCAATGAGATAGGGCCTCACCGGCTCTCCGGCCCGGCCGAAGATGACAACCGCGGTGAACCCGATGGCGGTTGCCGAAAACAGTCTCCACAAATGGGGGTGCGGACGCAGGGGACGGATAATCACCGCCCAGCGGATGGCCCGGCCGAGATAGGTAGCGATGGCAAACAGGGCCGCCGCTGCTAGCCACCCGCCGTGCAAGCTGCTGAAAATACTGATGAAGCGTGTCCAACTGAACCCCGCGTCGGCAAAGCGCCTCACCAGCAGCAGCACTGCCAAGCCGCACAGCGCAGCGAGAAAAGCAGCGGTCAATATGCGTCGTCTGGTTATAACGCCTCCGGTCCGAAGCTGGCCGGAAGCAGGTCGAACAGAACCCGATGACTCCGGCAAAAGAAGGGCTAGAATGAAGTTCTGCGCCCGCAGCGCAATTTGCGCGAACTTCTTATGATAATTCCTCGTTCTTATAACTGGAAGCCGAAATCTCAGCCGGTAGTAATGGAACGGCGTCTGTTGAACTCGCTTGCCCCGGCGGCTGGCCGCCGGCTTCCAGGCGGAAACTCTCATGTCGAGCGCAGCCCAAGTAACGGAATTCGCGGCGGCCGGTCCGCTGGTGAAACGGGTTGAGGCTCATTCGAAGCTGCCGGGGGACTGCTTGGATCTGGATGCGCAACTTGTGGTGCGATGCCTGGCCGGCGATGAAGCGGCGTGGGAGAACCTGGTAAAGGTCCACACGCGCCGAGTCTATTCGGTCTGTTATCGCTTTACCAATAACGATGGCGCAGCGCAGGATTTGACCCAGGACGTGTTCATCCGGGTATTCCGGACCCTGGGCAGTTTCCGCTCCGGTGAGGGATCGTTCGGTGTCTGGCTGTCCCGGTTGACCCGGAACCTGCTGATCGACTACTACCGGCGATCGAAGCTGGAACGGTCCAGCGAACCGATTGAGGACCAACTCCTGGTACTCGAACAAAAGACGGGCGCGGCTTCGCGAACCGATCACATGCTGGCCGGCAGGGAAGCCAGTGAACTGTTGCAGGGGGCACTACAGAAACTTTCGCCGGAGCTTCGCGAAGCGGTGATCCTGCGAGACATCGAGGAGATGGAGTATAAGGAGATCGCCCAGATTTTAACCGTTCCCGAAGGAACCGTGAAATCGCGTATCAACCGGGGACGGGCGGAGTTGGGCAAACTCCTGCGGCGGCGGAGGGTAACACTATGACGTGCGCCGACATCGAAGTTCTGCTTTGTGATTACATCGACGGCACGTTGGGCGCGGAGGCGAGCGGCGTGCTGGAGGCGCATTTGCACGTGTGCGGGAGTTGCGCCGCGCTGGCCGCCGATGCCGGAGCGGCAGTCGAGTTCATTTCCATTGCCGCTCCGGTGGAGCCGCCCCGGGAACTGGTGAACCGGGTCCTGTTCCAAATTCCCGGACGTCAGCAGGGCAGCGTAAGCGGACTGAGATGGCTGCGCGGCAGGTTTGCGCCGTTGTTGCAGCCAAGGTTTGCCATGGGGATGGCGATGACCATTCTCTCTTTCTCCATGCTGGCCCAGTTTGCCGGAATTCGCTACCAGTGGCGCCCTGATGATCTCCGCCCGGAGAAAGTCTGGGGGTACCTGGACGACAGAATCCATCGCACCTGGGAACGCGCGGTGAAGTACTACGACAGCCTGCGCTTTGTTTACGAGATTCAGTCGAGATTGAATGACTGGGAATCGGCGTCCGGCGCGGCGCGAACCGATGCACAGCCATCGGACGGCCGCGTCGGGCCGGCTCCGGCAAACAGACCGGCGCCGCCGGCGAAGACGGGTAGCGCGGAGAACGATCAAACGAGTAAGGAGAGGCAAAAATGAACTGTGTGAACCATCCCGACCTTCAGGCGGTTGCCTTCTGCCGGACGTGCGGCAAGGCTCTTTGCGGAACTTGCCGGCAGCCGGTGCAAGGAACCGTATTTTGCGCCGAGCACGCGCCCGTCACGCCCGCGGGGCCGCCGAATGCCTCTCCGGTCTCGCCTTGGACCGCACCGGCGCCTGCCCCGGCGATCGTAGACTCGTCGGTATCGCCCGGACTGGCATTCGTTCTGGGTTGGATCCCAGGAGTGGGCGCCATCTACAACGGCCAATACGCCAAGGGGTTGGTCCATGTGGTGGTGATCGGATTGCTGATCAGCATCCAGGAAGCCGGAACCGGCGGCCTCGATGTTCTGGTCGGCCTGATGATCGCACTGTGGTTCTTCTACATGGCGTTCGAAGCCTACCACACGGCCAAGAAGCGCCAGCTTGGGCTTCCGGTAGACGAGTTCTCCAGCCTGTTTCCCGTGCGGAGTCCGATGGGCGGCAGCCGCTTCCCAATCGCCCCGCTGATACTGATTGTGCTGGGCGTCGTCTTCCTGCTCAATAATCTGGAGATTATTCACATTCAGCAGATGCTCAGGTACTGGCCCGTGCTGCTGATCGTGCTGGGTATCTATATGTTCTACATGCGGATCACCGATCCGGCCGGCAAAGAGCCCGTCCCGGCGGTAACGCCTGAGTCTGAGACGCACCATGAATAACACGAATCTGATGAGCGCCATCCGCGGCCCGATCATGCTGATTGTTCTCGGCTCACTGTTGGCGGTGGACCAGTTCGGCCCGTACCCGTTCTGGCGAACCTGGCCGGTGCTGATCATTGTCTACGGTGTCTTGAGACTGCTGGAATGGGGCACCGTGCGCCAAACGGGCTCATAGCGGAGTCTGGGGGAATTCATGAGACGTTCAACCATTGTGGTGCCGCTGCTGTTGATCGCCGTTGGCGCGCTGTTCCTGATCAACAACCTGCGGCCGGATTTATCGCTGCTCCGGCTGGTGGCGCGCTATTGGCCGTTCCTGCTGATTGCCTGGGGGGTGATTCGCCTGGCCGAGATTTCCATTTCCGCCATCGGCGCCGATTCATCCACCACGCGCGGCATGTCGGGAGGCGAATGGGCGCTGGTGGCACTGGTGATCTTCTTCGGCGCGACGATTCAGGGCGCCATGGGCCTGGCGGACAACTGGTCCCATTTCGGTCCCATTCGAATTCATGGCATGCGCTGGCTGGGGCAGCCGTTCGACTACCCGATTCCCGAGCAGAAGCAGGACGCGCCAAAAAGCGCCCATATCATAATCGAAAACCTCCGCGGCAACGCCCGGATCACCGGAACCGGCGCGGATAGCGTTACTGTCAGCGGCCGCAAGACGATCCGCGCGTTGCGGCAGAGCGATGCGGACGCGGCCAACAAGCAGTCGCTTTTGGATTTTGCCGTCCAAGGCAACCGTGTCACTATACGAACCAACCAGGAGCGGGTGAGCGGCGGCCGTGAGATCACCGAAGATCTGGAGATCACCGTGCCGCGCGGAACCAGCGTCGAGGTGCATGGCCGTTATGGCGACTTCGAGATTAGCGACATCGACGGCGAAGTGGATGTCGATAGCGATAATGCCGGCGTGCGGCTGCAGAATATCGGCGGCCGCATTCGTGTCGACACGCGCCGCAGCGACATCATCCGGGCGTCCAACGCCGCCGCGGGAATCGAGATTAAAGGCGGCGGCCAGGATGTGGAACTGGAAAATATCAAAGGTCAGGTTCTCGTGAATGGTTCCTATTCGGGAGACCTGCAGTTTCGAAACGTTGAAAAGGCCATCCATTTTGAGTCACCGCGAACCAGGTTTGAGGTTGGCCGGTTGTCCGGACAGGCGCGCATGAGTTTAGGCGACTTCAGCATCAGCGATGCGGTGGGACCATTCCGGATAACCGCCAAGTCCAAGGATGTTCATCTGGTCAATGTCACCAATTCGGCCGAAGTGGACGTGAAGCGAGGTGACATCGACGTGGTTTCAACGAAGATGCCGGTCCCAAGACTGAACCTGCGCACCGCTGCCGGAAACATTGATGTGGCCTTGCCGGCACAGGCCAAGTTCGAGTTGCACGCCGATACCCGCCGCGGTGACATCAATAATGACTTCGGTGAGGGTCTGAAGCAAACCTCCAGCGGGCGAAGCGCCAACCTGGCCGGTAGCGTGGGCGGTGGGCCGCTGATTCAGATGGAGACCCTTCGCGGCGATATCACCGTGCGCCGGGCCGGGGCCGGGGAGGAACTCGGCCGTAACTTGACGCCCGTTCCGCCGAAACCGCCGTTGCCGCCGAAGGCGCCACGGCCAAAAGTGTCCAACCTTGAGGTGCAGACCCAGTAGCGACGACTTTACGGGCCCCCAATGATGGCGAGGCGTGAACTCCGGGTTTAGTATCATCGTGCGGTGATGGTTCAACTTCACCGGCGGGATCTTCTGCGGGCCGGCCGGGCACTGGCGCTCGCCGGCGGCGTCCGGCGTCTGTGGCCGGCCGCCGCGCGGCCACCGATTGCAACCGTTGTCACCGAATACCGGCTCAACTCGCACGCCGATGTGATCGCCGGGCGTTTGATCGAAGGTTACGAATACGATGGCAAGCTCCACCAGCCCGCCGTCGAAGTCGTCTCGATGTACACCGACCAGGTGCCTTCCAACGACATGAGCCGGCCGCTGGCTGTCCGCTACGGCTTCAGGATCTGCCCGACGATCCGCGAGGCGATGTGCCTGGACTCGCCCAAGCTGGCGGTTGGCGGCGTGGTCTTTATCGGCGAACACGGCAACTATCCATCCAACGAGAAGGGGCAACACCTCTATCCGCGCTACGAATTGTATAGTCAGATCGTCGGCGTCTTTCGCCAAACCGGCCGGACGGTCCCGGTTTACTGCGATAAACATTTCTCCTACGACTGGAAGAAAGCCAAGTGGATGTACGACCAGTCCCGTCAGATGGGTTTTCCGCTAATGGCTGGCTCCTCGGTGCCATTGACCTGGCGGCGGCCGCAGGTGGAGTTGGCATACGGCGCGCGTGTCTCGCACGCGGTGGCGGCATTTTACGGCGGCAAGGAGGCCTACGGGTTCCATTCTCTGGAGGCTCTACAGTGCATTGTGGAGCGCCGCGAGGGCGGGGAGACGGGCGTGGCGGCGGTACAATGCCTGGACGGAGCCGAGGTCTGGCGATGGACCGACGCGCATCCCTGGGCCGGCAAGCTGCTGGATGAAGCAGTGGCCCGCGCCGGGAGTAACATTGGGGGCTCGATGAGGGAGCACGTCAGCAAACCGGCGCTTTTCCTGGTGGAGTACCGCAGTGGACTGGTGGCGGCGCACTACATGCTCGACGGCCAGATTCAGGACTTCTGCGTCGCCTGGACACTGCAAGGCCGCGCCGGGCCGGTAAGTGCCGAGATGTGGCTCCAGCCGGTGCGGTGGTTCGGGCATTTTGCCCGGCTCACCTGGCTGATCGAGCAGTTCATCGTCACAGGAAAAGAGCCCTACCCGGTGGAGCGGACGCTGCTCACCACCGGCATCCTGGCCGCGCTGATGGATTCCAGTTGGCAGAAAGGGAAGCGCATCGAGACGCCGCATCTGGCAATTCGGTACGTCTCTCCACGGCAGTCATTTCAGGCAACCGGGCCCGTTCCGGCGCCCCAGGCTTAGCTGCGCCGCTTGCACGGATGACAACGGGCGCCGCGATTGGCGATCCTGATAGTCGATATGACGATCACCACAGCCGGCGTTTCCGAACGCGCCCGCCGTCTTCACCGGGACGCCCTGGTGTTTGACGGCCACATCCACATGATCAACCGCCAGTTCTATTCGGACGGTGATATCGGCGACCGGGTGAACGATGGCCAGGTGGACCTGCCGCGGCTTAAAGAGGGTGGCGTCGACGCGATGTTGTTCTCCATCTTCGTGACCGAAGATTACTACCCGCCGCGCTATGAGACTCGCCAGGCGCTCCGTCTGTTGGACCTGGCCCTCGAACAGATCGAACGCAACAGCGACAAGGTTGCGATTGCGCTGGAACCCGGCGACATTGAGCGGATTGTCGCCAGTGGCAGGATCGCCGCCGTACTCGACATCGAAGGCAGTTGGGACTTGGACGCCGACCCGGCGGTGCTCCGCGCCCTCTACCGCATGGGCATGCGGGCTTTCCAGCTTTCGGCCCATAACTGGACCAGTAATGCGGTGGACAGTTGCTGCTCCCCGCCGAAATGGAATGGGCTGAATGAGAAGGGGCGCAATCTGGTGCGGGAGGCCAACCGCCTTCGCATGATGATCAATATCTCCCACGCCAGTGATGAGGCCATCGAGCAGGCCCTGGAGATTAGCACGCAACCGCTGGTGGCCACCCACCATGGGCTGCGTTCGGTGAATAACCTGCCGCGCCTGATGTCCGATGAGCTGATGATGAAAGTGGCGGCCAAACGCGGCGTGATCGGCTTTCAGATCGGCTCGGAATTCCACAAGCCGAGCTTTTTCGAGTACCGCAGGCAGAATACGCGGAAAGACTTCTGGGACACCAGTGCAATTGGTAAAGACGAAGCCTCGATGAGCATCGAGGAGATCGACCAGCGCGCCGCCCGGCTCTTCCCGATGGTTGGCTTTCCGTCGCCCGAACAGATTCGCATCACGCCGGGTGAGTGGGTGGAGGTGGTGGAAAAAGCGATCGCCATGGTGGGAGAGGATTTCGTTTCGTTAGGCACCGACTTTGACGGCGGCCCCACGCTGCCTCAAGGAATGCGCGATTGCCGCGACCTGGCGTTGATCACCGATGCCATGCTCAGCCGGAATTGGAGTGAGGAGCGTATCCGGAAGTTTCTGGGTGGTAACCTTCTGCGCGTGTTCAGAGAAATTCGCGGGTAGTTGCTCTCCAGCGGGTTCACCGTACAGGTAGAGTAAGGAACATGGATCGCCGTAGCTTTCTGTTGGCTCCGCTGGCCGGCGCCGTTGCCGCCAAACCGCGCTATGCGCCGAGGATCGCAGTTCAGGTCTATGTCTGGACGCAGAATTTTGCCGCCCGCAAGATCTCACTTGCCGAGGGAATGCCGGAGTTGTTCCGTTCCAGCCACAATGCCGGTTACCATCGCATCTCACTGCTCAACTCGTTCTTCACTCCGGAACTCTTTCCGCAGACCCGCAAGCTGGTGGGCGAGTACGGCTTCGAAGTTTGCGACACCTATATCGGCGGACCGGTGCATGAGGAATCCGCCGCCCGGGCGACGATCGAACGGGCTCGCCGCCAGGCCGCGACCGCTTCCCTGTTGGGCGCGAAATACCTCACCCTCAATGCCGATCCCAAGCCGAACCATGAACGTAAGACCGACGCCGAACTCGCCGTCCAGGCACGAATGATCAATGGTCTCGGTGAAGAGTTGAACCAGCAGGGGGTCTCGCTGTTGATTCACCAGCATGCGCCTGAAATGGCCGAAAACGCCCGGGAGTGGCGTTGGATGCTGCATCATACCGATCCGAAGCTCGTCTCGTTCAACCTGGATCTCGACTGGGTGTTTCGCGGCGGTAATCAGCCGCTGGAATTGTTGGACGAGGCTGGCTCCCGGGTATTGAGCACCCATATCCGAAGCTCGCGCGACGGGGTGTGGAGCGAGTCCATTGGTGATGGAGATATTGACTACAAGGCGATCGCCGCCTGGATGCGGAAGCACGGCTTTACGGGCTACCTGGTGTCGGAGTTGGCCTATGAGCCACGGACGCGCCCGGCGCGCCCGCTCGAAGAAGATCTCCGGCTGAGCCGCCTGTATCTGGAAAAAACATTTGGAGTGAAAGCATGAAGCGGATTGGCCGTGGTACGGCGATTACCCTGCTTGCCGCCGCGGCTCTCACGGCGGCAACCGAGCGTCCGGCGCTGGCTGACTATGAGGGTAAGGAGGCGGTGGTGCTTAGCAGTGACAAGGCTGAGTTCACCATCCTGATTGACGGGGGCTCAATCGCGGCTGCGATACTCCACGATGATCCTGCCCGGCTTAATCCGTTGTGGAATCCGGCCCGTATGTCGCGAGAGGCAGGCCGGCCCTCATCCCAAAGCTCTGTCTTCGGTTCGTGGGTCTGCGTGGACGGATTCGGTATTCCTTCGGCTGAAGAGCGCGCCGCGGGTTTTCCGAATCACGGCGAAGCGGTGCACCGCCGCTGGGATGTGACCGGCTATGGGAAGCAGGGCAATGTCACCAGCCTCTCGTTCGCCGTGCGGCTGCCACTGGTACAGGAGGAGTTATATCGAACTTTTCGCGTAGTGGACGGCGAAACCGTGTTGTATGTGGACAGTTCTCTGGAGAGCCACGTGGCCTTTGACCGTCCCGCGGTCTGGGCGGAGCACTTCACCGTGGGATCACCGTTTTTGGACGGCGGCGGTACCGCCGCCGACATGCCGGCCACTCGCGCCAGAACGCGTGGATACGAACGGGACCCGGCGGGCGTCGGCCATCGCCTTCCGCCCAATCAGGACTTCACCTGGCCGATGGCGCCCGCGCTCGTTGGCGGCACGGTGGACCTCAGGATCCCACCCGCCGCCCAGGGCGACTGGGTAGATCACAGCACGGCTCTGGTAGATCCTCAGCGGCGGCTGGGTTATGTGACTGTGGTGAACCCGGAGAAGAGGCTGCTCATCGGCTGCCTGTTTCGCCGCGAGGAGTTTCCGTGGGTGCAGAATTGGGAGCGGTATCAAGGACCGGGGCAGTTGGTGCGAGGACTGGAGTTTTCCACTATGCCCTTCGACGAAGCACGCCGCGTGTCCGCCGAACGCCGTCTGTGGAACCAACCCGGCTATCGTTGGCTACCCGCCAAAAGCCGGATCGAATCCCGCTATGCGCTCTTCTATATATACGTGCCGCAAGGCTTCACCCGGGGAGATGAGATCCGGATGGGGCAGGGAACGCTGACACTGGAAGATCGAACCAGCGGAAAATCGGTGAGCATAGCCTTCTCCCGGCCATTGTGACGCAGGGCAGCTCGGTCGTACCCTGTGCTATATTGTGGCTGAACCGCAAAGGACGCGGGAGTAATTCAGTGGTAGAATGCCAGCTTCCCAAGCTGGACGTCGCGGGTTCGAGTCCCGTCTCCCGCTCCATGTTTCAACTGTCCGCCGGCTGTACGCCAAAAACGGGGGCAACCCCGATCCCACGAAGAATGACTAAAGGTCGACTCCGACGGCATCATCTACGTGCACCGCAACGCATACTCGGTGAATAGCCATCTGATCGGCGAGCAGGCCGAGGCACGCCTGAAGGTGGAGATCGTCGAAGTCTGGTACGCCGGCCGTAAGGTGGAGGAGTTGCCGCGGCTGTGCGGCCGGAACAAGCATCGTGTCGACCACCGGCACATCATCGACTGGTTGCTGCGTAAGCCCGGCGCCTTCGAAAACTACCGCTATCGGGAGGAACGGTTTCCCACCAACCGGTTCCGCATGGTTTGGGATGCGCTGCGTGAGGTGGCGCCCGTGGACGCCAACAAGCGCTACCTGGAGATTCTGCAACTGGCCGCCCAGGAGGGCGGCGTCCACTATATGCCACCTGTCAACCGAATGATAAATGGAAAACTCGGAACACGCCCATCATGTAATAAACACGCTCCCTAGAACAAATTTAATTTGTGATGCAAAAGATGTTCTGATATGGCGATGCAAGCACCTGGTGCTGCCTTGCATGCGAAGAAAGTCGCCTATACAAGGGAGAATACCGAGGTTGCAGCGAATACAGCAGGACTGTCGACTCTGTATAGATCAGGTAATATTTTGATTGACAAAGAAACAAATATTGTGCCATACTCCTGCGAGTGACGCTCAAGACGAGCGCCCGCGTTGCTCATCGCCTGCCTTCGTTGGTCGGGTAAGTCTGGCAAGAAGCAATGGAGAGAGCGCCATGAAGAAGGATCTGCTCAGCGAAGAAGAGAAGGATCGTCTGAAGCGTGATGCCGTCGCGCACATCATCCCGCACTTCGCCAGCAACGCGTCGCTCGCCAAGTACCCCAAGATCTTTGTCCATGGCGACGGTTGCTATCTCTACGACATCGACGGCAAGCGCTACCTGGATACGTTCGCATCGCTGTTGACCTCCATTTGCGGCCACAACCGGCCCGAGATCGCCAAAGCGGTTCAGGAGCAGATGGCAAAACTCGAGTTTTTTCCGAACTACGAAGACGCCTTCACCGTGCCGTTGATCGAGCTGGCGCGCAAGCTGGACGAGCGGATGCCCGGCGGCCTTTCGGTCTCGTTTTTCGTGAACAGCGGCTCGGAAGCCAACGAGACCGCGCTTAAGATCGCGCGGCAATATCACTTTGAGCGCGGCGAACCGCAACGGTACAAGGTCGTGGCGCGGAAGCTCTCGTACCATGCCACCACGCTTGGCGGCATTTCGGTAACCGGTATCCCGTGGTTCCGCGAGTATTTCGAGCCGTTGCTACCGGGCGCCATCTTCGCGCCTGCCACGCGCGTCGAAGACGGACTCAGCTCGCTCTACGAGATGGAACGAATGATCGAATGGGAAGGCCCCAAGTCGATCTCAGCCGTCATCATGGATCCGATTCCCGGCTCAAACTCCGGCTTCCCGTTACCGCCGGATGGGTACCTGGAAGGCGTGCGCGCGCTGTGCGACAAACACGGCATCCTGCTCATCTTCGACGAAGTGCAGACTGGGTTTGGAAAAACCGGCAAGTGGTTCGCTTGTGAGCACTGGAACGTGACGCCGGACATCATGACCATCGGCAAGGGATTCACAGGCGGGTACATTCCCCTCGGCGCGGCGGTCATGACGGCCAGGGTGGCGGAAGTGTTCCGAGCGCCCGGACACGAACTCCGTTCTGGAAGCACTTACGGAGGCCACACCATCGCTTGCGCGGCCACGCTCGCCAACATCGCAATCATCGAGAAAGAGAACCTGGTCCAGCACGCGGCAAAATTGGGCGCATACCTCAAAGGCGAGTTCGAAAAGCTGCGCCGCTACCCGATTGTGGGCGACGCACGCGGCATCGGCCTGCTGTGGGCGCTGGAGTTGATGGCCGATCCCGCGGCGAAACGCAAGCTCAACCCCGCCCTGCGCGTGGGGAGCTGGATTCGCGACTGGTGCTGGGAGCGCGGCTTGATCTTGCGCAACAACGGCGACATTCTTGTGCTCGCCCCGGCGCTCATCATCACGCAGCAGCAGCTCAACGAGATCCTCGGTCTGATTGCGCAGTCGATCGAGGCGGCCATCGAACATTTCGGAGCTGCTCTTAAGCCCGCGGCCGAAGGCATCCGCGCCAGCTCATAGGAACGGCGAACGTGCGTGTCTTTCTCATACTCATGCTGGTGAATGTCATGCGGGCCGACAGCAAAACCCCGGCAGTCGAGCGAGCCTTGGCCCTGCTGGAGATCCCGGCGGAGGAGAATCGCGGGTTCACGCTTGCGTCTAGCGCCAAACGCCGCGGACTCCTCAAGAGTGGCGCGCCCTACCTGGTACCATGCCTGGGCAAACGGGGTTACCTGCGCCGCAGCGCGGGGCGCCAGTATGCGCTGCGCCTGCGTGCGCAGAACGGTCCGGCGAAGGCGATCGCCGAACCGCAATTCGTCGGTCTGGCCATGCGTTACGTGGCAGAGATGGCGGCGAGAATCGGGTTGCCGGCCTGCCTGGCGTCGCCCCGATACGCCATGGGCCCCGCCGTTTTCCGCCATGCTCAGCCCGGCCCCGTGAGCGGCCTGCGGCCTCCGCGGCAGGCCAAACCATACTGTGTGGCCGCGGGCAAGGCTGCCGTCTCGGAGTTACTGGCTTGTTCGGGACCGGGAGACCGCAGGCCGCACATCGTGTACGTTCGAATGGCCATATCCGGGAGCAGCCTTGGAGAGTCCGCCGTCGCCGTTTGCTGTATCGCGGCGCCTATCCGGAACAACCTCGGAGCCGTTGTGGCAGGGATGTTTGTGTCCGCGAGCGCAAGACTGGAGGTCGCCGGCCTCGTCCAGCGGATCGCAAGACAAGTGGCCCGAACGGCGGAAGAGATTTCTCGAGACTTGTGCGCGGCGCCAGCGGCGCCAGCCGGCTATCACCAAGTGGAGGACGCGTGGATAGCCTAGCACAACGTACGCGCGGGCGATGAGGAGGCAATCATGAACAGTAGTCGTCGTGGGCTCTTGAAGACTGTCGCGGCCGGCGCATTCGCCGCCGGCGCGGCGCGACCCGGCGGTGCGCAGGCGTGCGCTGCCAAAGAAGGGACGGTACGCGACCGCATGTGGATGTTTGCGGTTCCGCCCAACACCGATTATCGCTCGCTGAAGCGGCGCTCTACGATGACCGCCGCAGAGAGTGCCCTGTATCTGGGAGTTCCGAATGTCATTATGGTCCAGGCCAGCGAGGGGGAAGCGCAGTACGGTCGCTTCGATCCGCCGTTCGAACAGTACGCCGTTGCGCTGCGTCCCTTCCGCCGCGTGGCGTGGTCGCTGGTCGGCTCGGGTGGCTTTACATCGGACGCCGAACGCAGAGAGGGTCTCGACCTGGTGAAGAAGACGCCCAACTTCACCGCGGTGATGTTTGACGACTTCTTCACCGGCAAGACCGAGGGCGAACGCGCTGTGCTGACGGTGGAGGAAACGGCGGCGCTGCGAGCCCAATGGAAGGCGGCAGGCAAAAAAGTAGAATCCTTCGTCACTTACTATGTTCGGTACGCCGACCTGCCGCTGGGAGATTATCTTAAGCTGTTCGATGTTCTTACGCTGTGGCCCACCCCGCGGACCAACTCGCAGGAGTTCGAGAACCTCGATGCGATCTTCCAGAAGATCGACGAGCGCACGCCGGGACAACGGAAAATGCTGGGCTGCTACATGGTCGATTACGGCAGAGGTCAATCGTTGCCGCTCGACCTGATGAAGGCACAATGCCGCAAGGGCCTGGAATGGCTGCGCTCAGGACGTATCGAAGGCATCATTTTCCTCGGAAATAGTTGCATGGATCTTGGTTTCGATGCCGTGGAGTGGGCGCGTGAGTGGGTCCAGGAAGTCGGCGATCTAACCATTTGAGGGTCCGTTCACGGTATTGAGAGGTCTTGACAGATCTGCGCACCTGCTACGAATATGCCTTGACGAGTCCTTTGTTTTCAAGACAACGGGTTAGAGGTGATCTATGTTCGACGGCAAGCAAGCCAGATTTCTGGCCACAATCTCCGTGAGCTTGCTACTTCCGGTTGGCGCGGTGGGCTTTCAAATGAAGCGCGCGACCGTCCGCGGCAGATCGATATGAAGCTGCGGCTCCAGTCTTGAGTTGCGGCGCCAAGAGGCAAGAGACATGGCTAGGAGTCAAGAGACATGACAACGAGATGGAGTAGCGCCATGGTTTGCGCGGCGTGGGCGGTGGCTGCGGCCGCTACGGCGCAGGTGCGTGGTGGTATGCACGGGCAGGAGTTCGATCCCGCCGGAAAACCGTTTTCATATTTCGCGCAGCCGACCGATGTTATCGGCGCACTGTACGCGCCGGCGGCTTCGGAAGTGACGCCGGAAGGGTATCTTTATACCGGTTTCGGCGAACTGATGTTCTTCACCGGTAATCCGCCGGAACCGGTGAACGAACGCATCCGCACGCTGCACAAGGGCTATCTGCCGGTAGTGGAATACAACCTGCAGCGGAACGGCGTGCGGTATCGATTCCGTATGTTCGGCGCGGACTTAGGCGGCGGGCTCGAAGGCGTGCCGGTAAACTTCGTGGAAGTCGAGCTGCGTAATTCTTTAAAGGAAACACGCACTGCCTTTCTCAGCAGCGCCTACAGGTTTAGTCCGCCGGTGAACGGGCTGGGCGGCTTGCCCGACTACCGTTTCCGGCAGCGGTTCGAGCTCATCCCGAAGCAGTTCACCGAGGGCAACACGGCATTCAGTTCCGCATGGAAGTACTCTTTCGGCGGGAATGCGCTGGTGCGCGACGGCCGGATCCTCTACACGTTCCCGGGAGAATCCGAACCGGATCAGCTCTCGTTGAGCCTCATCGACAACGGCTTTAGGCTTTACCGGTACTTCACAGGGAATATCGCCGGAAGCCGGGATCCGAAATACAGCCTGAATGCACATACGCCGATGGGAGTTGCGACCTACCGGGTGACGCTGAAGCCGGGCGAAGCGCGCACGCTCGTTTTCAAGATGCCCCTGGCGCCCGTGGTGAAGAATTCCGCGGAAGCGCGGCAGATTGAATCCGCCGATTACGGGCAGGTGTTCAGCCGCACGGTCGGACGTTGGGATGGACTAGTCGCGACGAACCCGCGGATGCAGTTTCCCGAGCCGAAAGTGCAGCAATTCCTACTCGCCAACACGGTCTTCGATCTGCTCGCCCTGGACAAGCGCGGCGACCACTATGTTCCGAACGTAAACAAGTTCCAGTATCATCGGTTCTACGGCGGGTGCGATACGGCGCACATGTTGATCGCGCTCGATTACATGGGCCTGGAAGACATCGCGCGCAAGGGCCTGCTGTATTCCGTGGCCGCGCAGGCCGAAAACGGGGCGTTCGTCATGGAGAACGAGACGGCCGCGGAGTACCGCTTATGGGAGAGTTTCGGATATTCACTCTGGGGCTGGGGACGCCACTATCTTCTGACGCGCGATTCCGATTTCTTGCGCCAGGTCTATCCCGGCGTAGTGCGCGCCATGGCCTGGGAGCGCGAGATCGTTAAAACGGACCCTTTGGGGTTGATGCCGGTAATGGAGATCACCGACGACGCGGGTCTCAGCGGCGCGCATCAGACTGGTCAGAATATGTGGATCCTAATCGGAATTCACAATGCCATCACGCTTGCGGAGGCAATCGGCAACAACGCCGATGCGCAGCGATTCCGCGACGAATACAAGCGCTACCGAGCGGCGTTCGATAAGCAGCTCGCCTTGCAGACGGCCAAGTCCGGCGGAGTTATTCCTCCCGCGCTGGACGTGACGTTGGCGGGTAATCACTGGGACAACATGCTGACGCTGTATCCCGAGCCGCTGTTCAAGCCATTCGATCCGCGCGTCACAGCGACGATTAAACACTCGCGGGCAACCTACCACGAAGGCATTCTGGGTTACGTCCTGCCCATGGCCCTGGCGAAAAAGGGCGAGAACTACGAGTACGACACAACGCCCCGGTTGCACTACTGGCACACCCAGGACAATTCCCTGAATGCACTGGTGCGCGGTGCGGCCGAGGATCAGGAGCTGGCAGTACGGGACCTCTATGCGATGCTACTACACACCACTTCCACGCACGCGCCGCAGGAGTTCGGAACGGTGCCATGGAGCGAACGTGAAGTGATGGGCCACGACCTGATCCCCGACGGACCGGCCTCCGGCAAGACTATCGAGTTACTGCGGAACATGCTTGTGCGCGAATTCGAGAATGACCTTTACTTATACTCAGCGGTCTCGCCCGCGTGGCTCCAGCCGGGGAAGATCATCGTCGTAAACAATCAACCGACTGTCTTCGGTCCAGTGTCGGCCACGCTGCGCGCCAGAGCGGATGGATTCCAGGTGACTTTCTCACACCAGTTCCGACAGGCGCCGAGGCGCGTGCTAATCCGCATCCCGTGGTATTTCAACGTGCAGCAAGCGGAGGCGGACGGTAAGCCGCTGAACGTCGCGGACGGTCATCTGGTCATCACTTCGGCAACGCGCGCCGTCACCGTCAAAGGCAGCATGCGCGCGGCGGCGCCGGTGCTGAGCTACGCTAAGGCGGTCGAAGACTACAAGCGGGAATACCGGCAACGGTACACCGAGTTTTTGCGGACGGGCAAGATCCGGCATTGACCGCATTACAGATTGGAGAGACCAAGTATGACGCAGATGCTAATGCCGAAGCTCAACGAGGCTGGCAGTGACGTGATTATATCGGAGTGGATGGTCGCGGTGGGTGACGACGTCGCGCTCGATGACCCCGTGGTAGCGGTAGAGACGGACAAGGTGGTGGTGGAGGCGCCCTCTACAGTGAGTGGTACCATCCGGCGCCTGTTGGTCGCGCCTGGGGAGACGGTGGCCGTCGGCCAGCCGATTCTGGAGGTGGAATAATGGACACGCGCGCCGGCGCCATCGTGCGCTGGGGCGTAGTCGGCTGCGGCGGCATCGCCGCACGCCGCACCATCCCGGAGGTCACACGATGCGCCGCCAATGCTCGTATCTGCGCGGTCATGGACGTCCGTGCGGATGTGGCCTGTGAGGTGGCCTCTCGCTTCGGCATCGAAAGCGTTTGCCGGACCGAAGAGGAGTTGCTGGCAAAAGACATCGATGCCGTTTACATCGCCACGCCGCCTCATCTCCACGCGGCGCAGGTGGCCCGCGCCGCGGGGGCGGGAAAGCACGTGCTGTGTGAGAAGCCGCTTGTGCTCACCGTTGAGGAGGCGCATGCTATCGCGGCTGCTGCCACGCGGTCCGCGGTCCGCATTATGCCCGCCTACTGCATGCGCTTCCACTCTCAACATGCGCGGGCGCGCGCGACACTCCAATCCGGCCGCTGGGGCCCGCTGGTGCTGGCGAGGGCGCAGTTGACCTGTTGGTACCCACCCATGGCCGGCGCCTGGCGGCAAAACCTCGCGCTCGGCGGCGGCGGTAGTTTCATCGACATGGGAACCCACTGTCTTGACCTGATCGAATGGATTTCGGGCGAGCACGTGGTCGAGGTCTGCGGTATGCAGGGCCAGCGCGTTCAGCGCTACGGCGATTTAGTGGAGGACGTCTCTGCTGTGCTGGTGCGACTGTCGGGCGGCGCGCAGGGCATGATCGACAACTGTTTCTGCGTCCCCGATGCGGCCAGCCGTAACCGGCTCGAACTCTACTGCGCCGCTGGCGCTTTCCTCGCCGAGGGCACAATCGGCCAGGAATCCTGCGGTTCCTCTACAGCCATCTTCCATCCGCAGGAGCGATACGACGCGCAACAGGCGCGGAGCGAAGAGCCGCTCATCGAACGCTACGACGCGCGTGGCAAGGGGCTGTACGCAGAAATGGTGGGCGCCTTCAGCGCTGCCATTCTGGAAGGCGCCCCGGCGCCTATCCCGCTCGCTGATGGTGTCCGCCTGTTGCGGGCGGTACGGGCGGTGTACCTCTCAGTGGAGCAGGGCCGCACGGTGCGGCTCGATGAAGTGTAGATTGTTCTGCCAAGGAGGGTGTTATTGTGCATGGGAGAAGGCTGCGACAACGAAGTGCAACTCAGGCCGTCCGGCGATTCTCCCAATGGCTCTCGAAGCGGCCGTTGAGGTAACAACGGCACGGGGCAATGATCGCGTTAACGCCGCGTACCGTCCAGAACATTCCGGACTGTTTAAGGCGGGAACCGATGAGGGTCTTGCAGCCCGCTTCAATCACGCCCGCGCCGATGAATGGGTGCTGACGGCGGAACTTCGGATGGCGTACACGCTCCGCGTTGCGCTCGAAGTAGTCAGTCTCAGTGAGAATCTTTTCCAGGACTTCGGTTTTGGTGGATTGGGTAGAGCGCAACGAGAGGACCAGCTTTTCGATCTTACCCTCGTCGAGGAGCCACTTCTGATGAACCTTCATCCAGGATTGTTGTTTTCCAGAATCGTTAGGATGAAGCCTGCCAGCCAGGTGCCACAGGTGCTGGCGAGCGTGATACAGATCGACGACTCGCACCACGCCCGCAAAGTGCCGGTCAGCCACGTTCCAAATCCATTCGGCACTGTCTCCCATGACCACCTTCTTTTGTGCGCGACTCCAGCCCGATTCCAAGCTTCCAGAGAGATTCGCCGGGCAAACTCTTCGGATGTATCGATGGCTCCGGTCAAAGGCGTGGAATCCGGGTCGCGAATGGCATAACCTTCTTCATCCCACCCGGGCCGTGTGAACACGCACCCCAGCTTGACCTGCCGCGTGTGGGACGGCGGCTGTCGGTTTTGCCTTTGCGGCCCTCTGTATCTTTCTTCACTGCCGGCGCCCGGTCCTATCCATTTGCACATGCAGAATCCGAACCGGCTCACCCACAATGACGGGCAACTCCGGGTGGACCCGCTGTGGCGGGTCCACCAGAATGCACGCCCAGATGTCGAGCAGCGGCTGCCGGACGACTCTGATCTCAGCCGCATTTATGCCTCGACTTCCGATCGCCGGAACCGGCGCAACGGAGTCACGATCCGCGTGAGTGATTATCGGCTGCACAACGTGCCGGGCTCAGAACCGCTCTACCGGCTGATCATGGCGATCCTCGACGCCCAACAGGCTCCCGCCCGGTAACTGGCCGCGCTCTATCATGAGGGCTGAAAGATAGAGAACTGGCCGGACGAGTTAAAGACGCATCTGCGCGGCGCGCAGATCGCGCTCCGGAGCAAGACGCGCGAGTTGGTGGAGCAGGAGTTCTGGGGCCTGCTCATGGCCCACTTCGCCATCCGCGGGCTGATGCACGAGGCCGCCGTGAAAGCCAATGAAGATCCCGGCCGTCTCTTTATCGTTCATTCCGTGCGCGTCGTCCAGCGCCGCCTGGCCGGCTACGCTGCTATTCCCTCTGGGCACAGGACAGCCCTGCACGAAGCGATTCCGAATGAGATTCTCCAGCAGCGCGCAGTCTCCAGCAGAAGCCGGGTCAATTTGCGCGGAGTGAAGCGGTTTGGTCAGACGCCCTCACTTGGCTGCGATGACTTCAATCGCGCGCACAATATCATCCACCTGAGGCACGCACGCATTTTCCAGTGGCTTCGAGAACGGGATCGGCAGATCCGCTCCCGCCAGGACTCGCGGCGCCGTCTTGAGGCTTCGGAATTCGCATTCCACGACTTGACGCACGATATCAGCTCCCACGCCGCAGCGCCTCGGCGATTCGTGCACCACCAGCAACCGTCCGGTCTTGCGGACGGAGTCGAGCACTGCGGGCAAATCGAACGGATTGAGCGTGCGCGGATCAATCACCTCCACGCCGATCCTGGGCGCGACGCGGTCCGCCGCCTCCACCGCGCGCGAGGCCATCAGCGAGTATGCGACCACCGTCACGTCCGTTCCGGGGCGCCGTTTTGCCGCCACTCCCAACGGCGTCGTCCACTCGCCTTCGGGCACTTCCTCGTTGAGGTCGAACATGGCCTTGTGCCACAGGAAGGCGACCGGATTGTCGTCGCGGATGGCGGATTTCAGCAGGCCCTTCATATCGTGGATCGTCGAAGGCATTACCACCTTCATGCCAGGCTCGTGCAGCATCCATGCTTCGAGCGACTTCGAATGATGGGCCGCCTCCGATGTGCCGGCGCCGCAGGGCGCCACGACCGTCATGGGCACCTTGACCTGGCCGCCAGACATGAAACGCAGCTTGGCTCCTTCGTTCATCAGGGGGTCCATGCACTCGGTGATGAAATCGATGTATTCGAGTTCGGCCACCGGCCGCATCCCGACCATGGCCGCGCCAACCGCCGTCCCGATAATCGCCGATTCCGAAAGCGGAGTGTCGAACACACGGCGCTCCCCATATTTCTTCTGGAGCCCAACCGACAGGCCCCAGACTCCGCCGTACGCCCCGATATCTTCGCCAAACAGACAGACGGCTGAATCGCGCGCCATCTCCTCGTCAATGGCTTCGCGGAGGGCTTGTATCGTCTTCAATCGCCGCATCTTGCGCTCCTATGATGTTTTGTCAAATACCACCAGGTTCTCGTTCTTCGTAAGACGGAGAAACTGCTCTGTTTCTGGTTTCCGTCCGAGGCGCCCGCCGCAGTCATGTGCCGGTGCAGAACGGCGCAGCTTCTTCACGAACTTTCCCAAATCTTCCAACTCCCACTCGGTGATCCAAGTGCGTTCATTCTCCAGCCGGAAGCAACCGGTGAACCGGTTGCGGTGCGGGTCGATGCGGATACATCGCTTTTCCATCTCGCTCTCCTGGTTGTGAATTCTTCCAGGTCGAGCACACTAACTTTGCGGCGGACACCATACACTGATTCGAGGTCGGCTGCACGCCTCGCGATGACGTTCAATCCACAGGTCTGGCTAATCTGCTTCACGGGGTCGATGCCCCAACACGCCGATACAGCCTGTGACCTGGCTACTCTGGACGTTGCTTCCCGGAGCTTACCGCCGGCCGTAGGGCCATGAGACATTTATCTCATCTGCTTTCGTCAGGCCCACAGGTAATCGCCGACCGTAGCCGGATCCGGGAGGGGGCTCTCCCGCATGAACTTTACCGCGGCCTCGAGCAGGCCAACCTCGCGGGCTTCGATTGCATCGAGCGTATCGCGCGTGGTTGCATGGATCCTCATCAGGCTGGCGGCGAAGCTTTCGATGGGGTCCTTCGCATGCCACTCGCGGCATTCTTTAGGTGGCCGGTGTTCGGGGATGACCATGCAGTGCGGATGATGCCGGTAGGTCTTGCACTCGATCAAAGTGGGACCACACCCGCTGCGCGCCCGTTCGATGGCTTCTACTGCGGCTTCGCGCACCGCCAGGACATCGTTGCCATCCACCACCGCTCCCGGAATACCGTATCCCTTCGCGCGATCTGCGATGTTTTCGAGCGGGCAGTTCACAGCAACGTGCGTAGTGGCTGCATACAGGTTGTTCTCACAGACGTAGACCACCGGCCAGCGCATGACCGCGGCCATGTTCACGGATTCGTGAAACGAGCCCTGGGACGCTGCTCCTTCTCCGAAAAACGCCACGGTAACGAACGTCCCGCCAAGCGCCACCGAGGCGTAAGCCGTTCCAAGGCAGAGTGGCAGATTGCCGCCGACCACGCCGGTGGTACCCATGAAGCCGATTGACGGATCGTATAGATGCATTGAGCCACCGAATCCCCGGGAGAGCCCGCTCGCGCGCCCGTTGAGCTCCGCTACCATTTTGTTTAGGTCCGCTCCTTTGGCTAGCGCGTGCCCATGCCCACGATGAGTGCTGAATACGTAATCGTCTGGCCGCAGCACACCGCAGACTCCGACGGCTATAGCTTCCTCGCCGCAATACGTGTGCAGCGCACCCGGAAAGTCTCCGGCCTTCATGCGCGCCGTGAAAATCTCCACCATCTTCAGTTCGAAATTCCGGATTCTCACCATCAGCCCGTACAGGCGCAGCATTTCCTCCACGTCGACGGCCATTCGCCCTGTGATCATGTCGTCCAGAATCTTGCCACGCAATCCGTTTGTTTGTCAAGCAAAAGATGCGTGGGCGCTGCCTAGCCACGTCCGGGAACGATCTTCCGGTGGCGAGGTCTCTTCTGTGCCCGGGGCACTGCAACGGCAAACGGGGTGCACATCTTCTTGAGCAAAGCGGGTTGCGCGAGCGATTGCCGGAAAGCCAGTGCGGCGGCGCCTTTCACGCCAATGTCGAGGCCGAGCGAACTGACCTTGAGTTCGAGCCCGGCGAGGCTGCGTGTCAGAGCGCATTTCTCAAGTTCCGCCCTGATCCGTGGCAGCATCAGGTCTTGCCCGTGTACCAGATCGCCTCCCACCACCATCACTTCCGGGCTGAAGAGGTTCGCTAGGTAGGAGAATGCCAGCCCCAGGTACTTGCCTACGCGGTCGAGCACTTCAATCGCCGCCGGCTCCCCCTGCCGCGCGCGCTCAAACACTTCGGTCACACGGTTACCCGAAACACGAGCGGATTCGCCACCCGTTCTAGCCTGGTATTGCCGCACGATATTGGGGCATGATGCGACCGCCTCGATGCAGCCGCGCTTCCCGCACCTGCAGATGTCCGGCGCCGCGGGATCGATCATGATGTGGCCCAGTTCACCTGCTGCGCCGGCGCGGCCTTTGAGCAGGTGCCCGTCCGTGAACACACCCACGCCGATTCCGTTTCCCACAATTATATACATGCAGTTGTCGCTGCCTTGTGCGGCGCCCAGCCAACGCTCCACCAGAATGCAGGTCCGGTGCGCACTTTCCAGGAACACGGGCACCTCGAGCGACTCCCGAAGCGCTTCGAGCAGCGGAAAATCGCGCCAGTCGAGATTGACGGCGGTGATACGGCCCCTGCGGTCTACAAAACCAGGGTGGCTGATGCCGACCGCCAATACACGTGAGCGCTGCGCGTCGTCCAACTGTTGCACGACCGACTGGATACCAGCCAGGATCGTGCTGATCTCTATCGCTTGACCGAATTCCAGGTCCACTCCAGAACGGTACTGGATGTCTCCGAACAGGTTTGTCAGCGCGAACCGAATCCGTGTGCCTTCGAGATCGACCGCAACAAAATAAGCTGCTTCCGCATTCAGGTTCAGTACTTCGCGACGCCGGCCGCCGTTCGATTGCAGCGCGCCCACCTTCAGGATGACACCCGAATCGAGGAGCGCCTTTAGCGCAAGGCTGACGCTGGCCGGATTGAGACCGGTAGCCTCCAGGATCTGCGCGCGCGTTACGTTGCGACGCTGATAAAGCACCCTCAGCACATTACGCAGCCACAGCGCTGCGACTTTAGCCATGCTTGATATTCCCACAATCGGGTCGGATACGCTATCTCAGATGAGCTGAGTCTGCTAGCCAAAAATCTAAACTTTATTTGCTTGACAATGTAAGTTCTCTGTATGATACTGGCTTAACTGAAAACTGCCTTGAGGGCTCCGGGCACAAAACATCACGATGCAGCACATCGGTTTCAATGAGGACGAGCAGCTCGCGAGGCATAAAAAGTCCCCCGTTTACATCATATTGCATCTCACCGGCACTGTCTCCTCGGCCAAAAGGCCTGAGGTCTTCGTCGCGCGAGAGGGTTACTACCTCCAGGAGGCCGACGGCACCCGCTACCTGGACACCTCCGCTTCGTTGTTGACCACGATCTGCGGATGCAATCATCCCGAGATCGCGCAAGCAGCCTCTCTGCTTAACATCACCAGGGAGCAGATCGGCGAGATCGCCGGGCTGATGGCCGCGGCCATTAAGGCCGCCACGGAGTGCTTCGGCTTTGGAACATCCTTTGCCGCCGGGACTGATTATCGCCTGCCCGTTCTTTCTGGCGGCTCGCCGCCATCGCTCTGGAGTGTGACGTGCGAATCCTGTTGATTCTCGTTCTGGTAAATCTCATGTGGGCCGCCCAGTTTTCGGCGGCCAAGATCGCCACAGACCATCTCGGGCCCATCACAGTTACGGTCGTCACGCTGGCCATGTCAGTAGCCCTTATGACACCGGTGTTGGCTCTCAAACGGACGTACTCGCCGGCGGGCCTTGGCAGAGGCGGCTTTCGTCGAAACGTAGCTAGGTTCTTCCTCCTCAGCGCGGCCGGCATCGTGATCTCCCAGCTCTTCCTGACCTGGGGCATTGCGCGCTCGCTGGCGTCGAACGCCGCCGTGATTACACTGGCGACGCCCGTTAACACTGCAGTTCTGGCCTTCTTCCTGTTGGGTGAGCGGATGACGCGGCTCCGCTGGATATCCTTCGTCCTCGCCCTGGCAGGCGTGTTGATGGTTTCCGATATCGACTGGCGTTCCGTCCACCTGTTGCGGGGAAAATACCTCTTCGGCAACCTGCTGCTATTCCTCAGTTGTTGGGGCGCGTCCTTCTACAACACATATGGAAAGAGACTACTCCGGACGTTCAGCCCGCTCGAGGTGATGGTTTACAGCTTTATCGGCACTGTCCTGATCCTGCTGCCGCTCATGCTGCTGTGGGAGCCGGCCTCCTGGAGTCGGCTGGCTCATCTGCAGTGGACAGTTTGGCTAAGCCTTATCGTCATCGCAGTGTTCAGTCTCAGCCTCTCAACGGTGCTTTTCTTTGCCGTCCTTCAGCAGATCGACGTGACGCAGGCGATTCTGTCCGTGTACATGGCTCCGGTTTTCGGGGTGGTGATTTCAGCCCTCATCGTGAAAGAGAAGATCACGATCCAGTTGATCGTGGGTGGGGCGCTGGTTTTTCTCGGCACGCTCCTGGTGACCTACTACGAGGAGCGCCTGAAGCGCCGGGTAGCTCCGGTTGCCGCTAATGCGTGCGTTGCCCTCGACGGAGACAGAGATGGGTGACACGGCCTCCTCAGATCGCGCACGCGGCCCGGAATACCGGGTGCCGGCCGTCGAGCGGGCCTTCGACCTGCTGGAGTTGCTGGTTTCCGAGAGGGATGGCCTCACGCTCTCTGAGATCAGCCGCGGGCTGGACATTCCCAAGAGCAGTGCGCATTACTTGGTGGAATGCCTTTGCAGGCGAGGCTATCTCTGGCGCGCCTGGGGGCACCGGTACCTGCTCGGAGTCAGGGCCGGCGGCCTGGGCGAGGTCAAGCAAGCCGCATCTCAGTTCGCGCAGGCCGCACTGCCGCACCTGACCGCGCTCGCCAAGCGGTTCGGCTTGTGTGCTTGCGCCTGCGTGCTGGGGTGCCAAGGGCCGGTGATCATCGCCAAGGCGAACGCGGCCGCATCTGCGGCCCTCGGACCGCGGTTGGCCCGGCGCGTCGAGCCGTGCTGCAATGCTGCGGGCAAGGCATTGATCGCCGAATTTTTCCAACGGGAGCCGAAGCGGGCCGGTCACAAGCGGAATCCCGCCGCGCCGCTGGTGTACCAGTTGGTGGAAGCTCACTTCCGGACGCCGAACTGGGCGGGGCCGGCAGAAGAGATCGCATTTACCTGCATTGCCGCGCCCCTCGACGAGATGGCCGGCGGCATTCCCGGTGGCCTGTTCGCGTACTCGACGACCGGGTCCATCCCCGAGTGGAAGGCACTGCAGATCGGCAGGTGCATCGGCGCTGCGACAAAGGACATATCGCGCGCTTTCGCGTCGCTCCTGCGGGTGGATCTGGAGGTAACCGCCGTGTTCAAGGCGGCAGGCCCGGCGGCTCAATATCGTGAATACGCAGCACAATCTGCTGCGGGCCAGGCTTTGCCGGTGCCTTAAGAAACGGGGATCTTGTGGTTAGCAACCGGCTGCGTTGAGTTAAAGAGGACTAAGGAAGATTGTCTCTAGGAGAACACATGAACAATAAAATGAACCGCCGCAAACTTCTGTGGGGTGTGGCCGCCGCTCCGCTGGCTTCTTCGCAGGCAACATTTCCCGTGAGCTGTGTGGCCGGCGAGGGGACAATCCGGGATCGGCTCTGGCTATTCGGCTGTCCTGCGAACACGGACTTCGGCTCGTTGCAACGGCGCTCGCTGATGACCCCAGCCGAGGGCGCTTTGTACCTCGGTATTTCGAACCTCATTGTTGTTCAGGCCGGCGAGCACGAATCCCGCTATGGTCGCCTGGAGCCACCTTTCGAACAGTACGCGATTGCACTCCGCCCCTTCAAGCGTGTGGTCTGGTCGCTGGTCGGTTCGGGCGGGTTCACTTCTGAGGCCGAACGCAACGAAGGATTGGAGCTGGCCAAGAAGACCCCCAATTTCACAGGAGTCATGTTCGATGATTTTTTCCAGGACAAGCCCGATGGCAAACGCGCCGTGCTCACAGTCGAAGAGACCGGCTCGATCCGCCGCCAGCTCAAGGAGTCCGGCAAGAAACTCGACTCGTTCGTTACCTTCTACATGAGTTCCCTAGGCCAGCGGCTGAGCGATTACTTGGAGTTGTTCGATGTGATCACCCTGTGGTCCAGCCTGAGAGAACTGGAAAACCTGGAAGCGAACTTCCGGCGGGTCGAGCAGGCCACGCCCCGGTCCCGAAAGATGCTCGGCTGTTACATGGTGGACTACGGCGGTAGGTGCTCCCTTCCAGTGGAGTTGATGCGGAAGCAGACGGAATTGGGCTTGCGCTGGTTGCGCGAGAAGCGCATCGAAGGCATTGTCTTCCTGGGAAATACCTGCGAAGACTTGGGCTTCGAGGCAGTTGAGTGGACGCGGGAGTGGATCCGCCGCAACGGCGACACGAAGCTCTGATTGTTCTGCCTATTGAAAAGGATTGACAAGAAGGCCCAGGCACAAAAAAATGCCCAAAGCTCCTTGTTTCAGATGGCATGAAAATCAGCGTGACACAGTGCCGGGCGCGGGGCCGGCGGATTGATCGAATTCAGGGACACCTGGCGGATCTGAAGTTAACACATATCGTTATGGGTGGAGTGACTATGAAAAACTCAATTACTTTACTGCAGCAATGGCGGATCGTCAGCCTTGCTATGTTGTTCTCGACGTGCTTGAGTGCACAGCAAACGACGCTCTCAACCCTACGCGGGACGGCTACCGACGCCTCCGGTGCCGTAGCGCCTAAGGTCGCGATCACGCTGGTGAACCTGACCACGAACATCAGCCGCTCGGACACGACCAATGAGGCCGGCGATTACGAGTTCCCGGACTTGCTCAACGGGACGTACCGACTGACCGCCAAGGCCGGTGGATTTCAAACCTTCGTGGCCGATAACATCATCCTGGAAAGCGCCCAGACACGCCGCGTGGATGTGCGCCTGCGGGTCGGCGAACAGGCGGTGGAGATCAGGGTTGAGGCCAACGCAGCGGTGATCGACACCGAGAGCCCAACAATCTCCGGCCTGCTAAACGAGCAACGCCTCGAGCAAGCGCCCCTGGTGGCCAACTACTTCGATCCGACGCTGGTGATGACCACCATTCCGGGCGTCGTAGCGCCGAGTGGAGGCAGTTATTCGTTGAGCTTCAATGGTCAAAAGTCGGAACAGCTCTCCGAAGGCATGGACGGCGTCTCTGACGACGGTCCGGTTAACCAGATTAATAATGTCGAGGACGTGCAGGAGTTGAGTGCTATTACCAGCGTCGCCACGGCAGAGTACAGCCGGGCCGGCAACTTCAACCTGATCTTCAAGAGCGGCGGTAACGACCTCCACGGCCGGCTTTACTATACCCAGGTCAATTCCGCTCTTGGCGCCCGTGACTTCTTCGCGCCGGAGAAAACTAGGGCGCAGATTCACACCTTTGGCTTCAACGTATCTGGGCCCATCAAGAAGAACCGGCTTTTCTTCTTCGGTTCCTGGAACGCTCAGCGGCTGCCCGGCCACTCCTACCGCCTCGCCACTGTACCCACGCAGAAGATGCGGAGCGGCGACTTTTCCAAACTGCCGCTGATCCAGATCCAAGATCCACTCAATAACACCCCGTTTCCCGGGAACATCATTCCAAAGCAACGCTTCGCCGCGCTGTCGCAGAAGGTTCAGGATGCGTTCATTCCAGCGCCGAATCTCGGCATCGCGGACTCGCTGTCGGATAATCTCGGCTGGGTGCACCCGAGAGCCGACGACATGTATCGCTCGGACTACATGACGCAACGGCTGGACTACAAGATCTCCGACAAGAACACGCTATTCGGCCGTATGATTACGCGCTGGACCCCGTATTACCTGCCCGGTGAATTGCCCGATCTCGCCTGGACGCGGAAACGCCACCACAGCGCGATGGTGATCTCGGACACGCACGTCTTCTCGCCCAACGTGGTCAACACGGCGCGGTTCGGCTGGCTGAAGGACTACTTCGTCGACGGCGAACAGGTGGCGGGCTTCCAGCCGGTGCAGGGCGACCAAGTGGTGCAGCAAATAGGGCTCCAGGGCGTCAACCCGAGGGGTTACAAGGGCGAGGGATTCCCGGTCATGAGCTTTACTGGCTTCGCGTCGCTCTCGGTTGTACCGGGCGGCGTTGGCCAGGATGACCGGAATCTCTCCTACGCCGATACGGTGACTTGGTCGCTCAATCGGCATGTGATCAAGTTTGGGGGCGAACTAAAGACGTTCAAGAACTTCAACGGCTTTGCTCCGAACGGCACGTACGGCAACTTTTCGTTTGACGGCAGCATGGCCGGGTTTTCGTATGCGGACTTCCTGTTGGGCATGCCACAATCCAGCTACCGGCTGAACCCGCTCACCGACCGCACGCTCAACAATCGTGAGCTGGGCCTGTTCATCGAGGACAGCTATAAAGTGAGTCGGCGCCTTAATCTCTACTACGGCCTGCGCTGGGACTACTTTGGCTCTGCCACCTACGACGACGGCTTGGTGTACAACTGGGATCCGGCGACTGGCAACGTCATAGTGCCGCGCGGTAGACTCAACTCGGTCAGCCCGCTCTACCCGACGAATACGATCAAAGTGGTGGAGGGTGATCCGGTTGCCCACGCATCGAAGACGAATTTCCGGCCCCGGCTCGGCGGTGCCTATCGGATCACGGATGATACCGTCATTCGCGGAGGCTATGGCATCTTCTCGGAGCAACTGGGCCGCTATAGCCTGGTGCAGGGCGACGGGCCGTTCCAAATCGGTGAGACCTTTTTCAACTCGGTGACCAATGGTGTGCCGTTGCTCTCCTTCCCATCGCCGTTCCCGGCTACTCTGGGGAGCATTCCCTCCCAGAGCGTCACCGGTTATCCGATGGATACGACCAACGGTCTGATCCACCAGTTCAACCTCAGCATCGAGCACCAGATCAACCAGGTCGGGTTCCGCCTCTCTTACATCGGCGCGCGCGACACCGGACTGCACTACTCGATCAACATGAACAAGCCGCAGCCCAGCTTGATCCCGTTCACGGCGAGCCGCCGGCCCTACCCGCAGCTCGTGAGTACCAGAATTTATCGCACCGACGGCGAAACCAAGTACAACGCGTTGCAGCTCGAGGTTCAGAAGAAAGTGGGAGCAATTGCATTCGATGTGCACTACACCTGGGCTTCTAGCCTATCGAACTACCTGAACCTCGAAAACCCTTACAGCCCGCTCCTGTGGAATCGCGATTCAATGATTCCGCGCCAACGGCTGGTTATGACCACGGTCTACCAATTGCCGTTCGGTCGCGGCCGCCGATTCCTGTCCCAGGCGCCGGGGGTGATCGACCAAGTCTTGGGCGGCTGGATGTTCACCTACCTAGGCTATCTGCAGACAGGGCAATTCTTTACGCCGCGTTTTTCGGGTGCGGACCCGTCTCGCACCAACTCGTTCGGCGGGTTGCCCGACCGCATCGCAAACGGAAACCTGGCGGCGGGCCAGCGGAGACTGGACCACTGGTTCGACGCCGCGGCCTTCGCGCCTCCGCCGCCGGGCCGCTTCGGCAACAGCGGGGTGAACATTCTCGAAGGGCCGGGCTACAACGCTCACCACATCAGTATCATGAAGCGCTTCAACTTCACCGAGAGGATGGGGCTGGAGGTCGCGGCAGCCATCTCGAACCTGTTCAACCATCCCAATTTCGTTTCCCCGTCCTCGAATATCTCCGTTCCAGGACAGGTCGGTCAGATCTACGGCACCGTCAGTAACTGGGATGTCCAGAAGGGTGGCCCGCGGCAGATGGAGATGAAGTTGCGCCTGGAATTTTGAGCACCAGATGTCGTACCCCACTCGGAGCGGGCGACGTGGTTCGCCCGGCTCCTCTTACGGAGGATTGAACACATGAATAGGCTCTCATGGTTTATCTTCGCCGCCGTCGCGCTGGGAAGTATGATGACGTTCGCGCAGGTGCGCGGCGGAATGCACAGTCCGGATATTGACGTACCAGGCAAGCCATTCTCGTACTTCTGGCATCCCACCGACGTCATCGGCGCTCTGTACGCACCCGTCGCCACCGAAGTGACGCCGGAGGGGTATCTTTACACGGGATTCGGCGAGCTGATGTTCTTTGTCGGAAATCCGCCGGAGCCCGTTAACGAGCGTATCAAGACGCTGCACAAAGGTTATCTGCCCATTGTCGAATACGACTTGCGCCGCAATGGGGTAAGGTATCGTTTTCGCATGTTTGGCGCCGACCTCGGCGGTGGGCTCGAAGGCTTGCCGCTGAACTTCGTCGAGGTGGAACTGCGGAACGGCGCGAAAGAAGATCGTACGGCGTTTCTGAGTTCTGCGTACCGCTTCAACGCGCCGGTGAACGGGCTCGGCGGGCTCGCCGACTATCGCTTCCATCAGCGGTTTGAACTCATTCCCCCGAAGTTCACGGAGGGAAACACCGTATTCAACGCCTCCTGGAAATACTCGCTGGAGCGGAACGCGCTCGTACGCGACGGCAAGATCCTTTATGTGTTTCCACAGAGCCCGCCACCCGACCAGGCGGGGATGAGCCTTCACGACAACGGATACTGGCTGTACAAATTTTTCAGCGGCCAGATCACCGGTAACCGCAATCCGAAATATACGTTTACCCCGCAGACTCCGATGGGCGTGGTGACCTACCGTGTACCGCTCAAGCCCGGCGAGAGTGCATCGTTAGTCTTTAAGATGCCGCTCGCGCCCGTGCCGCAGGATTCGACGGAAGCGCGGCAGATCGAGACCGCAGACTATGCGAGGGAGTTTCGCCGCGCTGTTGGGTTCTGGGACGAGCTAGTGGCGGGGAGCCCCCGGCTGCGGTTCCCCGAAGTCAAGGTGCAGAACTTCCTGCTCGCCAATACCGTCTGGGACCTTCTCGCGATCGACAAGAGAGGCGGCGATTACATTCCCAACGTTAACAAGTTCCAGTATCACCAGTTCTACGGTGGCTGCGACACGGCGCACATGCTGATCGCGCTCGACTACATGGGCTTAGGAGACATCGCGAGCAAGGCCCTTCGTTATTCGGTGAAAGCCCAGGAACCGAGCGGTGCGTTCCCCTACGAGAACCAGAAGCCGTCCGAATACCAGAGATGGGAGAGCTTCGGTTACACGATGTGGGGGTGGGGGCGGCACTACCTGTTGACACGCGACGGCGAGTTCCTTAAACAGGTCTATCCGGGCGTCGTCCGTGGAATGGATTGGCTGGAGGCGATAGTCCAGACCGACCCACTGGGGCTGGTTCCAGTGGTGGGCGTCCCTGACGATGCGGGGCTGAGCGGGGTGCACCAGACCGGGCAGAGCATGTGGATCCTCATCGGGATCAGGAATGCAATCGCGCTTGCGGACGCGATCGGGAACCGCGCCGACGCCGAGCGCTTCCGCGCCCGAGAGAAGCGGTATCGCGCAGCTTTCGACAAGGCGCTAGCCGCGCAGACGGCGAAATCCGGTGGCTATATTCCGCCTGCGCTTGACGGAACCCTGATGGGGAACGACTGGGACAACATGCTGCTGCTTTACCCCGAGCCGCTGTTCGACCCGTTCGATCCGCGCGTGAGCGCCAGCATTAAGAAGTCGCGCGAGGGATACCGGGAAGGGATCCTCGGCTACATCTATCCGAAAGCGATCGGTAAGAAGGGCAATGACTACGAATTCGACGCCAACCGCCTTCTGCACTACTGGCACTCCCAGGACCACGCCCAGAACGCGCTGGTGCGCGGCGGCGCCGAGGATCAGGAAGCCGCCGTACGCGACCTCTACGCGAGTCTCGTCCACACCACTTCAACGCACGCCCCGCAAGAGTTCGGTACCCGCCCGTGGAGCGACCGCGATTTTGTCGAACATGACCTGCTACCAGACGGCCCGGCATCGGGCAAGACCATCGAGCTGTTGCGCAACATGCTCGTGCGCGAACACGGGAACGACTTATATCTATTCTCAGCGCTCTCACCTGATTGGCTTGAGACTGGCAAGGCGACTGTGGTGGATCGCCAGCCAACCACATTCGGCCCAGTATCGGTTACGCTGCGCGCCAGCGTCGGAGGCCTGCAAGTGACACTGTCGCCGCGCTTTCGACAGCCACCCAAGCGCATCTTGATTCGTGTGCCATGGTTTTATGAGGCGACGCGGGTGGAAGCGGACGGACGCGCCGTGGGTGTTTCAAACGGCCACATCGAGATCGCGCCGGCGACACGTACGGTGAGCATTCAGGGCCGGATGCGAGGCGACGCCCCGGCGCTGAGCTTCGACAGGGCGGTCCAAGATTACAAACGAGAGTACCGCGCGCGCTACGCGGAGTATCTGCGCACCGGAAAGGTTTCGGAGTGAGCCCTGCTGGGCTCTCATCATACCAAGCAAGGGGAGATTGAAAATGTCTATCGAATCTGGAATGATCGGCTGTGCGGTATTAGGATACGGAGGCACACACAATTTCGGCAGGATGCATTGCACCTGGATTGAAGACAATCCCAATTTGAAACTCGTGGCGGTCTGCGACCGTGATCCGGCGCGAGCTGAGCAGGCAAAGGCAGACTTCCCTTCCATCAGTGTGTATAACGAGACTACAAGTCTCTGGACTGACTCCGAAGTCGAAATGGTCACCATCGTAACACCGAATTTCACTCACTGCGCTCTGACCGTGGAGGCATTCGCTCACGGCCGCCATGTATTGATCGAAAACGCGATGTGCCTTGACGTTGCTGAGGCGACCCAAATGATCGAAGCCGGAAACAAGGCGGGTAAGATGCTGTGTGTGCATCACAATCGCCGGCACGATGGCAACTACCGGCTGATTCGAGAGATCGTTGACAGCGGCGCAATCGGCGACATCTTCCATATTGAGTTGACTCCTGGTCAGTACGCGCATCCCTTTCCCGGAAGGGCCAACCTGTGGTGGGCGGATAGAGATCTGTCCGGCGGAGGGTTTTTCTACTACGGCGCTCAGGCTATCGACTGGATCTTGGATCTTATTCCCGCACCGATGGTCAACGTGACCGGCTTTTGCCACAAGCGTGTGTGGACAGACATCACGTTCGACGACCAAGTAATGGCCATTATTCGTTTCGAAAACGGAGTTTATGCGAACTTTTGCGAGTCTCATATCCGCGCGGCTCCCCAGCCGTTCTGGCGCATCCTCGGCACCAAAGGTGCCATCGTAGACAGTGGCAAAGACGCGACCAGGGGATACGAGAAACAGGTCCGTCATCCGTCCAGCGGCAGCTTGACTCTCTACACGGTCACAGGAAGCGGTATCGGAGAGGCAACTTTGGCCTATAAGGATTCAGAGTGGGCCGAGTTCTACAAGGGCATCGTTCACCACCTTCGTGACGGCGCGCCAGTGCCAGTCAGCGGGGAAGTCGGCCGGCGAGTCATTGGCGTCATGGAGGTGGCTAAGAAGTCGTGTGAGACAGGTAGAGCAGAGGTACCGCTCTATAAGTAACCCTACGTTTGGCCACTGGGTGTTCGAGTGGCTGTGGATCTGGGCTGTCGGCGTCATCGCTGAACAACCGGCCGCAGATGAGGGGTTTCATTGGTAAACAAGGACTATGACGACGAAATCATTCGAAGCATGGTTGGAATTGTACTTGCGGCGGCAGGAGCAGAGGGATCCTGAAGTAATCAAGGAGTTGTTCGCAGAAGACTGCGTATACTGGTGGGGCCCTTTTCACGAAGCTCGGTATGGCCTTGAAGCCACCTACAATCACCACAAGAACGCTTTGTCGCATCAAGATAACATCAAGTACGAATACGAGGTATTGGCAACCACGGCGGAGTACGGAATCGCTCGATTTCATCTGACCCTCCACGACCAGGTACCCGGCGAACCCGACACCTACGACGGCATTTTCCTAGTGCATTTGAACGGCGAGAACAAGTGCACGCTGTTTGAGGAGTGGTATCACAGTACCTGGAGAGGTCGATCCGAGGGCGCGTGAACAGGCACTGAGTCCTGGATGCGGTGCGAAAACCGGAGTTTCAGGCAGGGAGCGGCTTCAGCTTGCCGAGGCGTGCGACTATGTGGCCGGCCAATTCATCCAGCCGGTGCAAAAATCCTCTTAATACCGGCTGGAAATTCCTCAGCCCCGGCAAGGTGGTGCATACCCGCACCGAGAGGTGCGGCTAGATGCTCCAGGGCACGACGTTTACAAACTCGAAGAACTGAAAGGGGAAGGGCTGAGCATCCCAGCGATTAGCGAAGTGACCGGCAACGACCAGAAGACGGTCCGCCGGCATCTGCCGCTTGGGCTCCGACCTCCGCAGCCGATCTTCACACTCGTTCCATTTCAGCCGCTGCCCTGCGTGCAGCCACTCCATACGGCCATTCTGGCGGATGGGGACGGTGACCTTCGCTCCGGACCGGCCACCGCCCGGCGCTGCGCGCCTTCGATTCCGGAGCATCCGCGGTCGCCCTACGGGCTCCCGCGGATGTTCCGGAATCGAATTCTTTTCCTGTGGACATGCAGTTCTCTTTATGCCAGATTACTGTCCAAGAAAGTTGTGGGGCGCGAGAATGCGTAACGTGTTTGGGACAGGCATCTGGCGAGATTGGCACTCTCTACGAAGAAATCGCCGCCTGAAACGGTTCAGCGGCACATATACACTGATGGAGCGCGTTCCGTTTTAATAATGATTGTATGTGCCAACTTCCCGCCTGCGGGGCGGATGAGGCCGGAGGCGGGAAGAATTGACTGCCACCTCCCGCGACCTGACCCTGCTGATGCTGTTTCGCGTGGGGCGGAGTGTTGCCGCCGGGATCGTCACGCTGGCGTTCCCGTACCTGGTTCTGCGGACACTCCACTACCCGGCGGTGGTCCTCGGACTGGTCTACACGGCTGGCGCGATTGCTACCGCCGTTCTTGGCCTCCTGACTGGATTCCTGGCTGATACCCTTGGCCGGAAGCAGACGCTGATCGCTGCCGGGTTGCTGTTGCCGGTGAGTTGCCTGCTGCTGTATTTTTCCGGTACGCTGCCGACGGTCTTCCTCGCGGCAATACTCGGCGGATTTTCTGCGACCGGATCACTGATGAGCGGGGGAGCGGGCGGAGCCGTGGCTCCGATTCAAAGCGCCTTGATCGCTGATCTAACCGCGGCCAAAACGCGAACCACGTTTTTCTCGATCTTTACGTTCGCCGGCGGGATGTTCGGCGCGCTTGGGGCTCTGATGCCCGGCCTGCTCGAAGTTCACGATGTGTTTCTCGCGGCGGCACTCGTCTCGGGCGCCGGATGCGTGATGCTGTTTCTGATCAGGAAGCGCCCGCCGCCGGGACACGCCGGGCGCTTGCCGAGCCGGGCCGTAATCGGGAAATTCACCCTGACCGGAGCATTGAACGGTTTTGCGCAGGGACTGGTAACGCCCTTCCTGATTCCGTTCTTCATCCTGGTCTACGACGTGCCGAAATCGAAGATGTCCACCTACGGCTTCATCGCCGGAGCCATCGGCTCGCTTGCGATCCTGGGGGCGCCTTACCTCGACCGCCGCTGGGGCTTCGTCAAGAGTATCGCGATCACCCGCGGGCTGGGAGCGGTCCTGCTGGCCGCGATGCCGCTCTCGCCGGTGCTGGCAATCGCGCTGGGCATCTACTTCGTCACACCGGCGCTGCGGGTGGCCGCGTTGCCGGCTCAGCAGACCGCCATCACCGAACTCGTGGGCGGAGGCGAAGTGGGCAGGGCGTTGGGTATTAACCAGGTAGCTCGGCTGGCAGCCTCCTCCGGCGCGATGACATTGACCGGCTACCTGTTCCACGCCCACAATACCGGCCTGCCATTTTATCTTTACGCCGGAATCATGCTGCTGAACGTTTACTTATACTTCCGTTTTTTCGGAGAAGCATCGGGCGCAGGCGTCCGCCGCTAGCGAACCGCGACCGCGGAACGCCGGTCGAAGCGGGAAATCAACGCCGCTACCGCCACGACAACCAGGCAGCCGATCACGTTGTACCAAAGATAGGAGATCTTCATGGTGAAGGCAGTGGCAAAGATGGCCGCTTCGCCCGCCAGCACGCCCCAGAAGGCGCCGTTTCCGGTGATGCGGGGAAAGAAAAACGCCACCACGAAAACGCCCAACATTCCACCGTAAAAAAACGAGCCAACTACATTTACAGCCTCGATCAGCGAGCCGAGATTCTTGCCCAGGCCGGCAAACATCACCGCGTACGCGCCCCAAAAAACAGTGGCCACCTTGGAGGCGATCAGGTACTGGCGGTCCGTGGCGTCGCGGCGCAGCCAGCGCTTGTAAATGTCGATCACGGTTACGGTGGCGAGCGAGTTGATCTCACCCGAGGTGGATGACATCGCCGCCGAAAAAATCACCGCGATGACGAGCCCAACCAGGCCTACTGGAAGATAGTGTGTCACGTAAGACAGGAAGATGTAGTTGGTGTCATTCAAGCCGCCGGCCATGGAACGGGCCTGTTCGCGCGTGGATTCGAACCACTTCTCGGCCGTGCGCAGGCGTCCTGCCGCCAGGGCGCGGCTGGCGCCGTCACCGGACCGGTTGGCAGCCAGAAACTGGTTCGCTGCCTCGCGCCGCGCGGCGAAGGCCTGGTTGTAGCTGGCCTCCATCGGCCCGTAGCCGGGATTGGTTCGAATGCGCGCCGCCTCTACCGGTTGGAAGATCACCGGCGGCTTCTCGTACAGGAACAATACGAAGACCATGGCCCCGATGAAGAGGATAAAGAACTGCATCGGAATTTTCGCCATGGCGTTGAAGATTAGGCTGAGCCGGCTCTGGGCGATCGATTTGCCGGTAAGATAACGCTGCACCTGGGATTGGTCGGTGCCGAAATAGGCGAGCGCCAGGAACGAGCCACCGATCAGCCCGCTCCAAAGGTTGTAACGGTTGTCGGGGTCAAAGTGCAGGTCTACCGCGTTCAACCGTCCGGCTGCGCCGGCCAGCGATACCGCATCGCGAAACGATACCGGCATGATCCAGATGGCAATGCCGAAGGCTACTACCAGCGAGCTTAGAATCAGCGTCATCTGCAGGACGTCGGTCCACTGTACGGCCTTGATGCCCCCAAGCGACGTATAGACCACCACGAGCAGTCCCATCATCACCGTCGTGACGGTGTCGGGAATGCCCAGAACCACGCTCAACACCACGGCTGGCGCGTAAAGCGCCAGTCCGGCCGCCAGACCGCGCTGGATCAGGAAGACCAGGCTTACCAGCGCCCGCGTCTTCGGATCAAAACGTTGCTCCAGGTATTCGTAGGCCGTGTAGACATTCGCCTTGTGGAAGATGGGAACGGCTGTCGCTGAGAGAATCACCATCGCCACCGGCAGCCCGAAGTAAAACTGGACGAAACGCATTCCGTCCACATAGGACTGGCCGGTGGTGGAGATGAAGGTGATCGCGCTGGCCTGCGTGGCCATGATGGAGAGGCCCATCGCGTACCAGGGCATGGTCTTGCCGGCCAGCAGAAACTTGTTCACGTCGTCGCTGCCACGGCCTCGATAGAGGCCATAGCAAACAATGAAAGCCAGCCAGCCGCAAAGCACCGCCCAGTCGATGCCCGTCATGCGGCGAACGCCCTGGAAAAGAGATAAAACAACGTGATCAGCAGCGCCAGGTAGATGAGCACGAAGGCATAGATCCGCGACCACCGGCCGAGCAGCGGTGGCGGCTCTTCAGGAACCGGTTCTCGCAAACGCGGGTTATCGCCCAGAATGATCCCCTCCCCCTCAGCCTAGGGTAGCGTCTTTCCGGCGCTCAGCAGGTTGGCGAATATGCGAAACGCTCCGGGCACGCCCGCCGGTAACTCGCGAAACCACGAATATGCCGTAAACACATAGGCGCCTTTGCCGAGCTTGGTGTAAAGAATGCCGCCTTCCTGCGGTGGTTCATTCGGATCGTGAGATTCGAACAACGTCTTATATTCCGGCGCCCAGGTGGAGGCAAAGTACAGGCCACGCTCCTGAATCCAACTATCGAAATCCCGCTCCGTGATCCGGTTGGGCTCCCGGAGTAACGGGCTCGACGGGTTCGTGAAGTGAACCGGTGCCTGCTCAACCGAGACGCGCGCGTGTGTCACACCGATCGGGTAGGGTCCAATGCGATCGAGAGGTGAGCCATCCAGCGTGTTGTACTGGACTACCAGTGTGCCGCCCGCCCGGACGTAATCAAGCAGCCTGGGTTGATTGGCGCGCAGATCCGGCCGTACATTAAAGGCGCGCACCCCGGTGACAACCGCATCGAAGCGCGAGAGATCGCCCGTAGCCAGCATGTCCGGGGTCAAGAGAGTCACCTCGCAGCCGATTTGCCGCAGCGCTTCGGGAACTTCATCGCCCGCGCCCATGACGTAACCGACGCGGCGGGCCAAGGTGCGGATGTCGGCACGGATCAGCTTCGCATTGGCCGCCGGGAACAACACCTGCGGCGGGATGTGCGGGTAATCGATTGCGGTCATGCCGGAGAAGATCGTCTTGCCTGCCACCATCACACCGGCTTGCAGGGTGGAGACGTTCTCGCTGGCCGACCGCATATTGAAAGCAACAACGGTCTGCTCACCCGGCGCCGGCAACGTGAGCGCCTGTTGCGCCGGCGTAATATTCCATGCCGCCGGGGCGGAGAGCCGTACCGTTGCCTGTCCGGTTGCTTCGTTTGTCTTTAATTCCACGTCAACCAGCCTGGTTTCGGGGGTAGGGAAAATCAACACTTTTTCCGGCAACCGGACAGCGACCGGAGGCATCACCACCACTGCACGCGACAGTTGACCGCGCACCCGGTCCACGTAGCGATACTGCAGCGGCCGGGCGATCTCCACGCTCTGCCCGCTAATCTGCAAGCGGAAGTGCGCTTCGAGCAGCGGCGGGGTGCCGGCCAGGCCGAGCAGTTGCGGATCCTCCACCGTGTAAACATCTCCCTGCGGCGCCTTGATCAACCAGTACGGCTGCGTGTAGGCCTGGCCGGCAGGTATGGAGCAGCTTGCCGATTCTATCTCTGCCTGGTTGAAGGGCAGCAGGCCATGTCCCGTTTGAGCAGCCGGCGCGGGAAGGCGGCCCGTGAACCGGATCTGCTCCAGCCGCACCGGCACGTTGGTTCGAGCCATCACTTCGGGTGTGATCTTCAATGTGCCGCCGGGAATGACCCCCCACCGGTCCGCCTGCACACCGGCCCAGACGCCCGCGGCCAGGGCCATTGTCTCGTCGAGTTCTTTCAGCTTGCGTTCGGCGATCGGATCGCGGATCGCCGCCATCAACGGCCGCGCCTCGGCCAGCCACGGCAGAATCGCCGCGGGGTGGTCGGGATGGAACGACGCCTGTGCCTTGGCGATCAGCGTTTCAATGGGCGCGCCGCCCGGCAGCCGTCTCCAGGTGGTGTCGATTCCGTCAAAAATGTCGTGCACCGCCGGTTCGCCGGCAACGGTCACCAGGTATTGCTTCTGCGAGCCCATGCGTTCGGGCGCGCCCATCGCCTGGCTGCGATGCATGCTGCGGCTCATCCCGGCAATCTCGGCGTAGGAATAACCGAGCAACGGCGAGTATTCACCGGTGTCGACCATGATGTGTCCCGGCAGCCGCGCCGAATCCTGTTCCTGGCTGCGCGAAAAACTGAACGCATTCCACATCAGGCGTTTCGCCCGCCAGGCAGGGTAGTACTTCAACTGCTCCGGGAATCGCGACGCGTCCGCGGCGGCCGTAAATGCCTCCCGCCCCAGAATGGCCGATGCCTGGTGCTGGCCGTGTCCGTCGCGCGGCGTTCCGGTGAAGCGCAGTACAATCACATCGGGACGGAAGCGGCGTATGTTCCACACCACGTCGGAGAGAATTCGCTCACGCCCCCATTTCTCCAGCGATTCGGCGGCGGTCTTGGAAAATCCGAAATCAATGGCGCGGGTGAAAAACTGTTCGGCGCCGTCAATCTTGCGCGCCGCCAGCAATTCTTGCGTGCGAAGAACACCGAGCAGAACCCCCTGCTCGGGGCCGATCAGGTTCTGGCCTCCCTCGCCCCTGGTGAGCGAAAGATATGCGGTACGCACGGTTCGTCCACGCGCAAAATAGGCCAGTAGCGCGGTGTTCTCGTCATCCGGATGGGCGGCGATCATCATCACGCTGCCCAGTGAATTCAGGCCGCGGAGCGAGAGTTCGATCTTCTCGGCGCCGGCCACGTCACGCTGTGCCGGGACGGGGCCGGGGCCGACAACCAGTGAAAATGCGACACCAAGCGGAAGAAACCTGGCGAGGGGATTCAGCATTGAAAATTAGTGTACGACGATTTGCCGGCCGGACTACCGGCCGAGACGAAACGCTCCTGCGCATCCATGGAGACCGTCGAGAGTGAGTGATTTCTCTGGTCATCAGGCCGGTTCGTCATCTTTCCGCTGCTACTTCTCAATCACCTGTTGCGCCAGGTAATTCTCGATACCGATTTCCTTTATCACGTGCAACTGCGCTTCCATCCAATCGACATGATGCTCTTCGTCGGCGAGGATTTTTTGGAACAGATCCCGCGAGCCGTTATCGCCAACCTCCACGGCCGTGGCGATCGCGGCGTTCAATCGTGCCACCGCGGCCACTTCAAACGCCAGGTCATTCTCCAGCTGGGCTCGCACGCTCTGGCCGATCGTAAACGGGAACAACTCGCTCATGGTCGGCGTTCTTTCCAAATAGAGGATCCGCTCGATCAACGCTTCGGCGTGGCGCATCTCCTCAATGGACTCTTTCTTGATGTAATCGGCAAGCCGCTGGTAACCCCAGTTTTCGCACATCTCGGCGTGCAGAAAATACTGGCTGATCGAGGTCAACTCGGCCTTCAGCGCCTCGTCCAAACAAGCGATTACACGATCGTTACCCTTCATGATGGCTCCTCTCTGAGTTCGAATCCGTATTGTAACGCGGCTCAGAAATTTCTTGAAAGTCCGGAGCCTTCCGCGCGTCATACTGTGTGACGACACCCAGCGGTGGATTTGTGCGCGTAGGCGCTGGCGCCCTCCGGAAGCCGGCGGCGTCTGGTGGCGCCAAGATACAATAAGACCAATGGTGCGTCCTGGCAGACGCGTTGTCCTAGCAGGTGCAAGTCCTGTCCGAATAGGCGCCGGAGCGCCCGGCCGTAGGCTCCAACCGGCAGGAGCGATGCGGCTGATCCGAGCAGAGACTCAAGGGCCCTTGCAAGAGAAGGAAGCAAACCGGCGGGCCGCGGCAATCCGTGAACGCAATCGCCTCGTCTGCCGCGAAACGGCATGCACGGTATGAAAGGGGATATTAGAAACGGGCTGGCGTAGCCCAGTACCGCGCTAAACTTCTACCAATGAGTAATCAAACCCCCGTGACGGCCACGCGGGTGCTGATCGTCGATGACGAAGAGACTCAGCGTACCGGCCTGGCAAGCATGATCTCGTCCTGGGGCCTGGCGGTCGATACCGCCGCCGACGGACAAGAAGCCCTGGAAAAACTGGCCACATTCGCCCCTCATGTGCTGGTGACCGACCTGATGATGCCGCGCGTGGACGGCTTCGAACTCCTCCGCCGGATGGGCGCGCAGAATATCGCGGTGCCTGCCATCGTTCTCACCGCTTTCGGCAACATCGAAACCGCCATTGCCACCATTCATGACCTGAATGCGTTCTGGTTCCTGGAAAAGCCCATCCAGCCGCGAGCCTTGCGTGTGCTGCTGGAGCGGGCCGCAGCGCAGAGCCGGCTGACGCAGGAAACCGAGCGTCTGCAGCGTCAGTTGAGCTACCAGGGAGTGCTCGGCGACCTGGTCGGCTCCTCGGCGTTGATGCAACAGGTCTTTTCGCTCATCCGCCAGGTAGCCCCGAGCAAAGCCGCGGTGCTGGTGACGGGCGAAAGCGGCACCGGAAAGGAACTGGTAGCACGGGCCGTTCACGCCCTCAGCCCGCGGGGGGGAGGCCCGTTTGTCGCCATCAACTGCGCCGCCATGCCCGAGACGCTGATGGAAAGCGAGTTGTTTGGTCACGAGAAGGGCGCTTTTACCGGCGCAATTGAACGCCGCGCCGGCTGCTTCGAACTGGCTCAGCACGGCACCCTGCTGTTAGACGAAATCGGCGACATGCCCACCGCCACCCAGGCGAAACTGCTTCGTGTGCTGGAAGACTCCCGCGTGCGCAGGCTGGGTGGCAAGAGCGAGATGGTGGTGGATGTCCGCGTCGTCGCCTCCACCAATAAAGTGCTCGAAGATTCATTGAAGAAAGGTGATTTTCGGGAAGATCTGTTCTACCGGCTCAACGTCTTTCAGATCAGCCTGCCTCCGCTGCGGCAGCGCCTGGAAGACATTCCACCTCTGGCCGAAGCGCTGTTGAGCGACCTCAATCACAAGCACGGCTGCCGGGTCACCGACTTCGCCAGTGACGTCCTGGAGGCGTTTCGCCGCCATCACTGGCCGGGGAACGTACGCGAGTTGCGCAACGTCATTGAGCGCGCCGTGATCCTGGCCGGAGAGGGGACCATCACCATTCAGCACCTGCCGCAGAATTTTGGGTCTTCCCACGGCGCCAGGCCGGCTCCGGAAACCAGTGAAGAAGACTCCGTCCGGTTGCCCGTTGGCAGCACGGTAGCCGAGGCCGAGAGGGCGCTGATTCAGCTTACGCTCCGCCACACCCGGAACAATAAGACCCGGGCGGCCGAGATCCTCGGCATCAGCCTGAAAACACTATTTAACAAGCTAAAAGAATATGGCGCCGAGGCCGAACGAGGCCAGAGCGCCGCCAGCGGGGGATCCTTTGCGGGCGAAGCCTGATCTCCGGCAAGGATGTTAACAACGTGCCCGGTGAAGGCCGAGTAGAGGCTGGTTGGCGGCGGCTGACATCGCTCAAAACGAGGCTCCGTGCGTCGATCGTGGCGCTGGTTGCCGCCGTCGCCCTGACCACTTCCGTAATCAATCTCTACGATGCGGTCGACCAGCGTTTCGACGATGTGCTCGAGAAGGCCCAGAGCATCAGCGAACAGGTCAAGGATTTCATCATCGGCCGCGTGAACCAGCAAAGCGCTGCCCGCAATCTGGCGCCTACAACCATTGAAGAGAGCATCTCGCAATGGTCGGAATTACTTGCCGATGACGACTTGCTCGCCAATCTTTTGGTCCGGGCGATGGCGAGCAACCGGTCCGTTGTAGAGATTCAGGTCACCGACCCCGCCGGCCGCATTGTCGCCTCATCGGCTCCCAGCCGCCGTGGCCAACTGGCCGCCAAGCTGCCCGAATTTTCCCGCTGGCGGCGGGATGCCGGCTGGCGGCGCCTGCTGGATCTATTCTCAGACCGCCACGACTATACCGTCACCGCTCTGGTCGGCGTGAAGAACCAACCGGTGTTCTACATCCGGGTGTTGTTAGCTCCGGTGCTGTTACGCGAATCCGTGATGAGCCAGGCCGGCCACCTTGGTTGGGCCTCGGCCGTGATCCTGTTCGCCGCTGTGTTGATATCGTTCATCTTTTCTAACATCAGTCTCAGGCCCCTGGTCCGGTTGGGAGCTGAAATCGACCGTATCGCGGAGGGAGTGGAAACTCCCGCGTTGACGCCACGCGAGGAAGCGCCGGAGGTTCAGGCCGTTCAATCCAAACTGACAATTCTCGGAGAACGTTACCGCGGCGCCCGCGAGGACGCGCTGCTGCTGCGCACCAACATCGAGCAACTTCTTGAGAAGCTCCAGGACACCGTTCTGCTGTTCGATGCCGACCTGCGGCTGATCAGCGCCGGACACGGCATTGAACGGCTCCTCGGATCCAGCACCGATGAGATCGTGGGCCGCCGGGCGGAAGAGATCTTTTCTCCCCAGACCGAGAGCGGCAAACTGATCCTTGAGCTTCTGGCCAGCCGGCAGTCGTTGGAAGAGCAGGAACAGGAGGTTACACTGCTCGACCACACCTCTCGCGTGTTGTTGCGAATCGAGGCGCTGGAGGACCGGCGGGGGCGTCCGGCGGGAACGCTGGTTACGCTGCGTGACGCCGAAAGCCGCTCGCTGTTGGAGGTGAAGCTCAATCTCTCCACGCGGCTTGCCGCCATCAGCCGCCTCACCGGTGGCGTGGCTCATGAGATCAAGAACCCTCTCAATGCGATCGCGCTGCACCTGGAGGTGCTGCGGGCTCAACTGGAAGGCACCGACGAAGCCGAGACAGCAAGTACCGAGATCGCTATCATCTCCCGTGAAATTGCGCGGCTCGACCGGGTCGTCAAGACGTTTCTCGACTTCACACGCCCGGTTTCGTTGCACATGGTCAACATGAGCCTTGCCGATGCGGTACGTGATATCGGCGAGCTGGTGCGGCCTCAGGCCGAAACCCGCAGAGTGGACGTTCAGGTATTGAACAATGGAGGAAGACTGCTCATTTGGGGTGATCGCGACATGCTGAAGCAGGCTATCCTGAACGTGGTGCTGAATGCTTTTGACGCGATGCCCAACGGCGGGCGGCTGGAGATTGAAACGCGGCACACCGGCGATGGCTGCCTGCTAAGCATCTGCGACGATGGCATCGGGATTCCCGAAGCGGTTCGCGACAAGATTTTTAGCCTCTACTTCAGCACCAAGGGAAGCGGATCGGGGATCGGACTCGCCATGACCTTCCAGGTGATGCAACTTCACAATGGTACAATCGACTTTAATAGCGAGCCAGGCAGGGGGACTACGTTCCGGCTGCTGTTTCCGGCAGTGGAACGTACTGAATCTGCGCGCAACCTTCGATGATCTACGAACTTTCTATTCGGAAATCGATCGTCGTCCTGGCTCTGGCCGGCGTTATTCTCGGCTGTAATCCATTTCGCCGGAGACCCCGCCTCCCGCCGCCGCCGCCGGATCCGCTCCCGCAGATAAAGCAGGTACCCCCCAAGCGGGTTCCACCCCAACCGCTTCCTTCTCCGCCGCTTGTTGATGAAACAGCTGTTGAGGTTCCAGACTCGATTTCACAGACTCCTGAGCCGCCGCCCCCACCGGTTAAAGCCAAAGCACGAAAGCGGAAGCCCGCGTCCGTACCGGCTGAAACCGTACCTGAACCGGATCCCCAACCGCCTCCGGTGGCCGCCTCGCCTCTTCAACTGGGAACTGTGCTCAGCGACGAGCAGCGGGTTGAGTATACGCATCTGGTGGATCAGCACCTCGCTCGCGCCGAAGCCGAAGTTGCGCCCTTGCGGGAGAGATCTCTATCTTCAGACCAATCGGCCGCACTCAACCGGATCCTATCTTATATGAGCCAGGCGCGCGAAAACCGCGATACGGACCCCGCACTCGCTGCTCGCCTGGCGGAGAGAGCAGAGCTATTGGCGCGGGATCTGGCCGGCTCCGCTCGATGAAGCCTGGGAACGCGGCATCGAGCGGTCGGCGCTGCCACTGCTGACCGCTTCACCACTAGCGGGAGCTACTACCGGCCCGTAAACTTTCACGGCGACGTGACGTGCCATTTTTCGAGCCTCCGCGGCTCGCATGTGCGGATTGTGCTCCGCCTCGCCGGCCCCAAGAACATGAATCCGCCGCAGTGGAACGCTATGTTCCAGCGTAAGGTAGCGTACAACCGCATCGGCGCGCTTCGCGCTTAGGGTCAGGTTGTAGGCCGGTGAACCCGTGCGGTCGGTAAATCCCTCTACCTCGATCACGTACCGATTCTGATTCTGCAGATTGTGAATCAATTGATCGAGTTTCGCCTTGGAGTCCGTGGTTAGCGTGCTCTTGTCGAAGCCGAACAGGATGGTTTCAGCGGAAATCTGCTGGTAGTTATCGATATTCTGGATCGACCGGTCAACGTCGGAGAAGCGCCGGTCCGCGTTTGCGCCCACCTCATCGGCGCGATTCTTGGCGTTCATCGCGAGTTGATTAGCCTCTTGGGCGCTCTGTGCCGCCTGCTCAGCCTTACGATCAGCACCCATTGCCTTTTCGGTGGCCTGCGAAACATTATTCTCCAGTTCGTTGATCGAACTGGCGTTCTTTGCCGTGGCCTGCTCCACCGACGTAACTCGCCCCGTGACCGGATCTATCTGCTGGCGGACGTACTTTTTGGTCGCGCATCCCAGGCCCGATAGCGCCAGAAGCACTAACCCGGCAAGAAGGACGGTTTGATTACGATTGATTTCGAGCATACTCCTCCATTCGTTCCGGAGGCTCCTGCAACTGACGGCCCAATGGATATCTGGTTTGGAATCAGCGGCGCGTTCAGGAATGAAATCGCTAGGAGCAAATCGCATCGTGAATATTTAGCGATCCCGGTACATTTTACCCGCCGCCGGCGCCGCCTCGAACGAGTTTCGCCGCTGGAAAAATCTACACGATCGCCGGCCTGACGAGTGGTCTCGTTCGCCGCTCGACGGTCTTAACCCCTCATTTCTCCTCGGCATGCCGCCTCCAGCGATTCCCGCAGGCTTGGCATCGCCGTCTGGTCGAGTTTCTTTCCGTCCGCGCTGACGTAGAAGACGTCGATCGCCCGATGTACCTGCGTGCTCACCAGCACCACCTCGATGTTGCAGCCCGCCCGGGAGAGTGCCGCTGCTATGTCATACAGCAGGCCAGGGCGATCCTCAGCCGTGATTTCGATGAGCGTTGCCGTGTCGGAGGCTTCGTTATCGAAGGCCACCCCCGGCGCAATCCTGCCGCGTTTCGCCGGCACGATGCGTTGCGGACGGCAGAGAAGAAGTTCGTGCACGGCCACGCGCCCAAGCAGGACGCGCTCCAGCGTGAGTTTCAGCCGGTCCACCTCGGTCGGATTCAGGTCCAGAGTGTGGCTGGGATCCTCGAAAACGAACGTATCGAGAACGATGCCTTGCTGGTTGGCGAACGCCTCTGCCTTGAGAATGTTCATGCCGAAACTGGCAAGGGCGCCCGCCACGGAGGCAAACAGATTCAACCGGTCCTTGGCGAGCGCTGTCACAACGTAGCCGCCTTTCGTCTTTCCGATGTCGATGACGGCCTCATCATGTCGCCGCCGTGCCGCCAACTCCAGGTGCAGGCGGATCTCCTCCCCGGTGCGTGTGCGCAGATAGCGCGCCGGGAGACCTTTCAGGAAAATGTCACGCTCATCTGCTTCCTTTTCCGTCCCGGCGATGCGGTCCGTCTGTAGTTCGCGGGTGAGTTCGCGGTATGTGGCCGTGTACACACGCCACAATTGCTCCATGCGCCAGGGCGAGAGGGCGGTGGGATTTACCGCCGCAATATCGGCATAGGTAAGCAGAGTCAGATACTTCAACGCCTCGATCGTGCCCACCTTACCGGCGAGCATCCGCGTAGTGACGGGATCGTCGAGATCGCGTGAAATCATCGCCGCGGATAGCGAAAGATGCTGGCAAATGAGTAGATTCACCAGTCGCTGGTGTTTCTGGGGCACCCCGATTCGTTCCATCGCACTCGTGGCGAGAAGCACCGACTGCTCACTGTGATTGGCGGTGTGCAGCCCCTTGCCCACGTCGTGAAACAGCAGCGCCAGCCGCAGTACCGCCGGTTCTTCGATCTCCGCCAGTAGCGCAGCGAACCGCCGGTGTTCCGGCTCGGTCGAGCGCGCCAGGGCCTGTAGGCATTCAATGGCTACGATGGTGTGCTCGTCCACCGTGTAGCGGTGATAGTAGTCGCGCACCACATAGCACTCAATCAGTTTCCACTCCGGGAAGATCAGCCCCAGAATGGCGCAATCCTGCGCCGCGCGAAGCCCCAACCCGGCATGCGGTTGCGCCAGCAGATCTGCTACCACGGGCCAAAGGGGGCGGGGCATCCCGAAATATCGTTCCAGATAAGGAAAATGTTCCTGGATACGGCGCTCCGCATCCACCGATAGCCGGATGCCATGCCGGGCCACAAAGTGGAATAACCGCAAGACGAGTTCCGGCTCCTTCTCCATGGCATGAGGCGCCTTGAAGTAGACGCGGCCGCGCGCCACTGTGAAGTCCGCGTTCGACAGTCGCGATCGCCAGTTCTGGAAACCCGTCAGCAGGGAACTGTTTTTCGACTCCACCGTATCCATGGCCCTCAAGGCGACGCCGTACACGAACCGAACGTGCCGGTAATATTCGCGCATCCAGGACTCCGGTTCGCGCTGCGGCGAGTGGGTCTGCTCCGGCAACTCCTCCTGCGCATCAAAGTTCAGAATGTTATCGTCGCGGCGGGCGCGGTAGTGGAGAATGCAACGCAGCGCGAATACGAAGTTGCGCGCGCGTTCCAACTCCGTCGAGCTGCGGAATCGTGAAATTCCACAGGCCTCCAGTTTCGTCAGCCAGCCGATGAGATGGAGATCCCGCAACCCGCCGGGTGATTCTTTGATGTTCGGTTCAAGGTGATAGATTGTGTCCTGAAATGATCCATGGCGCAGCCGCGCCAGCCGGCACAGATGCCGCGCCAGCAGCATTCGCTGCGAGTCGAAAAGATTTGCCAGGCGCGGATCGAGCAGTGCATACAGCGCCTCGTCGCCCACAAGGAATCGACGGTCGAGCAGGCTGATATTCAACTCGATGTTCTGGTTGTGGATCTCACAACACTCAGCCACCGTGCGGACGGAATGGCTGACTCTCAACTTTCCATCCCACAGCGATTGCAGAAAGGACGAAATGCGGCTCCGGCCCTGCGCGGCGATTCTTTCGTTCTCTACCAGCAGGCAAACATCCACGTCGGAATGAGGAAACAATTCGCGGCGTCCGAAGCCGCCGACCGCCAGCACGGCAAGCCCCTTGGGAAACGCCGGAGCCAGGTGTGCGGAAAATAACTCCTTCACCTCGCTGTCCACTACCGCGGTGCGCCCTGACAGCGCCGCCGCCGCGTCTCCGTTTCTCTCGAACTGCTGCCGGATGGTCTCAAGCGCCAGGACACGCTCAGAGTGCCGCTTCGCCGCGGTCGTCATTTCGGATTCGGATGGCTTCCGCGATGTCATAGACAAAAATTTTTCCGTCACCGATCCTGCCCGTTCTAGCGGCGTCCGCAAGTGTTTTGATCACCTCGTCCGCCCGCGCCGAGGCGACCACCAGTTCCACTTTCACCTTCGGCAGCAGGTCCACCGTGTATTCCTTTCCCCGGTAGACTTCTTTGTGTCCCTTCTGGCGGCCGTGTCCCCGGACTTCAGTGATGGTCATCCCGTCCACGCCCAGTGCCTTCAATGCTTCCTTCACCTCTTCGAGTTTGAAGGGCTGAATAATGGCTTCCAATTTTTTCATTCGCTGGATGCTCCTGTCACGCCTCGAGGTTATATGCTTCTTCGCCGTGCATTGTGAGGTCGAGACCCTGTACTTCCTCATCGTGCTCTACTCGCACGCCGAGGATCATGTCGCAGATCTTGAGAATAATCAGGGTCAGGACGATCGCCAGGATCCAGGAAATCGCGCAGCCAATCACTTGGTTCACGATCTGCCCGGCATGCCCATCCACCAGCCCGAGCGGCAGCAGCCTGCCGCCCGAATCCTTCAACCCGCTGTTCACCTGGTTGGTCGCGAACACTCCCGTCAGCACCGCGCCGAGAGTTCCGCCGATGCCGTGGATGCCAAAGGCGTCTAGCGAATCGTCGTAGCCCATCTTTCCCTTGATAACAGCCACCATCGCGTAACATACCAGGCCTGCGGCAAGCCCGATTACGAGCGCCGGCATCGGTTTGACGAAGCCCGATGCCGGAGTGATGGCGACCAGTCCCGCAACGCATCCCGAGATGCCCCCCAGCACGCTCGGTTTCCCGTTATGGATCCACTCCGCCACTAACCAGCCGATGGCCGCCGCCGCCGCGCCAAATTGTGTGGCGACGAAGGCGCTTGAGGCGAGCGCGCCGCTGCTCAGTGCGCTACCGGCATTAAAGCCGAACCAGCCCACCCAAAGCAGGCAGGCGCCAATGAAACTCAGGGCGAGGTTGTGCGGCTTCATCGGCTCCGCCGGATACCCTCTCCGTTTGCCCATGTAAAGCGCGCACATCAAGGCCGAAACCCCGGAGGTGATGTGCACCACGGTTCCACCGGCAAAATCGAGACAAGGAATCTTCCCCCCGAGAAATGCATTCAGCAGCCCACCCTTGCCCCACACCATATGCGCCATGGGGAAGTACACACCCAGCCCCCAAAGCGTCATGAACAGCAGCATCGCGCTGAATTTCATTCGCTCCGCGAACGCACCGGTAATGAGTGCCGGTGTGATGATGGCAAACATCAACTGGTAAACCATGAACGTCAACTGCGGAATCGTGGAGGCGTAATCGGCGTTCGGGTCCGCGCCGACGTTGTGTAAGAACGCGTAGCGGAAATCCCCGAAAAACGAGCCGCCTTCGCCAAATGCGAGACTGTATCCCACAAACGCCCACAGCACCGTCATCAGCGCCATCATGATAAAGCTTTGCATCATGGTTCCAAGCACGTTCTTCTTCCGGACGAGTCCGCCATAGAAGAGCGCCAGTCCCGGGCCGGTCATCATCAGCACCAGGGCCGCGCTGGTGAGCATCCACGCATTGTCTCCAGCCGACTGTGCCGACCGCACCGCCGCCTCCAGCGAGGCAATTCTGTCCGGCGCAGCAGCCTGCGCTTGCCCCAATGAGGCAAAAACCGCCAATAATGGTAGTAACTTATTCATTCGGCACTCCTCCAGCCCGGAGATAGAACAGTAACAGTCCCAGAATGCTCTGCTCCGCCGATTCAAACAAGAAAATCTTTTCTATCGGGCGGATTCGGAATTTCTATCGCCAACAAGTAACTTACTGATTCTTTGTCCCTTTTTAGTTGCAGCCGGCCTCTCGATCATCCCTATCGAAACTTTTGATTGGCTTTTGCGGCCGTACACCGCATACAGTTTGGTTTCAGTCCCGTTCCATCGGCGCGGGTCAAGAAACTCAAAGCCAGGAGGTGGCAAGTCAATGGCTCTTAAGAGAGACCTCTTTGTCGTCCTGTTTACCGTGTCGATGGCCGCTGCCCAGACACAAGGCCCGCTAGACGCTCAGAGCCAACCAACTCCGAAGGACTGGTCCATCGGCCCCGTCGATTTTAGCGGAACAATCGATGGATATTACTCTCTCAATTTCAATCATCCGGCCTCAGGCGTCAACAGCCTCCGGAACTTCGACGATCGCGCCGGTTCGATTAGCCTGAACATGGCCGAATTGACCTTGAAGCACGATCCCGATCCAATCGGTTTCCGCGTGGACCTGGGGTTCGGCCGCGCCTTCGATGTCATGCATGCCGCGGAGCCCGTCGTCCGGGGACGAAACCTGCTCGATAACCTCGCTCAGGTCTACGCCAGTGTGAAACCAAACCGCTGGGGTGGCCTCCAGTTCGACTTCGGCAAGTTCTACACCAGTGCCGGAGCCGAGGTGACCGAGTCTTACCTGAATTGGAATTATTCGCGATCGTATCTCTATGCCACGGCACCGTACTATCACTTCGGCGCCCGTGTCTCAAGACCGCTTACCGGTTGGTTTACCGCCGGGCTACAGGTGGTAAATGGCTGGAATAATGTGAGTGACAACAATAGTGGCAAGACACTGGGATTCACTACTTCCATGACCGGAAAAAACATCTCATGGACAAACGCTTTCTATGCGGGTCCCGAGAAGTCTGGCACCAACGAAGGGAACCGGTACTTCTGGGATACGGTTGTTACCGTGGCTCCAAGCGCGAAGTCCGCCCTTTACGTCAACTTCGACTATGGCGTGGACAAGGTCAACAACGGACAGGACCGCGACTTTTACGGCATCGCCTTGGCCCATCGCTACGCGTTCAACCGCTGGTTCTCGCTAACCCCCCGCGTCGAGCTCTACCGGGATGCGCAAGGCTTCATTACCGGCACGGCGCAAACCTTGAAGGAGTTCACCATGACGGCTGAGTGGAAGGTGGCCAAATGTTTTCTTACAAGAGCGGAATACCGCCGGGACTGGTCAGATAAGCCGTTCTTTGACCGCGGCAACGAACGAGGCAACGCCATGAGTCAAAGTACCGTGCTGATTGGGCTGATAGCTTACTTCGGGCCGAAGCACTAATCTCTCACCTAAGAGCTTGTCGAAAAGGCCGGTCCACAGCCGCTCCCTAATTGCCGCGGCTCTGTAACTGCCGGCAGATGCCAGGACGGTAACCGGTCCGCGCCACCGCATCGTGGCCGCCTGCGCCGGCGCCGGTACTCAAGCACCCGGCAGCCGTTTGACACCCTTTCCAAACGCTTGTTAGATTGAGGTTTCCCATGGTCATGTCCTCCCCGTTGAAGGCCACGCCGCTAAACGCCATCCATCGCTCCCACGGGGCTCGAATGGTCGATTTCGGCGGTTGGGACATGCCGGTGCAATATTCCGGCATCCTCGAAGAACACAAGGCCGTTCGTACGTCGGTGGGCCTCTTCGATGTCAGCCACATGGGCGAGATCGAGATCCGCGGCTCCGAAGCTCTGGCGCTGGTCGAACTGGTATCCACCAATACCGCCGCGAAACTGGCCGACGGGCAGATCCAATACGCCGGGCTGCTGTACGAACATGGCGGCTTCGTGGACGACATCCTGGTTCACCGCGTCTCCAGTACTCACTTTTTCCTCTGTGTGAACGCCTCCAACCAGGAGAAGGATTTCGAGCACATCCGCGCGCAGAACCACTTCCGCGCCGACGTGGATTTCGCCGGCGAGCGCTATGCCCAATTGGCCATTCAGGGTCCGCGCGCGCTCGAAGTGCTTCAGAAATTGACGCCGGTGGATCTTGCCGCCATCCGCTACTATCACTTCCGCGACGGCGAGGTGAGCAGCGCCCCGGCACGAATCGCCCGCACCGGTTATACCGGTGAGGACGGCTTCGAGATTTATCTCGCGCCTGCCGAATCCGTCCGTTTGTGGAAGGAGATTCTTGCGGCTGGTGAAGAGTGCGGTATCCGGCCCTGCGGCCTGGGCGCCCGCAACACTTTGCGGCTCGAATCGGCGATGGCGCTCTACGGCCACGAGATTGACGCCTCCACCACTCCGTATGAGGCCGGTCTGGGCTGGATTGTAAAGCTGGACAAGTCCTTTACCGGACGGGATGCGCTACTCAGGCGGAAGCAGGCAGGCATGCGCCGCCGTCTGGCCGGGTTCGAGATGCGCGGGCGGGGAATCGCGCGTGACGGATATGAGATCCTGGTGGATGGCCGCCCCGCGGGATGGGTAACCAGCGGCGGGCCGTCGCCGGCGCTGAACCGAAATATCGGCCTCTGTTATCTGCCGGCTGACCTGGCTACGCCAGGACGGAAAATTGAAGTATTGGTTCGGGACAGGCCCGTGGAGGCGGAGACCGTTCCTACTCCTTTTTATAAGCGAGCGAAATAACACAATGTACCCTGACAATTTCCGATACACGAAGGAACATGAATGGGTCAACGTCGAAGCTGACGTGGCCACCGTCGGCATCACCTTTCACGCACAAAGCGAGTTGGGCGATATCGTCTACGTCGATCTTCCCAAGCCGGAAGCCACGGTCGAGCGGGGAAAATCGCTCGGTTCGGTCGAGTCGGTAAAAGCCGTCTCCGACATTTATTCGCCCGTTTCCGGAGAAGTGCTGGAGGTGAATCCGATTCTTGCCGACGCACCGGAGAAACTGAACGAAGATCCCCACGGCGCCGCCTGGCTGGTAAAGATCCGCTTGAGTAACCCCGCTGAACTGAGTGAACTGCTGACCGCCGGACAGTATCAGGAATATATAGGAGCCGAGGCCTGACGCGGCCCGTTCCAAACACGTTCCCGGCAGGATAAATTCATTGCGATATTTACCGAAGTCGAGCGCGGAACGCCGCCAGATGCTCTCCGCTTGCGGAGTCGAATCGATCGAGGAGCTTTTCGCCAATCTCCCGGAACAGGTGCGGATTCGTCAACCTCTGGCGCTGGCGCCCGGTCAGTCCGAGTACGAAATCATCGATTACTTCCGCGCGCGGGGAGCCGAAAACGGCGAGGGCTATGTCTCGTTTCTGGGCGCCGGTGTCTACTCGCACTTCCGGCCGGTGTTGGTGGATACCGTGGTGTCCCGGGGCGAGTTCCTCACCTCCTACACCCCCTACCAGGCCGAGATCTCGCAGGGAACGTTGATGGCGATCTTCGAATTTCAGACGATGATCTGCCAGCTTACGGGCATGGAGGTAGCCAATGCCTCCATGTACGACGGCTCGACGGCGGTTCCGGAGGCAGCCATGATGGCGGTACGCATCACGCGGCGGGAGCGTGTTCTGGTTTCCCGCGCGCTGCATCCCGAATACCGGCAGGTACTTGCCACCATGCTGCGCCGGCAATCCATCCCGGTAGACGAATTCGCTTATCACCGTGCGGCCGGCACAATCGATCTCGAAGACCTGGAGCGGAAACTCGACGGCACGACGGCCGCCGTCATTATTCAATCGCCGAATTTTTTTGGAGTTGTGGAAGACGTCAAGCGTGCCGCCGAACTGGCTCATTCGCGGGGCGCACTGCTGATCTTCGTCTTCGCCGAAGCCGTTTCGCTGGGCATTCTCACGCCGCCAGCCGATGCCGACATCGTGGCCGGAGAGTTGCAATCGTTTGCCATCTCTCCCAGCTACGGCGGGCCGTTTGCAGGTGTCATCGCCACCCGGGAAAAGTATATGCGGCAGATTCCCGGCCGTCTGGTGGGAGAGACGGTGGATTCGTCCGGCCGCCGCGCCTATTGCCTCACCCTGGCCACGCGCGAACAGCATATCCGCCGTGAAAAGGCCACCTCCAACATCTGCACCAACCAGGCACTGATCGCGCTGATGGCCACCGTCTTCATGACGGTCTACGGCAAACAGGGATTGCGCGAACTGGCCGTGCAGAATCTGTCCAAGGCCCACTACCTGGCAAAGGATTTGCCGCTCGCCTTCGGCGGCCCGTTTTTCAATGAGTTCGTTGTCCGGCCGAAGATTTCCTCGCCCGCGGCTGTCAACCGGAGATTGCTGGAACGCAAGATTATCGGCGGCCTGGAGTTGGATCGCTTCTATCCGGACCTGGCCGATTGCCTGTTGCTGTGCGCTACCGAAATGAACCGGAAAGAGTCGATGGACGTAGCGAGAGAGGCGCTGCTCGGATGATTCAAAAAGCCTCCACCCATGTCAACCAGAACGAGCCGCTGCTGTTTGAGCGCAGTTCGGCGGGCAAGAATGGCTATCAGTTGCCTCCGCTCGACGTTCCAGCCGTCGACCCGGAGCAAGTTCTGGGCGCGGCCAACCTCCGTGACTCCATTGAAGACCTTCCCGAAGTGAGTGAGGTGGAGGCCATTCGCCACTTCACACGCCTTTCCACCTGGAACTATGCCATCGATCTCGGCCTCTATCCGCTCGGATCCTGCACCATGAAGTACAATCCGCGGGTTAACGAACGGGTAGCCGGCATCGACGGCCTGGCCTGGGCCCATCCCTATCAACCGGAAGCCCTGGCCCAGGGCGGCATGCGAGTGATGGCCGCGCTCGAAGATGCCCTGACCGAGATCACCGGCATGGACGCGGTTACGCTGCAACCGGCGGCCGGCGCGCACGGCGAGTTGACCGGCATACTACTGGTGCGGGCGCTGCTCGAAAGCCGCGGCAACCCGCGCAAACGCATCCTGGTTCCCGATTCTGCCCACGGCACCAACCCCGCCACCGCCGCCATGGCCGGTTACACGGTCCAGGACATCAAGTCCGACAACCGGGGCATGGTGGACCTGGAGACGTTGGAGAGCCTGGTCACCGATGAAGTGGCCGCGTTGATGATTACCAATCCGAACACGCTGGGTGTTTTTGAGAGCAACATCATCCGGATTGCGGAGATCCTTCACGCCAAGGGCACGATGCTCTACATGGATGGAGCCAACATGAACGCCCTGGTAGGCATCGCCCGTCCCGGCGACTTCGGCGTGGACGTGATGCACCTGAACCTGCACAAGACTTTCTCCACCCCGCATGGCGGCGGCGGCCCTGGTTCCGGTCCGGTTGCCGTGAAGAAGCACCTGGAACCGTTTCTGCCCGTTCCGCGTTTGCGCCGCGAGGCGGACACGCTTGCCTGGAACTACGATCTGCCCTCTTCGATCGGAAAGGTCCGGGCCTTTTACGGTAACTTCGGCGTACTGGTTCGCGCACTGGCCTACATCCTGGCGCACGGCGGAGACGGCCTGCCCAACGCCACCGGTGATGCGGTGCTGAATGCTAACTACATCCGCAAGCGCCTGGAGCCCTACTTCGAACTTCCGCACAAAGAGCCCACCATGCACGAAGTGGTCTTCTCCGACGAGCGCCAGGCGAAGTTAGGCGTGCGAACCGGCGATCTGGCGAAGCGCCTTATCGACTACGGCTTCCATCCCTACACGGTGAGCTTTCCGATGATCGTCCATGGCGCGTTGATGATCGAACCCACGGAAACGGAGAGCAAGCTCGAACTCGATCTCTTTATTGACGCCATGATCTCCATCGCCGCCGAGGCCGAGTCCGATCCGCAACTGGTTCGCACCGCTCCCCACAACACCCGCATTGGCCGCGTGGATGAAGTCCTGGCGGCCCGCAAGCCAGTCCTCCGCTGGCAGCGGAAGTGAGGATCGATGCCGCCTCGCCGGCAACTGCTGCTCCTGGTGGCGCTCGCCATCCTGCTGCGCCTGCCTTTTCTGAACCTTGCGGTTCAGGGTGACGACCTCTACTATCTGTTCGGCGCCGAACACGCTCAAATCGACCCGCTGCATCCAACTCATGCCCGCTACGCTTTCCTCGGCCAGCAGGTGGATATGCGCGGGCATCCACACCCGCCGCTTGACAGTTGGATTCTGGCGGGTCTGCTGGCGATGTTTGATGGGGTGCGCGAAATCCCATTCCACCTGGCCTATCTGGTTCTCTCCGTCATTGCCGTGATCGCGATGTGGAGTCTCGCCCGCCGCTTTGCCCGGCAACCGGCACTGGCGGCACTGCTGTTTCTGTTTGTTCCGGCGTTTGTGGTGAACGGCACTTCGTTTGAGTCCGATCTGCCTCTGCTGGCATTCTGGATGGCGGCATTCGCCTTTTTTGTGAGCGCCGTTGACCGCCACGGCCGCAAAAGTTTGTTCGCTGCCGCGCTTTGTCTGGCGCTGGCGGCGCTCTCGGCCTATCAGGCCGTGGTGGCCGTCCCTATACTCGGCTTCTATCTGTGGCAGCGGGATCGGAAATGGATTGCCGGTTGGGCGGTGGTGGCGGCGCCTCTGGTAGTCATCTTCGGCTGGCAACTGGCCGAACGCTTGAGTTCCGGCGCGCTGCCGGCCACCATCCTTGCCGGCTATTTCCAAACCTACAATCTGCAATCGCTGGCGAACAAGCTCCGCAACGCGGTTGCACTCACCGGGCACATGGCCTGGCTCGTGTTTCCGGTGCTGGCGCTGGCGGCTTTCCAGATTCCGCGATGGGGCTACGGCCTTGCCGCCGCGATCGCCGCGCTTGCGGCCGTGGCCGATCCCAGCCCGTTGTGCTGGGCGTCGATCGGCGCCGGCGTCGTACTGCTGGTCTGGGTGGTGAACGAAATGCGGCATGGCGCGGCCGGATTCCTCCATGTCTGGATTCTGGTCTATTTCGCCGCCGCGCTGGTTGTCTTCTTCGCCGGCTCGGCGCGCTACCTGCTTCCGCTGGCCGCGCCGGTTGCGATCCTGGCCGCGAATCGATTGTACGAAGTCCGAATCTCGAAGTGGATTCTGACGGCGTGTATTGCGCTCCAGGCGGCGCTTGGCGTGTCGCTCGCCGCCGTCAACGCCTATCAGTGGAACTCCTATCGTGATTTCGTTCGAAGCGTCGAGCCGCAAATCCGCAACCGCCGTGTGTGGATCAATAGCGAGTTCGGCCTCCGATTTTACGCCGAGCAGGCGGGTGGTCTTCCGCTGCTCCTGGGCCAGGCCGTGGCTCCGGGAGAGATGGTGTTATCGAGCGACCTCGCCTTTCCCGTTCCGTTCGCCACCGGCGGCGGCCGCCTGGCGCCGGTGCAATCGGCTGAAATCAGATCCTGGCTGCCCGTGCGCTTGATCGGACTCGGCAGCCGTTCCGCATTCTCGGCGGCGGTCTTCGGGCTGCGGCCCTTCGACCTGGTGAACGCGCCCATCGACCGGATCCGGCTGTCGGCAGTGGTCGAGCGCAAACCAACGCTCTCGGATCTGCCAATGAACTCTCCACAAGCCGAAAACCAGATCGTCAGTGGTGTGTTTCAACTTGAAGACGGAACCTGGCGTTGGATGGCGGGGCGTGCCGTATTGCTGCTCAAAGTACCCGCCGTACCCTCGCGGCTGGCCGTGCGCTTCTATCTTCCGCCTCAGTCCCCGGCGCGGCGGGTGACGGTGTCGGTTAACGGCGGCTATGTGGCACGGGCGGCTTACGATCGCGAAGGGCTGTATACCCTGGAAACCGCCGAACCGCTCACTTTGAACGAAGAGCCGGCAACGGTGGAGATTCGAGTAGACCGCACCTTCTCGCCACCGGGCGACCGCCGCCAGTTGGGATTGATCCTCCGACAGGTCGGCTTCATCACTTCGGGCGAGCCGCGGTGAAGTGTTGCGCCGGACGCTGGCGTGGCGAGGCGGTGGTTCTGAGGATGATGCTGCGGCCGGGCGCCCGGCCGAAACACTTCGTGGATCATTCGAATCCGATCGTTCTCCGAATCGGCAATGTAGATGTTGCCGGCCCGATCCACATCCACCGCGTGCGGACGGGCCAGCTTGCAGCGCAGCGGGTCTCCATCGGGGCCGTCTCCCCGTTCGCCGGTTCCCGCCACGTTGGTAATAATGCCGGTTTTCAAGTCGATGCGGCGAATGACGTTATTCTCCGTGTCGGCCACATATAGGCTGCCGTCGTCCGCATAGGCAATTCCCTTCGGCCCGTCAAAGCGTGCCTCGAGAGCCGGCCCGCCATCGCCCGAGTAGCCGCGCTGGCCACTGCCGGCGATACGGAAGATGCGGTTGCTTTTGCTGTCAATCCGGTAAATCGCATTGCCTTCCCTCATGGAGACAAGAACGTTCCCTTCCGGGTCGACACTCAGCGCCCGCGGACCATCCAGCACGACGTTGGGAAGCACTCCACCATCCGGCGTCCACCGCCGCCCCCCCGTTCCAGCCATCGTCTCGATGATGCCCGTCCGCACATCCATGCGCCGGATTCGGCCGTTGCCCAGGTCGGCAATCAACAGGCCGCCGCGCAGATCGAACGCCAAGCCGTGAGGCTGGCGAAGTTGTGCCTGCCACCCCGGCCCGCCATCACCGCTGAAACCTGGTGTGCCGTTGCCGGCCACAGTGCTGATCACTCCGGTGGCACGGTCCACTTTCCGCACGACATTGTTCGCCAGCTCAGCCAGGTAAAGATTTCCCAGGTGGTCGAATTGTACGTCGTAGGGTTCGTTCAGCGGAGCATCGGTGGCCAGCACCCGATCCGTGGTGTAGCCCGGGCGGCGGTCACCGGCTACCGTGGAAAGCCGCCGGGTGCGCAAATCCAGGCGCCGGACACAGTAATTGCCGACTTCACAAAAGTACAGCGCGCCATCCGGGCCGACAGTGACGCCGTAAGGATTACAGATCTCACCTTCCGTGCCCAACCCGCCATCGCCGGAGTAGCCGGCATCACCCGTCCCCGCAATGGTTACAATGACGCGCTTACCAGAGCTTTGCACCGCCGATCGGCCAGGCTGGCACATCATTCCGCTGGCGATCAGAAAGAGGACGAATCCCCGCATCCAATTGTGAAGTCTAGCATACCGGGCGTACTGTACCTTCCGCCCATGACCGCAGGAACGATTTTGCTGCAAGCCGGACGGCGTCCGGCTTCAGGTCTTCCACCCGTCCACCGGGAGCCTGCACCACCTGCACCCAGGGTCCGCGCGGCGCCCAGACGGCGGGATCCGCGGGTCCGAACAGTACAATCGTGGGTGTCCCCACCGCCGCTGCCAGGTGCGAAATGCCCGAGTCGTTGCCGATATACAACCTCGCGCCGCCGATCCACTCCGCCAGTTCCTTAAGGCTGTCGAACTGCCTCGCGCCGGCTAGATGCTCCTCGGGCGAACAACACCACTCCACGGGCCACGGCAAATCCCTGGCCAGTTCGTGGAAGCGATCGAGCGGCCAATTTTTCTTTGAACTGCCTGAGAACGGTTGGATCACGATGGAGCCGCGCGCAACCGACCGTACCGGGATGCGGGGAACCGCCTCCATCTGATTCACCCGCAGCGGCAGCGTCTGGTGGAGGTAGAAATCCACCGCATGCCGGCCGTCCCCGGCGGGCGGTAACGCCGGCAGGAAGTGAAACGGCAAATGCCGGCGCGCAACCGCCTCGCGAAATTCCGCCCGGTTGCTTCCATACCAGGACACGATCGAGTCGAATTGATTCAAACGCTCAAGCAGGGCCGGTGGCCAATCAACATTCGGGATCCCCACCAGGTCCAGCCCGGTGGCCGACAGCGGGGAGCATCGCGGAGAGAACTGCACTAGTGGTACCAGCGGCGACCGAATCCAGACCTCGTCCGGCGCGAGCGACTCGATTGCCGGAAACGACACCAGGCAATCTCCAATCGCACCTGGACGAATCACCAGACGCCTGGACTTACGCCTCATCAGTCAACTGCGCCGCGGAGAGGGCCGGGTTGGATTCTGCGCGTGCCACAGTGAATGGTCGCGAAGCCGGAGAACCTACTGCCGCGGCAGCTTCCATCACCCTCAACTGAACCCTGAACTTACGTCCCTCTTCCACCGAAAACTCCAGCAGAAATATGGAGATCAGCAGGAGTACGTTGATCGTCAGATCCGAGACGATCCTCCAACGGTCAGCCGTAGGAAAATAGATCACCCTGGTCTCAACCGCCGCGCTGATTGTATGGTAGATCGGCATCAGGCCGAGAAGAATCGTAAGAATCCGCACAGGCCAATCCGGCGCCCGCCGCAGTAGATGAATCGAGCACACCACACCCAACACGCTCACCAGCGCCAGGGCGGCCACGATGCCAACTTCAGGCGACATCGTGAGATCCATCGGCAGAAGCAGCTATTTCCATTAGATGGCAGACTGATCGCATCGTAGCACGGCCTTGGACATGCCTCACGCGCGGGCTTATGCGTCGTTCCGGATCGAAGGCCGGAAGGCCCGAAAACCAGGTTCTGCCGGGACTCCCAGAAAGCATGCCGCGGCGGCGGTATGAAGACGCTTCGCTTCGTTACACGGGTACGGACAGTCACCCCGAACTGGCCCATTACCGGCTAAACGACGCCGTGGTTGTCATGGAGTGATCTCCGGCTAGGAAATCGGGTCGACAGGGCAGCCGGTTCCTGCCTCCGTGTTCTGAATGGAGCGAGGTCGAGGGCGATGCTTCACCAACAACACCTCGTTGCCCTTCTGGTTGTATACCAGATCATCTACCATGTTGCGCGCCATCAGGATGCCAAATCCGCCTGGACGCAATCCCTGCGCTTCCCTCAATTCCACGTGACGAATCTGGTCTTCGGGAGGATTGGAAACCGCCGCGTGCGGAATCGCTTCCAAGGCGAACCCGTTGCCCGGATCCTGAATCGAGCAGAGTATCGCCCGCGAGGTTCGTATGAAGGAAAGCCGGACCCTCTTGCCGGCATCGGCCTGGCTACCGTGCTCGATCGCGTTCAGCAGGATCTCGCGGATGGCGCCCGCCAGTTCATCGGCCCCGGCCGGATGCAACTGCACCATCAACGCTCGTAAGAACGTCACCACCCGCTCTCCGGCACTGAACTTGGCGCGAATGCTCAGGCTCACCCAGTCGTCCACCGCTGACTCGATCACGATGTCCTCGCGCCAGTCGCCGGTATCGAACGCCCGTTCGATCATGTCCAGCAGCGCCTGGCTCGAGTAAGGCTTTCGAAAGAAGGCAAACGCCTGTTCCCGCAGGCAACCGAGCGCCGACATCCTCGTGCCGCCGCACAGAATCACCCTGGTTGCCGCGCGAATCTCCCGCGCCCGGCGTACAAACTCCCACCCGTTTTCGCTCTCCCCGCTTTGCCACCGGACAGCCACCGGATAAGCTTGCCGCCGCATCCGCGCAATCGCCCCCTGGTCCGTGGAGGCGACGTCGATTCCGTAACCACGAGAAGCCAGGGCCGTCGAAAGCGATTCCCGCGATTCGGCCTCCGGATCCACCACCAGAATGCTCTTCTGTCCTCGCATGACTGATTTCGTGCCGGTTGATGAGGCTATCTTTTGACGATATTCGATTCCTCGCCCTTCTGTCCACGCACCGCGCGCCTGGCGTCCGCCGTAAACTGGTCAGCGTATGCCGATACCAAGCCACCGTAGAAGTTTCCTTCGGCGAGCCGGACTGGCCCTTGCCGCTTCCGGCTTCACCGCCTCCGGCGTCCAGCGTTTTAACATGTCCGGCTTCGCCGCCCCGAAGATCGAGAGCGTCCGGATCGGCGTGATCGGCCTCGGTCACCGCGGCCCCAGCCACATACAGGTGCTCCGTCATCTGGACGGCATCGAAATCCGCGCCCTGTGCGACCTGCTGCCGGAGCGTGCCGAGGCTGCCCGCCACAGCCTGGAAGGCACGCCGCACAAGCCCACTCTCTATTCCGGCGGCGCCAGCGAATGGAAGCGCCTCTGCGAACAGCCTGATATCGACCTGGTCTACATCACCACTCCGTACTACATGCACGCCTCCATGGCGGTCTACGCCATGGAATGCGGCAAGCATGTGGCCAGCGAAGTTCCCATCGCTTCCACCATCGGCGATTGCTGGAAATTGATCGATACGGCCGAGCGTACCCGGCGCCACTGCATGATGCTGGAAAACTACGCCTACGGCCCTTTCCAGGTGCTCACCCTCAACATGGCCCGCAAAGGGTTTTTCGGCGAGGTCGTTCACGGCGAGTGCGCCTATAACACCAGCAAGATGTCCAATAACTTCGGCAAGAACTTTTACTGGGATATGTGGTGGCTGAAACTATACGCCGCCAAACGCGGTAATATTTATCCCACCCACGGGCTCGGTTCGGTTGCCCAGATCATGAACATCAACCGCGGCGACCGCTTCGACTTTCTGGTGTCGGTTGAGAGCAACGATTTCATGATGGGCGCCGCCGCCCGTCAACTGGCTGCCCGCGATGACTTCTACCGCCCCTTCGCCGGTAAAGAATATCGAGGCAATGTCAATACCAGCATCATTCGCACCGTGAAGGGCCGCACCATTATGGTTCAGCACGATGCCACCTCGCCCCGCGGACCCCATTCCGTGATCCATGCCATTACCGGTACCAAGGCGCTGGCGCAGGAATATCCGCTGCCGCCGCGCATCTCCAACAGCCTCAAGGGTTGGCTTCCCCAGAAGGATTACGACGACCTGGTCAGGCAATACACCCCGGCCATTACCACCCGCATTGGTGAATTGGCGCGCCAGATCGGCGCGGGCCACGGCGGCACCGATCTGCTGGAGGACTGGCATCTCATCGACTGTCTTCACAACGGCCTGCCCCTCGACCAGGACGTCTACGATGGGGTGGCCTGGAGTTCGATCGTCCCGCTCAGCGAATGGTCCGTGCTCAACCGCTCGGGCTCCATCCAGATCCCCGACTTTACCCGCGGAGCCTGGCAAACCAACCAACCCAACATGGACATCGATTTGCACCACGGCGGCAACACACGGGTCATCGGCTGAAACTGGCGGCTGAAACCGAGCTGTGCTCTGTAACGGGGTGGTGGGCTCGACAGAACTCGAATCTGTGACCTCCTGCGTGTCAAGCAGGCGCTCTAACCAACTGAGCTACGAGCCCGTATTCACGCCGGCCTGCGGCGCGCGGAACTCGCCCCGTACGCCGGTTGGCGTGAATCCTGAGTATATCAGATCGTGTTGGCCGGCCGTTCGTCGATGCCGTCATGCGAGCGCTCGGGCGTGAACGGAAAGCGGCCGGAGGTCTCCGCGCAACTCAAGGCTGCTTTTTTGTGTGCCGCGGACGGTTCAGCACCACCAGATCATCCTTAACGGAAAAAACGTTGGGCACTTCGTTGGCGCGGGTACGAATCAGCGTATCGTCGAACTGGTTGTCCACCACCCCTTCCAGTGTCACATCCCCGTTGTCAACGATGATGTGAATCGACGGCAGCGCTTGATGTCCGTAACGCATGCCGAGCTCAGGATCGCCGTAAATGGCTCGCGCCTCGGCTCGTCGAATCTGCCAATCCATGTTAGACAGTGGCAGCAGCTTTATTTGGTTAATTACCTTTGTCACGCCGGGAATTCTCTTCACCACGTTCTCCGCGTCGGATTTGATATCCCAGGGCGGCTCCGGAGGACACGCCCCCAGCAATGTAACGACGCTGCCGTTTAACTGGAATGAAAGATCGTCGAAGATCGAGTAGTACGGCAGCATCAACAGCTCATGACGTACCTGCCGGGCCAGTTGGGTTTCGTTTTCGGGCCCCGGCGTGAACACATCGTTGTGGTGTGATCTCTTCGCCGGCAAAGCGATGGCCACAAACAACACGGCTGTGGCCACCAGTTGCAAGAGGGTGCGCATCGCGATCATCTCCCTTCTGTCGGATGACTGGCTTTGTAAGGTTACGAATGGTAATGACCGGGTGTATTCCAGTTAACTAAACCGCGCGCTTGAAGAAGTGGACAACCTTGTGTCCCGCTTCCTCGCTGTAATAGACGGTTGCTTTGGCGGATTTACCGGCGCCCAGGTCGAGATCTTTCCCGGAATCCCTGGCGGCGCGGTCTGTCAGATGGAAGGTTTCACGCGTGCCGTGGGCGGTTTTGACGGTCATGGTTTTGGTGGCGCGATCAATATGTTCCACCGTAACATCGGTGGCTTTGAGCCCATCCTTCCCGATGTTGTCCACCTCATGAGCAGTCATCACGGTTCCCTTGGCGGAGTAGTGGACCGCCACCTTGCTGCCTTTCTCTAACCCGTGAAAGGTGTCGCTGGCGCCGGAGGCGGTTGCCTGGGTACCGTGAACGGCGGTCCGCGAAAGAAAGTGAATGGTATGGTCGGCGCCGTCCGCCGTTTTGACGACAACCGTCTTGGTAGCGGCGTCGAGCTTGAGAATTTCTCCTACCAGGATGCCGTGACGCCGCTCAACTCCGAGCGCGGACCCGCAGACCAGCAGTGCCAGCATCAACATGGGCAGAAACCGATTGTGCACGAGCACCTCCAGTGGAGCGCTATTGCACCCCACTAGTACGACGATTTGCGCGTCAAATCGTTTCGCGGCCCTCTTTCAACCTGGCGGCGTCCGGCTGTAATATTCCCGGCGCGGAAGGTGAAGCGCGATGCATGGATGAGGCAGGAGCCGGCCTAAGGATATCTCCGGCTCTTACGCCTTACCTTTTTTGTGGCACTCCACACATTTGATGGGAGCTTTCTTGCCGGCGGCATTTTCCTTCTTGTGGCAGTCGATACAGGTGCCCGACTGCGCCGTAGGCTTATGGAATGCCCCCTGAAGGGAGGTCTTCATTCCAGGAGGTAGCGGTTTGCTGTGGCATTTGGCGCACGGCTGTTCCGAACTGCCGGGCTTCTCCGGCTTCGACGCATGATGGCAAACGACACACTTATCGCCCGCCCGGGTAACGTGAAGTTTGTGCTGGAACGTGACACTCCCCAGCGGCGGGCCTTTGAGGACGATCGTATCGGGCGCCTTCGCCTCGCCATTCAGGGGAGCGTGCATCAGCAGGCACAGCACCCCAAGTGTTGCCGCCGGCAAAATATTGAATCTGAGATTTCTCAAAGTTGCCTCCCGTCGCTAGTAAAATATCATTCGGGTCTGAATAACCGAATGGCTGTGACTATAGCATCTGAAGCCGCTAAATGCAATTGAACGACAGTTTCTTATATCTTTTCTAGGTCCGCCTCGTCCCCTTGGAGCTGAAGTGTAGCGGACTTAAAATCCCAGGCCCGGAGCCTGCCTGCCAATCAGTGGGAGGAATTCGTTTACGCGGCGCAAAATCGCATGGGCAGCGTTAACTCTGCGTGCGCGGCCTGATTTGGTGGACAACGTCCGCCGGCAGAGGTCTTTCGGCTGGGTCCTGATTCGCGCCGCCGATGCGGATCAATCCACCGGAGAGCACCGGCAGTGACACCGGAACGATGCTGCGAGAACCGCAGCAGCACGAGCATGATCGGAGGTAAGCGCGCTAAGGCCCCGGCCAGGCGTCGGTTCGAAATGGAGATGCCGGCAGACCTTCGGCATTCATCAGGCTGCACGCCGGGTCATCTTCCCATCCGTAGCGCACCGCAACCGGATCCGTTATCGACGGGTTGGATACCATCACCGCCGGTCCTTCCAGGCGTGCTTCCGCCGGCAGAAACTTTCCATCCGCTCCCGCGATGGTAAAGCCGGTCAGCGCGCCGCCGCCGCGCGCGGCCAGGCCACCCCCCACCGAGTCGAACCACAGCCGGATCGCCGGCCCCTGCCGGCTCATCTGGCGGTAGAGCGGGCCGCTCGCCACCAGCTTTTCGCCGTAGGCGATCGAACGCGCCAGTAGCGCCAGCCGCCTGCCCACTTCCTGCTTGTTCTTGGGATGTATGTTGGTGGCATCGCCGATGTCGATAGTTACTGCCATGCCCGTACCGCGCAACGCCAGGGCATCGGCCTGCGATTCACGCAGCAATGGCCACCATCCGTTTGCGGCAAAGCTTGCCAACTGGACAAACAGGAACGGCAGTTCCCCCTGGCCACACTGCGCCCGCCAGTCTTCGATCATCAACCGGAACAACCGGCGGTAAAGAAACGCTTCCTCCGCCGTAGCGTTCGATTCGCCCTGATACCAGAGAAATCCGCGAATCGAATATGGAAGCACGGGAGCCACCATACCGTTGTAGATGCCGGAGGGCCTCCGTGGGCTGTCCGGCGCGCCAATGGGGGTGCCGGGCCGGGGAGGCGGCGGTTGGCCGGCGGCGCGGGCTTTTTCCACCGCTTTGGGGTAATTCTCGCGGTCGATCACCTGGACATCCGTCTCCTGCGGATAGCGCGCCACCCACTGATACCAGTTGAGCAGCGCAGGCCACACGGAAGGCTCGGCTTCGATCGCTCGCCGCCGCAGAAACGGTTCGATCTGCTTGGCGCCCCAGGAGGTGTTGATGATCCCCACCGGGCGTTGCAGGTGAGCATGAATGTCGCGCGCGAAAAAGTAGCCGGCAGCCGAGAAGTCTTTCACCGTCTCCGGTGTGGCCACCCGCCAGGAACCTTCCACGTCGAAGGCCTCGTTGTCCGACGCGATCAGTCTTGTCCGGAATTCGCGTATTTCCGGCTCATTGGCCGCGGCAATCTCCGCCTCGGCGTTCTGAACTTTCGAGACCTGCAACTGCATGTTCGATTGTCCGGAGGCGTGCCACACCTCGCCCACCAGCACGTCGTGAATGTCAATGCGGCTGCTTCCGGTTACAGTGAGCACGGCAGCCGCGCCCGGTGCCAGCGGCTTCAGAAACAGCACCCAGTTCCCGTGCGCGTCGGCCCTGGCCGCGGCCTTCTGATCGCGGAACGCGACCGCGACAGCCCTGCCCGGATCGTCGCTACCCCAGATCCGCACCGGGACGCCCTGCTGGAGCACCATGTGATCGGAGAGAATCGCCGGCAGCCGGACGCCGGCCGATAGAGGAGCAGCCAAAGCGAGAGCGAGTACAACGCGATATGGATTCATGGCAGGACCCCCTTCATGCTACCCGCAGGCAGCCCAGGATTTGCAGCGCGATCTCTATTCAACTCCGCTCTGTTGTAACAACTTGGCTACCAGTGCGGTCCACCCGGTCTGGTGACTGGCGCCCAGCCCGCGCCCGTTATCCCCGTGAAAGTACTCGTAAAACAGCACCAGGTCCCGCCAGTACGGATCGTCGCGGTAGCGGGCTTCGCCGCCGTTCACCGGCCTTTGTCCGGAAGGATCGCGCAGGAAGATGCGGCTCAACCGGCGCGACAACTCAGCCGCCACCTCCCACAATGTCATCTGCACGCCGGAGCCGGCGGGACACTCCACCGTGAATGTGTCGCCGAAATAATGATGGAACCTCTGCAGCGATTCAATGATCAGGAAATTGACCGGGAACCAGACCGGTCCGCGCCAGTTGGAATTGCCTCCGAACAGTCCGCTCTCCGATTCACCGGGTTCATAAGCGACACGGTATTCGGCTCCACCCAGTGTGATCGAATAAGGATTGTCTTTGTGAGCCCGCGAGAGCGCCCGGACGCCGTATGGCGAGAGCATCTGGTTCTCGTCCAGCATCACCCGCAGCACCGCTTTCAGCCGCTCCGGTGGTACCACCGAGAGCAACCGGCGCTGCTCGCATCCCTTGGTTCGCATGCTGGCGGCATTGACCGTCAGATCGGGCCGGTTGTCGATAAACCACTCCAGGCGCCGTTTGAAGCCCGGCAGCCGGTCCACGATTTCCGGTTCCAATGTCTCCACGGCAAACAGCGGAATCAACCCCACCATGGAGCGGATCTTCAACGGCACATAGGAGCCGTTAGGCAGCGACAAGACATCGAAAAACCAGTCCTCCTCCTCGTTCCACATCTGGACGCCGTCATTGCCCAGATGGGTCATCGCCGCGGCGATATGAAGAAAGTGCTCCCAGAACTTACTCGCCACGTCCTCGTACACCGGATCGTGGCTGGCCAGTTCCATGGCGATGGCCAGCAGGTTCAGGCAGTACATCGCCATCCAGCCGGTTCCGTCCGCCTGCTCGATGTAACCGCCGGTGGGAAGCGGGCGGCTACGGTCCAGAATTCCGATGTTGTCCAGCCCCAGGAAGCCGCCCTGGAATATATTGCGGCCTCCGGCGTCCTTGCGGTTGACCCACCAGGTGAAGTTCAGCAGCAACTTGTGAAACACCCGCTCCAGAAAGGCCGTGTCGCCGATGCCGCGGCGCTTCTTTTCGATCTTGTAAACGCGCCATGCCGCCCAGGCGTGCACCGGAGGGTTTACATCCGCCAGGTTCCATTCGTAGGCCGGTAATTGGCCGTTCGGATGCATGTACCATTCGCGCAGCATCAGGATCAACTGCTGTTTGGCGAAGTCGGAATCCACCAGCGCCAGCGGCACCGTGTGAAACGCCAGGTCCCAGGCCGCATACCAGGGATATTCCCATTTATCCGGCATCGAGATCACATCGGCGTTGTACAGGTGCCCCCAATCGTGATTGCGGCCCTGCTGCCGTTCGGATGGCGGCGGCGGCATCGCCGGATCGCCTTGCAGCCAGTCGCGAACGATGTAGTGGTAATACTGCTTGGACCATAACAGGCCCCCGAATGCCTGCCGCATCACGTTACGGGCGTCCTCGGGAAGGTCCGGTGAAATCACGGTTGCGTAGAACTGCTCGGCCTCCTGTTGCCGCGCGGTGAAAATGCGGTCAAACGCCGCGGCGCCGATCGCTTCCACGGCCTCCGCATCGCTAAGCCGGAGCCGCGTGACCAATTCGCCTCCCGGGGGAACCAGCAGTGAGTACCGCGCCGCCACTTTCGTTCCGGTTTCGGCCGGGTTGACGGCTTCCATCCTGCCGTTGACAACCGCCTCGCCGATGCCGTCCTTGACGAACGGGTTCGAGTTCGGCTGGCCATAAAGCCGCTCGTCATTGGTGTCATTGCCGGTGAACAGCAATTGCGGATTACCCTCGCACACCAGCCGGCGATGACCGTAGTAACTTTCATCGAGCTCAATGGCTGTCACCTTTCCCGGCGTTCGCCACAAGCGAGGCTGCCTGGAGCCGTCCCATGTCCAGCGGTTGCGGAACCACAGTGTCGGCAAAAGTTCGAGCGGTGCTGCGTCGGGACCCCGGTTGATCACGCGAATGCGAATGAGGATGTCCTCGGCATGTGCCTTGGCGTACTCCACAAAAACATCGAAGTAGCGGTTGCCGTCGAATATCTTCGTATCGGTCAGTTCGTACTCGGGCTCCGTCCGTCCACGCCGCCGGTTTTCTTCGAGCAGTTCGGCGTACGGGAACTCGGCTTGCGGATACTTGTACAACATCCGCATATAGGAGTGCGTTGGCGTGTTGTCCAGATAGTAGTAACACTCCTTCACGTCTTCGCCGTGGTTTCCTTCTTTGCCATTCAGCCCGAACAATCGCTCCTTCAAAATCGGATCATGATGATTCCAGAGCGCGATCGCGAAACAGATCTTCTGGTGCCGGTCTGAGATGCCGGCGATTCCATCTTCGTTCCAACGATAGGCCTTGGAACGAGCCTGCTCGTGTGGAAAGAAGGCCCACACGGTGCCCTGCGGGCTGTAGTCCTCACGCACCGTGCCCCAGGCGCGCTCAGACAGATAGGGCCCCCAGCGTTTCCAGTGTACGGTCCGGCTGCGCGACTCCTCCAATCGGCGATGCTCGGCGGTATCGTGCGAGAGTTGGGGCGTCATCATGGAAGCGCGTTGTTATCTGTCTTCGTACTTGACCTCTGACTCGGCTCGAAACCTCTGGTAGTTTTCATAGCGTATGCTCAGCCGTTCGCGAATTGGGCCGTTGCGGAACGGCAGTACATCGTCGCCAAACGTGGATACCGGAAACCAGAACCCGCCCTCCACCTTTGCCCGGATGGTGGTGAACCGCGGGAAGAGGTTCTCCGTCTTGGTGTTGATAATCTGCGGCACCGCCCGGCCCTGGCTCCGTACCACGGAGAAGTCGCGCCTGGAGGCCCAGATCAGCCCTTCAAATAGCCTCTGCCCGGCGAAGGTCTGCCGCGGGCGCACATCGAGCAGGTAGCAAGGTTCTCCCTCTACGGTTTCCTCGCCCTGCAGTTTCACCTGGTAGGCCCAAAGCTGATCGCTGGTAAAAAGAAAGGGCTGAACCTCTCGCACGTCCCGGAAGTCTTCGCCGGTCATCCGCAGGCGGTAGAGCCGGCTCTCGGGCTTGTGGACCAGCCTCTCGCTGGGTTCGCCGCTGGCCAGAAAGATAACGTCGCGGACTTCCGCGTATACGCCCTTTCTGGCGCCGTGCAGGTCCAGCTCTTCCACGCGGGCGCTCTGGCGGTAGCTGTAATGGCTGCGCTCGGCCGCCGTCGCGGTTTCCCGCGCGGCCACGCGGCGCGCAATTGCGGCGGCAGGCTGGCAGTAGACGGAAGGAGCCAGGCCGGATGCTACGATGAAGGCGATGCCCGCCGGGACCAGACCCTTCTGGATCACTCTACTGGCCGTCTGGAGCCTGGTCTTCATTGGCGGAAACTTCTATGTTCACCAACAGAATATCCCGTCCACCCTCGCCAACGCACTAGTGCTGGCGGCTATGATCGAGGCGGCTTTCTTCCTTGCCACCGGGTTTACGCCGGTTGTGAGCCGCTTGCGGAGGCTGTCCAGGCCGGTGTCGGCGTTCCTGCTGGTGATAAGCGCCGTCCTGCCGTACCTGATCTTCTCCATCGGCGCGCATCTCTATCGGAATGCATCACTGGTGGCGCTCATCGTCCTGGCCGGCGTAACTGCTTGTTGGTGGCTGGTGCTTCCCCGCTCGGTGATAGCCGATCTCCTGTTTCTGGCGTGGATCGCCGCCGGAGTACTGGCAAAGCCATTTCCGCTGATCTACGGCAACCTGCTGGCGGCCAACTCCCTGGGCCAAATGATGTGGCTGCACACGTCGATCTTCGCGGCACTGCTGGTGGGCCGCGTGGAAGATCCCCGGCTAGGCTTCTGGCCATCGGCCAGGGAGTGGCGTATCGGCTTTGTAACCTTCGCTGTGTTTCTGCCGGTGGCATTCGTGCTGGGAATCACGTTGAAGTTTGCCCGCTTTCACCCGGCGCCCGGGTGGACCTGGAAGGCGGTGCCGCTGTTTCTGGGCATGCTCTGGGTGGTGGCTTACCGGGAAGAGTTTTTCTTCCGCGGGCTGCTGCAGCGATGGCTTGCCCGCTGGCTGCACGGCAAAGGCGCGGGTCTGGTGGCGGCTTCGATCCTGTTCGGATCCGTACATCTGTTCTTTCGCCAGTTCCCCAACTGGCGATTCGCCGTGATCGCCGCGGTGGCGGGCCTTTTCTACGGTTGGGCCTTTGATCGCGGCGGGGGTGTGCGAGCGCCCATGGTGGCGCACGCGTTGGTGAACGCCACCTGGCGCCTGCTGTTCACCAGTTGAGCCGGCTAGACGCTTTCGAGCGCCTGCTCGAGATCGGCCAGCAGATCACGCCAGTCTTCGATTCCCACCGAGACGCGCACCAGCCCCTCGGCGATTCCCGCCCGGTCGGCTTCTTCTGGCGTGTAAGTGGAGTGGGTGGTTGTCCGTGGATGGCACGCCAGCGTCTCCACTCCGCCAAGCGAGACCGCGTCGCGGCAAATCTTCAAATTGCGCAGCAGATCGAAGGCCGCCGCGCGTCCGCCGCGTAGCTCAAAGGAGAGCAATGATCCCGGGAAGTCGCACTGCGCCAGCCGGATTTTGATCTGCTCGGCGTCATCAAACAGCGCCGGGTAGTGTACCTTGAGGATCTTGGGGTGCTCCACCAGCCGCTCGGCGATGCGCTGCGCGTTCTTGCTTTGCCGGTTCATCCGCAGCGAAACTGTCGGCAGGCGCCCGTCCAGCATCCAGCACTCATCCGGCTGCAGGATGTTGCCGAGCAGGATGCGGACCGAGCGCATGGCGGTGATCAGTTGAGGGTCGCGGGCCAGGGCCACGCCGCAAAGCATGTCGCTGAAACCCGACAGGAATTTCGTTCCCGAGTAGAGCACCAGATCGGCGCCCAACTGTAGCGGATGCTGGAACGCCGGACCGAGAAAGGTGTTATCCACCAGCACCAGCGGGCGCTCGCGCCGCCTGGCGCCGGCATCGGCGGCGCGCCGGATATCGGTCATCACCAGCGTCGGGTTGGCTGGAGTTTCGATGAACACCACCCGCAGGTTTGACGCGCTCCCGATCGCCGCCTCCAGTCCGGCCGTATCACCGGCGATGACTGCTGTGGCAGTAATTCCAAACGATGCCAGCAAGTCATCGATCAGGTGCTCCGTGCCGCCGTAGACCGGCTGGGTGTAAACGATGGATTGGCCGGGCCGGCAGAACGTTAGAAAGGCCGTGAAGATGGCGGCCATTCCGGAGTTGAAGACAGCAGCCTCGGTGGCTCCCGCTTCGATGGGTACTATCTGGTCTTCGAGGATCTCGGCATTGGGGTGCGAAATCCGTGAATAGATCAGCTCAGCCTTCTCTTCTTCGCCTGGCTGCACTTTGCCGGTGGCGATGGCGAAGGCGCGCTCGGCCGCTTCAGGAGTGGAGAACACGTAGGTGGAACTGCGGAAGACCGCCGGACGGGCCGACCCGACCGAAAGCACCGGATCAAATCCCCGCGTCAATACTGCGGTATTGGTGTGAACCGGATCCCGTGAGCCTTTGTAGTGCGGCATGAATCCTCCTGCCCCGAGTGTACCGCCGCCTTATGTTGGTGTCTCCGCGGAACTGAGATTTCACCCGCGGTGCGCTCTAGTACGCCGGCCTCTGAAGTCCGTCAGGTGATGACGGTAAATCAATTAGGGACTATCCCCAATTGGACCCGCTGGTTAGCATTCGTACAATCCATGGTGAGGTCGAGAGGAACGGTCGAATCATGGCGTTGAAGACATCCAAGGCGCACTATACCGAGATGGAAGCTGCTGAGGCACTGGGGGTAAGCACGGATCAGTTGCGTGCAATGATCCGGATACACATTATCGATCAGGATACGGACCTGAGGAACGTCCCCATCGCAACTTTCCAGCCTTCAGACCTGCTACTGCTGAAGATCCTCACCAACCGCGAAGCAGCAACCGCCGTTGCCGACTGAGCCGGCCCGAAAACCAGCCTCGTCCGCGCGTGTACAATTGACAATTGAGGTGCGGCCCCACGGGCCACCCCCAATCTCGCTTTTCGTATTGCCCGCCATTTCTTCGCGAGGAGGATTCATTGGCTAAACTCGGTTTCTGCGGTCTCGGCATCATGGGGTACCCCATGGCCCGGCATTTGATAAACGGCGGCCATGACGTCGCCGTCTGGTCCCACACGGCGCGCAAAGCTCAACAACTCGCCGCCGACCACGGGGCGAAGGCCTGCGGCAGCCCCGCCGAAGTCGGCCGCCATGCCGAATGTGTGTTCCTCTGTGTCGGCGATACCTCCATGTCCGAACAGGTGATTCTCGGAGCCGACGGCATCGCCGCAGGCGCTCGCAAAGGCACGGCGATTGTTGACACCAGTACGGTTTCTCCGTCTTCCAGCCGGGAAATTACCGAGACGCTCGGCAAGCGGGGCATCGATTTTCTCGGCGCTCCGGTTACCGGGTCCAAGCCGGGAGCCGAAGCAGGCACCCTGACGTTCATGGTCGGTGGCGACCAGGCGGTATACAACCGGGTTCGTCCGTATATGGAACTGATGGGGAAGCAACTGTTTTATTGCGGCGGCCCGGGCATGGGATTGAACGCCAAGCTCACCCAAAACTTGATTCTGTCCAACATTTTACAGGCGTTCAACGAAGGGATGGTGCTGGCTACCAAGGCCGGCGTCAATCCGGAATTGATGCTGGAGGTGCTCGACAAGAGCGCCGCCAGGTCGGGATTGATCAGCTATAAGGCTCCTTTCGTACTGGACCGGAACTTTTTTACCAACTTTTCCGTGAAGTGGATGCACAAAGATATCGGGCTGATGCTGGATTCGGGAAAAGAGCTCGGAGTGCCGTTACCGATGACCGGATTGAATCAGCAACTCTTTCAGAGCGCCATCGGTGCGGGGCTTGGCGAAGAAGATATCTGCTCTACGATCAAGGTCTTAGAACAAAATGCGGGAGTTGAGGTCAAACGGTCTTAAAGAAAAATACAAGAAACTGTTGCATTTCCAAAAACCATATACTATTATTGGAATCAAGCCGGGGAGGCAACTCCCACCAAAGCGAGACTAACCTCATAAAAAGACCCCTGAAGCAATCCTCCCCGGCGCCCGAAAGGGTTTTTCTACAAAACATCAGGGGATTGCGAAACGAACCCAATCGCAGTGACGCGTTCGTTGTCACCGTTGTTGAGCTGATTCCTACAGATGTCGAATAGTGGATTCTGCTATTATTACAACGACTTGCCATGAAGAGCGTCACCATTTTGGGTTCAACCGGATCCATCGGAACCAGTTCGCTGGATGTCATCCGCCGTGGTGGCCCCGAGCGCTACCGGGTCCACGCCCTGGTTGCCGGCGGCAATGTGGATCTGCTGGCACGGCAGATCGTCGAATTTCGTCCTTCCGTGGCAGTTACTGCAACCGAGGAGGGCTTACGGAGTCTAATCAGTAGGCTCGACGATTCACGGTTGGGACGGCGATCATACCCGGAATTGCTTTCAGGGCCTCATGCTTACGTGCAGGCGGCTTGCGCACCCGAGGTGGATTTCGTGATGTCGGCGATTGTCGGCGTGGCCGGGCTCGAAGCCACTTACCAGGCGATTTGCTCAAGAAAGAGCATCGGATTGGCGAATAAGGAGACGCTGGTGGCAGCCGGTGATCTTGTCATCGCCGCCTGCCGGGAGCACGGAACGGAACTGATCCCGGTAGATAGCGAGCACAACGGCGCGCACCAATGCTTGCGCGCCGGCCGGCGCAGTGAAGTGACACATTTGATATTGACTGCGTCGGGAGGGCCCTTCAGGAACACTCCCAAGGAGCGCTTTCACGAGATCACGCCCGAGCAGGCATTGAATCATCCGACCTGGAAGATGGGCCGCCGGATCACCATTGATTCGGCAAGCATGATGAACAAAGGGTTTGAAGTCATCGAGGCATGCTGGTTGTTCGATTTCGAGCCGGACCAGGTGGACGTCGTGATTCATCCGCAGTCCTCGATCCACGCCATGGTGGAGTACAACGATGGCAGCGTCATCGCTCAGATCTCTACCACCGACATGCGGATGCCGATTCAATACGCCCTGACCTGGCCCGACCGCGATTCGGCGCCGGTCCCACGCATGGATTGGTCATCAGCCCGTACGTTCGAGTTCTTTCCACCGGACCTGGAGAAGTTTCCTTTGCTGCGGCTTGCTTATCAATGCCAGCGGACGGGTGGTTCGGCAACGTGTACGCTCAATGCGGCGGATGAGATCGCCGTGGAAGCATTTCTTAACGGGGAAGTTAGTTTTTCAGCGATCGCGGAAGTGGTCGAGGAGACGCTGAGCCGGGTTCCCGGCAGGCGGCTTCTGAATATCGGCGAGGTCCTCGACGTCGACCGGCAGTCCCGCGTGGCGGCCGGCGAGATTGTCAGCCGGGTAGCCGGCCGCCGGTCGCGTTCGCTGATGCAAGCATAAACAAAGAGAGCCTATGGTACTCGCGATTTTTCAGAACATCTGGTGGCTGCTGGTTCTGATCGGAGTCATGATTCTGATCCATGAGTTGGGTCACTACTGGGCAGCGCGATTCTTCGATGTGAAGGTAGAGGCGTTCAGCTTCGGCTTCGGCCCGCGCCTGTTTGGTTTTCGAAAAGGCGAGACGGACTTCCGCTTCTCCCTGATCCTGTTCGGCGGCTATGTAAAGATGGCCGGCGAGCAACCCGAGGAGGACGCAAACAACGATCCGCGCTCGTTCCTGGCGAAACCTCGCTGGCAGCGCCTGATCATCGCCGGCGCCGGTCCCACCATGAACATCGTGTTGGCAATTGCACTGCTCACCGGCTTGTTCATGTTCCGGTTCCCGAAGCCGCTCGATCAGAACTCGCCGGCCATCATCGGCCATGTGGTGCCGAACACGCCGGCAGCCAGAGCCGGAGTGCAGGAAGGTGACCGGATCGCCGCGATCGACGGAGTCCAAAATCCCAACTGGGAAACGGTGTTGATGAAAGAAGTGGCCAACGCCAATCAGCCTTTAAGCGTGGAACTGGATCGCCATGGCGCGCTTCGTTCGGTGATCGTCACTCCGGTGCTTAACGACAAGACCGGGGTTGGCGAGGCCGGCTGGACCGAGCAGAGCGAAATCGAGATTGCAGCCATTCTCCCCGGTATGGACGCCGAGCGCAAGGGCTTGCGGCCGGGTGACGTGTTGATCAGCGTCAACGGCCGGCCCATTCTCTCCCCGTATAAACTGCATGATGTCATCGAGCAAGGCGGCGGAAAGTCCGTATCGATCATCTATTCCCGCAATGGTGTGCGGAATCGGGTCAGTGTGCAGCCAGTCCGAAGTGATATGGACGGAAAGCAGCGTTGGATGATCGGCGTACAACTGGAACCGCGGGTAGTGATGACGAAGTTGGCCATGCCGGAGGCCTTTATCGAGTCCGTGCGGCAGACGGTGAAGAACGGGACCATGATCTTCCAGTTCCTGCGTGGCATCGTTGAGCGCCGCATGTCGCCGAAACTGCTAAACGGACCCATTCAGATCGCGCGGTTGTCCGGCGATGCAGCCCGCGAGGGTGTCCCGTCGTTTGTCTGGCTGATGGCGATGGTGAGTCTCAATCTGGCGATCTTCAACCTGCTGCCAATTCCAATTCTGGACGGCGGCGTGATTATGCTGCTGGTGCTGGAAATGATCATGCGGCGCGACCTCAGCCTGCAGGTCAAGGAGACGGCGTTCAAGCTCGGCTTTGTGTTCCTGATGGCGGTGGTGGCGTTTGTTCTCTACAACGACATCACCAAGATCATTCCGGCCGGTTAGTTCCGGCGGTGGCTGTAACAAGAAAGGCGCGCCAAGCAGGCGCGCCTTTTTTGTTACCGGAAGGACTCGTCCTAGAATGCCTGGCTGGAGTGAATGCCGTTGGCTTGCAGCACGTTCGCCATTTTCTCCAGCGCCGATTTGTGGATTTGGGAGACGCGGCTCTCATTGATTCCGAGCACGCCGCCAATCTCTTTCATCGTCATCTCATTGGTGTAATAGAGTACCACCACCTTGCGGTAGCGCTCCGGCAGGGCCTTCATGGCGTCGATCAGCAGTTGGCGGAGTTGTTCATGCTGGCACATCCGGTCGGGCTGTGTTTCGGGCCGTCCGGGGAACTCGGGGGCCGGAAGTTCCTCACCATCGGCATTGCGGCCGGAGGCCGAGATCAGGCCGACGTTACGCAGGTCTACCACCATCTGGCGCCAGCGTTCCACTTCGACGCCCATTTTCTGGGCGACTTCATCTTCGGTGGGATTGCGTTGCAGTTCGGTCGCCAGGTCGCGTGTCACCGCCTCAACCTGCTTGTGGCGGCGGCGCAGATCGCGTGAGGCCCAGTCCAGTTGCCGCAAGCTGTCGAGGATGGCGCCCTTAATGCGGTGTTTGGCGTAACTGGAGAACGCCACCATTTTCTCGGGATCGTACCGGGTGGCAGCGTCGAACAGTCCAAGAATCCCGGCATGAACCAGGTCGTCCAGATCAACATGAACCGGCAGGTTTTCGTGGACGCGGACCGCAATGGCTTTCACCAGTGGAAGATGATCGATGACTACGCGGTCCCTTCTGTTGAGCATTGCGCTCGGATTCTCTGCGATCGCTGTGGCTGTTCTCATTGCTGTCCGTTGTCACCTTTCTGAGTCTGGCTTTACCCTCATTTGCGGGATCGGCCAATTCGCTCGACGCCACTTGATAGTGCAAGGTACTCGCCAAAATCAGGCGAATGGGTGAAAACGATCCGGACTGTTGGCCGGATATTCAGGTTACCTGTTGAATTCTCAAGCGATTACAGGCAGTACCAGCAACGGTGCGAGTTCCAGCACAGTACCGGCAGCGGGCCATGGCAAATGCAACATGGAACGGAAGTACCGTTTTGGAGTTTCATTTTGGAACACGGTGTTCCGTTGCGAAACTGCCTACTACCCCCATTGGTGCTCCTGTCTCTTATCGGCCGCCGACGGGAGTCACAATAGCGGGAAATCGGCCCTGATTTGCTTGGGCAGGATTACTGAATCAGCGGATGTCAAGCTGCGTATTCTATTCCGCGTTGTCCCGTTTACTCGACTGGCGTTCGCGCCACCATACGAGCCAGGTCATCAACGCCAGCGCGCCCAACACAATCAGTACGGCGATGCGGATCTTGTCGGTTAGCGTGGCGAGCGCCAGCAGCGAGAAGATCGCATATCCTCCCATCGATGCCAGAAATTGTCGTGTGCGGCGGTTCATTTGATGTTGTACAAAAATGTCAACTGCAATCGGACACGATCGGACTTGTAGCCTGCCGGCAGGTCGGGAAAAGGCACCGACATGCTGATGGCGCTCACCGCGGCCTGGTCCAGTGCCCTGGTTCCCGACTCCAGCGCCAGCACCAGCTTGGGTACACTGCCATCGCGGGCGATGGCGAACTGAGTGATCACTTTACCCCGCTGGCCCAAGCGCGCCGATTCAGGGAACACAACTCTCCAGTTACGCCGTACCAGAATGAGAATCCTGGCCAGGTAGGGGCGGAAGTCAACGCCATTGGGATCGCTCAGCAGTTCGAGCGAGCTGCCGGCTCGCCCGGGAGATGGCGGAATGCTGAGCCCGCCCAGGCTCCCCAGGCCGCTCTCGCCCTCATCGCCCACCGAGATGCCGCCGGCTCCGCCGCGCATGGCGCCCTGGATCGTCTCTTCCATGCTTCCGCCGGGCGCCTTGAGCCTTGGTTGACCCAGTCCCGTCCTGGAGCCGGCCTGCCGATCGACGGACTCGAAGGCCAGCTTGGGATGCTCCTGTTGCTGAATCTGAGGAGCCGGTGGAGCGGCACTGGGAGTTGCTATCGGAGGAAGCGCCGGTGTTGCGGCGTGCGCGGTCTGAATCTCCGGAGGCTCGGGCATGATCAGCGGCTTCGATGCCTCGGGCGCCGCCCGGCGCGGCGCGGGCTGCAACGGCAACGGAGTCCGGATCCGCGCGGGAAGTTGCGGCGCCGGCGGCACCACCGGGTGAGGCATCAGGCTGGCGATATCGAATTCCTTGCTGATTTTGCCCTTGTTTGGCGCCGTCTGGGTCAGTTCCTCGGGAGGAGCAACCAGCGGAGTGGCGCGCAGGGCCTCGGGGATCACCCGCGGTAGGATCACCTTCCCGAAGGGCGTGGTCAACAGCACGATAATCGCCACCGCGTGCGCGCCAATCGAGAGTGTTCCGGCGCGGAATGCGCGCCCGCGATCCCGAGATTCCTCCCAGTGCAGGAGGAACTCCGGCTCTCTGGCCGGCGGTGGCGGCACCTCAACGTTCATGGAACTCATTCACAGCGGCTGACAAAACAACGACGGCAAACAAAGCGAAATGGTTGCCCGGCGGAGCGCTTTACCGCTGATTCCGAGCTGTTCGGATGGTTTCGGCGACCAACCTTGTATGCTCTTCAATTTTATCAAGAATGGCCAGACAAACCTCCAGCGCCAGAATCGCCTGCTCGCCCCCGGCCTGGGGACGGGTGCCGGTCTCCACGCAATCGAGGAACGACTCCAGTTGCAACCGCAGGGGTTCGCCTTGGGCGGCGCTCAACTGCTGGAAGCCCAGCTCATGGTCCGGGCTCACCGTAATGGCGATCCCGTCGCGCCGCGCGTAGTCGAGCGAAATGTACTGTCCCGGCTGAAACAGCCGCAATTTGCGAACCTTTTCGGTGGACACGCGGCTGGCCGTCAGGTTGGCAATGCAGCCGTTGGCGAATGCGATGCGGACGTTGGCGATATCCACCCTGGGCGAAAGGATGGAGATGCCGGCGGCGCGGATCTCTTCGGGCTGCTGTCCAACCATCGATAACAGCAGGTCCACATCGTGGATCATCAGGTCGAGCACCACGTCCACATCCAGGCTGCGCGGCGTAAAGACGCTGAGCCGGTGGATCTCGAAAAACAGCGGCAAGGTGACGAGCTTCCTTAATTCGATCACCCCCGGGTTGAAGCGCTCCAGATGCCCCACCTGGAGCACGCGGCCGGCGCGTTCAGCCGCTGCCGCCAGCCGCCGGGCGGCTGCCATATCGGGCGCGATGGGCTTTTCCATCAGCAGATGGATGCCGGCATCGAGTAAACGGCAACCGATCGCGGCGTGAGCCTGGGTGGGGACGGCCACCACCGCGGCGTCCACCAGTCCCACCAGTTCGGCCGGCGTGGAAACCGCACGGCAGCCGTATTCGGCGGCAACCGCGCGGGCGCGCTCCTGGTTCTGGTCCAGCACGGCCACCAGCTCGGCGCGTTCACTCTCGCGGATCACGCGGACATGGTTCTTGCCAAACGCGCCAACGCCCAGCACGGCCATTCGAGTCTTCGGCATCGATACGTCCTACTCCCCGGGCGGATAGCCGGCGATGGCCAGGCCCGCGCGGTTAGCCTCTTCCAGCATCTGGTCCTTGTCCAGCAGCAGCGTGCGCCCGGCATCAACGGCCAGCATGGTAGTACCGGTTCGCAACATGGCGCCGACGGTCCCGGGTCCGGCCACCGGCACATCGAACAGCAGGTGGCGGCGCCTGCGGGAACCCTTTACCAGGGTCAGGCGGCGCCCATTCGCCAGCGAAGCCGCGCGTTCCAGCATGGCATCGGTGCCTTCCATCGCCTCCACGGCCACACAGGCCCGCTCGCAGATGGCCACGCTCTGGCCGATATCGAAGCCGGAAAGCGCGCCGGCCACGCGGCGGCCGTAACGAACGTCGGCCTCCTCTTCCGAGGATGGCTTACGGCGGGTCAAGGTTCCCAGGCCGGCCAGCAGTGGTTTCAGCAGCAGTGTGGAGTCGGCCAGGCGGATACCTTCATCCTCGAGTACCTTCATCACGCCGCCGATCAGCGCATCGGTGTTTTTTTCGCGTAGCGAGGCCAGCAGTTTCACCAGCCGCCAATCGGGCCGGATCGAGGAAAAGATACGAATGTGTTTTACCTGGCCGGCCATGATCACTTCACTGATTCCCTCACGCTTGAGGATCTCGATCAGCCGGCTCAATTGCCCCAACGAAATCCAGTAGCAACGCCCGGCGAGCCGTTCAATCTCCGGCGGAGCTTCTTCCTGGATGCCGATCACGACCACTTCCACGCCGAGTGATCGCGCGGTTTCCAACGCCAGGATCGGGAAGCGTCCGTTACCCGCGATCAGTCCGTAGCGCGCCATGCCGGACTCATTTTACGAAACCGCGCGGGGAAGATTGGATGAAGGCGATCACCTGCTCCACTTCGGGCGTGGAGGGAATCTCCTCCCGGATGCGCTCCAGGGCCTGTGAGGTGTTGAGCCCTGTCTTGGTGAGAATGCGAAACAGCTTGTGGATCTGATCGATGGTCCCGGGCGGATAGCCGCGCCGCTCAAGGCCGATTCTGTTGGCGCCAAAGACCTTGGTTTCACGCGGGGAGACGTTCAGCGAGTAGGGCAGGATGTCCTGGGTAAGCACGCTGTAGCCGCCTACAAACGAGTGCGCGCCGATGCGGCAGAACTGGTGCACGCCGCTGAAGGCACTGACATCGGCCCAATCCTCGATGGTGACGTGGCCGGCCAGCGTCACGGCATTTCCCAAAATGCAGTGGCTGCCGATCTTTACGTCGTGGGCGACATGGACGTAGGCCATCAGCAGATTGTCGTCGCCGATCGAGGTCAGCAGGCCGCCGCCCTGGGTACCGCGATGAACCGTGACGAACTCGCGAATCCGGTTACGGTGGCCGATGCGAGTCTCGGCCCTTTCGCCTTTGTACTTGAGGTCCTGCGAGGCTACGCCGACGGTGGAATAGGGATAAAAGAGATTGTCCTCTCCGATCCAGGTAGGCCCTTCGACATACAGGTTGGCCATCAGCCGCGTGCGGGCGCCGATCTCCACTTCCGGCCCGATGACGCAGTACGGCCCGATCTCGGCGGTCTCGGCAATGCGCGCGCCCGTGTCAACCAGCGCCGTGGGATGAATGGGCATTGCGTCTGCCGCCTACTCGGCCGGCGCTTGGGTGGGCGCGGCTTTGGGCGCTTCGGCTGCCGGCGGATCGGCCAGCTTGCACATCACTTCCACCTCGGCCACCACCGCCCCATCGACGGTCGCGGTTCCGTACATTTTCGCTACGCTCGCCTTGCGCTTGCCCACCTTCATCTCGATGCGCAGGGTGTCGCCGGGCAGCACCGGCCGGCGGAACTTGGCGTTTTCAATCGATGCCAGCAGCACCAGTTTGTTGCCGCGGCCCAGGCTGCTCAACACCAGCACGCCCGCCACTTGCGCCATCGCTTCCACAATCAACACGCCGGGCATCACCGGAAATTCGGGGAAATGTCCGACGAAAAACGGCTCGTTGGCCGTTACGTTCTTAATGCCGACGATGCGTTCGGCTTCCATCTCGATGATCTTGTCCACCAGCAGGAAGGGATAACGATGTGGCAGCAGGTCGCGGATTGCAAGATTTTCCAAAATCGCCATGGGAAGCCGCTATTATAACAGGCGATGGACGAACTCCCCGGTTGGGCCCGCGGCAGGCAAAAAAGCTTTATCGCGTTCGTGCGCTCGCTGGTGGAGTGCGAATCGCCGAGTGACGATGCGGCTTCCACCACTCGCTTCGCCTCCCTGGTAGCCGATTCACTCGCCGGCGCGGCAAAGGTGCGTCTCGTTCCCGGCGGAAAGTTTGGCAAGCACCTGCGGGCCGAATTTACACTGCCCGGCGTCAGGAAGGATGGGCAGATCCTGGTGCTCGGCCACGGCGATACGGTCTGGCCAACGGGCACGTTGAAGACCATGCCCTGGCGCCACAGGGACGGCCGGTTGTGGGGCCCCGGCGTGTTCGACATGAAGACCGGACTGGCTCTGTTTTTTGAGGCCATGCGTGGTCTGGTGGAGTTAGGAATTCCGGTTGGCCGCAAGGTGGTCTTCCAGATGAATTCCGACGAGGAGGTAGGCAGTCCCAGTTCACGCCCGTACACGGAGAAAGAAGCCCGCGCCAGCGTCGCCGCGCTGTTGCTGGAACCCGCGGCCGGAGCCGATGGAAAATTGAAGACAGCGCGCAAAGGCGGCGGAACCGTCTATCTTCGCGTGAAGGGAGTTGCCTCCCACGCCGGACTCGATTTTGACGCCGGCGCAAGCGCGATTGTCGAACTGGCGCGGCAGGTGGAGAAGATCGCGGGCTTCACCGGCTTTGCCGGGGGAGTAACGGTCAACCCCGGCGTCATCGGCGGCGGCACCCGCCCCAATGTGGTTGCCGGCGAGGCATGGGCGGCGATCGACGTGCGTTGCGTCCGCGCGGGTGACGGGGAAAGGCTGCTACGGCGTCTGCGCGCTCTCAAACCGGTGGATTCCAGGTGCAGGCTGCAGTTTGAGGGGGGCATCAACCGCCCGCCGATGGAGCGTACAGCGGGCACCGTCAGGTTGTTCCGTCTGGCCCGGACTCTCTCGAAGGATCTGGGCGTGGATCTCGGCGAGACGATGGCCGGAGGAGGCTCGGACGGCAATTTCACTTCGGCACTGGGAACCCCGACGCTGGACGGCCTCGGGGCGGTCGGAGACGGCGCGCATGCCATCCACGAGAACGTTGCCGTGGACTGTTTTGCCGGCCGGATCGCGCTGCTTGCCAGACTCGTAACGCGAATCTGACGCCTCCCCGGCCACGGTGGAATTGAGGCTTGAGTATCGCTTCGGCTGCCGATAAGAGACTTGAGGAATTATTTATGCGCATGTCTCCACCGCCGGCTACGTCTGACCGAAACAGGCCATGGGCGCTGGCGGCTCTTCCGCCGCTGCCGGCGGTGGCGCTTCGTCTGCTGGAACTGGTGTCCAAGGAAGGAACGGATTTACGTGATATCGTCCGCATGATCGAGAGCGATCCGGCCTTCGCCGTGGAACTGTTGCGGGCGGCCAATTCGGCCCGGTTCAGCTTCTCCGAACCGGTGGCGAGCCTGCACCAGGCGACACTGGTGCTCGGTCTGGACTTTGTGAAGTCGCTGGCAATCACCGTCGCCTTGCGGGTCTACGTAAAAAATGCGTTGAAGGCGCCGGCGCTAGCCCGCTGCTGGCGCCACAGCCTGGCTTGCGCGCTGCTTTCCGAAGAGCTGGCTTCGGCCTCCGGCGTGAAGCCGGAACCGGTCTACGCCGCCGGCCTGCTGCATGATGTGGGCAGGATCGGACTGCTGGCGGCCTACCCGAATGAGTACTCCAACATGCTCGGCGTCTCCACCGAGTTTGGTTTTGACATTCTCTGTTCGGAGCAGGATCTGTTCGACATCGACCACTGCCAGGCGGGCGCATGGCTGGCCCGCGAGTGGCAACTGCCCGAGGCCATCGTCCGGACCGCGGCCTGCCATCATCAGGATGTGCCGGAGGGGACAGGCACCCTGTCTCTGGTTGCGCTCGGCTGCCGTTTGGCCGATTCCCTCGGATACAGCGTGCTGCCGACGCACAACACCTGGGCCTTTGAGGAGATTTGCGCCCGGCTGCCGATGCGCGTCGAAGAGCGCTATCATTCGAACCCGAATCAACTGCGCAAGCGCATCTCTTCCCGGCTGGAATCACTGATGTAGGCGCAACAGGGACTGGGTTGGTCCGATTCTGTAATATCGTGGTTAGTAGTTGATGAGTTCCCAGCCAAGTGTAATTGCCGGAACCGTGGCGTGGCCGAGACAACGAACCGTGGTCACCGCGGCGCTGCTATCGGCAGGACACTTTGCAATTGATCTTTATTCGAGCGCGATCGGCGCCTGGCAGCCGATACTGGTGGAGCGCTTCGGCCTTTCGCTGGCCGAGGCGGGAGCGCTCGGCGGCGTGATGGTCTTTTCCTCCTCCCTCATGCAGCCGGCCTACGGCGTGCTGTTCGACCGTTTTCGCAGCCGTTGGATGGCAGCGTTCACTCCGGCGCTGGCGGCACTGTTTATCTCTTCGCTCGGGTTTGCGCCCAGCTACTTCTGGCTGGCGGTAATGGTGGCTCTTGGCGGGGCGGGCATCGCCGCGTTCCATCCCGCCGCGTCCAGCCAGGTAACCGAGGGTATCGCCGGGAAGCGGGGTGGCTGGATGGCGATTTTCATCAGCTCGGGCACCCTGGGGCTGGCGATCGGGCCGATGTTTTTTACCTCCATATTTTCCCGCTCAACGACGGCGGGCGTCTGGCGCGCGGCTGTTCCCGGCCTGGTGGTGAGCCTGCTGCTATTGTTGCTGGCTCCCGGGCCAGCGCCGCGGCCACGGTCGAAGCACCTGGATCTGGCGGCGCTGCGCGTGGTCTGGAAGCCGATTACGATTCTCTATTTTCTGGTTTTCATCCGCTCCATCATTCAGATTACCTACGGTCAGTTCCTGCCGCTCTACCTGCACCGCGAACGCGGATTCACACTAGCGGATGCCAGTTCGACGCTGACGCTCTACCTCGCGGCGGGCGCCGTGGGAGGGTTTATCGGCGGTCACCTTTCGGATCGATTCGGCGGACGCCGGGTGATTCTGTTTTCGATGATCGGCTCGGTTCCATTTTTGTCGCTGTTCTTCCTGGCCTCGGGATGGTGGTCGATCTTCGGGTTGGCCATGGGCGGGTTGATTCTGCTGTTCACCATCCCGGTGAATATCGTGATGGCGCAAGAGCTGCTGCCGCGGCAGGCCGGAGCTGTTTCGGCGCTGATGATGGGCTTTGCCTGGGGCGGCGCCGGTATCATCTTCATTCCGCTTACCGGATGGGTCGCGGATTCGATCACTCTAGGCCGCGCGCTGGCCGCGCTGACTGTCTTCCCGATATTTGGATTCCTGTTGACGATGAGGTTACCCAAACAATGAGGTTGCCCGAATGAAAAAGCGGGCCGTATGCTTGTTGAGCGGCGGACTGGACTCCTCCACCTGCCTGGCCGTCGCCAAGAGCGAAGGGTACGATTGCTACGCGATCTCATTCGATTACGGCCAGCGCCATCGCGTGGAGATTCAGGCCGCCGCGGAAGTTGCCGAAGCGCTGGGCGTGGTCGATCACCTGACCGTTCCCATGGATCTGCGCCCCTACGGCGGATCGGCATTGACGGCCGATATCGCCGTACCCAAGGATCGCGCCGCCGGCACGATGGCGCAGGGGATTCCCATTACCTACGTGCCCGCGCGGAACACGATCTTCCTCGCTCACGCACTGGCATGGGCCGAAGTGGTGGGCGCCGAGGCGATCTTCATCGGCGTCAACTCCATCGACTATTCGGGTTATCCCGATTGCCGGCCCGAATTCATCGAAGCCTTCGAGAAGATGGCGAACCTGGCCACGCGCGCCGGGGTGGAAGGACGGACGAAGATCCACGTCGCAACCCCGCTGGCAAAATTGAGCAAGGCGGGTATCATCCGGTTGGCGTGCCGTCTGGATGTGCCGCTGCAGCTCACTCATTCCTGTTACGACCCGGACGCGAGCGGGCGCGCCTGCGGCCATTGCGATTCCTGCCTGCTGCGGTTGAAGGGCTTTCGTGAGGTCGGTCTGGAAGATCCGGTGGAGTACCAGGCGTGAAGATTTCCGAGATCTTTTTCTCGGTGCAAGGCGAAGGCATGCTGATCGGCGTACCTTCCGTTTTCATTCGCACCTCCGGCTGCAACCTGCGCTGCCGTTGGTGCGACACGCCGTACACCTCCTGGGAGCCGGCGGGCAGGACGATGGAGATTGACGAGATTCTGGGTCAGGCTCTGAACTTCCCGGCGGGGCACGTGGTGGTGACCGGCGGTGAACCAATGGTTGCGGGCGGCATTGAAACTCTCACCCGCCGGCTGCATGAGCACGGACGGCACATCACGATCGAAACGGCAGGCACGATGGATCGCGACGTGGTCTGCGACCTGATGAGCATCAGCCCCAAACTGGCCAATTCCATCCCCGAGGGCGCCTGGCACGGCCGGCACGAGCGGTTGCGCTATCAGCCCGGAGTGCTGAGCGAGCTGGTCCGGCGCTTCGAACACCAGTTGAAGTTCGTGGTCAGCGAACCGGAGGACCTGGCGGAGGTGGACCGCATCGTTGCCGAGCTGGGCGCCAAACCGGAGCGTGTGGTGCTGATGCCCGAAGGTATCGACCGCGGCCAGTTGCGCGAACGCGGGTTGTGGATTGTGGAGTGCTGCAAAGCGCGTGGCTACCGCTTCGGTCCACGCCTGCACATCGAACTGTGGGGTGACCGCCGCGGGGTATAATCGGTTAACGGAAATCACGCCTGAACCTGGGACTGAGGAATACTGATGCGCTTGAACGATTCCTGCTCGCACTGGATTGCTTTCGTTGCCGTTGTGCTGATGCTTGCCGCCAGTGGCTGCACCAACCAGAGTCTGCCGGAAACCGGTGCCGGAAACCCCGCGCCGGCTAGCCAGTACGGCAATTCGGGCGCGGGCCACCGGACACCGCCGGCGGGGACGTTTACGCCGACGATGGGCACCGATGCCGGCAACCCGGCCGGGGAGGCAGGCCAGCCGGTGAACGCGCCGCGGGCGAGCAAGCCCGGCAGTCCCGCCGCCGTCACGAAATGATTGTTCAGGCGCCGGCCTGGCGAATCGGGTCGAGCAGCCGCCTGATCTCCTCTTCCGCCAACCCGCTTTGCTCGACGGCCACCTCGCGTACCGTTCGCCCGGTGGCGTGTGCCTGATGGGCGATGGAGGCGGCACGCTCGTATCCCATGGCGGGCACCAGTGCCGTTGCCATGGCCAGCGACCGCTCCACCAGGCTTTCGACGCGTTCGATTTCGACCTCCAGCCCGGCGATACACCGGGACTCGAAATTCGCGCTAACCGCCGCCAGCAGGTGAATGGAATCGAGCAGGTCATACGCCATCAGCGGCATCATCACATTCAGTTCGAAATTGCCCGCCGCGCAGCACCAGGTGATGGCGGCGTCGTGGCCGATCACCTGCGCGCAGGCCATCAGCAGGCTTTCGGCGATCACCGGATTCACCTTGCCCGGCATGATGCTCGAACCAGGCTGGACCGCGGGTAGCCGCAACTCTCCCAGACCGGTGCGTGGTCCGGAGCCGAGCCAGCGGATGTCGTTGCCGATCTTGGTGAGGGCGACGGCGTAGGTCTTGAGCGCGCCGCTCAGGAACGAGACGCCATCCTTGGATGCCTGTGCCTCAAAGTGATTGGAAGCCTCCCGGAATGCCAGACCGGTTCTTTCGGCAAGCTTCGCGATCGCGATGGCGGCGAAGCCCTGAGCCGCGTTGAGGCCGGTTCCCACGGCCGTTCCACCCAGGGCCAGTTCCAGCAGGCCATCCGCCGCCTGTTGAATACGCTGGCGGCATAGGCGTACCTGCCGGGCGTAGCCGGAAAATTCCTGCCCCATCCGCATCGGTACGGCGTCCTGCAGGTGCGTCCGGCCGATCTTCAAAATGCCGTGGAATTCGGCGGCGCGCCGGGTGAGGGTATCCTCCAGTTTCTCTATTGCCGGGCTCAGGATGGTATGAATCTGTTCGGCGGCGGCGACGTGGATAGCCGTTGGGATAACGTCGTTGCTCGATTGGCCGCGATTGACGTCGTCGTTGGGATGAACGCCGGCCAGATGCGCCAGCACTTCGTTGGCGTTCATGTTGGTGGAGGTGCCGCTTCCGGTCTGGTATATGTCTACCACCATCTGGCTATCCAACTCGCCGCCAATCATCCGCTCGGCCGCGCCCAGAATGGCTTGCGCCTTTGCGGGGGGCAGAGATCCAAGCTGGAGATTGGCGCTTGCCGCCGCCCATTTGATCAGCCCCAGGGCACGCAGGAACGACCTGGGGAAGCGCAGGCTGCTGATGGGGAAATTTTGGACGGCACGCTGCGTCTGCGCGCCGTACAGTGCTTCGGCCGGAACATCCATCTCCCCCATGGTGTCCCGCTCGATTCGAGTTGCCGGCATCGGTAGATTAGCTCCTTCGGTGAATTGCACCTGACAGTTAGACGCCGGGACGGAATATCCGATGCCGGATTCGTGTGACTTTGGTCCGGGCGGTTTGCTTAAGGTGGGGCTGAATCGCTAAAGTTAAAAGGAACGTATCTCGCCGGATGTTCTCTCTGTGCCGATCTCGATTACTGTACTTTTGCTCGGTCTGACCGCGGTGGCCGTGGCCTCCGCGGGGGTAGGAATCAGGCTTACTCACACGGTTCAACTGGCCCGCCGCGTAGTTCCCTTTAGCGCCGGAGTGCTGCTGGGTATCGCCGGTTTTTGGGTATTTCCCGAACTCGGCGGGCATTTCGGCTGGATCTCCGCGCTGCTGGCAATGTCAGGCGGGGTGTTTACGCTCTGGCTGGTAGACCACTTCGTCTATCCGGTTTGTCCCACCTGTTCCCACACGCACGATCACGACCACTGCTCGATGCAATTGCATGGTTTTGCCGGACCTCTGGTGGCTGCCGCCGCGCTGCACAGCCTGCTGGATGGTACGGCGATCGCCGCCGCCGCCAGCGCCGGCGACAACGGCTTTTCGGCGGCCATTACCGCCGGGCTGATGTTACACAAGATACCCGAGGGTGTGGCATTCGGTGTGATTCTGCACTCGGCATTACGTTCGCGCATCTCCGCCATCATCGCCGTGGCGCTGGCTGAAGCGGCAACGATTGTGGGCGGTCTGCTCGAATCGATGATTGCGCCGCATGTGGGGGCCAACTGGGTGAATCTGCTGCTGGCACTGGCCGGAGGTAGTTTCCTATACCTGGGTTGGCACGCCGTGCATACCGAGTGGAAGCGGCGGGGAGCGATGCCGTCGTTCGCTCCGGCGCTTGCCGGAACCGCCAGCGCCGCCGTTCTTCAGCACGGCTTCCATCTGTTCTTGCGATAGCGGCGGTGGTCACTCCGTGGCCGTTGCCGCGCGCACTTCGGCCGTGATGTTCCTCAACTCGGGCAAAATGCCGCCCAGTGTCACGGGCGTCGAATCCGGCTGGCCGAGGCTGAAGTAGACCTTGCGGTAAAGCGCGTAGAGCCTTTCGCTGACCGCCGCTTGGGCCGGGTCCGGCTCGACCGTGCGGTACTTGGGGCAAAGCCGCTGCTGCGCTTCTTCCACCGTGTGGAAGACGCCGGCTGCCAGGAAGGCAAAAATGGCGGAGCCGATGCTGGTGACTTCCGTTTCCGGTATCAGCACGGGTTTGTTCAGCACGTTGGCGTAGACGCGATTGAGCGTATCATTTTTCTGTGGAATGCCTCCTCCGTTGATTACCCGGCGAATTGGCACGCCATATTCGGCCATGCGCTCCAGGATCACCCGGGTATGGAACGCCGTGCCCTCAATCGCCGCAAAGAGTTCGTCCTGCGCGGTATGGGTCAGTTTCCAGCCCAGCGTTACTCCACCCAGCTCGGGATTTACCAGCACGGTGCGGTCGCCGTTATCCCAACTCATCCGTAGCAGGCCGGTCTGGCCGGCGCGGTAGCGGTCGAGGCCCGCCGAAAGCGCGGCCACGGTGGAATTGGCGCGTCTGGCGATGGCATCGAAGATGTCGCCGGTAGCCGAGAGTCCGGCCTCGATGCCATAGAAGCCGGGATGGATAGAGCCATTCACTACGCCGCAGACGCCGGGGATCAGGTCCACCTGCTTGCAGATGGCCATGATGCACGTGGAAGTGCCCACCACATTGACCACATCGCCTTCGCCGATGCCGGAACCGATGGCGTCCCAATGGGCATCGAGCGCGCCGACCGGAATGGGAATTCCTGCTTTGAGGCCCAGCTTTTCGGCCCACTCGGCCGAGAGACTGCCCGCCAGTTGGTCCGACGTTCGATAACGGCCGCCGATCTTGGCGCGGACGCCGGAGAGCACGGGATCCACCGTGGCCAGGAACTCCTCTGGCGGCAGGCCCCCCAGCGATTCGTTCCACATCCACTTGTGTCCCATGGCGCAAATGCTACGCGGCGCATCCTCCACCCGGGTGATGCCGCAGAGCACCGCCGCCACCAGGTCACAATGCTCGAAGGCGGAGACAAACCGGCTGCGCTTTTCCGGGTTATGCCGCAGCCAGTGCAACACCTTGGAGAAGCCCCACTCGGAGGAATAGGTTCCGCCGCACCAATTGATGCAGGGCTGCTTCTGCGTCAGGGCAGTTTGAGTGATCTCGGCCGCCTCGCGCCAGGAGCGGTGATCGCACCACAGATAATAATCGTCGATCGGCTCCAGCCGCTCGCCAACCGGCACCACGCTCGAACCGGTGGTATCGAGCGCGATCGCCTCCACCTTTGCGCCGTCGATCCCGGCCGTCTCGATTGCCTGACGAGTGGCCGCGACCAGCGCCGTCATGTGGTCGGAGTGTTTCTCCGTGGCGTAGTCGGGATCTTCTTGCTTCCGCAACAGCGGGTAGTCAGCCGTGGCCGATCCGAGTCTTCCTTTCTCGCTGTCAAAGATGGAAACGCGGACGCTGAGCGTCCCGAAGTCGACTCCCGCTACGATGGCCATCGCACTGTTGTCCTCGTCGAAGAATTCCGGAAACGCTATTGTATAGCAGGTCTAGCTTGCAGTGCCGTGAACCAGCGGGAGTTCGATTTCAACCAGCAGGCCGGGATGAGCGTTGCGGGCCTTCAGCGTACCCCGGTGCAGATCGACCGCCCGGCGCGCGATGGCGAGGCCCAGGCCGGCGCCTCCGCTGGCGCGATTACGGTCCGTATCTACCCGGAAAAACGGATCGAAGATGCGTCCGAGGGCCTCTTCCGGCACGCCCGGGCCGAAGTCCCGTACGCTGATTGTGACGGTAGATTCGCTCGCCTGAGCCTGCATCTGGATCTGGCTCCCCGGCGGAGCATGGCGAATGGCATTGCGCATCACGTTCTCGACCGCCCTCCGCAGCAGTTCAGAATCGGCTTCCAACGTCACGGCGGGAACTGGTTTCAGTTCGAGGGATGCGCCGCGGGCTTCGGCTTCGATGACGCCGTCCTCGGCCAGGTCTTCGAGCAGCAGATCCAGCCGTACCGGCCCTCTGCGAATCGTGGAGGCGTCGCCTTCGGCACGGGTTACCTGCAGCAGTTCGCCCAGCATCGAGTTGAGCCGGTCGGCTTCTTTCTGCACGCGGTTGAGAGCTGTCTCCTGGTCCTCGTTAGAGCGCGCCAGTTCCACCGCCAAACTGAGCCGCGTCAACGGGCTGCGCAACTCGTGTGAGATATCGAGCAAGAGGCGCCGCTCGGCGGCCATCAGGGTCTGGATGCGCTCGGCCATCTGGTCGAAGGTACGAGCCAACTGTCCTAGCTCGTCCTTGCGATCCGAACCGGCCCGGGCGGAAAAGTCGCCTTGCCCAAAGCGCTGCACGGCGTTCTGCAACTGGCGTACGGGCGCCGTCAGATGGCGCGCCAGGAGATAGCACAGCAACGTCACCGGCAACAGGATCCAGAGATTCTCCACATGAAAGATCCAGCCGAACCAGCGCCGCCGGGGAAGCAGCAGAAAGTACCAGTAGCGCCCGTCCCGGGACGAGCGGGCCATCACCATCGATTTGCGCTCGAACAGCACCGAGTTAGGCCGGCTTTGAGCGGCGCGAAGCAACTCGGAGTGGTCTTGGCCGGTGAGCAGATCGCGCCCGTTTGCGTCGGTGAGGAATGCCTGCATCTGCCGGTTTTGAGTGAAGCGGTCCAGCGTCTCGGCCAATCCCGCCGGCCCCCAGCGCTCCCAGGCGTGCCGCGCTTCCCGCAGTTGGAAATTCAACAGCATCGACATGGGAAATTGCTGGGTACGCGGGGCGGAGAAATCGAGCGCCGTCGTGATGAAGAAGCCGCCTATGGCGACGACGATCGTGAGCAGGAACCAGAGCAGGATCTTGGCGAATAGCGTCCTCATTCGACCGCCTCATCTTTGGTATCCCGCAGGAACTGGTAACCCACGCCGCGAATGGTCTTGATCAGCGGGCGGGTGCTTTCCAGTTTTCTTCGGAGGTGGCTGACGTGCATGTCGATGGAACGGTCAAACGGCGTCGCTTTGCGGTTATACAGGCTCTCCATCAGCGCATCGCGCGAGAGCACGCGTCCGGCGGCCCGCATCAGCAGTTCGAGAATATCGAATTCGAACGTGGTGAGTTCGATCGCCGTGCCGTCGCAGCGCACCTCGCGCGAGCCGGGGTCGAGTTCGACGCCGTTCACTTCGACGCGCCCGGCAGTTGGATTGGGCGGGCTTTCGATCCGCCTCAGAATGGCGCGGATACGCGCGGTCAACTCCCGCGGGTTGAACGGCTTGGGCAGATAGTCGTCGGCGCCCAACTCCAGTCCCACGATACGATCCACGTCTTCGCCGCGGGCGGTCAGCATCAGCACCGGCACCTTACTGCGAACCCGAAGCCGGCGCAGGATCTCGAAGCCGTCCAGGCCGGGTAGCATCACATCCAGCACCACCAGATCGTGTGTGCCCTCCAGGGCGCGGGCCAAGCCGCGCTCTCCATCGTGCTCGAAATCCACCGCGAAACCTTCGCGCTTAAGGAATTCAGCCAAAAGGCTACACAGTTCCACGTCGTCGTCGATAACCAGTATCTTCACCGCTTCGACTGTAGCATGCAGGCTTCCAGGCGGACTTAAAGCTTTGTAAATTTGTGCTGTTGTTGCTTCAAGTTGCGGGGAATCAGCGCTTCCGTGCCCGCCAGAACGTACGGTTGCCGGGCGGAGTGAGTTCGTCGTTGAAGAAGGGAGCCGCGTCCCAGGCGTTCAGATCCCCGAAGCCTGCCGCTTCGAGTGCGCTTTCCACTTCCGTTGCGCCCCAGCAGACCTCCTCTACGCGATCGTGATGGCGGGTCCAGATCTTGCCCTTGCGAATGAAGATCTCAACGTCGCTCCACGCCCGATCGGTGCCCGGGATGTGATCGCCGTGGACGACGATCGCCACCGGGTCTTTGTCGATAAACCAGTTCCGGGGCCAGATCTGCTCGAAAGCGAGGCGATTGTTCAGGTCAAAAGAGAAGTAGCCGCCAGGCTTAAGCGCCCTGGCTACGGCTCGGAATACCCGGCGCAGGTCCTGCTTGCGCGGCACGTGGTTGATGGCGTCGAACTCGCAGGTCACCAGGTCCACCGTCTCCGGGAGGTGGAATATGCGCATGTCGGCCTCAATCACCCGAACCGGCAGCTTCGCCCGGCGCGCCTTGCCACGGGCGATGCGGCACATCTGGGGAGAGAGGTCAACGGCATACATCCGAATCCCCCTGGCGGCCATTTCGAGTGCATGAGTCCCGGTCCCGCAGGCCAGGTCGCAGGCCGATTCAACGCCCGGCATCACCGGCTTTAGAATACACTTGCGAGCGGTCGTGAACGGGCGGCGGAATTCGTAGAGGTGATCATAGTACTCGGCCAGCCAGCGGTATTTGGTTGAGGCCATCGGGTTCTCCAGTAAGAATTATGACACTGGCGGCAAACGCCGCCGGCCGTGATGCGCTCGTTAGCGCGTAGCGGCCTCCGAAGGCGAAACGTAAAAGCGAAACGGGCACGGCAAACGAACGGCGATGCTATAATCGGTCTCAACCCGGCCTGTTATGGATCTCGACCAGCTTCACACCTTTCTTGAGATCGTCAGGCTGAAGAGTTTTTCCAAAGCTGCTCAGACCTGCTTTCGCACCCAACCGGCCATTAGCGCCCAGGTCCGGCAACTGGAACAGGAATTGAATGCCAGCCTGTTCGAGCGGCTGGGAACTCGGATTGCACTAACTCCCGCCGGCCGTATCGTCGCCGAATACGCCGCGCAGATTCTGGATTTGCGCCGCTGCGCGCAGGACGCCATTAACGAACTGGAACGCCAGCCACGCGGCGAACTGATTATCGCCGCGAATGAAGCCACCTGCATCTATGTCCTGCCGAAGGTCTTTTCCGAGTACAAGAAGCAGTTCCCCAACGTCCAACTATTGGTGGATCGCGCCTACGGCTCTCATGTTGTCGATGCGGTGATGGATAAGCTGGCCGATTTTGGCATTACCCAGTTGCCGGTGCAGGAAAAAAAGGTCCAACTTGTGAGGATTCACTCCGATGAGATCGGATTGCTGGTGCCCGGAGGCCACCCGTTGGCGAGGGAAGCCTCGGTCCGCTGCGGTGAACTGACTCGCTTTCCATTGCTGCTGCCGAAATCCGGGAACACCCGTAACCGCTTGAATAGCTGGCTGGAACCGGTCGAGGATTCGATCCAGATCTCGATGGAACTCGATTCCACCGAGATGATCAAACGATTTGTGATGGCCGGACTGGGGTTATCCTTCCTGGCGGCGTCCCACTGCCCGGAGGAACTGGAAAGCGGGGCGCTCGTACTAATTTCCCTTGCACCCGAGCCTATGGTTCGTCAATTGGGGTTAATATATCGGAAGGACAAGGCTCTCTCGAAGGCAGCGCTTGGCTTCATCCAGGTGGTTCGCGAATATGCGGGCCAGAACCAGCAGGGCGGCCAAGGCGCCGGGCGCGGGAACATGGCCTGAGTATGAGTACGGTCACCATCAAAAGCTCGACGATCTTTGTTTCGGCAGAGGGCCGTACCCGTGTATTCCGGTCGATCGACGAGATCCCGGCGCCGCTGCGGAAAAAGCTCGTTGAATCAACCACCGGTTTGAATTCAGCGACGATTCTGATCGCTGACCGGCGCGGCCGCGAGGAGATCGCACGGAGCCTGCGCGGGGAACCCACCGGAATCAAGACGCGTTTTGTCGAATCGCGCACCGGCGGCGGAAACGGGAAAGCGCCGGTCAACAGACGGGTGGTCCGCCTCAACTCCTGGCAACTCTGGTTATCGGCGGCGGTGCTGGCCGCGTCGGGGCTTGTCGCCTGGGCCGTCACCTGTTTCCGTTACTAGTCCGCGCGAGAGTACTATTCCTGCTCCCCCTGTTTGTCTCTTCATGAGCCCCCCTAGTCGGGACTCCCCCGGAAATTTGGTTCCGCCGATACGAAGTTCATAGATGGCAACTCCGGTACGGGCACGTTTGACTGCCACGGAACTTCCCGGAAGGGTGGATGCGGAGGCGGAGTTGCGCCTGCGGTTGCACTCGGACCGTGACTGCTACGCCGTCCCGGTGAGTCTCCAACAACTGGACCTGGTTGACCAGCATTTCGGAACCGCGGATGCCGAATGTTGTCTGAGTGCTGCCGCGACCCGCCTGGCGCGGCTGATTCAGCACCGCGACCGGATGTACCGCTGGGGTGGAGAGACCCTGCTGCTTCTACTCGACCGCCAATCGTCACTGGCTGAGGTGGTAACCGAAGTCCGTGCCAGTCTGCGCGCATTACCCCCGGTCCGGCTGCGGAACTCGGTGCTGCGTCTCCGCTGTGTTTCGTCTGTCTTCCCGTTAGGCGATTTTACGAACCCTGCCTCGCTCATCCGCAAAATAGAACTGGCGGTTGTCTCCGTGCAGGGCTGATGGCCAACCTGCCCCGCCAAAAGAACTACGAAACCTCTGGCGCGATGTCAGAGTCTCATTGACCGGTGCCGGGAGAGTGTCCGGTATGCGACGGCGTCCGGTACAGCCGCCGAATTCCGGTGAAAAGCCGGTAAGTGGTTGAAAAGATTGAGTCGTGTAGGATTCTTCGCGGGCGCAACTTCGGAAGGCGAGTAAGCAGGGATGGCAAGTATCGTCGTGAAACAATTCGAGGAGCCCGGGCGAGTGCCCGAGCAGCGAGTCAAGATTCTGTTCGTCGAAGGCACGTCCGCCGGCCTGGTGGAACTGGAGTCCATGCTTGGGGCGCCTGGCTACGAACTGGTCAGGATGTCCACTGGCGGGGAGGCGCTCGACCGGGTTGCGGACCAGGACATTGCAGTCATTCTGCTGGATGGCCGGGGGTCCAATGTGGACCGCGAGATCGTCCGCCGTATCGGCGCACAGCAACGGTTCCGCCATACCCCGATCCTGTTGTTGGCGGACAATCGGGACCAGGCGCACGTTGTCCGTCCCGGCCACCCGGGGACGATCGACGTCCTTTACACGCCGGTTGAGCCTGAGGTGCTGCGCTCAAGAGTTGAGCTATTGGCCGGCTTTGCACAAAATTTACGGTCCCTGCGGCGTCGCGTGGAGGCCCTGGAATCTCGCAACGCGGAACTGGAAGCGCGCATCGGGCGCGCGAACGCGCAGTCGGGCGGCTTGGACGACGAACTGCGCCAATTTGCCTACGCCGCCTCCCACGACTTGCAGGAGCCGATGCGAACCATCGGTAGCTACACGCAACTGTTGCAAAGGCGGCTGAAGGAGAGCGGAGACGCGGACGTCCAGGAGTTTCTCGGGTACATCGTGGGCGCGGTGCGCCGGATGGGCACTCTACTCAACGACCTGCTGGTCTACTCGCAGGTCTCCGAGGGCAAGGCCGAGCAGATCGAAGACGTGGACTGCGAGGCCGTATTGAACGCGACATTGATGAACCTGAACTCGGAGATTCGCGAAAGCCAGGCCGAAATTAGCCACGATCCGCTGCCGGCATTGCCATTCGATTTCGCCCGCCTCACCCAGGTGTTTCAGAATCTACTGAGTAACGCCATCAAATTCCATCGCGAGGGTGCCGCCCCACGCATCCGCGTCGCGGCTGCCGCGGGAGAGGACGAGTGGCGATTCTCGGTCTCCGATAACGGCATGGGGATCGATCCGCGCTTCCATGAGCAGGTCTTTGGAGTCTTCAAGCGCCTTCACGGCAGGCAGTTTCCCGGCACCGGCATGGGGCTGGCGATCGTCCGAAAGATCATTGAGCGCCGCGGCGGCCGGACCTGGGTGGAATCTTCGCCCGGGGGCGGAGCGACGTTCTACTTCACCGTTCCGAAATAACGCCTACTGGCTCCCGGCCCTTTTTGCGCGCTTTGGGGCACTCTTGCGGGCAGCCGGCCGTGAAGCGGGACCGAGCAGCTTCGCCACCTCCGCGCGCATATTCTTTTCCTGGCCAGGCTCGTTGAAGAACGGGCTTTCGCCGGGATACTGCGCCCGGATCATACCGTCACGGTCAATAAATGCCAGTTGCGGCATTTTTGGACCCACCATAATCGGCAATTGCATAAAGTTGAACAACACTATCGCGGCGTCGGCGGCCAGTGGGTAGGTGATGTGCTGCTCATTACGGTAGGCTGCGAGTTTATTCTTAGCCCCCTGGTCGATGGCGACGGCGATCACCTCGAAACCGCGTCTCTTCTCGGCTGAATAGACCTTCTCGAGCGCCCTGGTCGCCGCCTGGCAATGCGAGCAGGTTGTCAGGATAAAGATGAGCGCCACAACCTTGCCCCGGTAGGCGGACAGTTGTGTGTGTTGTCCGTTATCCAGATTGAGGGCGAGGTCCATCGCCTGGCGCGGGACATCGGCCGCCGATAGTGGCAATAATCCGGCTATCAGGCCGGCAACGGCGAATTGCCTGATCACGATTTGTTTTTCCTTTTGTGTTGCACGGATCCGGGGTGATGCGGCGGCGGAGCGTCGAGCAGGGCTTCAATCTTCGCCCGCAACTCAGGTTCACCGCCGATATCTTCCTGCCCGCGAGCCGCCGACGTCTGTACGCGGATGACACCCTGGCGGTCGATGAGGACGATCTGCGGAACCACCAGCCGCTGCATGATGGAGATCCCCATATAGTTGTATACCGACTGCTGCGAGGCGACGCCCACCGGATAGTTCACCCGGAGGCCCTGGACAAACAGCGGCACCATCTGCTCGGCTCCTTCGTTAAAGGCCACCCCAAGCGGTTGAAACCCTTTGGGCTTGAGTTCCGTGTACAGCTTGCTCATTAGCTGCGAACTGTGTTGGCAGTGGGGGCAGGTGGTGAACAGGAACTCCAGCGCTACCACCTTGCCCCGAAACTGGCTAAGCAACAGTTGGGGACCCTTGGGGATCTGTATCACAAACTCCGGAGATTTTCGGGGAACCTGCTGGGCCAGGCCGAGAGCCGGCGTCATTACCAGGCACGCCAGCAGCGCCCAGCGGTCTCTCTGCTTCAATTCCCTCATTAGTTCCAGTGTAACCGAGCGCCCCGCGGGAGCAGGAAATGGCGTCGCGGTCTGCCCAACCATCTCCGCCGGCGCTGTTACTTCTCTTCGATGGTTACTTTGTTCAGTGTGTCGCCCTGTTTCACGGCGTTGACAACGTCTTGTCCGGCGGTCACCTGTCCGAAGACCGTATGTTTGCCGTCCAGCCAATCGGTAACGATGTGGGTGATGAAGAACTGGCTGCCGTTGGTGTTCGGTCCGGCGTTTGCCATGGAGAGGGATCCCACCTTGTGGCGGCGCGGATTGTTCTTCAGTTCATCGTCGAAACGGTAGCCCGGACCTCCGCGGCCGGTTCCGGTGGGGTCGCCTCCCTGGATCATGAAGTCTGCGATTACGCGGTGAAATACGGTTCCGTCATAGAATCCGTCACGCGCCAGGAAAACGAAGTTGTTCACCGTCGCTGGTGCGTCCTTTGCGAACAGTTCGCAGGTGATTGTCCCCTTCGATGTCTCAAACGTCGCCGTGTAGGCGCCATTCGGATCGATGCTCACCGGCGGCGGCGCCGGATATTGTTTTGCCATTCAGCCTCCAGTTCGACTATAGCGAACCGGGTACACTTGTAGTCAAAGTGCGACTAGCCGCGCTCATTTCCATTCTGATTTTGGCCTGCTCCTGCAATCGTCCAGGGCAGTCACCGGCAACAATGCTTCACGATGTTCATTCCTACTCCACACCGGATGCCGCCCGGGTGCGGCACCTGAATCTCGAGTTGCGGGTCAACTTCGAGCGGCGGATTCTGATTGGAACAGCCACCTGGAGCCTGGCCGGCCCTGCCAAGAGTCCACTGGTTCTTGACACGAAGGATCTGCAGATTCACTCGGTGGCGGCGGTGGATGCGAACGGGGAGCGGATGCTGGAGTGGAAACTGGGTCCGGCAGACCCGATTCTCGGTGCGCCGCTGACCATTCAACTGCCGCCGGGTGTCGATCGGGTGCGGGTCCGCTACGACACCGCTCCGAACGCCTCCGCATTGCAGTGGCTCCAGCCGGAGCAGACGGCCGGAAAGAAATTCCCATTCCTGTTCACACAATCGGAAGCGATTCACGCGCGCAGCTTCATTCCCTGCCAGGATACGCCTTCGGTCCGCATCACCTACGCTGCCCACATTCACACGCCGGAGACGCTGGTGGCGGTGATGGGCGCGGAAGCCGATCAGGGATTGCTGAGGGCGCACAACGGCGATTACCGGTTTCACATGGTTGAGCCGATTCCCTCCTACCTGATCGCGCTGGCGGTGGGTGATCTGGAATTCCGTTCCATCGGGCGGCGAACCGGCGTTTGGGCCGAACCGGTGGTGGTGGATCGCGCCGCCCGGGAATTCGAGGACATGGAGAAGATGGTCGAGGCGGCGGAGCGGATCTATGGCCCCTACCGCTGGGGCCGCTACGACGTACTGGTGTTGCCGCCCAGTTTCCCCTTCGGCGGCATGGAGAATCCTCGGCTCACTTTCGCTACGCCGACGATTCTGGCCGGCGATAAGAGTCTGGTTTCGCTGATTGCCCACGAACTGGCGCACTCCTGGTCCGGGAACCTGGTAACGAACGCCACCTGGGGCGATTTTTGGCTGAACGAGGGTGTCACCGTATACCTGGAACGCCGGATCGTCGGCGAGATTTATGGCGGCGAGCGCGAGGATATGGAAGCCGTGCTCGGCCGGCAGGAGTTGGAAAAAGAGATGGCGTCATTGCCAGCCCAGGATCAGCTTCTGAAGATCAATCTCGCCGGACGCAACCCGGACGACGGGGTGACTTCGGTTCCGTATGAGAAGGGGTATCTGTTTTTGCGTACCATTGCCGAACAGGTGGGCCGCGACCGCTTCGATGAGTTTCTTCGCGGCTATTTCGACCACTTTGCATTCCGGAGCATCACCACGGAAGAGGCAATCGCCTACATGCGGAAAGCCGGAATACTGCGGCCGTCGATTCCGGTGGAGGAATGGCTCACCCAGCCCGGCATCCCCAGTTCGGCGTTCCGGCCGGCGTCGGATCTGTTGGCCAAGGTGGATGCCGTTGCGGCCCAATGGCATGGAGAGCAATTGGCGGGCGCCGGGAAATGGTCTACCCAGCAGTGGCTGCGTTTTCTGCGCATGCTGCCTGCCTCGCTGACCGCGGCGCAGATGGCGCAACTCGACCAGCGCTACCACTTCACCCGCACTGGTAACGACGAGATTTTGGCCCAGTGGCTGGAGATGTCGGTCGCCAGGCACTACACGCCGGCTGCCCCTGAACTGGAGCGGTTCCTCATGACCGTCGGTCGTCAGAAGTACTTGAAACCGCTTTATGAAGCGCTGGCAAAGACACCCGAGGGCAAACAGTTCGCACGGAAGGTATACGCCCGGGCGCGGCCCGGCTACCATCCCATTGCGCAAACCACGGTGGACCGGATCTTGAGATAGGCGCTGTTCCCGTACCCTGGGAGGAAGTCATGAGTCTCGTCCTTTGTCTTGCGCTGCTGCTTCCCTGGCAACCGCTCGATACACGCCAGGTTCGAGTAGGCGGCGAAGTCGGCCGCCGCATTAATGTGACCATCCGCAACAACCTGTTGGTGCTCGATGTTGACAAAGACTTCCTGCTGCCTTTCGAACAGCACCGGGAGGAGGGAGGCTATGTCGGCCTGGGCAAGTTGATCATGGCCTCCGTGCGGCTGGCTGCTCATACCGGCGATCCACGGGTGGCCGCATTCAAGGATCGTCTGGTGGCGCGCAGTATCGCCTGCCAGCAAAGCGGTGGCTACATCGGTATCTGCCGGCCGGCCAGCCGTATGGCCGCTTTGTGGGACATACACGAAATGGGCTATCTGATGGCAGGGTTGGTGGATGATTATGTCTTCTTTCACCGCAGGGCCTCGCTGGACGCTGCCCGTGGAGTGGCGGACTATCTGCTGGCGCACTGGGGCGGGATTCCGGAGGATTGGGTGGCACGCACCGGTGTTGCCACCCATGTCGCGGTCACCGGCACGGACCGCGCGCTCGTGGCCATTCATCGCGCCACTGGTGACGCGCGCTACCTTGATTTCCTGCTGGAGCGGCGCGGTCTGGGCGAGTGGGACCTGCCGATTGTAATCGGGCGGCGGCCCGGAATCGAAGGCCACATGTACGCCTACCTGGCCAGGGCGGTGGCGCAACTGGAACTGTATGGCGAACGGCCCTCGCCGAAGCTGCTGGTGAATGCCGATCGCGCGCTCGAGTTTCTTGCCAACCAAAACGGCGCCACCATAGCCGGTGGCGCGGGCCAGTGGGAGATCTGGACCGGTGATCAGGATGGCGGCGCCGGGCTGGCCGAGACGTGCGCAACCGCTTACCAACTGCGGCTTTACGACCACCTGCAGCGGCTTCGGGGAGAGGCGCGGCTGGGCGATCTGATGGAGCGGACGATTCATAATACATTGTTCGGCGCGCAGTCGCCGGATGGCCGCCGGATTCGCTATTTCACGCCCATGGAAGGCGTGCGCCAGTATCATCCGGGCGACACCTACTGCTGCCCGAATAACTACCGGCGAATTGTTGCCGAGCTACCGGAGATGATCTACTACCGCGCGGAGGGAGGGTTGGTGGTCAACCTTTATGTCGAATCGGAGGTGAACGCCGATATCGGCGGTACGAAGGTTCGCATCAAGCAGGAGACGGCTTATCCGGTGCGCGGTGAGGTACGGTTCGCTGTCGAGCCTTCTCGTACGGTGCGGTTTCCTTTGCGCCTGCGCGCCCCGCTGTGGGCCGCCGGCGCGAAAGTGACGGTAAATGGCGCCCCGGTTGAGGGCGTGCGGCCCGGTGAGTTCCTGGTGATCAACCGAGCCTGGAAATCCGGGGATTCGGTTCTGCTGGTACTTCCCCTGCGTCCCCGGCTGGTACGTGGCCGCCAGCGCCAGGCCGGCCGTTTTGCCGTAGTGCGAGGTCCGGTAGTGTATACCCTGAATCCGGCGCAATCACCGGCGTTAGCTGGCTTGGATGTGGCGGATTTGACCAATCTTACGCTGGATCCATCCTCGCTTGCGGCGCTGCCGGACGGCACCTGCCGGGCCGGTCTGTGGAAGCCGGGTTTCGGACTCCAGGCGAAGCCCGACCTGATGGTAACCCTGACGCCGTTTTCCGATCCGGGCGGACGCGAGAGCTACTTCCGTTTGCGCGATGCCAGCGTGGCCGAAGACGACGAACTATTTCACTGACCACCGCGCCGCGCTTCCTGCGCGAAACGCTCCTCGGGAGCGAGTAGCAGCCGGTGACGGCCGTAAACCGCGAACCAGGCCACGCCGAGCAGAAACCAGATCGCGGCGCCGGCCACGCCCGGACGATAGTCGCTGCTCGAAAACAGGGCTGCCAGCGTCGTCCCGGCGATTACTGCTGCGATGGCTGCGCCGGAAATGCCCATCGGGCTGCGATAGGGCCGGTTCATCGAGGGAAACCGGGCTCGCAAAATCAGGAAAGATGCCATCTGGAGCATGTAAGCGATGACCGCTCCAAAAACGGCCATATTCAATAACACCGCGCCTACCGGACTCTTCTGGCCTGCCAGATGAATCACCAACGCCGACAGGAAGCCAAGCACCGATCCGGCCACCAGCGCGCGATCCGGCGTCTGCCGCTTGCGGTGAGTGAGCGACAGCCAGGTGGGGAAATAACCGGCGCGCGACAGCGAATAGATCTGCCGCCCATAAGCAAAGATGATGGCATGGAAGCTGGCTACGAGGCCGGTACAGCCAACCAGCGCCAGCAGGCGGGCGGTGGCGCCGTTGCCGAAGATGGTGCGCAGTCCGAGAAACAGCGGTTCGTTGGAGCGGCCCACCTGTTGGGATCCGGGGGCGATGCCGGCATTGAGCGTCAGAGTCAGAAAAGCCAGCAACACCAGCGTCGCCAGCCCGAGCAGCAGGCCTTTCGGCATATCGCGTACCGGATCCCGCGCCTCCTCAGCCGCCAATGGCAGTTGCTCGATGCCCAGGTACATCCAGAGCGCAAACGGCAGCGCGTGGAGGATTCCACTCCATCCGTGCGGCATCCAGCCGGCGGCGCCTAGCGCCCATTGGCGCAAGTTGAAATGAGGCACCGCGGTGATAAAGAACAGCGCGAGAATGACCAGCGCCAGGATCGTGATGACGATCGAGACACGAAATGACAACTCCACGCCGAGTACGTTGAAGGCTACGAACACGATGTAGCAGGCCAGCCACCACAACGGCGCCCATTCGTTGGGCGTGCCGAATATCGCCCCCAGATAGCCGCCGATGCCAACCACGATCACCGCCGGGGTGAGGATGTACTCCATGTTCTCCGCCAGTCCGGTGATGTAGCCGCCCCAGGGGCCCATGGCAGTGCGTGCGAACGAGTAGGCGCCTCCGGTGTGCGGCAGGGCAGGGGACATTTCGGCGATGCTCGAACATAGTCCGGCGAATAACAGGGTCATAATGGCCAGCGCCACCAGTAATCCGCCGAAACCGCCCACCGCCAGGCCGAAGTTCCAGCCGAAGAAATCTCCCGAGATGACTGCCCCCACGCCCAGCGCCCAGAGGTGGAGCACCCGGGCGTGCCTCCGCAGGCTGCGCCGCTCCAGATACTCTTCGCCCGGATCGGCGAATTGAAAGGACCCCATGGCTCAGTCTATCCCGGATCCGGACCGGGTTTCCGGCGGCAGAGCACGCGCCAGGTGCTTCGCGCTCCCCGGCCCTGAGCAAACAGGCTGAAACGATGTATGGTTGCTCACACACGGCGCCTCAAATTTAGAGAAGATCGAAAGTGTTATGCGCGTGCTCCTCACGAACCACACGTTGGCTGGAAGAGCAGGGACCGAGCTTTACATTCGGGATCTGGCCATCGAATTGGTCCGCCGCGGCCATCAGCCGGTGTGTTACAGCCGTAATTTGGGTGAAGTTGCCGATGAACTCCGTGCGGCCGCGGTGCCGGTCGTATCCGGCTTGGAGCAGTTAGGAGTTGAGCCGGGTATTATTCACGGGCATCATCATCGCGAAACGCTCACCGCCATGTTGTGGTTCCCCCGGACGCCGGCAATCTCCTACTGTCACGGGTGGGCGCCTCCTGATGAATCTCCGCTTCGATTTCCCAGAATTTTCCGATATGTCGCCGTTAGCGAACTCAACCGCGAACGGCTGATCGCCGAAGGAGGAATCGCCCCGGAGAAGGTTGAGCTGATATTCAATTTCTTCGATGCGCGCCGGTTTCCAGCGCGAGAGCCGCTGCCGGCCCGCCCCCGCACGGCGCTGGCTTTCTGTAATTACTTTCACGAACAGGATGGCCTTCCCGTTCTGCGTGAAGCCTGCCGGCGGTGTGGCGTCACGTTGCAGGCGGTCGGCCTGGCGAGCAGTTACGGCGTAGAGAACCATCCGGGGGCTCTGCTGGCGCGGCAGGATATCGTCTTCGCGCGAGGCAGGTCCGCGATCGAGGCAATGGGCGTGGGTGCGGCGGTGATCCTGGCGGAACCAGGACGGCTGGGGCCGATGGTTACCCGCGCGAACTTCGACTATTTGCAGCGGCAGAACTTCGCGATGCGAGCGTTGACCGAACCTCTCACGGTGGATGCCGTGGTGAAGCAGTTGCAACGCTACGATGCTTTGGACGCGACAGAAGTATCCCGCACCACGCGTGCACAGTGCGAGCTGCAGCCGGCCGCTGACCGGATCATCGCTCTCTATGAGACCGTTCTGGCCGAAGCACGTCAAAACCCTCCCGGACCGAGCGACGAGAGTGACCGTGCCGTGATTCGCTACCTGGATGAATATATGACCAGGTTCCAGGCGAACCTGGAAGGCAAGCTGGCGGCGAGCGTGCAGCGCGAGTATGCGGCATTACAGGAGTTGGCGGCATTGCGTGGCTCAGCCAGTTGGCGGGTTACGCAGCGGATACTGGCCAATCCCGCCGTGAAGTGGATTTTCGGCCGGCCGATCAAATCCGTGGCCCTGGCGTCCGAGAGGAAGACCGTGACGAATCCTGTACCACTACACAGGAATTCGGTTTGACCTGCCTGCCCGATCCGTGATCTTATAGTTAGGCGGAGATGTTAAAAATTCACACACTCGTTCCGCTCCTGCTTGTCCTCGCATTCGCGCCGGGCATGAGCGCGCAAACCATTGCCGCTCACCAGGCTCGCTATGACCAGTACGGCGTGCTCAAACCGTGGACTCCCTGGACCGATGCGCTGGCCCGGGAAATGAACTACTACCTCAACGCCCCCATGGACCATGGCTACCCGATCTTCGCCACATTGACTTTCATGGAGCCCGACTACACGCCCGTCGAACGCCGCAAAGACTTCATTCCGGCGATGCAGAACGGCATGGGTGTCATCTCTTATCTGAAGTATTGGAACTTCACCGGCAGGAAGAACCCCAAGCTGCTGGAATTTGCCAGGCTCCAGGGTAATTACATCATTGAGCAGGCGCTCACGCCCGACACCGGCCGCTATCCACGCTTCCCCCGCTCCACCGGCCGGCGGCAGATGTTTCCCCAGCCGCCCGATTGTGGCTCCCAGAATGATGGCCCCTATCAGGTGGAGCCGGACAAGGGTGGAATTGCCGGTTACGCGCTGATGCTGCTGGCCGGGGAGACCCACGAAGCGCGCTACCGGGAACACGCGCTGCACATTGCCCGGGTGCTGGCCAAGAACATGACCGAAGGCACGGCTGACCACACCCCCTGGCCGTTCCGGGTCGACTACCGCAACGGCGAAGCCACGGAACTGGTGGCCGGCAACATGTCGTACATTCTGCGGTTGTTCGACAAACTGCTGGCCGAAGGCCACAGTGAGCTACAGGCGCCGCGCGACGCGTTGTGGAAATGGATTGTGGAATACCAGATTCCCAGCTCCGCCGGTGATGCCCGTCTGTGGATACAGTTTTTCGAAGATCACAGCGAGCCGGATAACCGTACCGCGTGGGCTCCGCTGGCGCTGGCGCGCTATCTGGCGGAACGCAGAGAGGCTCTGGACCCCAACTGGGCCGGGCATGCCAAAACGCTGATTGAGTTCGTGCTGAAGCGCTTCACCAGCGTGCGTTACGGAATCCTTGTCTGCGGCGAACAGGATCACGACCGCAACCCGTGGGGTGGCGTGCTCAGCAATTTCGGCGGCACCCTGGCTCTCTATACAAAGGCCACCGGTTCGAACGAGTACAAGGGCCTCGCCTACCAGGCGTTGACCCTCGCCCTTTATGGGGTTAGTGACAACGGGGCTCCGCGCGACGGTCTGTGGAAGGCAGGCCCTGGCGGTTGGCAGGAGGATGCCCATACCGACAAGATCCACAACTATGTGGATGCCTTGATCGCGTTTCCGGAATGGGGCCGATGAAGCCGGAGCTGCTGATCATCGGAGCATCCGGGTTCGTCGGCGCGGAGCTGGCCGCCCAAGCCGGCGGCTCATATCAGGTAGCCGCTCCCGGACCGGAAGAGCTCGACATCACCAGCGCTTCGAGCGTGGAGCGTGGCTTCGCCGCGGCGCAACCTCGCGTGGTGGCGCTGGTGGCCGCGATCGCCGACATTGACCAGTGTGAGCAACAGCCGGAGCTGGCCTGGAAGGTCAATGCCGAAGGCGCCCGGCTTGTGGCTGAAGCCTGTGTGCGCTACGGTGCGCGCCTTCTTTACATCTCTTCCGCCGCCGTCTATGACGGCACAAAGGAGGGCTACCGCGAGAGCGACCCGGTGACGCCGGCTTCCGTTTACGGCCGGACGAAGGCGGAGGCGGAGCGTCTGGTGCTCGGCCGTCTACCCCGGTCAATCGTACTTCGCCCGGCGCTGGTAATCGGCGCGGCGCGAACGGCGGGCACCAATTCATTCCAGGAGAAACTGGTGTCCGCCCTCGAATCCGGAAAGTCCGTTTCGGCGCCGGTGTTTGAATCTCGGAATCCAATCGACGCCGGCACGCTCGTGGTGGCCATGCTGCGGCTGGCTGCAAACCCGAAGACCGGCGGTATTTATCATGTCGGTTCCGCCCAAGCTGTTTCGCGCTACGAACTGGCCTGCCGCTTTGCCGACCTGGTTGGCGCGCCTCGATCGCTGGTTATCGCGCAGACGGAACCGGCTCCGGGGCGGGCGCCGCGCGGGCGGCATCACTTCCTGATGTCCAGCCGCCTGGAGCAGGCGACCGGGCTGGTGATGCCGGATATCGACACGGTATTAGAAAGGGCGCTTCATGGATTTACCGAAAGCAATTTACGAGTTGGAGTTTAATCACGGCTCGGCGTACGGCGAGGAAGAGCTACGGGCGTTGACCGAAGTGCTGAGGGCCAATGCGCCCTCCACCGGACCCAGGGTGAAGAAGTTTGAGGAGGAGTTTGCGGCCTATACCGGGTCCACTTATGCGTTGGCTGTCAGTTCGGCCACCGCGGGTCTGCAATTGGCGCTGATTGCCGCGGGCGCCGGGCCTGGTGACGAAGTGATTACCACGCCCATCAGTTGGATCTCCACCGCCAATGCCGCGGCTGCCTGTGGCGCGAAGGTGGTTTTCGCCGATGTGGAGCGGCGGACGCTGAACCTGGATCCCGCCTCGGTGGCGGCGAAAATCACCGAACGCACCAAGGTGATTCTTCCGGTTCACCTTTACGGCCAGTGTGCCGACATGCAGGGTTTGAACGAAATCGCCCGCGCCCGCGGTATCACCGTGGTGGAAGACTGCGCGCACACGGCCGGCGCGACCCAGCACGGCCGCAAGGCTGGAGCGCTTGGCGACATCGGAGTGTTCAGTTTTCACCAGCAGAAGAATATGGTGACCCTCGGTGAGGGTGGAATGGTCACCACCAGCCGCAAGGATCTATACGAGCGGGTGCTCTCTTACCGCTCGCTGTGCTGCCGCACTTACGATCCCAAGGGTAAGTACCTGCCGATCGATCAGAACGCGCAGCCGATGGGCATGCGCTATTGGTGGCTCGATTTCGACGGGATCGGTTACAACTTCCGCATGACCGACATACAGGCGGCCGTGGGGTTGGAACAGTTGAAGAAACTGGAGGGCTTCAATCGCCGCCGCCGCGAGATTGCGGAGATCTACACCAGGCGGCTGAAGGGTATTCGTGGTTTGCGTCTGCCGGAGACGCTGGCCGGCAACACACACGTCTTTCATATTTACGGCGTCTTCGTGGAGCCGGACTTTCCACTTTCCAAAGAGGAGTTCATGTGGAAGCTCTACATGGATAAGCGCATCAAGGTCTGGTCGCACTACATGCCCATTCACCTGAGCAGCGTCTATCGCGCCATGGGGCACGGCGAAGGCGAATGCCCGGTGGCCGAAGAATTGTTCCACCAGTATGTCAGCCTGCCCATCCACCCGCGGCTGACCGATGAGGCCATCGACTATCTGACCGCGTCGGTACGGGAACTGGCATGAGTTCGTTTGAGGAGCGTGTTCGCCGCCTGCCGCTGTTCGCGCGCGACGCCGCCATTGTGGTGGCGCGCGCTCCGGGCCGGATGGACGTGATGGGCGGAAACGTCGATTACACCGGCGGCCTGGTGTTCCAGGCGACCATCCGCGAAGCGACCTGGGCCGCCGTACAGCCCCGCGCCGATGGCCGCATTGTGCTCGAAAATCCGCAGCTTGCCGCGCACGGTTGGCAGGCGCACGTCGAATACACGATCGCCGAGGTGACCGATGAGGCCGGCTTACGCGCGCTGGTCAACCGCTCGCCCGATGTCCGATGGACGGCCTACGTCGCCGGCGTGCTGCACTATCTCGCAGTGCGCTGGCCGCGGGAAGCCGCCGGCGGAATGACGGTCTATCTGGAATCCGATGTGCCACTGAACAAGGGTGTCAGTTCGTCGGCGGCAGTGGAGGTTGCCACCATGTATGCGGCGGCGGGGGTGCTGGGGCTGCCGCTCGACGGCATGGCGCTTGCCGAGGCCTGCCAGTGGGCGGAAAACGTAATCGCCGAATCGGCCTGCGGCATCATGGACCAGGCAGCCGTGCTGGTGGGCGACGAGGGCTGTCTGATGCCGATGGTGTGCCAGCCATCCTCGGTTGGCGATCTGGTGAAGCTGCCGGAAGCGCTGACCTGTTGGGGTATCGATTCGGGCGTCAGCCACGCCGTCAGCGGTATTGAATACGAGGCGGCGCGCGCGGCTTCGTTTATGGGCTACAAGCTGATCTGCGACCGCGCCGGCGTGCCGGTACGTCGCGATGAATCGGGCGCGATTCCGCGCTACACCGATCCGCGCTGGAACGGTTATCTCTCCGATGTTCCGGCGTCCCTGTTCCGCCAGCGGTATGAAGACGCCCTGCCGCAGACACTTTCGGCGGCCGGCTATCTGGCCGCGGCGGGCACGCACGTGGATCCGTTCACCAAACTGCGCGACGGAGTTACCTATCGCGTCCGCGCCTGCACCCGGTATTCAATCGAGGAAAATCTTCGCATTCGCACGTTTGTTGAACTTGCGCGGGGGAGCGCGGCTACCGGTTCTGAAGACGCTTTCGAGCTGATGGGCGAGTTGATGTATCAGTCTAATCACGCCTACACCGAGTGCGGCCTGGGTTGCGAGGCCATCGATCAACTGGTGGATCTGGTTCGGGAAGAAGGTTCAGCCAACGGTCTCTATGGCGCCAAAGTCTCTGGTGGAGGCGCTGGGGGCACCGTGGTGGTTCTTGGCCGCAAGAACGCCGAAGCCGCTTTTCGCCGTGTGGTGGAACGCTATCGCGTGGATCGAGGCTTCGATCCCTATGTCTTCCGCGGCAGTTCACCCGGCGCCCGGCGCTTTGGACGAAAGACGCTGGAGCCGCTTCGATGAGCGCCGCCGCGCGGCGCAGCTTTGCCTGGAACTTCGGCCTGCTGGCGCTGGTGAACCTGATGTGGTCTTCCCAGGGCACGGCGGTGAAGTTTCTGGACAAACACATCGGGCCGATCTCGATTACATTTCTGCCGTTTTACGTCACCACTCTGCTGTTGATACCGGTGCTCATCCGCTCCCGGCGGCGGAACCCGCGTGCAGTGCCTTTAACCGGGAAAGACCTGATGGGTTTTGCGCTGGCGGGAGTCGGGGGGCAGGTGGTGGCGCAGTTGGGCATGACGTGGGGCATCAGCAAATCGCTGGCATCGAACGGAGCGGTCCTGAATCTGTTGATTCCGGTCTTCACGGCCGTGCTGGCCTCCATCATGCTTCATGAGAAGATGACGCGCCTGCGCTGGACGTCGCTGTCGATCGGGTTGGTAGGTGTGCTGCTGCTTTCCACCGGGGACCTACGGGAGAGTTCGCTCGGGCACTTGGAACACCTCACCGGCAACCTGCTGATTCTGGCCGGGTGTCTCGGGTCCTCATTCTACAACGTCTACTGCAAGGGGCTGATGCAGCGCTTTTCCGAGGTGGACATCCTGATCTTCAGCTACATCGCCGCATCCTTCGCCACCATTCCGTTGTTTATCTGGGTGGAGCCGGTACGTATCCAGTCGTTTCACGGCTTCAACTGGCCGGCGTGGGCCGCGTTCGCCTTTCTTGCGATCTTCATGTATGGCGTTTCGATGCTGCTGTTTTTTCATGTGCTTCAGCGGCTGGATGTGACCATTGCATCCATGTCGCTGTACCTGGTGCCGGTGTTCGGGGTACTGTTGGCGACCGTGCTGGTGGGGGAGAGGTTGGGTCCCACGGCGATTGTGGGAGCGGTGGTGGTGCTGGCGTCCTGTATTCTATTGATGCGTTACGACACGGCTTGAGAGCAGGGACGGACTCGTGGCCCGTCCCCGATGGGAATTAAGCGAACTTCCAGCCCTTGCGGAATTTCGGCTTTAGCAGCCGGTTGGCGGCCTCGCTGTTGGTGAATCGGCCCTTCTGCGCGTCCCACAACAGCTTGCCTTCAACCTGCATGGCGATCACACCCAGCAGCATCCACTGCACGAACGGTCCGGCGATGCTGAAGTTGGAGCAGGATGGTTCGCCGCCCTTGCAGGCGCGCAGCCAGTCGCGATAATGCCCGGGTGAGCGGGTCAGCACCGGTTCGGGCATCTTGTAATCCTTCATCTTCTCCACCGGGATGAGCCGCGTGCGCTCGCCATAGCAACCGGTGGTGATCATGCCCTTGTCGCCGATGAACAGGCTGCCGTTGAGGTCCGCATCGCCGATCATCTCGCCCTTGGGAACGCCGGGGAACTCGGGTTGCGCCTTCATGCTGTCGTGCCACGTGAGCGTCAGGGCCGGCATCGCGCCACGGGCCGGGAACTCCCACTTGATCTCGGTTTGTTCGGGGAAGACCCACTTGCTGGGACCAATGCGCTTGGTGCACTCCACGCTGATCGGATCACGGAGTTTCAGCGCCATGTTCGGCGTGCCCAGAATGTGGCAGGCCATGTCGCCCACGGCGCCACAGCCGAAGTCGGGATACGCGCGCCATTTGATGATGGTGTAATCGGGGCTGTAGGGCCGGTCTGCCGCGTCACCGAGCCACATCTCCCAATCGAGCGTTGACGGAACGGTGCCGGGCTTGGGCTCCACCTGCGGATTCTGTGGCCAGTAGTGGCCGGGGCGGTCCGTCCAGGCGTGGACCTCGGTGACGTTGCCGATGTCGCCGCTCCAGACGATTTCGCACGCCTCGCGTGCGCCTTCGCTGGAGTAGCCCTGGTTGCCCATCTGCGTCGCAACGCCGTACTTGGCGGCTGCCGCGGTGAGTTGCTGCGCTTCCCAAACGGTGCGCGTCAGCGGCTTTTGACAGTAGACGTGCTTGCCGCGCTCCATGGCCCACATGGCGACGGTAGCGTGCAGGTGGTCCGGGCAGGAAACCGTTACCGCATCGATGTTGTTTCCTTCCTGGTCAAACAGCTTGCGGAAATCTTTATACTTCTTCGCGTTCGGGAAACGCTCGTAGGTTTTGGCCGCGCGTTCGTCATCCGGATCGGCCAACGCCACGATATTTTCCGACTGCGAGCAGGCGTAAATGTCGCTGACTCCCTTGCCGCCGGCACCGATGCCGGCCATGTTCAGCTTTTCGTTCGGAGACTTGAAACCGAGCCGTTTGAGTGAGGCAACGCTCCCAAAACCACCAATGGGAACGGCACTCGCCAGCAACGTACCCATGAAAAAATGTCGCCGTGAAACGCGATCGTTAGCCACTTTCCGTAACACTCCCAATCTCTAGAATTAAGGTACTACCATCCTATACCACCTTCGGGAGCGCTGCGGCGGGACCGGTTTCTCATTCACGGCGGCTGGTGCCCTCTCAATGCCTGTCAGCTTTGCCCGCCCTGGGCGCTGCCACGGATTGGCCATCGCAGGCATACCTTGCCCCCATTGTACGCGCAGGTTTGTCCTGCCGGGCTCATGGGGGTGCGCTCGGGATTGACCGCCTGGGAGCATCTGGTGCCAGTAAACCGGCTCGTGGGTTGCCGGTGGTTCCACGCTGCGCCCGGTGCTTGTGCTCATCGAGCTACTGCCCAGGCATCCGCGCGGGGATCGGTTCCGGCGGCAAAGTAGCCAGTCTCGGGATCGATCTCGATGCCGCTGTTGGAGCCCAGCGACCAAGGTTCGCGCACGACGATCTTGTGGCCACGCGCAGCCAGCGCATCGCGGACGGGCGGCCGAATGCGATCTTCCAGACCGAGGTCGCCCGGATACATCACGTGCGGGAACGTGCTTGAGGGAAACGCTCGCGTGGTCCATCGCGGCGCCTCGATCGCCTGCTGGATATTCATGCCGAACTCAACCATATTCAATAGCGTCTGCATGGTGCGCATGATCTGGTCGTCGCCGCCGGGGCTGCCGGTGACAAGCCACGGTTTGCCGTCTTTCATCACCAGCGTCGATTGCAGCGTGCTGCGGGGCCTCTTGCCCGGAGCGAGCGCGTTGGCCGTTCCCGGCATCAATGAGAAATAATCTCCGCGGCAATTCAGGATGAACCCCAGGCGTCCCATCACCACACCGGTACCAAAGGGGCTGTGCAGGCTGGGCTCGAAAGAAACTACGTTACCGTACTGGTCGGCCGCGTTCAGATAACTGGTATCGCCTTCGTGATCCCCCTCGCCGGCTAGACGGTAGTCGAGCGGGCGCTCCAGCACCGGATGGCCGGCGATGAAGCGCTCGGCCACGCCGGGCCTCAATTCGAGCGAGGCGTGCTCGGGGTCGATCAGCCTGCGCCGCTCCCGGGCATAGTCTTTGGAAAGCAGGCCGGCGAAGGGAATTTCGATGAAGTCCGTGTCGCCCAGGTATTTGTCGCGGTCGGCAAAGGCCAGCTTGAGCGCTTCCACGCTGGTGTGAATGTAGTCCGCGCTATTGTGGCCCATCGCTTTGAGGCCGTAGCCCTCCAGAATGTTCAGCGCGAACAATTCGGCCGGCGCCTGGGTGGACGACGCGTTTTTGTAAATCGTGTAGCCGCGGTAGGTAGTAGAGACAGGCTTCTCGAATTTCGCGTGGTACGACGCGAAATCCTCATAACGGAATAGCCCCCCGTTGTCTTCGGAGAACCGGGCCATTTCGTGGGCGATATCACCTTGATAGAAGCGGTCACGGGCGGCCAGCAGCGCGGCATGGCGGCCCTTGGGCCGCGCTGCCCGCTCGGCATCCACCATTCGCTGGAGTGTTCGCGCCAGGCCGGGGTTGCGGAACAGCGCGCCGGGCTTGGGAGGCTGTCCGTCGGGCAGGTAGATCGCTTCGCTGGTGGGATACTTGCGAAGCTTCGCCGTGTGGGCAATGGTGTGGGCCAGGCTCTCGCTCATGGGAAAGCCTTGTTCGGCCATTTCGATCGCAGGGGCCAGCACCTGCTCAAAGCTCATGGTGCCCCATCGCTCGAGCAGCAAATACCATGCATCCACTACGCCCGGGACCGTACCCGCCAACAGCCCGTCATCGTGGGGAAGCCGCCCCTGGTGGTGCTGCCGGTACCACTCGATGGTTGCCAGTTTGGGGGCTGTACCCTCGGCGTTCAGGCTGACGACTTCGCGCGTCCTGGCATCGTAGATCAAAATCACTGCATCCGAACCGAGGCCGTTCATCGGAGCGTCCACAATGCCCAGTACCGCTTGCCCCGCGACCACTGCGTCAAAGGCGTTGCCCCCCGCCTGCAGAATACGGTCTTCAGCCAGCGCCGCTTCCGGTTTCATCGCCGTCACCGCCCAATGGCGGCCGCGGAGTACCGGCCGCATCATGCGAGCGTCCCGCGCCGGAAGCGCCATGGGGAGGAGCAGGATGGCCAAACAGACCAAGTGAACATTCATCGTTGCCTTCGATCCCACTCATTATCAACCCTAAAGCACGGGGGCCGTATCCTGGAGGTGTGGGAATTCTTCGTTTCGAGCGGGCAGGCAAGCAGTATTCGACCGATGGCCAGACGGTGACGGCCCTCCGCGATATCTCGCTTGAGGTTGAGACCGGCCGATTCGTTGCCGTAGCCGGGCGCAGCGGCTGCGGCAAATCGACGCTGCTCAACCTGGCCGCGGCGATGGACTTCCCTACCGCCGGCCGGGTAATCCTGGATGGCGTACCCACCTGGCCTCTGGACGACTTTGCGCTGACCCGGCTGCGGCGCGGGAAGATCGGATTTGTGTTTCAATCCTTCCAACTGCTGGCTGCGCTTTCGGCCGTGGAAAATGTGGAGCTTCCGCTCATGCTGGCCGGTGAGAACGATTGCCGGCGGAGGGCCGTGGAGAGCCTGCGCCGGGTGGATATGGATGGCTATGAAAACCGGATGCCGTTCCAACTCTCCGGAGGCCAGATGCAGCGGGTGGCCATTGCCCGCGCGCTGGTACACCGGCCGCGGCTGCTGGTGGCGGACGAACCCACCGGAAACCTCGATTCCGCAACCGGCGACCACATTCTGGCCCTGTTGCGGCGCCTGGTGGATGAACACTCGGTCACCATCCTGATGGCTACCCATAGTCTGGAGGCAGCCGCGGCTGCTGACACCATCGTGCGGATGCGCGACGGCCAGATCGAGCAGATCCAGGAAGGACGTTGATCCGGCTCCAAATGGCTTCGTTTCGTCTTCTGTACCGCTTCGTCATCCGGCCCATGGCGCGGGAACGGCTGCGCACGGTGCTGACGGTGTTTGCCGTCGCACTGGGTGTGGGAGTGGTGATCGCCATCGAACTGGCCGGGCAGGCGGCGGCGGGTTCGTTCCATGCCTCCATGGAGACCTTGGCCGGCCGGGCGGATTACGAGGTGACGGCCGCTGGTGGCGTGCCGGTGGAGGCAGTTGGGCGTCTAGCCACCCTCGCCTGGCCGATCCGCGTCCGGCCCAGGATCGAAGACTATGGAATGATCGCCGGGGACCTTCGCGTCGTACCGGTAATTGGCGTCGATCTGGTGGCCGATGGCCGGCTGGCTGCCGCGGGCGGGGAAGCGCCGGACGCCGAATCGCTGATGGCTGCGGACGCTATCTGGGCAGGGCCGGACACTGGCTACCACAAAGGCGACACGGTCAGGCTGATTCTTAACGACACCGAGCGCCGGTTTCGCGTGCGTGGCGTGCTCGGTTCCGCGGCCGGCGGGGCGTTTGTGCTCGACCTGGGGAGCGCTTCGCGCCTGCTCGGCCGGAAGAGCACGGTGGACCGGATCCTGATCGAATCGCCGGCCAGTGAAAGCGTGCTACGAGCCGTGCTTCCGCCCGGTTGTGAGCTGGCCCGGTTCGGCGCACGGACCGAGGAGAACCGCCGGATGCTCGCCGCCTTTCGCTGGAACCTGCGGGTGCTCAGCTACATTGCGCTGGTGGTGGGGGCTTTCCTCATCTACAACACGCTTTCGGTGTCGGTGGTCCGGCGGCGGCCCGAGATTGGCATCGTGCGCGCGATGGGCGCGACACGCCGCGCCGTGCTGGGCGCCGTGTTGTCTGAAGCGGCCATGCTGGGCCTGGCTGGCGGCGCGGCCGGCCTGCTGCTCGGCAGGGTAATGGCCGAGGGCGCCGTGCGGCTGGTGGCCGCTACCGTTGACTCGCTATATGTCAGCAGCCGTCCGGCGCCCATCGAGGTAACGGCGGCTATTGTGGCGTGGGCCATGGCCATTGGCATTGGGGCGGCACTGGTGTCCGCGCTCACGCCGGCTTGGGAGGCCGCACAGGTACCGCCGACCGAGGCCATGGCCCGGGGCCGGCGCGAGTACCAGGCGCGAGTCCGCCGGTGGCGCAATCTGGGGCTGGGGGCGGCGTGCGGACTGGCTGCCTGGCTGGCGGCCCGCCAGGCGCCGGTCGGAGGCCGGCCGCTGTTTGGGTATCTCGCCGCCCTGCTGCTGATCGCAACCGGGGTGTTGGCGATTCCGGCGCTAATTTCCAGTCTGGCTTCGGTTTCGGCGGGCTGCCTGCGGCGAATCGGCGCCGAGGCGCTCCTCGCCGGCCGCAGCCTGGCCGGATCGCTGCGGCGTACCTCGGTGCTGGTGGGCGCGCTTTCAACGGCGGTGGCGATGACCGTGGCCGTCGCCATTATGGTGGGCAGTTTCCGGCAAACGGTGCTCGATTGGATGGACGACCGGCTGAAGGCCGATCTCTATCTGCGTCCGGCCGCGCCGGCCAGTGCCGATCGCCATCCGACGATTCGTGCCGAACTGGCGGACCGGGTTGCAAAACTGGAAGGAGTCGCCGCGATCGACCGTTTCCGGGCCTACGAGATCAACTACCAGGGAATGCCGGCCACGCTTGCCGGTGGCGATTCGCGTGTTGCCTCCCGGTTTGGGCGCCGGTCGTTTCTAGGGGTGTCGAATCCCGTCCCGATTTTCCGCGCGCTCGAGCATCCCGGCACCGCGGTGGTCAGCGAGCCGTTTGCCAACAAACATAACGTTCATCCGGGCGATCGGTTGCGCCTGCCGATGGGAGCGCGGATCGTTTCGCTCAAGGTGCTTGGAGTCTTTTACGATTACGCCAACGAGCGTGGGTATATCATCGTCGATCGCCGCACGTTGTTGCGGTATCTACCCGATCCGGCGTCATCGAACATCGCCGTATATCTGAAACCGGGAGTCGATCTCGAGGCCGGCCGCCGCCAGGTGGAGGGGGCGCTGGCAGGAGCCCGCGTCCAGGTGCTTTCCAACCGCCGATTGCGCCAGGAGGCGATCCGGATCTTCGATCGCACCTTCGCGATTACCTATGCGCTGGAGGCAGTGGCCATCCTGGTGGCGGTGACGGGGGTAGCTTCCGCGCTGGTTGCCCTGGTGATCGACCGCCGGCGGGAGCTGGGGCTGCTGCGCTTTCTCGGCGGCTCCCGGCCGCAGGTGGCACGGATGATCTACTACGAAGCAGGGTTGCTGGGACTGCTGGCCAACGGGGTGGGCTTGCTATTGGGAATGGCGCTCTCGATGGTGCTGATTTTCGTCATTAACCGGCAGTCGTTCGGTTGGACCATTCGTTTCCATTGGCCGGTGGCGGTGCTGCTGGGAGTACTTACTTTGATCTACATGGCGACCGTGTTGGCGGCGGTGTACCCGGCGCGGATAGCCACGCGGTTGCGGCCGATCGAGGTAGTTCATGAAGAGTAGCCTGGCCATTGGGCTGGCTTGCGCCGGAGTACTGGCGGCCGGCACCGTCTGGCGTCAGGCGTTGCCCGGCTACCATTACCATTTTCCCGGCGACTACTTCTCCCACTCCGGCTTCCGGACCGAGTGGTGGTACTACACCGGAAACCTGCAAACCAGCGGCGGCAAACGATTTGGCTACGAGCTGACCTTCTTCCGCCACGCGTTGAGCCGCGACCGGGGAAGCGGTTCGGTTTGGGATGTGCCCGATGTCTGGCTGGCACACCTGGCATTCAGCGACATCAACGGGCAGCGCTTCTACCACACCGAGCGGTTGAACCGGCCGGGGCCGGGCTTGGCGGGAGCCGACATCACGCGGGGGCTGATCTGGAACGGAAACTGGTTCTCCCGCTGGAGCGATGGCGGGCGCCGGCAGCAACTCCAGGCGATTGCGAATGATTTCCGCTTCGATCTGAATCTGGTACCGGTAAAACCCGTGGTGATTCACGGCGAGCATGGGATTAGCCGGAAAGGCCCTCTACCTGGTGAGGCGTCCCATTACATCTCCTTCACCCGACTGCGGACACAGGGGACGGTTGAGTTGCACGGTGAGCGGCAAATGGTGGAGGGTTTCTCCTGGATGGATCACGAGTTCTTCACCCATCAGCTCACCGCGGATCAAGTCGGTTGGGACTGGTTCAGCATCCAGTTTGATGATGGCGCCGAGTTGATGCTGTTTCGCCTGCGGCGAACCGATGGCGCCGCGGATCCATTTTCGGCGGGAACGTGGGTTCCGGCGACGGGCGCCGCACGGCCAATAACGAGCAGCGAATTCCGCCTGACCTCTGAGGCAACCTGGCGCAGCCCTGCCACCACCGGCGTCTATCCGGTGCGCTGGAGCATTCTAGTTCATCCTCTGAATCTCAAACTTCAAGTGACCACGCCACTTGCGGCGCAGGAGTTGAGCGGCGGACCGCCGGCCTCTCCCGCCTACTGGGAGGGCGCCATCGACATCGAGGGAACACGCCAGGGGCATCCGGTTCGAGGCCGCGGCTATCTGGAGATGACCGGGTATGCCGGCAAAATCGGTATGTAGGGGCGGCGCGGCGAAATGAAGTTGGTGGAAATGCACCAGCCGCGGTGGCTCGTTTCTACCGGCCTCCATTTTTTGCCGATTGGGGATTCTGAAATTGGGAGTCTCTGCCGATAGGGAGATCAGCAGTGGCAACATGTGCCGGCGCGGAAATCGCCGTTTTCGGAGGCGGCGCCGGTGACTTGGAAGCGGTCTGAATTTGGAATTCGAAGTGGTATTGTAATTGCACTGGAACGGGCGCGTGCTTTGGGGGTGGCATATGGTAGTGACCGGTCTAGTCACGTGTCTCTTTATCGTTGGCCTCTTGTTGTCAGCGATCTCGTCCCCTCCCCGCACTGGCCGGGAGTGACATAAAGACACGGCTCCATGGGCATTGTTATACAGCGGAGCCGGTTCGGCCGTGAACAGGTGTGAACAGGAATGGACAGGAATGATAAGGGAGTGCGGATTCCGGTGGGAGGCCGCCGCCATAGGGAAACGGCGGCGGCCCCAGTCCGCTACTTGATCTCGAGTACTTCCTTTTCCTTTACTTTGACGGCGACATCCAACTTCTGGATGTAGGCGTCCGTCATCTTCTGAACCTCATCCAACGCCCGCCGCTCATCATCTTCACTAATGAGCTTGTCCTTTACCAGCTTTTTCACCGCCTCGTTGGCATCGCGGCGCATGTTGCGCAGGCTCACGCGATGATCCTCCGCCATGTGATGAAGTTTCTTGACCATATCCTTGCGCCGCTCTTCGGTAAGAGCGGGTATCGGAATACGAACGACTTTGCCGTCGTTGGACGGATTCAGGCCCAGATCCGATCCTCGAATGGCCTTCTCGATTAGATTGATCTGGGTACTGTCATAAGGAGTAATGGTCACCAGCGAGGGCTCAGGGATGTGGAGCGTGCCGACATGGCTCAGGGGAGACGGAGTCCCGTAGTAATCCACGCGTATATTCTCAAACAGGCTCAGAGAGGCGCGCCCGGTACGAATGACGGACATGTCGTGCTGCAGTCCGCCGAGGACCTTCTCCATCTTGGCCTTGGCATGGTTCTCTACATCCTTCACGGATTGGAACTGGCCTGCGGCCGTGGTTTGTTGACCTGGTTTCATAGCTTAACTCCCCGCTCAGGGTGCGAAATAAAAACGACGTACAACAGCTTCACCACTCGCATTATAGAATGGCGAAGCGCCCGATGGACCTCCGGGCCGGCGGACGCCCCGGCAGCGCGGGAGAAGCGACGAGACCGTCTGTTACAATTCAGGATCGAGTGACTGAAACCGAGTACTCCGAACGACGTCAACGGCTGGCCGGACTACTGGCCGGATTACGGGTCGAATCCGGACTCCAGGCGCTGCTGGTGACGGCTCTGCCGAATGTACGCTATCTTACTGGATTCTCGGGTAGTAATGCGCTCTTGTTGGTGACCGAAGACGAAACGGTGCTGTTCACCGATCCGCGATACCAGGTGCAGGCAGCCGGGGAGACGGCGGTCACGGTGACGGTGGCTCGCGGCCCCATCGAAGAGAGTGTTGCGGCGCGAGCGGCGAAGTTGCGCCTCAAGCGCATCGGCTTTGAGGAGGCGCGGATCGGATACGGTGAATGGCGGGCGCTTGGCAGCGCTTTCGGCTCCAAGGCACGGCTGATTGGAACCAGGGACGTGGTGGAGACCCTGAGGATGGTCAAGTCCCCGGCCGAGATTGAGTTGATCCGAAACTCGATGAGGATCGCCTCAACTGCATACGAATCGGTGGTGCTCGAGCTCAAGGCCGGGATCAGTGAACTGGAGATTGCCGCGGAGCTGGAATACCGGATGCGCCGTGGCGGCGCCGAAGGTGCGTCGTTTGAAACTATCGTGGCGGCGGCAGACCGCTCGGCGATGCCGCATGCCCGCCCGTCGCCGAATCGCCTGGCGGCTAATCAGTTACTATTAGTAGACATGGGTGCCCTCTATGCGGGGTACGCAAGCGACATGACCCGCGTGGTGCACCTCGGCAAGCCGCCGCGAAAGGTCAAAGCGTGGTATCGTGCGGTCCTGGAGGCGCAACTGGCGGCAATTGACGCGGTCAGGCACGGTGTGGCGGCGGGAGCCATTGACCGGCGGGCGCGGGGGGTTCTGAAACAGCACGGACTGGAGGAAGCGTTCGTCCATTCCACCGGGCACGGTTTGGGATTGGAGATTCACGAGCGGCCGCGCCTTGGCAAGGGCGATCGGACCCGGTTGGTAGAGGGAATGGCCGTGACCGTGGAACCGGGCGTGTACTTTGGCGGGTTGTGCGGTATTCGGATTGAAGATACGGTGATTGTGCGGAAGAACGGCTGTGAGGTGCTGACGCCGGCTTCCAAGGAACTTTCCGTAATCTGATGGGCCATGATCGGACCAGAATGAGTTACGAATGACACTCCAGGAAATACGAGAGTTGATACAGGTTGTGGTTGATAGCGGAGTAGCGGAACTGGAAGTTCAGCGGGGCGAAAACCGGGTGCGCATCCGCCGCAGCCGCGGCGCCAGCCATGAGGTGGTGATACCGGGCGAAGGCGCTGCGGGGGCAATCACCGCGCCGGTTTCCAGCGCGTCCCCGGCCAGACCGGCCGCTCCGGGTGCCGCCATTCCCGCCGACGTGCTTTGTGATCCGACGCTCAAGCTAATCACCTCGCCGATTGTTGGAACCTTCTATGAATCCTCCGGGCCGGGTGCTCCTCCGTTTGTACAAGTGGGCGATGTGATCGAGCCGGGCAAGGTGGTTTGCATCATCGAATCCATGAAGCTGATGAACGAGATCGAGGCCGAATTCGGCGGAACCATCGTCAGCAAACTGATCGAGAACGGGAAGCCGGTGGAGTACGGTGAAGCATTGTTTGCCGTACGCCCGGCCTGACGGGGCGGTTCCGCCATGTTTCGAAAGATTCTGATCGCCAACCGGGGTGAGATCGCCGTACGAGTCATCTGCGCGTGCAAGGAACTGGGCATTTCCACCGTCGCCGTCTATTCGGAGGCGGACCGCAACAGCCTGCACGTACGGTTCGCCGACGAAGCGATCTGCATCGGTCCGGCCAAGAGCGTGCGCAGTTACCTGGATATCCCCAGCGTCATCAGCGCGGCTGAGATCACCAATGTCGATGCCATTCATCCCGGCTATGGTTTTCTGAGCGAGAATGCCGGTTTTGCCGAGGTCTGTGACACCTCCGGAATTCGTTTTATCGGCCCCCGGCCGGGCGTCATCCGGGAGATGGGACTGAAGCAGCGCGCGCGGGCAATGATGAAACAGGCCGGGGTGCCAATCCTGCCGGGCTCCGACGGAATCATCGAAAGCGAGGCTCATGCCCTGTCGCTGGCCGAGCAGATCGGTTATCCGGTGATGCTCAAGGCCGCGGCCGGCGGTGGGGGACGCGGTATGCGCCTGGTGCATGAGCCCTCTCAGATGGCTCCGCTGCTGGCTCAGGCGCAGCAGGAGGCGCAGGCGGCTTTCTCCAACTCCGACATGTACATGGAGAAGCTGGTAGTCCGGCCGCGGCACATCGAGTTCCAGGTGCTGGCTGATGAGTACGGCAACGTTGGGGTGCTCGGCGAGCGGGAGTGCAGCATTCAGCGGCGGCATCAGAAAGTAATCGAAGAATGTCCGTCGCCGGTGCTCTCCGGCGAGCAGCGGACGAGCATTGCAGGCGCGCTGCGAACCGCCATGAAGGAGGTTGGATACACCAACGCGGGGACCGTAGAGTTCCTGATGGACGCCGATGGCAATCTCTACTTCATCGAGGTAAACGCCCGCATCCAGGTGGAGCATCCCGTTACCGAGGCGGTTACCAGCGTGGATCTGGTGAAAAGCCAGATCCTGATTGCTGCCGGAGCGAGCCTCGATGAGATCTTGCCCGATCCGATCGTCCCGCGAGGCCATGCCATCGAGTGCCGCATCAATGCGGAAAATTCCGATACATTTGCACCCTCGCCGGGACGCATTACCGGCCTGAATCTGCCGGGCGGGAATGGAATCCGGGTGGATACGGCGGTCTACCAGGATTGTATTATTCCCCCCTACTACGATTCGCTGGTAGCCAAACTAGTGGCCTGGGCACCGACCCGGCCAGAGGCGATTGCCCGGATGCGCCGGGCGCTCGACATGTTTGTTGTCGAGGGGATCCATACCTCGATCGCGCTTCAGCATCGGATCCTCACGCACCCGGATTTCATCGCCGGGAAGTATGACACCGGATTTCTTGACCGCCTGAAGGCCGAGCAAACCGAAATTGCCGTGGACGCGGTAAGATAGCGTATTGACGGTTAAATCGGCTCTTCGCCGTGCCCTTCCACTGCTAGGCATCGCGGCACTGATGGCACTGGCATCACCCCCTGCTTTCACAGTTCTGAGCATCCTTCCGGCCGGTTCGAGCAGACTGCCCGACGGCTGGACGCTCAAACAGAATCGGGGAACCGCCGATATTGTCTCTCTCAGCGACGGTGGGACGCACGCCCTTCGCCTACGCAGCAATCGCTCTTCATTCGGCCTAGAAAGAGCGATGGACGTCGATCCGCAACAGTACCCGCTGCTCACCTGGCGCTGGAAGGTTACGCACCTGCCAGCGGGGGGTGATTTCCGGTACTCTTCCCGTGACGATCAAGCGGCCCAGGTTCTGGTAGCCTTTGCCGACCGCCGAATCCTAGCCTACATCTGGGACACGTCGGCCCCGAAAGGCGCCATGCAGAGCGTCATGTCGTTGCCGCTGTTACATATCTACGCGATTGTTTGCCAATCTGGTTCCGCGGAACTGAATCGCTGGATGACCGAGACCAGGAATGTGGTTCAGGACTATCAGAGAGCATACAATCGTACGGCCCCACACGTGCGTGGTATCCGTATTCAGATCAACTCCCAGCATACCGCCTCCTCGGCTGAGAGTTATTTCAGCGAGATTGCGTTACGCGCGGCCCATTGAACCGGCGCGCAGCGCAGTATTTAACAAATTCTTAACCACGCCAGAGATGCCGGTTTCATCGAAGCGCGGGGTAAAATTGCAATTTGTGGAACCGCACGATTCTCGTCACCGGCGCAACCGGCTTCATCGGCAGCCACCTGTGCGAGCGATTGATTCGGGACGGGGCGCAGGTTCGCTGCCTGGTTCGTCCGGCTGCGCCGCGCGGCCATCGCTTCATGCCGCCGCCGGGCGCCGATTCGGTTCCGGGGGATCTGGTGAGCGGCGCCGGGCTGGAGCCGGCGGTGAAGAACGTGGAGATCATTTTCCACCTGGCCGGCGTAACGAAGGCGCTGAAACCAACCGCCTATCACTTGGGAAATGTTCAGGCGACTGGAAACTTGCTGGAGGCCTGCAGGTGTGCCGGCGTGAGGCCCCGTTTCGTCCATGTGAGCAGCCTGGCGGCGGCTGGTCCGTCCGCCGATGGCGCGCCGGTGCGGGAATCGGACCCGCCCCATCCGGTGAGTAACTACGGGGAGTCGAAGCTTCAGGCAGAGATTGCGGTACGTGAATCCGCATTGGCTGAGCAGGCCGTCATTGTGAGGCCTCCGGTTGTTTATGGGCCTCGCGACCGTGATGTCCTGCAGGCATTCCGCGCCGTGTCGCGAGGGGTCATGCCGCAGATCGGTTCCGGCGCCAGCTATTTCAGCTACATCCACGTTCAGGATCTGGTAGAGGGTCTGCTGGCGGTGGCCTGTTGTGACAGCGGCGGTGGCTCCATCTTCAACCTGGCCAATCCACGGCCGATCAGTTGGCGTGAGTTTGCGGACATCTCGGCGGAGTTGATGGGGAGAAGGGTGTGGGTAGCACCGGTGCCGGTGAGCGCCGCGATGCTGTTTGGCTATGCCGCTGACCTGATGGCGCGGATACGCAGGGCGCCGCAGATTCTCTCCACCGACAAGATTCGTGAGGCGGCGCACCACAACTGGACGTGCGACACGTCACTAGCCGGCCAGAAGTTCGGACACAAACCGCAACTCTCGTTTCGGGAGGGTGTCAATTCGACCCTGGTCTGGTACCGGGAGGAAGGTTGGCTGAACTTCTGAACCGGAAATCTGGGTTTGCCTGGTGGCCCGTGGACAAGGTGATCCTTGCCTACTTTGCGGCAATGCTGCTGCTTCTGGCGGCCGGCCGGGGACGGGTTCCCCATGGAGTCGGGTTCGTAGTATTCCACCTGGCCGGTGCGGCCGGCATCGCGTTGGCTGCCCGGCATTCGGGGAATCGTTTTTGGGACGTCTTTCATCACTGGTATCCGCTGCCCTACGTGGCCTTCTGTTACCGCGAGATGAGCTTTCTGATTCCGGCATTCCGCGCGACAGATGCCGATGCCTCGCTAGCGGCAATAGACCGGGCCATCTGGGGAGTCAATCCGACGGTGTGGCTGGAGAGGTGGTCGAACCGGGCGCTGTTGGAGACGCTTCAGATCATCTACGCGGGCTTCGTGCCGGCGGTTCTGCTTGCGGCATGTATCTTTTGGCTACGGCGTGATCTCGTCCGATTCCGGTACTATGCCTTTCTCATTGCCCTGGGCTTTCTGGTCTCCTATGCCGGCTACATCCTGGTGCCGGCCCGCGGCCCCCGCTTCACGCTGGCCAGTCTGCAGCACATCCCACTTGAAGGAGGCTGGTTTTTCAACTGGTTGCGCGCGGCCCTGGACCAGTTGGAACGGCCCCACTACGACTGCTTCCCCAGCGGCCACACGGAGTTGACAATCCTGGCCTGGTGGGGGAGCAGAGCCGTGTCGGCGCCCCTGTTCCGATTCATGTTCGTCTACACTTTGGGCGTAGTTTTTGCTACAGTTTTCCTACGTTACCATTACACGATCGACGTAATGGCGGGTGCCGCACTCGCGGTAATTCTGCTGATTACGTCGCCCTGGATCTATCGGCATCTCGGCGGAGATGAGGTTGCGTGAGTGAGTTAGAAATTAACCCGGTGAGGGACTCCGGTTCGTTGCGGCAGTTCATGGAGTTTCCCTACCGGCATTACGGGCGGCACTCCCACTGGGTTCCACCACTGCGCGTGGCCCAGAAAGAACTGCTGGATCGAAGCCGGCACCCCTTCTACCAGCACGCCGAAGCCGAGTTCTTTCTGGCCACCGAGGACGGCCGGGTAACCGGCCGGATTGCGGCCATCCTGGACCGCTCCCAGGCCGGAGCCGGAGGGCCGGGTTCATTCGGCTTTTTCGAGTGTGTGCGCTCGCAGCGGGTCGCCTCGGCTCTGGTGGACGCGGTCCGGCGCTGGCATCAGGACCGGGATGTCGGCGTCTTCCGTGGTCCATTCAATCCTTCGAGCAACTATGATTGCGGAACCCTGGTACATGGTTTCGACCGCAGTCCGTTCGTCATGATGCCTTATAATCCGGACTGGTATAACGAACTGCTGCAAGGAGCCGGATTGATCAAGGCCAAGGACCTGTTGGCGTACAGTTGTCATCCGAAAAATGCGCAAAACGGGAAGGCCGGCCGCGTGGCGGAGCGCGCGGCCGAGGCGCACGGATTGACCATTCGCCCGATCAATCTGAAGGAGTTCGGCCGCGACGTGGACGCCATCTGGCAGATCTACAACTCTGCCTGGAGCCAAAACTGGGGCTATGCGCCGATGAGCCGGGACGAGTTCCGGCTGACGGCGAAAGAAATGAGGCAGATACTCATTCCTGATTTTGTCCTGGTGGGTGAGATCAGGGGGCAGCCGGTGGGCTTCGCGCTGGCGCTGCCGGATATTAATCAGGCTTTGAAACCTGCCGGCGGAAACCTGTTTCCGCTGGGACTCATCAAGATTCTGTATCATAAGCGGCGTATACGAAATCTGCGCGTGCTCGCCCTCGGCGTCACCGAGGAGTACCGGGCCACCGGCGTCGCAGCCTGTTTCTATTCCAGGCTTATTCGGGAGGCCGTGCGCCTGGGGTGGGAGGAGTGCGAATTTTCCTGGGTTCTCGAAGACAACACACTCATGAACCGCTCGATCGAGGCGATCGGCGGGCGGCACTACAAGACGTACAGGATCTACGAGGGAACCATTCAACATGCGTAGCGTAACTACCACCGCCGGGGTTCAGTCGGGACAAGCGGGACGTGCGCGGGATCTATTTGAGAAATTCGACGGGTTTACCCGGCCGCAGGAGTTGCAGGAAGCGGGATTGTACCTGTACTTTGAGGTCTTCGGCGGACGCGAAGGCTGCGCGCCGGGCGAGGTCCGCCTGAACGGCCGTAAGGTGCTGATGTTTGGCTCCAACGATTACCTGGCGCTGATCACCCACCCTCGGGTGATAGAAGCCGCCCGGCGAGCCGTGATGAAGTACGGAAGCGGCTGTAGCGGTTCACGTCTGCTGAATGGAACGCTCGATCTTCACATCCGCGTCGAGGATAAACTGTCCGCTCTCGTGCACAAAGAAGCCGCCATCATTTTCGGAACCGGCTTTCAAGCCAATTACGCGGCGCTGTCTTCGCTGGCCGAAAAGGGCGACGCTTTGTTGTGCGATCACAACCTTCATGCCAGCCTGGTGGAAGGCTCCATGCGGACGACCGCGCGTACGGCGCGTTTTCGCCACAACGACCTTGGCCATCTGGAGCGCCTGCTGCAGAGCTGCCCCCAGAGCGAGCGCGTGTTGCTGGTTTCCGAGGGTGTCTTCAGCATGGAAGGCGACTTGGCGGACCTGACGGGTATCGTGGCGCTGGCCCGTAAGTACGGTGCACGAACCTATGTGGACGAGGCGCATGGCATCGGTGTGCTCGGGGCGACCGGCGCCGGCGCGGCCGAGCACTTGGGCGTGCTGGACGAGATTGACATCGTGATGGGCACCTTCTCCAAGTCGCTGGCGTCGGTAGGCGGCTTTATCGCCGGTCCCCACCGGGTGATCAACTACTTGAAGCACCTGGCCCGGCCGTTTGTATTTTCAGCCAGCCTGCCGGCGGCATCCGTGGCGGCGGTGGAGGCAGCCCTCGATGTGATGCGGGAAGAGCCCGAACGGCAACAGCATCTGCTTCGGCTGGCCGCCGGCCTGCGCCAGGAATTGCGGTCGAGAGGGTTCTCTGTGCTCGACGGCATCACCCCGATTGTCCCGGTGGTGGTAGATGAGGAGTACGATCTCTGCCGGTTGTGTAAAGGGCTGGTAGAGCGCGGCATCTACACCAACCCGGTATTACGCCCGGCCGCCGCCAATAACCTGCTGCGTATTTCCTGTACGGCGGCGCACACCGAAGCACATATTGACCGGTTGATCGAGAGTATCGTGCTGGTGGCGCGCAATCTGGATATCCCTTTGACGCGCGCATAAGTCGCGTTGCGGTTCGAAATCGCCGCAACTCAAAAGACCGGTAGCCGAGGGCGGATAAGCGAATAAAAGATAGAAAAACGGTAATTGCGGCCGGGTTCCTACTTTCGATAAGTAATCTTTGATTTTGACCTGCCTCCGTGGTTGGTGGTACAAGGATAGATACATGGCGGCGCTACCCACACAGGGACGAAGCAGCGACAGAATGCTGGCCGAGGAGCGGCGCAGAAAAATCCTGGAGTTGCTCGAGAAGGAGGGCCGGGTTACCGTAAGCGACCTGGTCGGACGCTTCACGGTATCCGCCGTTACCGCCCGCGCGGACCTGGATACGCTTTCGGAAATCGGAGCCCTCGTGCGTTCGCATGGAGGCGCGGTCAAGCCGGCCAGCCCGATTCAGGATTATCCGATTCACTTCAAAGAAACGCTGCGGCATGCCGAAAAGGTGCGTATCGGAAGTGCGGCGGCGCAGTTGGTGAAGTCCGGCCAGACAATCATTCTCGATTCCGGCACGACCACCGTCGAAGTGGCGCGGCATCTGAAAATGCTGCAGATCCGGCCGCTGACCGTGATCACCAACGCCCTGAACATCGCCTATGAGCTGGGAACCCTGCCCCAGGTGTCGGTGATCATGCTGGGTGGGATTCTGCGGCCGACGTCGCATTCGCTGGTCGGGCCGCACGCCGAACAGGCGCTGCGCGACCTGAATGCCGACCACCTGTTCCTGGGTGTTGACGGGATGGACCCCGACATCGGCCCCTCGACGCCGGATCTGTTGGAAGCTCAGTTGAACGCCCTGATGATCCGCATCTCTCGCGATGTGACGGCAGTTGCCGATTCGAGCAAGTTTCAGCGGCGTAGCCTCTCGGTGATTGCGCGAGTGGAGGCGATCCGCCGGGTGATTACCGACAGCCAGGTAGAACCCGGCGTGGTGAACGTGCTGCGCAGTCACGGTGTCGAGGTTCTTGTCGTCTGAAGCGCCGCCGGGCGGCAACTACTCAGCGAAAAGACGATCGAAGAACTCTCGGGTGCGGCGCCGGATCCGGTCCATCTCCACCTCGATCGGCTGCGCGCAAAGATGGCCGGGCATCCAGCGGCGCACCAGTTCCGTCAATAGCTGCAATTGAGACGGTGAGTTTGGCAAGTTGCCCCCGGCGTGGCCGGTGGAGACGCGGAGACCGTGATCGACAGAGCGAAACATGGTGGCGGCGTCGTAAAGGAATTCGGCATCGGCGCGTTCGAGGTGACCCATCTGCTCGATCACCTCGATGCGGGCCGGGGTATTGAGGACTTTGTAGAAGATACCGGCGCCCTTCAGGCGAAGGTACATCAGGACGAAATCGATATCGTAGTAGCCCCCTCGGGCGCCCTTCAGCGGGTTGAGCGCGGCCTGCTCCCTTTCGATGCGCTGGCGCATTGCGCGCAATTGGCTGCGGGAGCGCCAGTTCTGGCCGTAACGGCGCCAGTCCAGAACCTGTAGATCGTTGAGGAAGCGGGTGCAACGCTCCGTATCGCCCGCAATGGAGCGCGATTTCATGTAGGCGATGCCTTCCCAGGTTTCGGCGCGGCCGGAAAAGTACTCTCGGTAGCCGGATTCCAGTTGAACCAGTGGTCCGGAACGCCCGTCAGGGCGAAGGCGGGTGTCGACGGCAAAGATCATCCCGTCGCCGGTGTAGGCCGTAAGCAGGTCGATGATTCGCTCGGCGACCTTGGTCCAGAATGCGATCTCACCACGATCGGCGTCGGGTAGAACAAAGACCAGGTCGGCATCCGATCCGAGGTCGAACTCATGCATTCCCAGGCGGCCGAGGGCGATGACGTACATCTGGTCCGCGCTCACATAACCGGTTGACGGGGGCTTTGAGGCCGTGACCCTGGCTATCGCCATGCGGTAGGCAGTGCTGATGGCGGCATCAGCCAAAGCCGAGGTCTTTTCGAGCGTTGAGAAGATCGGTTCATGCTGGCAGATGCTTTCGCACTGGAGACGAAACATTTCGCGCCGGAAAAAGCGGCGGAGTTCGGCGGCATCGGCGATGGTGGCTGCCAGTTCCATATAGTTCCGGGAGGCGCCGGATGAGATCCGCAAGTCGCGCAACTGCTCGATGAGCGCCGGCCGGCGCAGGAGCTGTTCGGCCAGGTAGGGGCTGTTTTCGAAAAGATCGAGAACGTATCCGGCCAGCACCGCATCGTCGTTGAGCCAACCCAGCCATTCAGGCTGGGTGACTACCTTTTCCAGATAGAGCTCCAGATAGCGGCGGCCGCGGCGAAGCGGACTTCCGTGGACGGTAGCGGCCAGGCAGGGGGCTCGTTCATCGAGGAAGCGGACCAGGTTACTCGGCGGCGCCGCGGCGTCCGGAACCGGTTCTTCTGGTGGGTACGGCTCACGCGGAGTCTGCTCGGCGATGATGTAGTACATCGGCTTCTGCGCGTGGATCACCCGGCCATAGATCTCCCGGACCTTCTCGAGATGGGCCTCTAATTCGCGCAGCAAGGTCTTGGCAGATGGGGAACCGCTGATTTTGCCGGCCGGCATTCGGCGCGCCAGCAAATCGAGCGCCTCCGGTTCGGTGGGCAGCGTGTGGATCTGCCGGTCGTCGTCAAATTGGAGTCTGTGCTCGAGATGGCGGAGAAATTCGTACGCCGAGGCGAGACGGCTGAACTCGGTCGGCGATAGCAGGTCCTTGTCGCGCAAGCGGTAGAGAGCCAGCATGGTGCCTCCCTGCCGGACCCAAGGTTCCCTCCCGCCGTGCAGGCGCTGCAGGCACTGCACCAGGAATTCGATGTCACGGATGCCGCCGCGGGCCAGTTTCACGTTTTGGCCGGGGGCGCCGGACTTCGCGGCAAGCTTTTCGCTGATGCGCTCGCGGGTTACCGAGACGGCTTCCACCGCGCTGAAATCGAGTGTGCTGGCGTAGATCAGCGGCTGGACGAATTCGAGCAGCTTTGTTCCCAATGCCCGGTCGCCGGCCGACACGCGCGCCTTGATGAGCATCTGTAGTTCCCAATCGCGGGCGCGATTGCGGTAATAATCCTGCGCTCCTTCGAGCGAGATGCAGACTTCGCCCAGCCGCCCGTCGGGCCGGAGGCGCAGATCAACTCGGTAGCAGACGCCCTCGGCGGTGTAAGTAGATAGCAGGTTGGTCAACTGGTTGGAGAGCTTCTTGAAGAACTCCTTGTTGGTGACCACGTGCGGGCCATCCGTCTCGCCGTTCCCCGAATAGAGAAACATCAGGTCGATGTCGGAGCTGTAGTTGAGCTCCTTTCCGCCGAGTTTCCCCAACGCCAGCACGGAGAACCCGCACTCTTCCTGGATGCCGCCGGCGTTACGGATCCGGGGGATTCCATGCCGCCGCGTTTGTTCGTTGAAGATCCTCTTCCGGCTGACCTCGACAATGGCATCGGCGATCGCGGACAACTCGGCGGTGACCTCGGGCAGGGTGGCGAGACCCAGCGCATCACGCAGCACCACGCGCAGAATCTGCCTGCGCCTGAACATGGCGAGTGATAGCGCCAGCAGTCTCTCCTGGCTGGTGGAATTGAGAAAGTCTTCCAGGCGGTCGGCCAGTTCCTCGGAGCTGAGCGTCCGCTCCATGCCACCGGCCCAAAGCAGATCTTCCAGCCATTCGGGGTGTTGCAGGATCTCCTCGGAGAGAAAGCTGCTGGAAGAAAAGACGGTGGTGAGGTACTGGAGTCCGACCCCGGTGCGGGTGAGACGTTCGAAGGCGTCGGCGTGAACGCGGACCAGCGACTCCAACCGGCCGAGGGCGCCATCCGGATCGGCGCATGTACCTAGCAGGGTCGCGATCTGCTCCTGGATGGCGGATGGAACAACTGCTTCAAGCTGTGCGGCGTCGCGGCGGGCGCGCTCGGGATTGCGGAACTCGATACCTTCAAGCGAGATCGGCATGAGCAGGCGAACGGTGGAAGTTTCGAGTTTAGGCGAGTTGTTCGATCAGGGTGATCGGGTCGCCGGTGCAAATCTCTCCGGTTTCCAGCACGGCGGCATAGAATCCACCCCGCGCCCACTTGGGTGAGTGGAAGTCGCCGGCCTTGGCGGCCGCATCGGTGATCTCAAACCGCAGCGATTTTCCGAAAACATTCAGCGCGTCGCAGGGTCCGCGCAACGTGGTCAACTCGATCAGAACCTGGCCGATGCGGTAGCGCTGTCCGGCTCGCATCCATTTCGGGTCGATGCCCGACATCGTGATGTTTTCTCCCAGTGCTCCGTAGTACAGGGGATAACCGGCCTCAATCAATTCGGCCACCATCTCGGAAGCGACGAGCAAAATCGCCTTGCGGGGGCCTCCATGAACGGCCGGGTGGGCGCAGGAATCCCCTTCGATACCGAAAGGAGTAACCCGGGCCCGGTCAACCGGGCGCTTGGGCAGGCCGCCCGGGGAGATGTTGATCTGTAAAACGGTTCCGCTCATTCCAGAGAGGGCGGCGGAATTCCCACCGCCCCTGCCGCGCCACTCTAAATATCGTAGTACAGGGCGAACTCGTAGGGATGGGGGCGCAGCCGCACGGCATCCACCTCCGCCTTTTGTTTGTACAGGATGAAGGTTTCCAATAGTTCGTCGGTGAAGACGTCGCCTTTCAGCAGAAAGTCATGGTCGTCTTCCAGGCAATTGAGAGCTTCTCCAAGCGAACCGGGCATGGATGGCACAGACTTGAGGTCTTCCGGAGACAGGTCGTAGATATCCTTGTCCAGGGGCTCGCCGGGTTCGATTTTGTTGATGATGCCATCGAGGCCGGCCATCATCTGGGCGGCGAACGCCAGGTAAGGATTGGCTGAAGGATCGGGCGGGCGGAATTCGACCCGCTTGGACTTGGGACTCGCCGAATACATCGGAATCCGGCAGGCTGCCGAACGGTTCCGGCGCGAGTAGGCCAGGTTCACCGGCGCTTCATAGCCCGGCACCAGGCGCTTATAGCTGTTGGTGGTGGGGGCGATGATGGCAGAGAGCGCCCGGGCATGGTGGAGCAGGCCGCCCAGATACCAGAGCGCCATCTGGCTGAGGCCGGCATAGCCGTCGCCGGCAAACAGCGGCGCGCCATTCTTCCACAGGCTCTGATGGACGTGCATGCCGCTACCGTTGTCGCCAAATATCGGTTTGGGCATGAAGGTTACGGTCTTGCCGTACTGGTAGGCCACATTGCGGATGATGTACTTGTACAGCATCACGTTGTCCGCCGACTTGACCAGCGTGTCGAATTTCTGATCGATCTCGCACTGTCCGCCGGTGGCCACCTCGTGGTGATGACATTCGATCTTCAGGCCGCACCGGATCATGGTCTCGACCATCTCCGCGCGCAGATCCTGGTAGTGATCGGTTGGCGGAACAGGGAAATAACCTTCCTTGTAACGGGGACGGTAGCCGAGATTGTCGCGCTTGCGTCCGGAGTTCCAGCGTCCTTCCTCGGCATCGATATAGTAGTATCCGGAGTGCTGGTTCTGGTCGAACGAGATGTTGTCGAAGATAAAGAACTCAGGTTCGGCGCCGAAATAGGCGATATCGGCCAGGCCGCTGTTTTGCAGATACATCTCGGCCTTTTTGGCGATCCAGCGCGGATCCCGGTCATAATGCTGCCGGGTGATCGGATCGATGACATCGGCCAGCATGACCAGGGTACGGACCTCGGTGAACGGATCGATGATGGCGGTTTCCGGATCGGGGATCAGCAGCATGTCGCTTTCGTTGATGGCGGCCCATCCGCGAATGCTGGATCCGTCGATTCCGAAACCCTCTTCAAAGGAATCTTCATCGAGCTGGGTAATCGGATAAGACAGATGCTGTTGAAGGCCCGGCAGATCCGTGAATCGGAGATCCAACTGCCGGACATCATTCTTTTTGGCGTACTCAAGTACTTCTTTCGACGTCACAAATCCTCCATGGAATCGGATTCTTATCAACTGGCGGGACCGGCTGATTCATGCCAGCATCCGCCGTGGCAAAAGGCCTGTTCACTGCTCCGGGGCGGCGGGGTGAATAAAATCGCAGCATAACGAAGGCGCCCAAAGGGCGTCAATCCAAAGAATTGATTGAGCGGATCAGATCTCTTAATGGGGCGGGAGCGCGTCCGGTGTCGAGTATCGGGTACGCTGATCACTATGGAGCAGCTCGCCCTTAGCTGGGAACAGGACCGCCGGGTTTTTACCGTGGCCGCATTGAATGCGGCCATCCGCGCGCTGCTCGAACGCCAGTTCGATGACATCCGGGTGGCGGGTGAAATCTCCGGTGTCAAACTGGCCGCCAGCGGCCACTACTACTTCACGCTCAAGGATCACGACGCGCTATTGCGTTGCGTGTGCTTCCGTAATGCGGCCCGGTTGTTGAAATTCAAGCCGCAGGACGGCGTGTCGGTACTGGCGCGCGGCCGGATCGACGTTTACGAGCCTCGCGGTGAATACCAACTGCTGGTGGAGGCGCTCGAGCCGCAGGGACACGGCGCGCTTCAGTTCGCCTTTGAGCAGCTTAAGCAGAAACTGGCGGCCGAGGGGCTATTTGAGGCAGCGCGCAAGCGTCCGCTGCCGAAGCTTCCCCGCCGGATCGGGATTGTCACTTCGCCCGCGGGCGCGGCCATCCGGGACATGATTCAGGTGCTCACCCGCCGTTTTCCGGGTATCGAGATCCGGCTTTACCCGGCCCAGGTGCAGGGCGAAGGGTCCATTGAAGCGGTAGCTGGCGGCATTGAGTATTTCAGCAACTCCGGTTGGGCCGACGTCCTGATTGTCGGGCGCGGCGGAGGATCGCTCGAAGACCTGTGGACGTTCAATGAAGAGCGGGTTGCAAGGGCGATTGCCGCCTGTTCCATTCCGGTGGTCTCCGCGGTGGGTCACGAAACGGACTTCAGTATCTCCGATTTTGTCGCCGATCTGCGCGCTCCCACGCCTTCGGCCGCCGCCGAACTGGTGGTTACCACCCGGGACCAGTTGCTTGAACAGATTGCCGGCTTCGCCCATAAGCTGAAGCAGGCGATCCGCTACCGTCTCTCGTGGGCGCGGCGCGAGTTGCAGGAGCAGGGGGTGGATCGCGCCGAAGCGACCCTGCGCCGCCGGATCGGACGGTCCCATCAGAGGGTCGATGAGATGGAGTACCGCCTGCGCGACCGTGGGCGGTTCGGGCTGGATCGGGAACGGCGCGCCTGGCAGGCGCTGGAGTTGAGACTGCGGCAGATGGATCTCCGCCTCCGTCTCGCCGCCGTACGGCACCGGTTGGAGGCGCTGAAGGCTGCCGGAATCGAGGTAATGCGCCAGCGGCTGGCGGGGTGGCACCGCTCGCTTGACCCGATGGCGGTGAAACTGACCCAGTTGAGCCCACTGGCTGTTCTCGAGCGTGGATATGCCATCGTCGAGACTCCGGATGGCAGGGTGCTGCGCGATGCCGCCGGGGCAGGGATCGATTCCGAGATCCGGATCCGGCTGGCGCGGGGCCGTCTGGGTGCGAAGGTAACCGAAAGTTACAACGAGTAACATTATTTCCGCTGGCCTGTAAACCTTTGTAAGTCCCGCAACTCCCGATATTTGTATTTCGTCCATATAAGTGACCGGAAGGAGAGGGATTATGAAGACGCGGCTATCCGCGATATTGGTTGCGGCGCTGGTGGCGGCGCCCGCGATGATGTGGGCTTCGGCCCCAACCCCCAGTTCGGAGCCGACTCCGGAGGCTACTGCGCGGATCCAGAAGCAGGTGCGGCACGAATTGGTGATGCTGCCGTGGTTCAGTATTTTCGATGACCTATCGTTCAGCGTTCAAGGCGATACCGTGACTCTGACAGGCGAAGTCACCTGGCCAACGCTGCGCAGTAGCGCCGAAAACGTTGTCAAACGGATTGAAGGCGTCAAGCACGTCATAAACAAAATTGAGGTCTTGCCGTTGTCGCCGTACGACAATTCGCTCCGCTGGCGGTTGGCGCGGGCGATTTACGGGTACCCGGCGCTGCAGCGCTACGGCATGGGCACGATGCCTTCGATCCGGATTATTGTCAAGAACGGCGACGTAACGCTTGAGGGAGTGGTTGACTCGCCAATGGACCGCACCCTGGCTGGGATGCGCGCCAACGGCGTCCCGGGCGCCTTCTCGGTGACCAACAATCTGCGTGTCGTTCACGGCTAACAGGATTTCATTAACAAACGAAACAGCCTCTATCTGCATCCGGCCCGGGTTAGTTCCCGGGCCTTTTTTTGCGCCGGTCTCCTGCCCCGAAGTTTTCCTAATAACCCCCGATAACCGGGACTGCTAGACTCCGAGTGAGATGAAATCCATCATCGAGCCGTTCCGAATCAAGTCCGTGGAACCGCTGCATCACACCACGGCGGATCAGCGCCAGGCGTTTCTGGAACAGGCTGGGTACAACCTGTTCCTCATTGAGGCCGACCGCATTCTGATCGATCTTTTGACCGATTCCGGCACCAGTGCCATGTCAACGGCGCAATGGGCGGCGATAATGCGCGGGGACGAGTCCTACGCCGGCAGTCCCAGCTTTTACCGCCTGGAGCGCGTTGCGCGCGAGCTGACCGGATTCCGGCACATCATCCCGGCACACCAGGGGCGTGCTGCCGAACGAATTCTTTTTAGTGTTCTGTGCCGCAAGGGCCAGGTGATTCCGAGCAACGCCCATTTCGATACCACCCGCGCTAACATCGAATTCCACGGCGCGCGGGCGGTAGACTTGCCGTCGCCGGAGGCGGCCGACACCCAGGCGCGCCTTCCGTTTAAGGGCAACATGGATGTGCCGGCGCTAAGGCAGTTGATCGCCCGCGAAGGAGCCGGGCGGATTCCGCTGATCATGCTCACCATCACCAACAACAGCGGAGGAGGGCAGCCGGTTTCAATGGCCAACATCCGGGAGGTGAGCGAGGTCGCGCGGCAAAACGGGATCCCGTTCTACCTGGATGCCTGCCGCTTTGCCGAAAACGCCTGGTTTATTCACCGGCAGGAGCCAGGATACGAGCAGCGTACGCCAAAACAAATAGCGCAAGAAATGTTTTCTCTGGCCGATGGCTGCACATTTTCCGCGAAGAAAGACGCGTTCGCGAATATCGGCGGCCTGCTGTGCGCCAATGACGACCGCCTGGCGCAGCAGGAGATCAACCTGCTGATTCTGACCGAAGGATTTCCTACCTACGGCGGTCTGGCGGGCCGCGATCTGGAGGCCATCGCCACCGGATTGCAGGAGGTGCTGGATCCGGACTACCTTCGTTACCGCATCGCCTCCACTGCCTACCTGGGGCGGCACATCGCGGATCAGGGAGTACCGATTGTCGAGCCGCCGGGCGGCCACGCCATCTACATCGATGCCGGTCGAATGCTGCCGCACATCCCAAAGGAACAGTTTCCCGGCCAGGCGCTGGCGGTGGAGTTGTACCGTCACGCCGGCATCCGTTCGGTGGAGATCGGCACGCTGATGTTCGGCCCGGCGGCTCGTTTTGAATTGCTGCGGCTGGCCATTCCGCGCCGTGTCTACACGCAGAGCCACATCGACTATGTAGTGGAAGCGATTCTCGAAGTGAACGCGCGCAAGGAGCAGCTTCGCGGGCTGAAGATCACCTGGGAGCCGCCCTTTCTGCGCCACTTCAGCGCGCGATTCGAGCCGCTGGGCCGATGAGGGCTACTCGATCCAGGTGGGCATCAGATCGAGGTCGGTGACTACTGCCCGCGGGTGCAACTGCAGCATGTCCAGGATCACTTCGGCCACATCTTCGGGCTGCAGGGCCTTGGCCAGCAGTTCGGGGTCTGGCCGGACGGGGCGTTTGTCGAGTATCTCAGTGTCCACCAGGCCGGGATTGATGACCGTGGTGCGGATCCCTTTTTGCCGCTCCTCGATGCGGATGGCGTGGGCCAGCGCGTTGAGGCCGCGCTTGGACGCCTGGTAGGCGGCGCCGGAGACGTCGGGCTTTTTCGACGATATCGACGAGACGTAGAGCAGGTGGCCACCGCCCTGGGCGCGCATGCCGGGAATTACGGCTTGCGTGAGATAGTAAGCCCCACTGAGGTTGACCGAGACCATCCAGTCCCAGATTTTTGGCGTAAGCCGCTCAAGGGAGCGGTCCGGAACGTTGTTTCCGGTGGCGTACACCAGAATGTCGATGCGGCCGAAGCGTTCCACGGTGGCTGCTGCCAGCGCCTCCATGGCCGCGCAGTCGCCGGCATCGGCGGCGAAAATGCCGATATCGCGCCCTTCCCTGGCTAGTTCATCTCTAAGTTGCTCCAGGCGCCCGGCGCGCCGTGCCGAAGCCATGACGCGGCATCCAGCGCGGGCCAGCAGCGCCGCCGTGGCGCGGCCGATTCCGCTGGAGGCTCCCGCAACAATTACCGATTGACCGCTGAGAGAAACAGGCATCTATCGGAATGTACTATGAACGCCGGGTGGAGCGTTTGACGGCCAGGCGCCGGCGCCGCTTTTTCGCCGGAGGCTTTTCGGGCGCCGCGCCCAGGGCCAGCAGCATGCTGGCCGGTTGGTGGTTGGTCAGCGGATGACGCAATCCAAGCTCGGGGTGAATCCGATACTGGTTGCGCCGGCCGGCCTTTTCCCGCGTAACGTAACCGGCCTCCAATAAATCGGCGAGGATCCGTTGCGCGGCGCGCTCCGTGATGCCGGCTTTCAAAGCGGCGTCCTTCATTCGAATTCCGGAATCCTGCGAAATGGCGAGCAGGATATGAGCATGATTGGTGAGAAACGTCCACTGGTTCAACGCGCGATCTCCTCTCCGGCGCAAATCAGATTTTACGGTATCCCGATGAGGACCGCCCGGGCCGGCCAACATGGTGTCCGCTTATACTCTTGAACATGCGGCTTGATGAGAAAGTGGCGCTCGTCACGGGAGCGGGTTCCGGGATCGGGAAGGGAATCGCACAAAGGTTGGTGGAGGCCGGGGCCGCGGTGGCGGTATTCGATATCAACGGCACAGCAGCAAAGGCCGTCGCAGTTGAACTCTCGTCAAAGGGAAGAGTGCTGGCTATCGAGGGCGATGTGTCGATAGAGGATGACGTCCGCGCGGCGATGGAGATGACGGCGAAGGAGTTGGGCGGCCTCGACTGCCTGGTGAACAACGCCGGTATTGAACTCTATGGCACAGTGGACCAGTTGAGTGCCGGGTCCTGGGACCGCACCATGAACGTCAACCTTCGCGGATGCTTTCTCTGCGCCAAGCATGGGATTCCCCTGATGCGGGCTCGCGGCGGCGGGGCGATCGTCAACATCGCCTCCGTACACGCCAATGTCTCTTACGGGACCTGCGCTGCTTACGATGCGAGCAAAGGCGCCATCGTCGCAATGACGCGCACGCTGGCAATCGATCATGGCCGCGATGGCATTCGCGCCAATTCCATCTGCCCGGGGTATATCGATACACCGATGATGGATCAGTGGCTGGAGGAGCTGGAAGACCCCGAGGCGACCATGAAGGAAGTCATGCGCTTCCATCCGCTGGGCCGGATCGGCACGCCGCGGGATATCGCCGATGCGGTACTGTTTCTTTGTTCGCCGGCCTCATCATGGATCACTGGCGCGTCTCTGGTGGTGGACGGCGGCATGAGCATCATCGGGCACTGAATGTCAGTTGCTTTCCATCGAGAGCAGCCAGGCTGAGACCGGTGCCAGAAAGATGCCGGCCCACTGCGCAACCGAGATCTGCTCGTGAAGAAACAGCCGCGCCATCAGCACTGTAATCAGCGGCGCGAGGTACATCACTGGAACCGCGACTGACGACTTGGCTCCCGCCGAGAAGGCCGCAAACGAAGTCAGCGCCCCGAGTCCGTTCAGGATGCCGCTGAGAATGCCGAGCGCCCACACCAGACGGGTGGCATGGACGCCCTCGGGGAGAAGCAGCAGCGCCGCCACGCCTACGGGAACGAATGCCAGCGAGAAGGCGATGAATGAAAGTTGGGTGGATATATGGTTGGTGCTGATTTTCTGTGTATTGCCGGTGATGCCCCAGCACACCAGCGCCAGAATGGAGAGAGCTAACCAGGAGTTCATAAGCTCAACAGAAAAATGGCTACCAGTGCGAGCGCCAGCCCCACCACCTGATAGCGGTTAACCTTTTCGCGCATCACGGTGACGCCCACCAGCACCGTCACCACCGGCGCAAGCGATGTGAGCGGCACGATGATGGATGCCTTGCCGTTTTGTAGCGCGATCAGGAAGAAAACGTTGCCAACGCCGCCCAGAATACCGGTGAGCACTGCATAGAAGACACCCCTGGCACGGTTGACACCCCTATAGCGGTCGCGCGAGAACAGCACTGCAGCGCCCAGCATCAACATGCCGGCGGTGAACATTACCTGGGCGGCGAACGGTGTGGCGCGGTCAACAACGAGCTTAGCCTCGAATCCCCACACGCCCCAGAGGAGCGTGGTCATCATGGTGAGTAACAGCCATCGTGGCATAAGCCGGCCTCTCGAGTACCCGCCCATTCTAACCTCCGGCGGTACCGGCAGGGCCGCTTGACTTTCGTCAAGCTGCCATCGGAGGATGTCGCAGACAGCGATCTATTGCCATGCGAACTTGTTTAGTGGTCCTCCTTTTTTCCGTCACCGGGTTCGGCTTCGCCGCCGGTCCCTCGATGATCGGCTACTCGATGTCGCCAAACGGCTACGTCGACGATCACGCTTCCGAAATTAAGAAGATGTATGACGGTTTCTTCTACTCGGTTGGCACCTGGGAGAACGCTCGCGTCCGCTTTGAAGGCAGCCACCCGGAGAACGCCGATTGGTTGGCGAAAGCCAGAAGCAACATCGCCGCTCTGCGCCGCGCCGGCGCAGGGGAAAACTTTCTTACGGTAGCGTTCGGAGAAAAGGCTGCCTGGCCTTCAGCGGAAACGTTGCTTTCCCGGCAGTACACCGAAACAATGGCGGCCGAATACGCCGCGCTTAGCCGGGTGGCGCGGACACTCGGCTTCCGTGGGCTTTGCATTGATGTCGAGTACCCCTACCCACGATACGAGTTGGGCAACCCGATTTACACCTACCAGGGATACACCGCCGCGGATCTGATCCGCGCGGCGCGTAAACAGGGCCGGGCAATCGCCGCCGCCGTGCTCAATGAGTTTCCAGACGCCGTGATCTGGACGCTGCCCGGTGAGATTCGCACCCGCCCTATTGTGCGCGAATTCCAGACCGGAATGCTCCAGGCAATGGCGGAGCGTGACGCTCCGGGAGGTTTTCACTTTGGCGCCGAATTCACCTACTCCTTGAACGAACCGGTGACGCATCTGGCGGTGACGCGGATGGAAGATTCTGGGCTGCCGTTGCTGGTGGATGCCAAGACCCTGCGCTACTGGAAGCGGCGCGGCACGATGGCGCCCGGCGTCTGGCCGTTGCACATGGTGGAGACGGGCGGCAAGGACTATCCGATTCAGTCGTGGAAGGCCGAAATCGCCGAATTGCGTGAGCAGATGCGTGTATTGCGGGCCGGCGCCAAACGCTATATCTGGTCCTTCTCGGCGAACCCGGTCTGGTACATCTATACACCCCAACTCGAGGCCCGGTACGGATTGAAGAAGCAGGACCTGAAGCGGGATGATATCGATCTCCGCTTGTGGCAGGAAGTGCTCAGGGCCAAAGGCTCCGGCGTATCGGCTAAGGCGCGGCCGCTGCTCGATGCGATCCACCAGTTTGACCGCGGCGCCATCTCCAGTGAAGAGTTATGTAACCGCTTTGGAACGCCGGCCAAGTGGTGGGTGCTCGGCTATGTCACCAACGTTCGCCAGAAGCCGCAGTTCACGGGAGAAGAAGCGCTGGCCTCCCCACCTGATCCGCAGCATGGGTATCAGGGGCGCGACAGCGGCATACGGTGGTTCGATTTTGTGAACGTGGACCCGCGCGGGATGGTGAACCCGCGCTACATCTTTGGCTACCGCAACACGGATGCCGCCGGAGCGCATTTCAGCTCCTTCGTCCAAAGCCCGGTAGCGCGCCGGGCGGTGATTCACCTGGGCTGGGACGATATTGTCACGCTGCGCCTCAACGGCAAGGTGGTGTTCGATACGCGCAATAGTGATCATCCCATCAAGGGCGCACTGTACCGTGACCGCTACCTGTTTGAGAAGGCCCTTCCGGTGGAATTAAATGCCGGCTCCAACCGCCTGGACGTGAGTTCTTACAACTTTCACGGCGTCTGGGTGTTTGCGCTGCGCGTTACCGGTGAGGACGGTTATCCTTTTTCAGATGTGCGCTTTACGAGCCGGCCGGCGCCAGTTCCCGCCGCTTCATCCGCTCTTCGACAACCGTAACCACCAGCGTGGAGATGAGCACCAGCGCTCCACCCAGCCAGGCGGCGGCTCCCAATCGCTCGCCGAGCACGATGGCCGCAACCGGAACGCCGAAGGCAGTAATCAGATAGTTGCACAGCGCCGTTTGAATGGCATCCAATTGCTTCAGCGCGGTGAGGAAGAGCACCATCGAGAGGTAGTTGTGGAAGACGGTCAGCAGGCCCATGCCGGTCCAGGTGCGGGCGGTGAAGCGGCTGATGTTGTGGAAACTCTCCGGCTCAAGAGCCCACACGGCCGGCGCCATCAACAACAGCGTCACCACATAGGTGTAGAACAGCAGCCGCATCGGCGACATCCGTTCCAGAATCTTTTTGCCGAAGGAGTTATAAAATGCACTGCCTAAAACGCCGCCCAGAATGAGCAGATTGCCAAACAGGTAGCCACCGCCCAGACTCAAGTGGCGCAAGTCTGCCATGGAGCAGGCGAGCACGCCCAGAATGGCGGCAGCGAAACTGACCCAGCGCAGCCAGGTCATGCGCTCACCCAAAATCAGCACCGCCAGAATCGCCGTGAAAACGGGGAGCGTCAGTGTGAGCAGCGCCGCATTGGAAGCAAGCGACCTCTGCGTGCCCCAGGTGTAAAGCAACTGCGCCGGCAGGACTCCGAGCGCCGCCAGCAGAACGATTGGCACAATGTCTTGACGAGACAACCGCACTCCACCACCTTCCCGGCGGACCACCGGGTAGAGCAGTACGGCGGCGATTCCCATGGGCGCCCAGACGGTGAACAGCGGGCCGACCTGATCCTGCACCAGCTTGATACAAGTGAATTGCAGCGCCCACATCAGGTTGCAGGCAAACAGCAGGAACCAGGATTTCATACGGGTTAATCGAGCGCTTCGGGTTCGAGGCCGATATTCTTTTCTCCGGCCGCCTTCTTTTCCAGATACTTCTTCACCCAGGCTTCCCAACTCTTGCCCGCGGCGGTGTCCTTACCGGTGAATTCGAGCGCCGCTATCTCGGAGTAAGAGACTCTCTGCCGGTTTCCGCCGGCTGTGGGAATGATCCGAATCCAGGAGCCGGCCAACGATGCGCCGCCCTGGCGGTCGAACAGGTAACCTTCTACCGCCGTACCATCGCGGCGGGTGATGCGTATGTCGCCGCGGTAATCGAAAGCCTCCTCCAGTGCCAGGCGGAGATCCTCTTCCGACGCCAGTTCCGGCACCCAGCCTTGTCTTGCTTTGCCGGCGTTCACCGCGGTGGCTCTCCGATCTGGATGAGTTCGTGCGCCATGTGGGGCGGCGTCACAGGTTCATCGAGTATCTTGAGCGCTTCGGGGTCACGGTAGCGCGTGGAGAAAGTGGCCTTCACCGTGGCCCAGAAGCCGGACAGTGAACCGAAGGTATCGTTTACCGCCGACGCTTCATAGCCGCTGTGTACCATGCAGTTGGCGCACTTGGGATTACCCGACCGGGGACCGTAATTCTCCCATTGGACGCTCTCCATCAACCCGGCGAAGGAATCCGCGTAGCCATCCTGAAGCAGGTAGCAGGGCTTTTGCCAGCCGAAAATATTGTAGGTAGGCATGCCCCACGGTGTGCAGTCGTATTCGCGGCGCCCCATCAAAAACTCCAGAAACAGCGGCGACATGTTAAACCTCCAACTCGTCTTACGGTTGGAGAGAATTGCCCGGAACAGCCGCCGGGTGCGGTCGCGGCCGAGAAAATGTCTCTGGTCGGGCGCTTTGTCATAGGAGTATCCAGGCGAGAGCATCATGCCTTCTACGCCCAACTCCATCATCTCGTCGAAGAAGGCGCGTACGCTCGAAGGATCGGCGCCGTCAAACAGAGTGGTGTTCGTGGTTACCCGGAAGCCGCGCTTCAGCGCCTCCCGCACGGCCTCAACAGTGATCTCGTATCCACCTTCCCGGCAAACCGAAAAATCGTGATGATCCTTTTGCCCGTCCAGGTGAACGGAGAAGGCAAGGTACTTGCTGGGCTTGAACAGCGAAAGCTTTTCTTTGAGCAGCAGGGCGTTGGTACACAGGTAGACGTACTTCCGGCGTGCCACCAGCCCAGCCACAATCTCACCGATCCGCGGGTGCATCAGCGGTTCGCCGCCGGGAATGGCCACCACCGGCACGCCGCATTCTTCTACCGCATGGAAACAATCCTCCGGCGTCATGTTTTGCTTGAGCACATGAGCTGGATACTGGATTTTGCCGCAACCGGCGCAGGCCAGGTTGCAGCGGAACAGCGGTTCCAGCATCAACACCAGCGGATAACGCTTGCGTCCTTTGAGTTTTTGCTTGAGGACGTAGGTGGCCACGGTCCACATTTGAGATGCCGGTACAGCCATGTTCAGCAGAACTCCATTTGGTAAACGCGAACTCTCATTCGCGTTTGTAGCATCTTCGGTGGCATACTGTCAATTGGGATGATTGAAGTGATGATTGGGCCAGGCACGTCCCCGCGCCGAAAACCGGTTCAGGAGCGCAGCCAGGAAACCGTGCAGCAGATCGTTGCGGCTGCCTCCGGGCTGCTTGAAAGGTGTCCTCTGGCGGAAATTACCACCGTCCGGATCGCCCGCGAGGCCGGCCTGTCGATCGGCGCGCTTTACCGCTTCTTCCCCGACAAGCAGGCTATTTATGACGCCATCGCCGTGCGGCGGGTGGAGGAGTTTCGTGAGATGGTGCCCCGGTCGCTGGATGGGTGCGATCTTTCGGACGGCCCCAGTTTTCTGAATGCGGTGATCGATGCTTACATTAGTTTTCTCGACCGTCACCCTGACTTTCGTACGCTGGCCCTGAGCCGCCAGATCAGTCCGGCGGCGCGCGAAGGCCAGGTCCAGCCGGACTCGGGCGCGCCCGGCATGGTGCGCAGTTTCATGATCGGAGAACTGGGCCTGCTGGCCTCGCCTGAATTGAATCGCAAGCTGCGCATCGCCGCCGAAGCGGGCGAGCATCTGATCGCCTACGCCTATCAGCAGCCGGGCGAAGCCGCGCGGCGAGCGGTGATTTCCGAACTGAAGACGCTGCTAACGGGCTACCTTTTCAGCTCATGAAACCAACGCCGGCGGTGGGAAAGTTGCCGATGTTGGGTAATACCGCGCTCAATAAGTCCGGACTCAGGCCAAACCACGAAGCGAGCGTGGCGGCATACTGATCGGTCGCCAGGCTGGGGATCCACCGTCCGCGGTTGCCGGCGTCGTCGGGACCGCCGAGGGCCAAGGTAGGAAATCTTCCGTAGACATCTCCGCCCTTGACCGTTCCGCCCAGCACCAGGTGATGGCCGCCCCATCCGTGATCCGTGCCGCCGTTGGTGTTTGGCTG
>JADZGD010000117.1 GCA_020854055.1 Bryobacterales bacterium | reverse complement strand
CCCATTCGTTCGGCGTCCGGATCGGCGAACGCTACAACCTCCACGCCGGCAACCTGGGGAATCCGCAGCATGTGATCGCGGCCGCGCCAACCCAGTCCAATGACGCCGACGCGGATCCGGTCGCTCGGCGCTGCGGCCCTGAGCGCGGCGCCGCCGGCAAGGGTAGCCGCACCAGCAAGAAAGTCTCTACGGTTCATCGAGCTATCAGCCTCCTGGCAAGTATTCGAAAGCCGTTTATCTTCGAATTGAGTTTCACGTCGGTCACTATTGTACAAGAAGAAAGCGATTCGTCAGCAACCTGGTTTCGAAAGCAAAATCGGTATTCGGGAGGAATTCCTCCGCTGCAAACCAGGATAACGCCGGATTGGCCAACCGTAGCGCCCCGGTTCCAGCCCATGCCAGAAGCGCAACACCTCGCAGGCTGGCTTCGGGATCATTGAGTACCAGCAGACGCCGTTGCAGCACGTTGGCGCGAATCCGGTTCCAGGCCGCATCCCGCGAACCTCCGCCGGCGAGTACCACGACGGATGCCGGCGCGCCTTGTTCAGAGCGCTCCAGCACCAACCGTTCCTGGAGCGCCACGCCCTGGAGAACCGCCTGGACCAGGTCGGCCAGCGTATGCTCGGAGCGAAGTCCTTCCAGGCTGGCGGCCAACCGGTGGTTCCAGTAGGGCGCCCGTTCGCCGTCGAGGTAGGGGCGAAAAATGATGGATGAAAGAGTCTCACCCCGCTCTTGGACCAACGCCAGCACCTCGGCCACCGATTTTGTGGCCAGACGCGCCAGCCACTCCAGCGTGCCGCCTCCGCCCGAAACCGGACCGTACTCGACTTCGACGTTTTCCAGTGGCAGCACCGCAGTGGGGACCGTGAAGAGTCCTTTTACCTCCGCGCCGCCCGGCACCCGCGAGAGGCCGATAATCTCCGAGGTGCCCGACAAAACGAACCCGGTGAGCGGCTCATGTAGTGCGCCCGTGGCCAACATTCCCGCCATGGCGTCTGACCATCCCGTGATCACCGGAATCCCAGGCGGCAGACCCCAGTCGGACGCTGCCCGAGCCACCACGCGGCCGGTTATGGCATCGGGCATCCCGGCGAGCGGCGAGCGGTCCACCGGCGTATCGAGATACTGCAAGTAGCCACCATCGAAACGGCCGGTGGCAATGCTGGCCAATCCTTTGGCACACCACCGGTCGGTAGCCATCTCTCCCGTAAGTTGGAACGCGACATAGTCTTTCGGCTGAACGATCCAGCGGGTAGTGTTCCAAACCTCCGGCCGGTGCCGTCTCATCCACAGCACTTTGGACGGGGTGGCCGCGGCGCCGATGGGCAGGTTCATGCCGAACCATTGACGCCGGATGGACGAATCCACCGCTTCGAGTTCCGCGGCTTCGGCCGCGGCGCGCGAGTCCTGCCAGATGATGGCCGGCGCCAGGGCTTTGCCCTCCGCGTCGCAAAAGATCAGTGTCGGCGTCTGCGTGCTGATGCCCGCGGCCTGGATGCGAACGGACCTGACGCCGGCTAATAGGGTGCGGCAGACGTTGCGCGCGGCTGCCACGTAACCGGCGGGATCCTGCTCTACGAAGCCGGGCGCGCGGCGATCCAGCGGGTAGGATTCCGAAGCAACGGCGAGACTCCGGCCTTCCACCGAATACAGCGCTCCCTTACAGGAACTGGTACCGATATCGAGCGCCAGAACCGCTTCCATCGGGCCCGGGCCGTCAGCGTGGAACGCTCAACGGCCAGGTGGAACCGGCCGTGAATCCGCCATCGACATAGAGCACCTGGCCGGTCATGAAGTCGCTGGCGGTGCTGGCTAGAAACAGGGCCGTGCCAACGATATCCGTGGGCTCGCCAAGGCGGGCCGCCGGAGTTCGTGCAACCGCCCAGTCATACATCGGCGGCTGCGCCCAGAGGGCAGCGTTCAGGTCGGTGCGGATAAAGCCAGGCGCGATGGCATTCACCTGGATGTTGTATTTCGCCCATTCGACAGCGAGTGCCCGCGTCATGGAGGCGATGGCTCCCTTGCTGGTGCCGTAGGCGCTGACGCCCGAGAGGCTCTCGTGCGTGTGGAGGCTGGCGATATTGATCACTTTGCCGCTTCCCTGCCCGCACATTGCTTTCCCGGAAACGCTGGCCATCAGGAAATTGCCGCGCACGTTGGTGTTGAGGATCGCATCGAGCGCCTCTGCCGGAAAGGTTTCGGCAGCGTGGCGGATGTTGACGCCGGCGACGTTGAACAGCACATCCAACCGTCCGAAACGCCGCACGATGCTGGCAGTCGCAGCCTCGATCTGCCCCCGGTCGGCAATGTCGCAGATCTCGTAGGGCAGACCGCTAGCCTCCAGCGTATCCTTCGTGCGGGAACTGATCACCACCCGGGCTCCGGCCTGGTGAAACGCCCCGGCAATGGCCCGTCCGATGCCACGCGAGCCGCCGCTTACGTGCACCACTTTGTCTTTCACCGAAAACAGAGAGTCACTCATATTGAATAGCTCCATGGAGCAAGGGGGCCAAGGCTAGGGCGTCATCATTACTTTAATGGGTTTCAACTCTCCCTTGAAGACCTTCTCGAACAGGGCGGGACCCTCGGCGAGCGGAATGCGGTTTGTAATGATGCCGAGCGGCGCGACGCGCCCTTCAGCCACCAGTTGGACCGCAACCTCGAAATCGGCGTTGTACAACCGGCTGGTGATCAGGCGGACATCTTTGGAGAATGCCACTCGCAGGGGGAAGACGATGTCTCCGGAGGGAACTCCGTAGACCACGATACGCGCGCCCCTCGCCGAAGCCGTGAGCGCGTTGCGAACGGTATCTTCGGTTCCAACTCCATCCACGATCACGTCAAATTGTTTTTCCAATTCGCCCGTCAGGCTGGTATCCGCTTTGTAAGTGGCATCGGCGCCGAAGCGGCGGGCAAGCTCCAACCGCTCCTCGACCAGATCGGTAACAGCGATGTGCGCCGCCCCCAGGGCACGCGCCACCTGAACCACCAGCAGGCCAATGTTCCCCGCTCCGAAGACCAGCACGCGGTCCCGCGGCGACCGCAGTCCTTCCTTTACCGCGCGGACCGCAACGGCGACGGGTTCAATCATGGCGGCGGTTTCAAAATCGACCCCCTCCGGCATGCGGCGCACCATATAGTCTTCCACCACAACCTCATCGGCGTAGGCGCCGTGGCGAGAGACTACTCCCAGCACTTCGGTGGAATCGGAGTGGTGGACTTCGCCGCGGGCAAAGACGGGTTCGCGCCGGTCGCAAAGGATCGGATGAAGATAAACCCGATCCCCGGGCGCCCAATCGGCGGTCGAGGTTTCGATGACCTCTCCGCTCGCTTCATGGCCGGGGACGATGGGGAAGCGTGTGAAGGGAAGTTTGCCGGCTACGCTCGAGTAGTCCGAACCACAGATGCCGACTTTGCGAATCCGGACGCGCACCTGACCGGGCGCGAGCGGCGGCGCCGGCATCTCGGTAAAAGAGAGCTGGCCGGGTCCTTTGAGAAGGAGAACTTTCATGGCTGTTCGCGACTTCGATTGTATCCGAAAGGGGGTGCGCAGCGGGCAAGATCCGGCCGCCGGTGTCGCGGCGTTCGGCACTGACGCCAGATAGTACTAGCCGTTCAGAATGGAAAGGGCAGACGCTGGCCGGGAGACCAGGGTTTCACTTCGAAGGGGGAGCATGTAACATTTCAGCTAACGGTTACATTCGTAACTTCAAAGATTAATGTAACTGCAGGATTCTGCCGATAGCCAATTGTGGTAGGCTTATACCTTGACGTAGACGAGCGGAGTGAAGTGACCAGGAAGTAACCTTTAAGTCACGTTTTAGGAAACGGTTCAAACGAGTGGTAGGTGGAATGAAGATTTGGAGCGGGGAATCTTCCGGAGATGCTTAGGACGAAACTGACATGGATCTACGGATTTCAACGGAATTCGAGATCAGCCGGGGGATGGTACTATGACCTTCGATGATGAAATATGCAGCTCCTCATCATCGCTTACAGATGTATTCGGTGTCAAGTACGTTTGCGATCGAGTTTTAAATTTGAAAGGTGGATGTAAGGAATGCTTGCACGAATCGCGGCTTCGGATACCCTCCGTGGCTGCGCTCTCCTGATGTTTGCGGTGGTTGCGACCTGCGCCGGTGCAGCCGCCGAATCGGTCAATATTAATTGTGGGTCGCCGTCGTCTTATGTAGCGAGCGACGGGACAACGTGGTCGGCGGACCGGTCTTTTATTGGAGGGCAAAATACATACACCAGCGATGTAATTGAGGGTACTTCGGACCTTTGGCTGTTTCGTACCGGACGATCGGGCCTCTACACCGATTTTGAGTACAAGGTGCCGGTGGACAACGGCTCCTACAATCTCCGGCTGGGGTTTGCCGAGTGGAAATACGGCGGCAGAGGCCAACGGATTTTTAATGTCTATGTGAACGGTAGCAAGGCGCTTGCCAACTTTGACATCCTCGCCAACGCTCCCTTCCGAACCGTACTCTACAAGACTTTGAAAGCCACGGTGACCAACGGCATCCTGTCGATCGCCACCGAGGGCATCGTCGCCCGGGGTTTAATTAACACCATCGAGATTACACCGGCCGGGGGAGTGAGCAATCCGGGTACGCCGCCGGCGCCGATCGGCGTTTCGGTGGCGCCGGCGTCCGTAAGTCTGTCTTCGAACGGACAGGTGACGTTCACGGCAACCGTCAGCGGTTCGACCAATCAATCGGTCATCTGGTCGCTGGCCGGGCCGGGTTCCATCACTGGAGCGGGCGTCTATACCGCGCCGGCTTCGATTTCATCCTCGCAGACGGTAACCGTGACCGCCCGGAGCGCGGCCGATGGCAAGACCACCAGCACGGCGACCGTGACGCTGGTTCCCACCACGGTCACCATTACTCCCGCCTCGGCAACGCTCGCCCCGGGAGCATCAAGTCAATTTACGGCGACGGTGGCCGGAACTTCGGATACGCGCATGAGTTGGACGGCCAGCGCCGGCGCCATCAACGCGAATGGATACTTCACGGCTCCCAACGTCAGTACCCCAACGACCGTCATTTTGACCGCTCGAAGCCTGGCCGATCCATCGAAAAGTGCCAGTGCGACGATTCAGGTAGTTCCCCAAGCCGCCTCCGGCCCCAGTGTGTTCCAGCAGACAGCCGGCATGGTGGTGATGGAGGCAGAGAGTGGAACGATCGTCAATCGCTCGGCATCCTGGGTATTTCGCAATGATAAACCCGGATATTCAGGGACGGGCTTTATGTCCGCCGAACCGAATGCCGGGGTCAATTTAAGCTCGGATTATCCGGGCGTTGCTCCGGAACTGCAGTTTCAGGTGAACTTCTCCAACCCCGGAACTTACCGGGTCTGGATTCGTGGCTTCGGCGAGGATGACGAGGGTGACTCGGTAAACGTGGGCCTGGACGGAAAAGCGGCGCTCACGGCTCAGGCGATCTCGGAGTTTCCGCTGCGTCCACCGGCTTGGGCCTGGTCATCGGCGCTAATGGACTACACCGCCATCGCAACGATTGCCGTCCCCACCGCGGGAGTTCACACGGTAAACGTCTGGATGCGGGAAGACGGCTTCCGGTTCGACAAGATCATGCTGGCCGGCGCCGGCGTGGCTGGTCCGACGGGACTCGGTCCGAATGAGAGCGGCACCACGACGGGCACGCCCGTGCTGCGGCTATCGCTTGCCAACCTGGAATTTGCGGGTACGGTGGGCGGCGCCGCGCCGGCCGCGGAATCGGTAAATATCTCCAACGGCGGCGCAGGCGTATACAATTGGACCGCCTCGAGCGACCAGCCCTGGTTAACGGTAACTCCAACCGCCGGAATTACCCCGGCCGCCCTTCAGGCCGCGGTTAAGCCCAGCGGTTTGCCGGCCGGCACTTACAAAGGCAACATCACCATCACTGCGCCCGGAATGAGCGGATCGCCAACGAAAATCGCCGTCACGTTCACCATGGCGGCTAACAATACTCCGGTGGTACCGATCCTGACCGTTAACTCGTCGACGGTGACGTTCTCGACAACCGAGGGCGCATCGAATCCGGCGCCGGTTAACGTGGCTATTACCAACACGGGCGCCGGTACGTTGAGCTGGACGGCAACCAAGTCTCAATCGTGGATTACGTTATCCGCTACCGGCGGAACCGCGCCGTCAAGTCTGGCGATCGGCGCGTCCATCGGCGGACTGGCAGCGGGAACCTACTCCGGCACGGTAACGATTACATCGGCGGGCGCCACTGGCTCACCCAAACAGATCGGAGTCACTTTGGGCGTGGCAGCCAAGAGCGCACCCGTAACCCCACCGCCCGCACCGATCCCGCCGCCCGTGGAGGTACCTTCGGGCGGGGCGCAGTTCTACGTCTCGCCATCCGGTTCCGCCAGCGGGGACGGTAGTATTTCGCGGCCCTGGAACATGGAAACGGCGCTGGCGCAACCGGCCGCGGTGAAACCGGGAGCGACCATCTGGGTGCGCGGCGGAACCTACGGCAATGGGCACACGCTCTATTTGAGCCGGCTGGTAGGAACCGACAGCAAGCCCATCATCGTCCGGCAGTATCCGGGCGAACGCGCCACCATCAACGGCTGGCTTCAGGTAGGCTGCTGCGACCAGAATCCCCGCCCGGAACTCGGCGCCTACGTCTGGTTCTGGGGCCTGGAGTTCGCCAGTTCGATCACAGACCGTACGGGATCGCCCAGCGGGCCTCCGGGTTACGGCTCTTCCAACATCTGGAACGCCATTGACAGTTGGGCGCCTGGTTCACGCTTTATCAACCTGGTGGTCCACGATACCCGCCAGGGGATCAGTTGGTGGACCCAGGCCGTGAACGGCGAAGCCTACGGCAACCTGGTCTATAACAATGGGTTCAACTCATCGGATCGCGGACACGGCCACGGCTTCTACGTCCAGAACAATACGGGACGTAAGGTGATGCAGGACAACATCGTGTTCAACCAGTTCGGCTGGGGCTTCCATCTGTACGGAAGTG
>JADZGD010000116.1 GCA_020854055.1 Bryobacterales bacterium | reverse complement strand
GGCGCCGGAACCATCACCGGCCCCCCGAGCTGAACGCCGATTGAAACGTGCGTTCCGGCAAACAGCGCTCCACCGGCCACCAGCATCAACGCCATCAATCTGGTCTTCATCTTCTTCGAGCCTCCTTACACATCCCGAAGTTGCAAACGCGATTCCATTACATAAATGACTGATTCTGAACACGATTATCGAGATCTCATATTCTGGTCTGGCTGTGTTGCACCGAAGCCATGGCCAAATACCACCATCGGCCTGGCCACTCGCCAGCCACGGTAACGATCTGTAAATAGCCCGGCGTCCAACGGCGCGCGTTGTGACGTGAGATATGGTGGTGACTGGCGGTCAAGCGGATTCACCATGTCATTTACTCGACGTAAGACTCTGGCGCTGCTCGGCGGTCTTCCGGCAGCCGCGTTTGCTCAGACCAATCCCACCAGCCAGGTCACCATCGGCTTCAAAGCCGATACCGTCCCCAAGCGGAGCGAATGCGGAATCGGGGCCCTGATGCCCTGGGCGGATTCGCTGTGGGCCATCACCTATAACAGCCACAAACAGGACACCGGATCGGGACTGGGGCTATACCGGATCGGGGAGGATCTCAAAAGCGAACGCGTGCACATACACAACGGCACGCACGCCAACCGTTTGATCCACCATGAATCCGACCAGTGTTTCATCGGTCCTTACGTCATCGACGCCAAGGGTAACTGGAAGCACATTCCGGAACTGGACAACGTGCGCTGTACCGCCACCATGCGCCATCTGAAGGACCCGGCCAACATGGTCTACTACCAGTGCATGGAAGGCGAATTTCTGGAGATGGACGTGCGCCAACTGAGGCCGCGGCTGGTCTTCGATCTGGTAAAGCAGATGAAGATCACCGCACGGCCGCATTTCAAAGGCGGGTATACGGCGCAGAACCGCGTGGTGGTAACCAACAACGGCTTCTACGCCTACGGCGACGACCAGGCCGGGCTGTTCGAATTTGACGGAACAAACTGGAAACGCCTGTCGAACAAACCCCACATGGACGTGGCCGCGCGCCAGGATATGGGATCGGTGATGTTTGCCACGGGCTGGGACGAGGCTTCGGTGTTGTTCTGGGCGCTGATCAAAGGGAACTGGCAGCGTTACCGGCTGCCCAAAGCCAGCCACGCCTTCAGCCACGCATTCCAGACCGAGTGGATGCGTATCCGCGAGGTGGAAACGGAGCATTACCTGGTGGACATCCAGGGCATGTTCTACGAACTGCAGCCCGTCGCGTTTGAGGACCGCATCTGGGGGCTGAAGCCGGTGTGCCAGCACCTGCGCATCATCCCTGATTACTGCTCGTTCCGCGGCCTGTTCGCAGTGGGCGGGAACCAGACTACTCCCAACGGAGACAACAATGCCGTTGCCGGACAGCCCCAGTCCGGATTGTGGTTCGGCAAGACCGACGACCTGTGGAGTTGGGGACGCCCGCAAGGTTGGGGCGGCCCCTGGTGGAAGAGCACGGTACGGAAAGGCCAGCCCTCCGACCCGTTCTTACTCACCGGCTTCGAACACAAGATGCTGCACGTAAGCACCGACAGAGCGGTCATCGTGGACCTGGAGATCGACTTCATCGGCGATGGCTCCTGGCGCCGGTACGAACAACTGAAGATTCCGGCCGAAGGGTACGCCAGTCACGTATTTCCCGATGCGTTTTCCGCGCACTGGATACGGCTGACGCCGCAGGCCGATTGCACGGCCACGGCGAAGTTCTTTTTTGTTTAGCGGAGCGCCGGATCCAGCCGCTTACGGCGTTAGCTCCAGCCACACTGGACCGTTGTGCACAAGATCGATTGCGAGCTTCCCGGTGTCACGCGACCAGTTGGAGCGCACCGTGCCCCGCTCCGTGTGGTACCTCAATCCGGGACGAACATGCTCCGCGGAAGTAACTTCAAGCTTTGTCGCGCGCCACTGTTTGTCATCCGGGTTGGATACGTAGTTACGAAGATAGGCTTCCCCATCGAAGACAGCCGGCCGCGGTTCGTCCCAGATGTGGGTGTTCACCAGGTAGTTATTCGCCAGCAGCCGCAGTTGGCCGCCGCGTTCGAACCCGATCAGCAGGGAATGCGGCTCAAGCACGCCCGACAATTGCGCCCGCGCGCTTCCGATCGACACCGGACAGGAAAAGTTCGTGGCGATGGCCTCGTTTTCGTGCGGGTTAGTCACATACCAGGCATGGTTGATGTGAAATGCCAGGGCGGTTCCCGAAGATTCGGCTGGATTCAAGCGGTCGAAGTAGGTTCGCTCAGCCGCGCCGCTTGCGAACTGATGCGGGTGAATGATGTGCGCAAATCGGGCACGGGCCGCTGCATTCGCCAACTTTGGAATCACCGGCAGGTAGTAATAACGTCCGGTGCGGGGAAGCAGGGATCGCGACAGTTTCGCCGCCAGGATCTCGCTATCCGGTTCAAGCGCTCCATAGAGAGGGCGATAGAGAGCTTCACCCGTTCCATCGAGTTCGGTTCCCTCCTCTCCCGAATCGGCCCAGGCCACGCGAGCGCGCTCGACAACCTGCTCCCGGCTCGGAATCAGACGGTTATCGAGAAGCGTGCGCAGCAGCGGATAGATGGCATTCCGCCAGGCGGGAGTGAGGCGGTATTTGCCCTCGCGATCCTGATGACAGTACGCGTGCATCGACTCGAAGCTGAACACGGTGGCTCCCCCGGCGGCGGCGCACATCGCGTTCTGAGCGTACAATATATCCGGGCTGGACACGGCGCTCGCGTATTCCCAGTTGCCGGTTACCGCCGCCCCGGCCGCCAACTGGCGTGCCCAACCACGCCTGCCGCGGCTGGGCGCGAAACGTTTGCCATAGCCCTGTTCATACCACCACCAGTCCTCGGCATTCAGCCCCCAGTTAGCCACCACACCGGATGCCCACATGCCCATCGCCAGCGAGCGCGTCTGATGATACTTGCCCCAGCCGTTATTCTTCTCGGCCAGAATTACGCAGTCGCCATTTTCCGAGAGTGCGCGAAAAAGCTCCGGCTCCCGGCCGGCCTGCATAAAGATGTGTTCGCGCTGGTAGGGATAGCCCATGTCCTGCCAGTGAATCAATCCCCGCTTGCTGCCGCAGAGCCGGATCAGGTCGATGAGGTTCCGCCGCTCCGTAGACGTCATGCCGGGACCGCAACTCAGTTCGCAGGCACGGCAGCCGATTAGGGCGGGAAACGAATCAAACGCTCGCGCAATCATCCTGAGCGGCGTGCGGATGGTATCGGCCTCGTCTCCCTGAACCGAAATGATCACGGGCACGGCGGCCCGCTGGTACTTTTCGAGTTCGGTAAACAAGGCGCGCTCATCCACGCCGGCATGAATCATCAGCGCACAGTGAGAGCGAAATTCGCCACTGAGCAGCGTCCACATCGGCATGCCGCCCTCCACCACAAACAACGGATTGAGGGAATCGATTTTCCGGCGCACAGGCGTCCGGCGGCTGCCAGCGGCGGCGCCCGTGGCCATCGATTGCAACACCGCCCGCCGGCTAAGGGTCTTCATCCTAGTGGCGCACGGCGTCAACGGCCGCGCCCTCGCCCGTCTCGGCCAACTTGCGGGCATTCACCAGATCACAATCACGCAGGAAGATTCTACCGGTCTTATCGCCGGTCGCCTTCAAAAACACCGGGCTGCCGGGTGCTGTCTGCGCCGCCCGGATCAGGATGGAGTCCGACTGGTGCAGGCGAATCACCGGCGCCATCGACGGCACCGACTCCGCCTGAAGCGAATCCAGCTGGGTGTTGTGCACATCGTCAAACACCACCGCCGGCCGCACATCTTCCCGCTCCCATTTCAGGCGCACGTTGCGCATCGAAAGACCATCGACGTGCCTGGCATAGAAGCCGTAGGCCGGCAGCACGCCGAACATCCAGGCTTCGGGATAACTATCGGCCTTTTCGTCCACATCGAGACCGACCGGCTCCTTCTGTCCGCCGCTCATCGTGATGTTGATATCCGAGAGACTGACGCCGCGCACCGGGTGCCCGGGCAGTCCAGTGATTGAATTGGTGATCAATCCGCCAGTAGCCACCACGTTCGAAATGGAGACGTTCCGCAGAATGCCGGTTGCCGGAACCTCCATGCCGCGGCCGCGATTGCCCAACCGGATGAAGATGGGCGTGCCGACGTCGCGCATGGTAAGGTTCGACACCACGACTCCGTCGAGCACGCCGCCGTCCACCATTTCGATGGCGATACCCGAGATCGGCGCGCGGAAGTAGCTTGCCGGACGGTACATGATGCAATTGGTAATGGCGATGTTGCGAAAGCCGCCCCGGCTTTCGGTCCCCAGTTTGATGCAGTTCGAGGTACTGCTGATCGTGCAGTTGGTGACCGTGATGTTCTGGGCCGGTTGCGGCGCGGCGCCCGGACGCAGGGGCGATTTGATGACGATGGCGTCGTCGCCGCCCTCGATGTAGCAGTCCGCAATGGTCACGTTGCTGCTCGAATCAGGGTCGATCCCATCGGTGTTCGCTCCCCTTTGGTGGTTGTAAATGGCCACGCCGCGAATCCGCACACCATCGCACCGCAGCGGATGGATGGTCCATCCGGGAGCATTCTGAACGATCACGTTTTCAATGCGCACGTCCCGGCAATCGGCGAACTCGATCAGCGGGGATGGACGTTTGCCGTGCGGCCGGTAGTATCGCTCGGCCGGCGTCATATCCCAGAACGCCTCGCCGTTGCCGTCAATGACGCCTCCGCCGTCAATGGCGGCATTGCGGACTCCATTGGCCAGGATGAGGTGCAACTGTGGATAGTCGCTAATGGATCCACTCCCTTTGAGCATGCCTCCGGGCAGGATCCGCAAAGTCACGTTCGACCGCAACTGGATGGTGCCCGAAACGAACGTGCCGGCCGGCACCAGCACCACGCCGCCCCCCGCCGCCGATGCGGCCTCGATTGCCTTCTGGATGGCTACGGTGTTGATGGTGTGGCCATCGCCCAGGGCGCCGAACGATGCAACGTTATATTCCACCGGCGATGCCGCCCACGCGGCCATCGCCAACCCGATCACGACTGCGCTCTTAATCAGCATGGTAATCCATTCGCGTTCAAATCTATCAGATTGCTTGTCCGCCATCCATCCGCGCCATCGACTGCCTGGCACCATGGATTGCCTTTACGGTCAATTGAACCGAACGGCCCTGCTATACTCGGCACCAAATGTTGAAACCCGTTGCGGCCGCCTTGTTGCTGATGCCGCTGGCGGCCGGCGCCACCGCGGCACAACTGCCCGCCAACACCTGGGTGCAACTGGCCGAAGACGCCCAGGGCGCGCGCCGGTTCAGTTCATTCCGCTACGTGAACGAGACAGACACTTTTCTGCTGTGGGGCTTCATGGGCCACCTGACGGACGACTACGGTTCATCGGATCATCCCTGGAATGGCAATCGCGAATATGACATGGTGGAGTTCGATCTGACATCCCATCAATGGCGCAGCCATCTTCCGCGCGGCAAGGAAGCGGCCTGGAGCCGTCATCCGCCTCCGGTACATGAATGCAATTCCTACCAGGGCATCACTACCGGCAGTTATCGAACGGGCCTGGTGGAACGAGAGGGGGTTCTACGGCCCGATCTGAACATCGTTTTCGACCAGCTCGCCTACGACACGAAACGCGCGCGTCTCGTGTACTTTACCGGCGGCCGTACGCTGGCCTACTACGTGCGAAACCGTGCCTGGTCCGACGCAGCGCCCGATGGTCCGGCTCCTCCGCCGGTCACCGCCGCAACGCTCGCCTATGACCCGGTGAGCGACCGCATCGTTCTCGCCGCCGGCGCCCACGTTGCCGAAACGGGGGCCGATGGCAAGCTCGCCGGTTACACCGGAACGTGGATCTTCGATTGTGCCAGCAACCGTTGGGGCCGGCTTACCGGTAGCCCTGAACCGCCACCTCGCATGAATACACGTCTGGTCTACGATTCCAAACATCGTTTGATGGTGTTGTTCGCCGGCGACGGACAAAGCCGCTACCTGAACGACACCTGGCTGTTCGACACCGCCGCCCGGCGCTGGCGTAAGTCCACCGCCCCGGGCACGCCTCCACCACGCGCCGGCCACTTCACCGTTTTCGATCCCTCTACAGGCTGGGTGATCGCCGGAGGCGGTTACAATCGCCGGAACCTCGACGATATGTGGGCCTACGACGCGGGCGCCGATCGCTGGAAGAAACTGAGGGCTCAGGTTCCGACTGGCTGGCATATCACTGCCGACATCGCACCGCAACGTAATTTGATTCTGTTGACCACCGCCACCAAGGCCGAAGGCGACCACTCCACTTGTAACGAAATCTACCCGGTGCGCACCACTTACGCTTTTCGCATCGATCCCCAAGGGTTAGCGGGCGAGCAACAGCGATCCGAGCCGCGGGGCGTGATGTGGAAGCGCACCCCGAAAGAAGCGCTGGCCGGAACCGCCCGCGATGCGGAGCGCGCCCACCGCCAGGCCGGAGTATTGGGCACCATGCCCTTCAACCAGTGGGTTCCTTTGGATAACCCCGGCCGGAACGGCGTACTGCGCACCTGGGGCTCCTGCACCATCGACACCGGCGCCTCCCGCCTCATTTACTGGGGCGGTGGCCATTGCGGCTACGGCGGGTCCGACTATGACTTGTACGACCTGACCCAGAACACCTGGCTCCCTAGCCCTGTCATCGCCGAGTATCCCGAACGCGCCTGGGACAAGGGCGTCAATCCGGCCGGCGTCACCTTCAGCGGCGCGCCCTTCGTGCGTCACGGCCGCAAGGTCTACGCCTGGGATCCGGTCAGCAAGCTGATTGTCAATACCAAGACAATCATGCTCACCGCCGGATACCATCCCGATTTGCTGGCGGGCATCCGCGGCGAGGAACAACCGGGGAAGGCTGCCTATCGGAAATGGGTCACCATGACTTACAACCCGGCTAAGGAAGAGTGGAACCTGCTTTGTTCCGGCGTGCCGGGTTTGGATCTCATCATCACCACGCCACACGGCGTAATGGGTGTCGATCACCACTGGGACAACGTCGACCAAAAGAATGAGGCGCACGCGCCCAACTCGGTGTACCTGCTCGACGTGGCCGCCCGCCGCTGGAAGAAGCTACCCAACCCCGGACCATGGCCTGAGAATCTCTATGAAATGACCGCGCTGGTCTATGACTCGCGCCGCGATCAATTACTACTGCACGGGGCAGGCCCCCGCCGCGACGAGCTTTGGCGTTACTCATTGGCCGGCAGCCGCTGGGAAAAGCTGGAGCCCGGCGGAGCGCCCGCGCCGGTTTGCCGGCGGGAGGCCGTCTACCTGCCCGATGCCGACGTGATGCTCACCGCCAGCGGAGGCTCTCTCTACGCGTATCACCCAGGGCGTAACCGGTGGCGGAAGCTCGCCATTCCGCCTCCGCCCGGGCGCCCGGCCGCCGATCTCGACAGCCAGAATCGCGCCTGGGCCTTCGACCCCGCGCACAACGTCGTGCTGATGGTTCTGGGCAGTTCCCATGGCGACACCGGCACGGCGCTGGTCTACGCGCTGCGTTATCGTGGCGATATAATCGCCTCGTCAAGATGAATTACCATAGACGCACCTTTCTCAAGCAGATGACCGGCTTCGGCGGAGCCCTTCTGCTACCCTCCCTTTACGCGAAACCCGCCTCAAAATGGCTGAAACAACCCGGCCTGGAACTTTACACCGTCCGTGATCTGCTCGCCAAGGATTTCGAAGGCACCATCGCCAAAGTCGCTGAAATCGGCTATCGCGAGGTGGAACCGGTGGGTTACGGCAACCTCGACCCGAAACAGTTCCGTGCCCTGCTCGATCGCTACAAGTTGACCGCCCCATCCACCCACGCCGGCGTCACCGAAGGACCGGATCTTGAAAAGCAGCTTGAAGGACAGCGGATCATGGGGATCAAATACACCGAGATCCACCCCGCTCAGGGCGGCGGCGGGCGCGGTCCGAAGACCGTCGAATCCGTGAAGAAATCCTGCGCTGAATACAATCGCCGCGGAAAGATTGCGAAACAATTCGGCATGAAGATACTGATTCACAATCACGCCGGTGAGTTCAAGCCGCTGGAAAACAGCAGCAAGACGCAGTACGACATCCTGCTCGCCGAGACCGATCCCGCGCTCATCGCCATGCAGCTCGATATCGGATGGGCCATCGTCGCGGGACAGGATCCGCTGGCGCTGTTCCGCAACCACCCCGGACGGTTCGAACTCTGGCACGTGAAGGATGTCGCCAAAGACAGCAACCGCTTTGTACCGGTGGGGCAGGGCCGGGTCAACTACCGCGCCTATTTCGAACACGCCCGCGAGTCCGGCCTGGCGCATTACGCGGTTGAGCAGGACAATGCCGCCGAGCACGGAGCCGATTCGATGGCCGCCGCCAAAGCCAGCATCGAGGGACTGCGCAAGATTCTCGCTTAGTGAACTTCTATGCCCCAGATCTCCCGACGTTATTTCTTCTACGGCACGCTGCTGGCCGGCGCGATTCCTTCGGCCGGATTCGGCAGCGCCAAATCGCTCACGCGGCTGGGCTATAAATCGCCAAACGAAAAGTTAAACCTGGCCGCCATCGGCGCCGGCGGGCAACCGTTCAGTGATCTGAGCGACGCCTGGGCCGGCGTGGAAAACGTGGTGGCGCTGGCCGACGTGGACTGGGTTCGCGCCACGCCGGGCTTCAAAAAATGGCCTAACGCCACCCGTTACAAGGATTTCCGCCAGATGCTCTCCAAGCAGGGGCGCGAGATCGACGCCGTGGTGATCGGCACGCCCGATCATATGCACGCCACCTGCGCGCTGGCCTGCATGGAACTGGGCAAACATGTTTACGTCGAAAAGCCGCTCACCCACACTGCCTGGGAAGCCCGCCTGCTTGCCCGCGCCGCTGAAAAATACAAAGTGGCCACCCAGATGGGCAACCAGGGGTACTCGCACGAAGCCACTCGCGTGGCCTGCGAAATTTTCTGGTCCGGTGAAATCGGCGAGGTGAGGGAAGTCCACGCCTGGCACGGCAAGCCCGGCTGGCCGCAGGGCATGCAAACGATTCCGGCGCCCACGCCGGTGCCCGAAACGCTCGATTGGGATCTCTGGCTCGGCGGCGCGGCCCGGCGCGAATTTACGGTGGGAGACGCCGCTTACCGCCAATTCTGTGAAGAGCACGGCGGCAAGGGCGGCACCTTTGGCTACGATCCGAATTTCAATTTCTATCAGCCCTTCAACTGGCGCGGCTTTTTCGATTTCGGATCCGGGCTGTTCGGAGACTGGGGGGTGCACATCATGGGCCCCGCCAACTGGGCTCTTCAGTTAAGCCCGGCCAGCCTGATCAGCGTGGAGGCCACAAAACGCGAAGGCGGCAGTTCATTCACCTATCCGGTGAGAAATGCCACCAAGTACGAATTCGGTCCGCGTGGCTCCATGCCGCCGGTCACCATCTATTGGAGTGACGGCAACACCGGCCCAGCCTACCGCCCGCCGGACCTGCCCGCCGGTGAACCGATGAAGGTTCCCGACGAAGGCCCGCAAGTCGGCCTGGTGGGGAACCGGGGCCGTTCCTACAACCTGATCTTCGTGGGTTCGAAGGGCTATCTGGGTACCAGCGGCCGCGGCGAGGGGGTCGGCCTCTTGCCCGCGTCGCGATGGGAGAACTACAAATTGCCGCCGCAGTATCTGCAACGCTCTCCCGGCGCCAACATCGACAACGACCACAAGGCGCACTGCCGCGATTGGATCCGTGCCTGCAAAGGCGGCGCGCCTGCCTGCTCCAACTTCAGCATTGCCGCGCCCTACACCGAGTGGCTGGTGCTGGGCGCCGCCGCCTCCCACTACGATGGCAAATTGCTGTGGGACAACCAGAAGATGGAATTTTCCAACAACAAGGACGCCACCCGCTGGATCAAGCCCTCATTCCGCAAGGGCTGGAACATCAAGGTATGACGCTGGCCGGCCGCCCGCGCGGCCGGCTCATCGCGCCTCGGCGATCTCCAGAATCTCCTGTCCGTAAACCGGCAGCGTCAGGGTCAGCGCCGCGGCCTGCAAAGCCTTTCCGGAAAAGGCGCCGTATGCCGTGCCACTGAGGACGCCGGAGACACGATAGCGTTTGTCCGCCTTTACCCAGGGAATGTTCACGGAGCGGCCCGCAGCGCCCGCGCTGCCGCGCACCACCACCACCGCGCCCTCGCCGGCGTCGTTCAGCTTGCCCCACCAGTGCCAGTCGATGTCGGTCGGCTCCGGCACGCCGCTGAACTGAAAATGCTTGTAGATGCCGTACTGCTTCTGAAGCCGTTCAATCACCTCGAAGCGCTGGCGGTAGTGCGCCACGCTGGCTGCTGAAAGCGTTCGCAAATCGCCCGAATAACACACCGGCGCGCCCATCAGCCAGCTTGCCACCTGGCGGTCCTGGACGGACGGCGTGAGGCTGCCCTGGTAATCGGTGGTTGCCGCCGCGTAAAACTCCAACGGATAGAGCGGGAGTCCACGGTGCGAGTAAAAGCGTTGCCGTGCCAGCCAGCAGCCTCGCAGCAAGTTCTGCCGGTGTGCTTCCATGGTGACCTTCCGGTAGCTCGCCATGACGGCCAGATCCGCTCCGGTTGCCTGATTGGGCGGAATGTGGAAGCGTGCCGTGGTCTTCAGCGCCGCCAGGTCCGCCGGCACTCCTGGAGTACCCCAATAGATCTCATGCGTAATTTCATTGACGATATCCGGCGCCTGCTTGCGCAGCATGGCCTGCGTCTGCAGCAAGCCTCGCAGACCGCGCAGCACAGACTCGCGCCGCGTCCGGGATTCATGGCCCGCCGCCAAGTCTCCGTAGAGGATCGCCGTAAAGTCCTGCTTGTAATAGCTGACTCCGTAACGCCGCGCCAGCGCAACCAGGTCTCTTACATAGTAGTCACGCCAGCCGGAAGCAAACCCCATCGCCAGTCCGGGCAGCGCGGGCGTGCGCAACAGTTCCGGCAGCACGCGGGCGTTTGGCATCGCCTGAAGGTCCGGGGAGTCCCGGTCCCGGAAGCAGGAGACCCACAGCCCCAACTTCATTCCCTGTTTGCGCACGAACTCCGCCGTGGCCGCGAAATCGGGAAACTTCGTCGTGTCTACCACCGTGCCCAGGCGGCCCTTCTGCCAGCCGTCGTCGAACAGCATCTCGGTGAAGCCCGCCCGGCCAGCAATCTCCGCCAGTTGCCGCACCAACGGGTCGTTGATGCGGTCGTAAAAGAAGGCCCAGGTCATCCACTGCGGGCCGTGGATCGGAGCGGTCGCTGCCGCGATGCCGATGTAGCGATCCAGAAAATCCATGTAGGGCCGCTCCACCGCCCGGTCAAGCGGCGTGGACCAGCCACCCGCCGTCTTTTCCACCGCCCCGCTATAGCCGTAGAAAAATACCGGTTCGCTGGTGAACTCTTCACCCGGGCCTAGCACCCATTCGAACAAGCCGGGATGATAACCCATGGCCCCCTGGTCGCCGATGGTGCGCAGCGCCGAAGGCACCTCGCTCACCGCAATCAGGCCCGCCGTCGCGCCGGGCTCTTCAAAAGCCACCACACTCGGCTGTACCCCAAACATTGCCGCGGCCAGCGGCTTGCGCGTCAGCGCCGTCAGTTGTACATCGTCAATCGTCAACGAATTCAGCCGCAGCCAGTGAGTACCGTTGTTTCGAAATACCAGCCACTTGCGCACCGCCGGATGATCGCCGTAGACCTCGTAGATAATCTGCACCGACAACCCATCCGCATCCGGGCTGCTCGCCAGCGCCAGGCGGGTAACATCGGCCGCGGCCGCCGTCCGTGTCACGCTGACGGTTGTCCCCGGCCGGCTCCACTGCGAGCCGTTTACCGTACGCCGGCCCACCCACTTGGGAGCGTCCGGCCGCGGATCGTCATAACGAGCCGGATTGAACGACTCCGAACGCCAGATACCCTGCGGATCCAGCGCGAAGCAATTGGGCGCGCCGGCGTCGTCGATATTCAACGGCCGTGGCGCGCGATTGTTCTGTTCGCGTGTCACCACCACGGAGAACTCTCCGGCCTCCGAGCCCAGCATCTGCCGCCCGCCTTCGGTCAGGCTAACCGTGTGGACGTCGCCCCCGCGAAAGTGGATTACCCGTTGAAGCCGTCCCGCCCCGATCGTCGCTACGCCATCGCCGATCGAAACACCTCCCGCCAACAACAGCCCGTTCAGGCCGAAAAAGACTGCGATTCCGATGCGCGTCATAGTGATATCGAACGAGTATCGCTTATTCCGGGGATCGCCGCGCCCACCCCAAATGTGCTACAAGGCGCTTATGTCCGATCTGCGCCTCACACTCGTCCTGTCAGTCGCCGTTTGCCTCCCCGGCTTCGCCGCCGGCCCTTATCAGCCCACCACCGAATCGCTGCGCGCGCACAAAGCGCCCAAATGGTTTGAAGACGCCAAGTTCGGCATCTTCATTACCTGGGGCCCATACGCCGTGCCTGCCTTCCACGAGTGGTACATAGACTACATCAACCCCAAAGCGAACTTCGGCTTCATGTTTGGCAATCCTCCCTATACGGCCGAACGCGGAGACTTACCCGAAAAGCTTTATCGAGAGAAAACCCGCGCCGACGCGGTCGAGTATCATCGCCGCAACTGGGGCGCAAGCTTCCCTTACGACAATTTCATTCCCATGTTCAAGGCCGAAAAATTTCAACCCTTCGAGTGGGCCGAATTATTCCGCCAGGCCGGCGCCCGCTACGTAGTGTTGACGGTCAAACACGGTGACGAGTTCGCTATGTGGCCAAGCCGCTTTACTCATCGCAATGCCATGGAGATGGGGCCGAAGCGCGACCTTGCCGGCGACCTGCTCAAAGCCGTCCGGCAAACCGGCCTGCGCATGGGCTTCTATCACAACACCACTTACACGTTCCAGGACCCTCGCTATCCAGGCCGCGATTGGGTGGATTACATGAACAACTCCATCAAGGAGTTAGTCGACCTTTATCACCCCAGCATTCTCTGGGGCGACGTCCCCCAGGGGCCCATCCGCGACGGCCGCGGCAACTTTCTGCCTGCAGATTACTGGAGATCGAAACAGGTGCTGGCCTATTACTACAACCAGTCGCCCGATCCGGACGACGTCGCCGCCAATGACCGTTGGGGCATGGATGCGGATGGCAAACCGCTAGGCGACTTCACCACGCCGGAACGCTCCCCCGTCCGCAGCATTGTCAAAGAGAAGTGGGAAGAGTGCGACTCGCTGGATCCTAACTCCTGGGGCTACAGCCGTAATCTTCCCGAGGGCGAATACATGACACCCAATCAACTGGTGGATTATCTGGTGGATGTCGTCAGCAAGAACGGAAACCTGCTCATCAACATCGGACCACGGGCCGATGGCACGATCCCCGCCATCATGCAGAACTGCCTCCGCGAAATCGGAGCCTGGCTCAAAGTGAACGGAGAAGCGATCTACGGCTCCCATTATTGGGACACCTTCAAAGATGGGGATTTCCGCTTCACCACCAACGGCGGCAAGCTGTACGCGATCGCCCTGGAGTGGCCCGAAACCCAGGTTCGCCTTACCTCGCTCAAAGGCCGGAAGGTGGTCCGCGTGGAGATGCTGGGACTGGAAGAACCGGTCAAGTGGCGGCAGACCGCCGAAGCGCTGCTGATCGATCCGCCCGCCCGCCGGCCTTGCCGCTACGCTTACACCTTCCGGATTACGCTGGCCAACCCGGCGGCCGGCACTTAGTAACCCATCTCGCGCAGACGGTCGAGCGTCAGCCCCTTGGAGGCCTGCCGCAACGGACCTAACATCTTTTCAACATACTTGGCGAGTACATCGCATTCCAGGTTTACCTTCGCCCCGGCGCGATAAGTCCGCACAATCGTCGACTGGTAAGTGTGAGGAATAATCGTGACTGCGAACGTTCGCTCTTCCACCGCCGCGATCGTCAAGCTGATGCCGTCAATCGCCACCGAGCCTTTCTCCACCAGGTAGCGGTCAATCGAATCCGGATACCGCACGCGCAGCCACCAGTTGCCCTCACCCACCAGTTCCAGAGAAATCACCTCACCGGTGGCGTCTACGTGCCCTTGAACGATGTGCCCTCCCAATCGTCCCGACGGTGACAGAGGCCGTTCCAGGTTCACCGGTGAACCCACTGGCAGGCTTTCCAGCGTAGACCGGCGCAGAGATTCAGGCGAAACATCGGCGGAGAATCCTCGCGCAGTCAGGTTCACCGCCGTCAGGCAGAGCCCGTTCACCGCTATGCTGGCGCCTTCGAACGCGTCTTCAAGAACCACCCGGCAGGCGATCTCGAGCCGGATGCCGGCGGGACGCGTTTCCACCCGCGCCACCGAGCCCACTTCCTCAATAATCCCGGTGAACATAGGCTTCCACCGCGAACTCATCGGGAGGAATCGGATGCAGTGTAACGTTGCGAAACAGGATCGCGTCTGCGCGACGCCGCTTTCCGGTGCCGCCCGCCACCGGCAGTGATTGCAGCCCGCCAAGAATCTTCGGCGCATAGTAGAAGAAGATCTTGTCCACTACGCCCGAATCGAGCGCCGCCCAGTTGATTTTACTGCCCGCCTCGATCATCAACGACTGGTATCGCTGTTCGGCCAGAAGCCGGATCACCGAGGGAAAGTCGGTACGCCCCGAAGCCCCGTCGCACGTCGCCACCTTCACGCCTCGCATCTCCAGCGCCCGCCGCCGCTCCTGGGATGCCGCCGACGTGGTCACAATCAGCACGTCATCCTGAACTCCGGATACCAATCGCGACGCCAGCGGCACGCGCAACTGCGAGTCCAGCACAACTCGCAGCAGCGGGCGGGCCCGTTCTTTGCCGGAACGGTCGTTTAGCCGCGGATCATCGGCCAGCACCGTACCAATGCCGGTGAGAATCGCATCGCTCTGATGGCGCAACAGTTGGACGTGGCGCCGCGCCACTTCACTGGTAATCCATCCGCTATTGTCTTCCGGCGCGGCAATCTTGCCGTCCAGCGTCACCGCCGCTTTCAGCAGCACCAGCGGACGGCCCGTGCGCATGAAGTGAACGTAGGCTTCATTGATCTTTTCGGCTTCGACGGCGTGGGCGGCGGCAACCTCTACTTCGATGCCCGCGTCCCGAAGCGCCCGGAACCCCGCGCCGCGCACCACCGGGTTAGGGTCCTCCATCGCAGCCACCACCCGGCGAATGCCCGCGGCCGCCACCGCATTCGCGCACGGGGGAGTGCGGCCCTGATGAGAGCACGGTTCCAGCGTGGCGTATAACGTCGCTTCACGGGCACGCTCGCCCGCCTCGCGCAGCGCGATCGTCTCGGCATGATCCACCCCGGCCCAGGTGTGGGATCCCCGCCCCACGATTTCACCGTCCTTCACAATCACCGCGCCCACCGCCGGGTTGGGACTGGTGCGTCCCACCCCCTGCCGCGCCAGCGCGAGAGCTTCCGTCATCGGATCGAGTGGCGCCATCTCAGGACTCAAATAACGAGGCGACGAACTTGTCCGCTTCAAACGGCAACAGATCATCCACCTTCTCGCCGATCCCGATATAGCGAATCGGCAGGTTCAATTCACGCGCAATCGCCACCACGATGCCGCCCTTCGCGGTCCCATCGAGCTTGGTCAGCACGATGCCGGTGACGCCGCTGGACTCGGTAAATTTCCGGGCCTGTTCCAGGCCGTTCTGCCCCGTGGTGGCATCCAGCACCAGGAGCACTTCATGCGGAGCTCCGGGAATGACGCGCTTGGCCGTCCGATCCATCTTCTCCAACTCCGCCATCAGGTTCGCCTTGGTGTGGAGCCGGCCGGCAGTGTCCACAATCACACAATCCACTTTACGCGCCCTGGCCGCCTGCAGCGCGTCGAACAAAACGGCGCTCGGGTCCGCGCCGGTCTTTTGCCGGATCACTTCGATCCCCGTGCGCTCGCCCCACACCTCGAGTTGCTCAATGGCCGCGGCGCGGAAGGTATCGGCGGCGCAAAGTAGCACGCTGCGCCCCTCGGACTTGAAGCGGTGGGCCAGTTTCCCGATTGTGGTCGTTTTGCCCGAGCCATTGACGCCCACCACCATCAACACCGCCGGTGGATCGGACACCACCAGCGAAGGACGGTCGGACGCTTCCAGCACCTCGAGCAGATGATCCCTGATGAGCGCCTTCACCTCCACGGCGTCCCCCGCCATGCTGCGGTCAACCCTCTGCCGTATGGTTTCCAGAATTTCGTTTACCGTGCGCACCCCGATATCAGCCGTGATCAGCGCATACTCAAGCTCTTCGAGCAGGTCCGCATCAATCGCCTTCCTGCCGCTGAAGGCATCCTCGATGCGCTCCATCATTCCGGAACGCGTTTTCTGGATACCGGCCTTCAGCCGTTCCAACAGATTCGGTTCCTGAGGCGTGGGGCCGAAAAGAGTCTGAATCATCGCTTTAACGATTGTAACCGGGACGCCGCCCCAAACCGCTGGCATACAATGTAGCCACCGGCCGTGCGGCGTGGCCGGCCTAACGGAGGAAGATTTGTTTCTGAGCGCCTGGACTGCGCGTCTGGCAGCGATGCGCGGTTACAAGTGGCTGCTGCTCGTTCTGCTGGTCCTCGCCGGCGCCCTCAACTATGCTGACCGGACGGCGTTTTCCGCCGTGCTGCCGCTACTGCGGACCGATCTGCACATGTCGGATCTACAGTTGGGATCGATCGGAGCCGTGTTCCTTTGGAGCTACGGGCTGATCTCCCCTGTTTCCGGCGCCATGGGAGACCGCTTCCCTCGCGCCGCCATCGTCATTTTCAGCCTGGCAGCCTGGAGCGCCGTGATGGCACTGACTGGCCTTGTGACGTCGGTAGCATGGCTGCTGTTCATGCGCGCGCTGCTCGGTATCGCCGAATCGTTCTATCTCCCGGCCGCCACCGGACTGATCGCCGAACACCACCAGACTGCTACGCGCGCGCGGGCGATGAGTATCCATTCCTCGGGCTTCTACCTCGGTCTCACCGCCGGTGGCGCCCTGGCCGGCTTTCTCGGGGAACATTACGGTTGGCGCTTCGCAGTCCAGTGCCTGGGAGTGGCCGGGTTGTTTCTGGCGCTACCCGCCTCGGCCCTGCTTCAAATAAGAAAGCCCGCTGGCGCCGCGTTCTCCACCGCCGCTCGCCGCCCCAGGCTCTCTACAAAGGATCTGGTCCGTACGCTGGCCTGCAATCCCGGTTATTGGATCATCGTCGGCCAGGCGCTGTTAGTCTCCATGGGAACCTGGATTTTCTTCTACTGGCTGCCGCTTTACTTCACCGAAACCTATAATCTCAGCCTGACCAAAGCAGGAATTGCCGGTACCGTCCCTTCCAACCTTGGCGCGGTCGCCGGCCTGCTGGCGGGAGGTTGGCTCTCCGATCGCGTGGCTAGCCGGGACTACCGCAAACGGATGCTCTGCCAGACCATGTTCTGCTTCGCCTCGATTCCCGCGCTGTTCTTTTTCGCCTTCTCGCCCGCGCTATGGGTGATGTACGTGGCCGTGTTCGCCTTCTCGCTGCTCAAAACCTTCGGCCAGGCCAACGAAAGCCCGCTGCTGTGCGAGTTACTGCCGGAAACTGCCTGGTCCAGCGCCTCTGGTTTTCTGAACTTCGCCAACTGCCTTGCCGGCGGCATCGCGCTGCTGATGACCGGAGTCCTCAAAGCCGAACTCGGCCTGGGAATGATCTTTGTTTCCATCTCCGCGATCATGGCTGCGGCAGGCGTCATTCTAGCCTTCGGCTACTTCGTGATTCTGATGGGCGGTAAACGCTTTGAAGCGCGCGCGGGCTGAGCGGGTCCGTTATGATCATTCCAAGGGAACGCCATGAGAATTCGGGAACTCGTCTTCGCTCTTGCTATTGCGCCGGCGTGGCTGGCCGCCGCGCCCGGCCCAAAGACGCAGAACGTCGTCTTCGTGATGATGGACGGCCTCCGCTGGCAGGAGGTCTTCCTCGGCGCCGACTCGCAGCTAATGAACAAAGAGAACGGCGCGGTGGGCGACCCCGCCGGCCTCGAACAGCAGTACCCGGTTGGAAATCGCGCAGCGCTGATGCCGTTCATGTGGAACGTAGTGGCCAAACAGGGCCAGCTATACGGCAATCGGAAAGCAGGCTCGGAAGCTTACGTCACCAACGGCAAGAACTTCTCTTACCCCGGGTACAGCGAGACGCTGTGCGGCTTTCCCGATGATCGCATCGACAGCAACAGAAAGATTCCCAATCCGAATCGGACCGTGCTCGAGTGGCTGAACGATAAGCCGGCGTTTCGAGGCAGCGTCGCCGTATTCGGAGCCTGGGACAACTTCCCTTACATGGTCAATTCTCAACGCTCCGGCCTTCCGGTGAATGCCGGATTTGAACCACTGGTCACTGCCAGCGCCGATGCTCCGCTCGCGCTGATGAACCGGCTGAAGGCCGAGAGTGTCTACTGGGAGAGCGAGCCGGCCGACGCATTTACGTTCCACACAGCGATGTGGTATCTGAAACACAACCAGCCGCGTGTCCTTTATCTCTCGCTGGGCGAGGCTGACGAGTGGTCCCACGCCGGGAAGTATGGGCCGTATCTGGGGGCGATTCACCGCACCGATGCTTATCTCAAGGAACTCTGGAACACGCTCCAGTCCATGGATCAGTACCGCGGCAAGACCACCCTCATCTTCTCGGTCGATCACGGCCGGGGCGAAGCGCCGGTGGAATGGCGCAGCCACGGCCAGAAGATACCCGATTCCAAGTACATCTTTATGACATTCCTCGGTCCCGATACTCCGCCGCTCGGTGAACGCAAAGAGATCGCGCCGGTTACTCAGAGCCAACTTGCCGCAACGCTGGCCGCGCTTCTCGGTGAGGACTACCACGCCGATGTACCTAAATCCGGCGCGCCGATTGCGGATGTGATCGGCCATTAAGCCCGGAGGGGGGCGCGCTACGCCAGAAACCGCCGACATCCCCGCGGCCGCGAATCGCGCGGCATCACCTTTGTCCGGCCGCGCCTCGCCGCGTGTGCTGCTCATTCTGACGGAATTCCCGCCCAGCTTCGGCGGTATGCAAACCCATGCCGTTCACCTCTGCCGTCACCTGCACCGGCGCGGCTACCATATTGAGGTCGCCACCTACCGCGGTCCCGCGGTAGACTTTCCCTTCCCCGTGCACCGTTGTCTCAGCCGCATCGGTTTCGCCGAAAATCTTCGGCTGCTCGAAGCCCTTGCAGAGCGGATCCGCCCTTGCCTGCTCTATGCCTCAACGATCTTCTACGGACGGCTGGCGGCCCGCACCGGTATTCCCATGATTGCCCGCTCTCCCGGAAATGACGTGCTGCGTCCCTGGATCGCCTGGCCCTACCGCTGGCTCAGCCGCACGGTAAGCACGCCATGGTTCGAAGACATCCTCTACCGCCGCTTTCGCAAACTCGAATGGCCGGAGCGGATTGAATCGCTTTTGCTGGAGCGCCGCCGCGCCGAGATGGCCGAATCGCTCAGGCACCTGCGGTGCGTGCTCGCCAACAGCCACTACACGGCCGGCCTGCTGGAACAACTCACCGTTTCCAACGTGGATATTCTGCCCGGAGGCGTCGATGCCCGCCACTTCCATCCTCTTCGCGACACCCGCGACGAACTCGGCCTGCCCAAAGATAAGTTTCTCCTGATGACCGCCTGCCGTCTGGTTCCGAAGAAAGGGCTCGATCTGCTGATGCGGGCCACAGCCCGCCTGCCCGGCGTGCACTTGGTGATCGCCGGCGAAGGGCGCCAGTTGCCCGCCTGTGTCTCACTGGCGCAACAACTCGGCATCACCCAGCGGGTGACCTTCGCCGGCCGCGTCTCCCACGAGGATCTGCGGCGCTACTACTGGGCCGCCGACCAGTTCGTTCTTGCCAGCCGTGAGCACGTTGACCCCCGCACCGGCTTGCGCGACGTCGAAACCATGGGCCGTGTGTTGTGCGAGGCCCACGCCGCCGGCGTGCCCGTTGTCGCATCGCGCTCCGGCGGCATTCCTACCATCGTCGATCACGGCAGAAACGGACTGCTGTTTGAAGAAGACAACCCCGACGCGTTGATCGACAGCATCGAGCGGCTTCGAAACAATACGGGCCTGTGCCGCTCGCTGGTCAAGGAGGGATTCCACGACGCGATCGAGCGCTGGGATTGGTCCGTCATCTGCCAGTTCCATGAGCGGATCTTCAGCGCCTCCTGGTAATGGAAGCGCCCGCCGGACGCTGGCGTTATTATGGTTGTTTCAGACCGGAGCCCCCAGCCGGGCGCCTTCACTCTTCAGCGCAGCGACACGACTCTGATGACCATTCGCAAACAACTAATCCTCTGCGGCATGACCGCCGCTCTCTGTTATCTCTCCGGCCCGCTCGTCCTGGCACAGACCGCAACCAGGACCGCGCGGAAACCCGCACCCGAACCTCTCGATCGTTTTCCTGAGCCCTCCGTGGTTGACCCCGGGGTCGTCACCACCCGCCAGGCGCTCACGCCCGCCGGACAGCAGATGGTCTTTCAGGGCCGTGTCCACGGCGTCGCCTTCGGCGCATCGAGCAATGTTCTCTACACTCTCTCGGCCGGTCCCAAAGGAGCGCTGGTACACAAGCTCGACTGGCGTACCAACCGCATCGTTGAAACCGTCGAAGCCGGCGTCACCCCCGGCGTGCAGGCCATCGCGTTCGACGCGGCATCCGGCGCCCCGGTAATTGCCGGTCTTAGCACCACGAAGACTGCGAATGGAAAGAAGACCGTCATCCGCCTGGTCACAATATCAGGCGGAAGCGCTCACGAACAGGCCGGCGATCTCGGGGAGAACTTCGTCGGCGGCATCGCGCTGAAGGATGGCGGCACTCGCGCGTTGGTCGCGCTCACCTACAACGATGAACTGGGGATTGTCGATCGCTCGAGCGGCGCGATCACTCGCATCAGGACCGGCATTGCCCCGTTCGGCGTCATCGTTAACACGGACCAGACAGTGGCTTACGTTAGCAACTGGGGCGGCCGGTTTGCCCGGAAGGGCGACCGTACCTCCCCCACCGGTGAAGCTCCGGATGCGGATGCCGTGGTGGTGGATGAACGTGGAATCGCCGCCAGTGGAACCGTGGCCCGCGTCGATCTCAAGTCCAATCAGGTAACCAACACCATCGAGGTGGGACGTCATCCCACCGCCATGGCGCTCGATGAAACCCGCGGACGCCTCTACGTTGCCAACAGTAACAGCGACTCGATCTCCGTCATTGACACCAAAAGAAATGCCGTCACCGGGACCATCACCATTCAACCCTTCGAACGCAAGGTGCCGGGAGTTGCGCCCGAGGCCCTCGTGCTCTCCAAAGACAGGCAGCGCCTCTATGCGGCCTGCGCCGGCCTGAACGCGGTGGCTGTGATTAACGTGCGCACGGCGCCCGCCCGCATCGAAGGCCTGATTCCCACCGGCTGGTATCCCAATCACATCGCGCTCAGCCCGGACGGGGACCACCTGGCGGTTTCAACGTTGCTCGGCGTCGGCTCCGGAACCCCTGCCGGCCAGATGAACGCCCGCGTTCGCTACGTCCACGCCTACCGCGGTACGCTGCACGTGATCCGCATCCCCGATGCGGATCAACTGGCCGGTTTTAGCACCGCCGTTGCTGAAAACAACCGCGTGCGTCTGAGCGCTACCTTGAAAGCCCAGCTACCGGTGGCCCCCCCCGTGGCATCATCAACCGCGAAGCCGCGTCCCGTGCCGTTGCGCGCCGGCGATCCGTCGCCCATCAAGCACATCGTCTATGTCATTAAGGAGAACCGCTCCTACGACCAGTTCTTCGGTGACCTCCCCAAAGGCAACGGCGACCCGTCTCTCCATCTGGCCGGCGATGACATCATCCCCAACCAGCGCAAATTGGTCACTGACTTCGTCCTGCTGGATAACTTCTACGCCAATGGTGGTAACAGCGCCGACGGACACCAATGGGTAACCCAGGCCGCCGAGACCGACTATGTCTATTGGCATGGATACCAGGGCCGCAGCTATCCCAAGAATGGAAACGATCCCATCGCATTCGCCAATAGCGGATTCCTGTGGGATAACGCGCTCTTACGGAACCGCACCGTGGAGGATTTCGGAGAGTTTGCCGGCGTACTGGACGGCATGGACCGCATGAAGCTGCTCGAAGAGTACAAAAATGGAGAGCAATTCATCAACCGGTTCCACACCGTCGCCCCCATCGCGCCGCTGAACAAGCACCTGATCAAGGACTACCCGAACTACTCGCTCCGCGTGCCCGACGTCGTTCGCGCGCGCATCTTCCTCCGCCACATCAAGCGTTGGGAAGCCGCCGGAAAGATGCCCAACCTGGTGCTGCTGCAGTTACCCTCCGACCACACGATCGGCGCCACGCCCGGCGTCTCCACGCCCAAGGCCTGCTGGGCCGACAACGACCTGGCGCTTGGCCAGGTGGTTGAGGGTCTCACCCATTCCTCATTCTGGAAAAACATGCTGATCCTGGTGGTCGAAGACGACGCCCAGGCCGGACTCGACCACGTGGACGGGCACCGCACGGTGGCCCTCGCGATCAGTCCTTACATCCGCCGTGGAGCCGTCGATTCCACCTTCTACTCCCAGGTTTCGTTCATCAAGACCATCGAGCAGATCCTCGGCTTGCCGGCGATGGGACTGTTCGACCTGATCGCCAACGATCTTCGCAACGCCTTTGAGACAACGCCGGACTACACGCCCTACACCGCCCAGGTGCCCAGGCAGTCCATTTACGAAATAAATCCGCCGGTCAAGGCGCTGCACGGAGCGGCGCGCACGGCTGCTATCGAATCGCTGAAAATGGATTTTACCGATCCCGATGCCGCCCCAACGGGTAAGGTGAACCGGTTCATCTGGGCCACCTTCAAGGGCTTCCATGTACCCTATCCGGCCGCCAAACAAGGAGCCTTCCTCCCGCCGGCTCCCGACGACCACGACGATGATGACGTCGAATAACTGAGCCGTTAGCGGATGAGCCGGCTGTTCTTCTTCAACTCCGGCAGATGGAAGAAGAACAGCCGGCTCTTTCCATCTTCGGGTAACAGCAGTAACCGGTCACCGAGAATCGCCATCCCCTCCCGCGTGTACGGCGCGCCGCGATCGGTTTCCCCCATCCTGACCCGGCCAGCCGGCCGCAGGCTGGGGAATTGGAGCCAGTCGATCGCGCCGCTGTGATCCGGTAGAACGCCTGAACCCACCAGGTAGTGGCCATCGAATTTCCAGTCCTGATAGGCTGTCTCCACCGGGCTTGGTAATTCGCGAAGCAACTTCCCCTGCCGGTTCCAGATGTAAAACTTCCGGCTGTCCCAGTTGCCGCCTATCAATCGATCTTCCGCTACCGCCAGGCAGCCAATATGATCCGGAACCGGAAACTGAAACTGGAGCTCCAGCGTGCGTTTACTCCGCTGCTCAATCACGCTGCTGCTCGAACGCCTGTACTCGGCCACCGGAACCCAGATCGAGGTAGCGTCGGTTGAGATTCCGCCGGGATGAAAGCGAACGCCCTCTCCCACCTCCACCTGGCGCAACAAACGCCCGTCTTTGAGCGCAAACTCGAACAGCAGGCCCTTGCGGGCGGCGGGATCAACCGAACTCACCCACAGTTTCGATCCATCGGTGTCGATTCCCTGCACATGGTGAGTCCCGGCCCTCAAATCGAGCGCTCGCACCGGTTCAGCCGCGCCAAGGTTTGCCGTCAATAAAAGGAACGCCGCCAGCCCGAGCCGCCACTCACCTGGCTTTGGAGATCCGTGCAAACTCTCGCTCCATGTAGGGCAGAATATCGGACCAGTGATATGGGCAGATGTCCGGCTTGAATTGGACCGGGTTCCACGCAGGCACGTCGCTGAGACTCTCATACGTAGAGGCGGTCAGCTTGGTAAGTTGCCGAAAATCATCGAGAGATGACCTCATTTGCGCGACAAACCCGCCCTGATCGCCGCGTGCCCGCGCCCGGGCGGCCCTCAGCTTGTCCAGATAGAAGCGCGCTACCAAAGCGACGGCTTGGGCATCGGTCGCTAACGCCCGGGCATCGGCCCCGCTGCTGGTGGCCGCCGCCGCCGCGGCAGCCGCTTCACGGGAGGCCCTGTCTGCCTCGGCCAGTTTCGCCGCCATGAGATCCTCGGGAGTCTGCCGGTCAAAGTGAGTTCCGTTGCGGAGGCCTTCTAGCCATTCCGGAATGCGAACCAGCTCCGGCAGCGGCAGGAACGGTACGCCGCCGGCCCTTTCAAGCTGATCGAGCAGGATGCCCGCCGAAACGACGGTGTGGTTGTCGTTACCCAACCAGATGAGCCGTTGTATGGCCGGCAACACGTCGGCGATGTTCTCGTGGTATGCCAGAACGTGGGGTGCGGCCGCGGCTCCATACTGCACGGCAAGTCTCCCAATCCAGAATTCCTGTTCGTCTTTGGGCGCCCGGTCCGCGTTCCATGCGTAACGCCCCCAAGCCTCAAACCACATCCAATCGCGGCGCCACTGCAGTTCAGGCTGAGGCAAACGGTCACAACCGTAAGGCCACCGCCAGGCCTTGCGCGGGTAAAGGTGCAGGCCGGTCGCTCCCACCCGGAGCGAGTTCCGCACAATCTTCTGGATGTACGCAGGCGGGCTCCACCGGAATGGCTCCAGATTGCCTACACAGTGAATGTTCACCACGTGGTTGCCCGTAACCCGCGCCCAATCGGCGTTTTCCGGATCGATCTCGGTTGAGGCGATCATTTCGACATTGAACTTGCGCTCGGTATAAAGCGGCCGGTAGTTGCCGGCTACTTTGCGCATGTGGTCCAGGTCGATCCCCCAGGCGCGGATCATGATCGGTGGATTCTTCCCGCTTCGCTTGACGGCCGGAAAGATGACGTCGTTGATCCAGGAATCGGTGTACTCCAGCTTCAGCGCCTCACCGGGGCATATATAGAGTCCCACCGCCGGAAACTCGGCCACAAACCGTTCGATGCAATAGGCCGTATAGTCCGCCAGCAACGGCGTCGGCTTGGGATTCCAGGCTGGCAGCTGGTGTGCCTTCTGGAAATATACCGACGTATGAATATTGTAGAACTGAAACATCAACCAGATATTACGTTTTTTGGCCTCCTGCCCCAGCCACATCAGCATCTGGTGGTTTCGCTCCAGCAGCCCGGCCTCCATGCCGCGCTGGGCCTCGGGGTACTTAGCTAACTTCACGAAGTAGTCGAAGGGGTGCCCGTTCCAGAAGGCGATATAGTTGAACCGGTTCTCCGCCAGAAAGTCCAGATACTCACGCCACAACGTCTTGTCGTAGAAAAATGGGAATCCGTCCGGCGTTATGGCGTAATCATAGGTGCCCAGCTTCATCAGCAGGATGCAGGTTCCACGCAGGCTGAGGCTGGGCTTTTCGGTTACGTCGAGCTCCGCCGGCAGCGTTCGCCCGCCTTTGAGCCGTTGCGCCAGATCGAGCATGCCATACATCGCGCCGGCGGCATCGTGGCCGATGATCGAAACCGCATCTCCATCCACTCGTAGCCGGTAGCTCTCGGCCGTTCCCGTTGTCATCGGTGGATCGAGCGTAACTCGAACTCTCAACCGGCTGGCGGCGGAAGCCGCTTTCTTAAGCTGTTCGACACCATAGTCGATCCGGGAGTCCGCAACTTGCGGAAAATCCACCCGCACCGCGGCCATGGCGGGCATTGCTCCCAGTGCCAGCCAGATACCGCACAGCAACCGGCGAAGCATCATCACAGTGCCTTTCAACTTATCAGGAAGCCGACCGTGATGGGAGAACAATAATCCGTCCGCAGGCCCGTTCCGGCCAGATTTTCCCACGCCGGCGCAGGCAATGCCAACATCTCCCCATACGGACGAATCACGGTGATAACTTATCAAGGTGATGAATCGGCGTGATCTGCTAAAGCTGCCGCTCGCCGGAGCCGCTCCCCTACTCGCCCAACCGGATCGTTTTCAGATCGAACGCGCCGTGCCGCGCCAGACGACGTTGCCTTCAACTTACATCATCGATTACGCCACCAATCATCTTGCGGACCCCGGCTTCATCGCCCGCGCCGGCCAGGCGCCTCCCTGCCTGCTCCACCTCGGCCACGACGTGCCATTCACCGGCCACTGGGGCCCCCGCCCGCTCCCCTTACCCGTGGCCGATCTGTCCCGCTACCGCCAGTTGACCCCAGCCGAAACACACCAGCGCATTCGCGCCCTCAAAGACATGGTGACGAACTTACACGGCGCTGGCGCCCGGATAATCTTCCCCTACATCGACAGCCAGCAGATGGGAGGCGATATCGAAAAACGGCTGGGTTTCTGGGAGTTTTACGATTCCTGGGATCAGTACCGTGATTTCGGTCTCCACGCGAAACCCACCGGCGATCCGGCCCTCTGGCTCCAGCGCGACCCGGCCGGAGAGATCCACTTCAACAACCCGGCGGCCTATCCGGGTTACGCGCCGCAGTACTTCTATGCGCCCTGTCCGAACAATGAGAACTGGAGAAACTGGCTGGCCTTCGTCGTCCGGCAGATTGCCTCAACCGGCTTTGACGGCGTCTTCGTTGACGACAACATCATCCATTGCTACTGCCGCTACTGCCGCGAAGGCTTCGCGCGCTACCTGCGCTCGCGCTATTCGCCAGACGAGTTGAAAGCCGCCTTCGGAGAATCGGATGCCGATAAGATCTCGCTGAACTCGGACGCCGACAAAGTCTGGTGGGCCAAGAGCCGGCCCGAGTTTCTCGAGTTCCTCACCTCCCGTTTCAAACCCGGAGAACTGGAAAAGCGTTTCCAGATTCCCAATCTGACCATGCGATCCAATTTCGATCGCATCGGCTCCGGCTTTCTTGACGGCCAGGCCGGCGAATTCATCGCCGCCATCGAGCGGAAATACACTCCTGCCGAGCGCAGAAGGCAGTTCGGGGTGGCCAATTTGCACCTGCTCGGAATCGAACGCCCCCAGGACCGTCTCCGCTGGTTTGAAACACAGCGCTTCTGGGCCTGGAGCATCGCCGAACTACTCGTCTTTCTGGGAAAGTCCCTGCCGCCCCACATTCCCAGGTTCACATTCGTTCCCAACTGGGGCGCCATGCAAACCGTCCGAGCCGTGGACGGCCGCCGCCGCTACGGAAAGAATGTTGCCGAGTGGAAGCGCGGCGCCGATTTCATGATGTTTGAGGAGGACTACGTAACCGGCATGCCGGGCCGCGCTGCCGCGGGCGGTTTCACCTCCCACCTGGCCCAGTACAAGTTCGCCCTGGCCAATGGCGCCCGGCCGGTGGTTCTATCCGGCGGCCCCCATGGCAAAGCCAATATCGAACTGGCCCATGCCGAGGCCGCCGCGGGCGGTTGCGGAGCCTGGGTTCAGGGCGGTTACGCGTTTCCCGAGGTGCGCCGGACGTTCCGCCGCCTCTATGAGAGCCGTCCCGAGTTGTTCGCCGGAATGACGTCGCTGGCCGGCGTTGCCGTGGCTTACTTCTTCAACCAGTTGCACCTGGAAAACATCGCTCATCTCGAACAGGTCTACGCCATTCACCCCCAACTGGCGGGCCGTCAGGTGCTGTTCGACTTCCTTACCGAAGGCACGCTGGGCGCACTTTCACGCTACCGGGTGCTGATTCTACCCTCGGTGAAGTATCTTTCGGCCGGGCAGGCTCATTCGATCGAGCGCTGGCGCGCCCGTGGCGGTCTGCTTATCGTCACCGGGGGGCATCCGGCATTCGATGATCTTGCCCGCCCGCTCGCCAAGCCGTTGTTCGCCGGTGCGGAAACCAATCTCGCCCGGGCAATGGCTCCGCGGTTTCGCTGGACAACCCAGCCCGGAGTCCCCGGCCTTCGCGCCAATGCCTACTCGAAAACTGTAGACGGCGGCACCCTGGTAACGGTCCACGTGCTCAACTACGACATCTCTCCCTCGGGTGAAGTGTTCCCGGCAAAACATGCCGCCATCTCACTGCCGCTCCCACCGTCGCTCAGCCGGCTCAAAGTGAAAGCGGCAACCACCCTGACCGCCGGCGGGAATGAAGATGAACTGCCCGGCGTCATCGTGCGCGATGGCCGCCTTCACGCGGAGTTGCCCGATATCCAGGTTTACCGCATCGTCAGCGTGACGCTGTCACCGGACGCGCGATGAGCCCCGCTTGCAACAGGCTGATGTAGGGAAGCGCCACCGTGGCCACATAGCGCGGATTCGCATGGCGTCCAGTGCCGGGATGGAACCACTCCCATTGTTCGGACTGGCGCAAAAATTGAATATAGCCGGCCGCCATCTCTCTCGCCGCCTTAGGATCCACGCGGTGCATGGCCGCGATGTACCATCCCGAGGGAGTGCCCCAGTAGCCGCCGTTCTGGTAGGTGTCCGGCTTGGCGATGCACTTCTCCCACTCCCCTTTGGGCAGATGGCGCACACAACCTTGCCGCACAACCTGCCCGTCGCGATACGCCCGGACCAGCGTGCGGGCAACCTGCCGGGCCGTATCATCGTCCACTGCCCCCGCCCAGACGGCAAAGGCGCTGCCCCAGACATCGGGCTGATTTCCGACTCCTGTCGCCGAGTGCAGCCAGCCATCCGGGTTGAGGAAGGTTCGGCCAATGGCGCGCCGGAGCCGCGCTGCCTCCCGGCGATAATGACGGGCCTCACCCCCCTCGCCGGCCGCCGCGAAAAGTTCGGAGAGTTGCCCGGCCGCGCGGTACTTCAGGATCGAAGGAAATAGCAGCTTGCCACTCTTAAAAACCGTGTCGCAAAAGCCCCAATCCTTGGCATTCTCGGTATCGACATCGCCGGCCTCGACTAATCCGGTGGCTGGGTCGCTGGCCGCAACCGCATAAATCCTTTTTAGCAAAACGAACCCGAGAGAGCGGAAAACCCCTATGTTATGAGTGAGTTTCCAGTGTTCGTAGATCGCCGTGAGAAAGTAAAAGTGGTCATCCAACGGAGGATACTTGCCAAACGGCGGTCCGCCCTGCCGGGCGCCGGTTTCCAGGTTACCGGGGTAGAAGGTCGGTTTCCCGTCGAAATTAATGTGATCGGGAACGGCATAGGCCGGCACCACCACGCCGGGCCGCACCTCCCAGTCACGATCACGAAGGGTCGATGCCATCAGGCGAATCCAGCCCTCGATCTCGCCGGCCGGCACCAGGTGGGCTCCCAGCATCATCACCGCATCACGCACCCAGAAGGCCGGGTAACCCATGTTGCCGCCCGGCACTCGCAGGGTATACGGCGTCTCATTACGCCACTTTCCGGAGCTTTGACCCGGCGCCAAACGCGCTTCGGCAACCACCTGTTTGGCCTGTTCGTGGAGATAAGCCTCATCAGCGGCCGGCAGGATCGCCAGGCTCAGCGCAAGCAGGATCATCATGGGAGTTTCAGGCGGCCGGAACTATTCTGGCAGACTCTCTAAGCCGTTCGCTCGGAAAAGACCCATCGGTCGAGCACCCGTGCCAGTTCGGATAACTCGATCGGCTTGGTAAGGTAGTCATCCATGCCGGCGGAGATCGCCTTGTCGCGGTCGCTGGCAAAGGCAGCCGCGGTCAACGCGATCACAGGCACGCGCCATCCGTCCGGTTCCGCCGCGCGTATCCTCCGCGTGGCTTCGTAACCATCCAGTTCCGGCATAAAGCAATCCATGAAAACCGCGTCATAGCGGTGGCCGCGGGTCTTCTCCAGTGCTTCCTGCCCGTTGGTAGCCTCATCCACCCTGCAGCCGGCCCGCGCCAGAAACCGGGAAGCAACCAGGCGATTGACCGGATTGTCTTCCACCAGCAGCAGATGAGGGCGTCTGTGCTGCTCCGAATCCCCGGCGGCTCGCTCGTCGAGTTCGCCGGAAGATGACTCGGTGGGGTCCGAGTTCGAAATCAGCGCCAGCGGTATCGTAAACCAGAATTCCGCGCCGCCACCGGAACGGCGCCTGCACCCGATTTCGCCACCCATCAACGAGACAAGCTCCCGGGCCAGCGCCAGCCCCAGCCCGGTGCCGCCGTATTTCTTGTTAATTGAGGAATCGGCTTGGGCGAACTTCTGAAACAGGAATTGCTCCGACCCTTCGGGAAGCCCGATGCCGGTGTCTTCGATCGTGACATTGAGACGACCCGATCCTTCCGCCCCGGTCCATCCGCAACTCACCCTGACCATGCCGGACTGCGTGAACTTGACGGCATTTCCCAACAGGTTGGCCAGCACCTCACGAATCCGTAGACCATCACCCGCCACAACCGGCGGCATCTGCTCAATCCCATCCACCGACAACACAAGCCCCTTCCGGTTCGCCGAGGCGCGGAAAGTGTCCACTGTCTGGGCGACCAGGCTTCCGGGATCAAACGGCATCACCGAGATCTCCAGTTTGCCGGCTTCAATTTTCTTGATATCGAGCACGCTATTCAGCAAAGCGAGCAGCGTGTGGCCTGACTGGCTGATCACATCGGCGTACTCAATCTGCTCGGGGCTGAGGCGCGTTGCCGAGAGCAGTTCGGCGGTGCTGAGAATACCGGCAAGCGGCGTGCGAATCTCGTGGCTGATGTTGGCGACAAACTCGGATTTTGCCAGGCTGGCGCTTTCCGCTATCCGCCGGGCCGACCGGGCGCTCAGGTACTGCCACAGCACGACGGAACCGGCCACGGCCGCCAGGGCCAAGAGCGTGAGGTACACGTTGCGCGCCTTGCGGGCATCCTGCTCTTCGTAGAGCATCTCGGCTTCGTTCGACAGCAGCGGGCACCAGATATCGAGGGCCTGTCCCATGGTGCCATCGGCGCGCAGCCGTTCAATCTCGCTCCGCAGTTCGTTGGCAATCGGGGCCATTGCTTTGGTGG
>JADZGD010000115.1 GCA_020854055.1 Bryobacterales bacterium | reverse complement strand
GGCGGATGTAGTCCAGCTTGGGGAATTCCTTGTTCAGGTAAGCGTTCCCGTGCGCGGTGATGTCGCCCTGATCGGGCCGCTCGCCATAACCGGGGTAGATCTTCTGCACCACATCCATCCCTTCGATCACCTGGCCGAAGGGAGCAAAGCCCTGGTCATCCAGCCGCTGGTTGGAGGCCAGGTTGATAAATAGTTGTGTGGTCCGGGTTTCAGGCCCGGCGGTGGCAAACACGATCGATCCGATGCGATTGGTCCGCAGCACCGGATCATCCTTGAACGGCTTATCCCACTTTCTGGTCTTGGCCGGATCGGCCGCCAGGCCGAACTGAACGACGAAGCCGGGCAGTACGCGGAAGAAGCGTGCGCCGTCAAAATACTTGTCCTGCACCAGTTGCTTGAACCGGGCGGCTCCGAGCGGAGCCCAGTCCGGATGCACTTCCACGATGAAGTTACCCCTGGACGTCTCGAACTTCACCTTGAAAGCGTTCTTATCGGCCTCCGGTTTGGCTCCCTCGGCCGGAGCCGGCGAGGGAGGCGTGGCTTCCGCAGGCGGAGCCTGCTGGGCGGCGGGAGGCGCCTCCCGCTCCTTTTCGGCCTCCTTCTGACTGCTGGAGCAGCCCGTAAACAGCAGACAAGCCGCCGCCAGGAGGCTCATCGGGATGAGTACAGTTGCAGGTCGGTTGATAGCCATAGTCTGGAAATCTGTCCAGTGCTATTCTATCTCGCATCGCGCGCCGCCGGGATTTCTGGTTTCGGGCGGCGGAACTGTGTTAGGGTGATAGTTTCTTAGCCAGTTTCAGGAGGATCAATGGAAGCGCTCGGCATGATAGAAACGAAGGGACTGGTTGGCGCGATCGAAGCCGCCGATGCCATGGTGAAGACGGCCAACGTCACTTTGACCGGAAAAGAGTTCGTCGGAGCCGGGTTTGTCGCCATCACCGTGCGTGGTGACGTCGGCGCAGTCAAGGCCGCCACCGACGCCGGCGCGGCCGCTGCCCGTCGCGTGGGTGAACTGATCGCTGTCCACGTGATTCCCAATCCGCACGACGAAGTGGAGCGCATTCTGCCCGGCGCCAACAAGAAGGGCGACAAGAGTCTCGGCTAGGGCCCCTAAGCGGACGCGGCCAGACCCGTTGGGGCTGACCGCCATCATCTCTCGCCATGCTTCAGGATCACGATCTCATTGCAATTCAGGAAGTGCGGATCAAGGTCGAAAAGGCCCATGCCGCCTGGCAAAAGTATCGCTCCTTCACGCAGCAGCAGGTAGACGCAGTGGTCGAGTCCGTGGCCGCCACCGGCCGCGCCAACGCGCAGCAGCTTGCCGAGATGGCGGTTGAAGAGACCGGCTACGGCAACGCCAAGGATAAGCTGGCCAAAAACCTGCTTTGCGCCGACCTGCTTCCCCGCACCATCCGCGGCATGAAGACGGTGGGTCTGCTGCGTGAAATCCCGGAGCAGAAGATCGTCGAATATGGAGTCCCCATGGGCGTGGTGGCCGCTATCCTGCCCACCACCAACCCCACCTCCACCGTCATCTACAAGTCGATCATCGCGCTCAAGTCCGGCAACGGCATCGTCATCAGCCCGCATCCACGCGCCAAGAACTGCACCTGTTATACGGCCGACCTGCTCCATCGGGCGGCGGTCGAAGCCGGCGCGCCCGAAGACATCATCCAGTGCATCAACAATCCGACGCTCGAAGCGACACAGACGTTGATGAAGCACGAAAAGACCGCCGTGATTCTCTCCACCGGCGGCACGGGACTGGTTCGCGCCGCTTATTCCAGCGGCAAACCGGCTTTTGGCGTGGGACCGGGTAACGTCCCGGTGCTGATCGAAAAGTCGGCCGATGTAGCCGATGCCATCTCTAAAGTGGTCAGCGGCAAGTCGTTCGATTACGGCACCGTCTGTTCGAGCGAACAGACGGTGGTTGCCACCAAATGTCTCCGCGAGCGGATCCTGGCCCAACTCCAGGCCAACAACGCTTTCCTGTGCAACCCGCAACAGCGCGAGGCGATTACCCGCGTGCTGATCACGCCCTCGGGCGCGGTGAGCGCGAAGTGCGTCGGTCAGTCGCCGCGGAAAATCGCGCAGATGGCCGGGTTCGAAGTTCCGGCTTCCACCACGATCATTGCCGCCGAGATTGAAGGTGTGGGCCGGGCGCATCCACTTTCGGCGGAAAAGCTCTCCCCGGTACTGGCGCTGCTGTTTGTGGAAGACTTCGCCGCCGCCGTCAATGCCTGCGAGGCGATTCTGCACTTCGGCGGCCTCGGTCATACCACGGTCATCTACTCCAACGACGATGCACGCATTCGTGAATTTGCCGTCCGCATGCCCGCTTACCGCGTTCTGGTGAACACCGCCGCGCCCCAGGGCTCGGTCGGTATCACCACCGGCGTGTTGCCGTCGATGACGCTCGGCTGCGGCGCCATTGCCAGTAACAGCACTTCGGATAATGTCGGCCCCCTGCACCTGATCAACATCAAGCGGCTGGCTTACGCGATGCGTACGCCGGAGGAGGCATTCCCGCCCACGGAGGAATCAGGAACCAGAACTGCGCCGTTATCCGCCACACCCGCCACGCCCGTTCCCCAGGCCGCGGCTCCGGTTGCCTCCGTCGAACGGCAAACGGTGTTGAGCGCCGTCGAGCAGTACCTGGCCCAGCGCGGGTTGAAACTTACGGGCCAGCCGCCCATTCCGGCGGCCGCGCCCGTGGCGACGGGCTATGACGCCCCTCCACCGGCGGCGCCAGCCGCTGCCCGCCCTGCCGCCCGGGTCACCGGCCAGGTGGTCGACCGGTTCCTGGCAGCCAAGCGCGTTGCCGCGGCCGGAGGCGGTTCGGCCGTGACGGCGCCGCCGAGTTGCAGTTGCGGCATGCCGCCTGCCTCCGCCAGTCCCGTGCCGGCGCCGGCGCTTCCCCCCCCGGTGGTGACCGATTTCGTCTGCGAGAGCGATGTTCGCAGCGCGATTCAGAAGTCGCAAAAGATCCACGTGGGACCAAAAACCATCATCACCCCGGCGGCGCGTGAACTCGCCGGCGGGACCGATGTGCTGGTAACTATATCGGAATAATGAACAATTTCGACAGCTTGAAGACCGAGATTCAACAGTATCTCGAACAGAGTGGGTTTGCGGTTTTCCATTCCTACTCGCGCGCGTTACCCGACCTGACGGCTATCGAATGGGATACCAAACGCTACCCGGACTACAGGCTCTTCCTTCAAGCTGCCCAGCAACTGGATGCGCGGTTGATCGCTTTTCATCACCGGGAGTTTTCGGGCGCGGCCGTGGACGAGGTGTCCGAGCGGCTGGAGATGGCCGAGATGGCCCGCGAGGAGAAACGCGTCATCGCCCGGCGTCTGGAGGAGATGTCGGCTTATCAGGGCTTCACCTGCGTCATCGAGCTTTCCTTTGATGCCCAGGGACGCACCTACCTGTTCGATTTGCGGACGCCCTGGTATAAGGAACTGGAACAGATCAGCGACGATGTCGACGATCTGCTGCCCGACGACGACGAAGAAGACGAAGAGCCCATGGGCGGGTACTTTTCCAGGAATTGACCTTGGCCGCTCCCGCCCGCTGGCTGATCCCGGAGGTGGATGCGCACCGGGTCCGGCTTCTCTCGGAAGAGTTGCGCCTGCACGGTCCGGCCGCCCGGGTGCTGGTGGCGCGCGGCTATGGCGATCCGGAACAGGCACGGCAGTTCCTCGCTCCCTCGCTCGATTCGATGCACGATCCGCTGCTGATGAAGGGGATGCGGGAGGCGGTGGCACGCCTGGTCCGCGCCATCCGCGATCGCGAGCAGATTCTGCTCTATGGCGATTACGATGTGGACGGCACGTCATCCGTCATCATCCTGAAGAAGACCCTCGAACTGGCCGGAGGCCGTGCCGGCTTCCACGTTCCGCACCGCATTCGCGACGGCTACGGGATGCGTCCGGAGGTGATCGAGGAAGCCTCGCGCGACGGTGTAACGCTGATCGTCAGTGTCGATACCGGTATTCGCGCGGCGAACGTGGTCGACCATGCCCGCACGCTCGGCATCGACGTCATTGTCACCGATCATCATCTGCCTGAGGAGACGGCACTGCCCGCGGCTGCCGCGGTACTCAATCCCAACCAACCGGGCTGCCCCTATCCGGAAAAATCGCTTTGTGGCGCCGGGGTGGCGCTGAAATTGGTGCAGGCGCTGCTGGAGGCCCTCGAATGGCCCCGCGAACGCGCGCGCCGCCTGGTGGAGTCGTTTCTCAAGATCGTGGCCATCGCCACGGTTGCCGACGTGGTGCCGCTCAGCGGTGAGAACCGGGTGATCGTGAAACACGGTCTCGAAGGTCTGCGCGAGTTGCGTAACCCTGGCTTGCGAGCGCTAATGCGGGTGGCCGGATTCAACCCTGGCGACCGGCCGACGGCGGGACAGGTGGCCTTCCGGGTGGCTCCGCGAATCAATGCTGCCGGCCGCATGGATTCGGCGGCCGAAGTGATTGAACTCTTTTTGACCTCCGATGGGCAACGCGCCAGCGATATCGCCGAACGTTTGAACGATCTCAACCGGGAACGCCAGCAAACGGAAGAGGAGATCCGCCGGGCGATCTTTGAAAGCTGTATCGAGACTCCGGTGGGCGCTTCCGAAGCCGGCCTGGTGTTTTCCGCCCCCGGATGGCATCGTGGGGTGGTCGGCATCGTGGCCAGCCGCGTGGTGGATTTCTATCATCGCCCGGCGATCGTCCTCAGTGAGGATACGGAACGCGGCGAAGCATCCGGTTCCGGCCGCAGCATCCGGGGCTTCCATCTGCTGGAGGCGCTGGAGGCCATGCCGGAACTGTTCATCCGGTTCGGCGGGCACCGCCAGGCGGTAGGCCTAACGCTACCCATGGAACGTGTCGGTGAGTTTCGCCGCCGCTTCAACGACTATGCCGCTGCCCGTCTTTCAGCCGACGACTTTGTTCCGGAATTTGAAGCCGATGCCCGCCTCAGCCTGACCGAGGTGAACGATGAGAGCATCGCGCAAGTCCTCTCGCTGGCGCCCTTCGGCCACGGCAACCCCGCGCCTCTGTTTGCGGTGGAAGGCGCCGAAGTGGCCGGCGAGCCACTGGTATGGAAGGAGAAGCACGCCCGCGTGCGCTTGCGCCAGGGGCCGCGAGGGGTGACGGCCAAGGCCTGGAACTTTGCCGGGCGCATTGCCGAGACACAAGCCGGGGCGGCGGTGGACGCCCTGCTCTACTTTGAAGAAGACAACTACGGCGCAAATCGTGGCTTCGCTCCCTGGGGCGCCTGCCTCAAAGATGTGCGTCCGGCCCAAGCCCGATAGCGGCGATGGCGATACACTGGGCGCATAGGTCCGTATGCCGGTTCATTATTTCCGTCTCGCTCTCGCCGTCGCGGCCGCGCTCGTGCCCGCGGCGGCCGCCGGAGAGTCCATCGCCGGCCTGAAACTGGAGTTCGTCCACGTTGAGCCGGGCGAGTTCGTGATGGGATCCGGTAGCGGGATGAACAGCGAACAACCACCGCACAAGGTCCGTATCAGTAAGGGCTTCGACCTGGGCAAATACGAGGTTACCCAGGCCCAGTGGCAAGCGCTGATGGGATCCAACCCCAGCCGCTTCCAGGCGCCCGAAAAACCGGTTGACAGCATCAGTTGGGAAGATACCCGTCAGTTCCTCGCCAAGTTGAACAACGCCGATCGTGCGAATCACTACCGCCTGCCAACCGAGGCCGAATGGGAATACGCCGCCCGTGCCGGCACCAGCGGTGACTACCCGGGCGAGTTGGACGAGATCGCCTGGTACTTCGCCAACTCAAACCTGGAGACCCACCCGGTAGGCCGGAAGAAGCCCAATCCCTGGGGCCTTTACGACATGCTCGGCAATGTCTGGGAGTGGTGCCAGGACTGGTTTAACGCGGACTATTATTCCGCCAGCCCGGCAGTGGATCCGCCCGGTCCGGCCGAGGGTGTGAATAAAGTGCTGCGCGGAGGCTCCTGGGGAGCCAATGCCGTGTACACCCGGAGCAGCGTACGGATTTCGTTCTTTCCCGGACAGAAGAACTCCTACTTCGGATTCCGGATCGTGCGCCAGCGCGCCCGGTAGCACGCGCCGCCGGACGATGGTAGAAGCATGATATAAGAGAACTTGGTATCGAAATCGGCGACTTGCCCCGCAGGACTTTTCTGCCGTAATTCCTAGACTTGATACTGCCCCGGCGAAGGCTTCGATTGAACCGGCGCCGGGTGCTGAAGCGCCTGTTCCGATGCCTTGCGGTACTGACTGGTGAGGAGCAGAAGCATGGAACAAAGAGCGGATATTGCCTTGATCGGTCTGGCCGTCATGGGCCAGAACCTGATTCTCAACATGAACGACCACGGTTATACGGTGGTGGCGTACAACCGGACGGTGTCCAAAGTCGATGATTTTCTGAATGACCAGGCCAAGGGCCGCGACACAATCCTTGGCGCTCACTCGATCGAAGAGATGATGGCGCTGCTCAAGCGGCCGCGCAAAATCATGTTGATGGTGAAGGCAGGCAAGGCGGTGGACGACTTTATCGAGACCCTGCTGCCGCACCTGGCGTCGGGCGACCTGATCATCGACGGAGGCAACTCGCACTTCCCCGATACAATTCGCAGAACGAAGTATCTGGAAAGCAAGGGGCTGCTTTACATCGGAACCGGAGTCTCAGGCGGAGAGGAAGGAGCCCGCTTCGGCCCCTCCATCATGCCGGGCGGAAGCCCCCAAGCCTGGCCGCTGGTCAAGGACATCTTCCAGGCCATCAGCGCCAAGACGCCGGCCGGCGAGCCATGCTGCGACTGGGTGGGCGAAGACGGCGCCGGCCACTACGTGAAGATGACCCACAACGGCATCGAATACGGCGACATGCAGTTGATCTGCGAGGCCTATCAGTTGATGAAAGAGGGCCTCCACATGACGAACGAGCAGATGCACGCGGCCTTTACCGAGTGGAATAAGGGCGAGTTGGACAGCTATCTGATCGAGATTACCCGCGACATTCTCGGCTACAAGGACGAGCAGGGTGAGTATGTGGTGGATAAGATCCTGGACACGGCCGGACAGAAGGGCACCGGCAAGTGGACCACCGTCAGCTCGCTCGACCTCGGTATGCCGGTGACGCTGATTGGCGAGGCGGTCTACGCCCGCTGCGTCAGCGCGATGAAGGAAGAGCGCGTGACGGCGTCGGCTATCCTTCAGGGACCGAAGACCACCATCGAGGGCGGCAGAGAGGCATTTGTCGAGGACATCCGCAAGGCGCTACTGGCGTCGAAGATCGTCTCCTACGCCCAGGGCTTCATGCTGCTGCGGGAAGCGGCCAAGGAGTACAACTGGAAGCTGAACTACGGCGGCATCGCGCTGATGTGGCGCGGCGGCTGCATTATTCGCTCGGTGTTCCTCGGCAAGATCAAGGAGGCCTTCGAACGCCAGCCGGACCTGGTAAACCTGCTGCTCGACGGATACTTCCGCGACGTGCTGGCGTCCTGCCAGCAATCGTGGCGCCGGGTGGTGGCGCAGGCGGCGCAGGCGGGAACGCCGGTTCCGGCCTTCATGACGGCACTGGCCTTCTACGACGGATACCGCACGGCGCGGCTACCGGCCAACCTGCTCCAGGCCCAGCGCGACTACTTCGGCGCCCATACCTATGAGCGGGTGGACCGGCCGCGCGGCGAGTTCTTCCACACCAACTGGACCGGCCGCGGCGGCAGCGTCTCGGCGGGCGTTTACACCGTATAGCAACACACTCGGAGGAAACCGGTTTGGATATCACCCAGATGGCCGCGCGCACCCGCCTGCTGTTGATGGACGTGGACGGCGTGCTCACCGACGGGAAGCTGTACAACGTCCCCGCACCCGACGGTACGATGGCCGAGACCAAGGGATTCGATTCTCAGGACGGCATCGGCCTGCAGTGGATGGCGCGGCTGGGCATTGTAACCGGGCTGATCAGCGGGCGCGTTTCTCCGGCCACGGAGACGCGCGCCCGCCAGTGCAAGTTCCGTTACATCTATCAGGGGCACCTCGAAAAGATCCCCGTCATCAACGAGATTCTGGCTGACGCCAAGCTCGATCCGGCGGAGGTGGCCTACATCGGTGATGACTTTACCGACGTGGTGGTGATGCGGCGGGTAGGATTCGCCATCGCCACCGCCAACGCCCGGCCGGAGGTAAAGCAGATTGCCCACTACGTGACCGCCGCCCCGGGAGGACAGGGAGCGGTGCGGGAAGTGGTGGAGCTTTTGCTGCGCGCCCAGGGACGCTGGGGAGAGATTCTTCGCCACTACGAGATTGAGCAGGCCGAATAAGGAGAAAGTGATGAGTGTTGGTTTGAACATACGGCCCGAAGGAGCCCTGGACCTGGTTTCACTGGGAGCGCTGGTGCACCGCCTGGATCCGGGAACCATTCCATTCCGCAAGGCCACCGAGTGCCGGATTCACGTAAGCGGCGGCGAGTTCAACTGCGCGGCCAACCTGGCCGATTGCTTCGGCATGAAGACCGGCATCGCTACCGCCATGGTGGATTACCCGATCGGCGACTTGATTGCCGAGCGGGTTCGGGCGATGGGCGTCAAGCCGTTTTACAAGCGTTTCAAGCACAACGGCGTGAACGGGCCCAACATGGCCACGGTGCTCAGCGACCGCGGCTTCGGCGTGCGGCCGCCGGTGGTGTTCTACAACCGCTCGAACGAAGCGGGGGCACTACTGAAGGCGGGCGACTTTGACTGGAAGTCGATCTTCGCCGGCGGCGTGCGCTGGTTCCACAGCGGCGGCATCTTCGCGGCTCTGTCGGCTACCACGTCGGATGTGATCATCGAGGGGATGCAGGCAGCCAAACAGGCCGGCGCCGTCGTGTCCTTCGACCTGAACTACCGCGCCAAGCTGTGGAACATCTGGGGCGGTGAACAGAAGGCGGTCGAAGTTCTAGACCGGATTGTGAAGAACGTGGACGTGCTGGTGGGCAACGAAGAGGATCTGCAGAAAGGCCTGGGGATTCCCGGGCCGGAAGTGGCGGCCAAGTCCAAGCTCGACCCCTCGGTCTTCTTCAGCATGATCGGCCAGGTGGTAGCCAAGCATCCGCAGATCAAGGTGATTGCCACCACGCTGCGCGAGGTCCATTCAACCAACCACCACAGTTGGAGCGCGGTGGCCTGGATCAACGGCCAGACCTACTCCGCGCCGACGGCCGAGTTGAACGTGTATGACCGGGTAGGCGGCGGCGACGGATTCGCCTCCGGCTTCTTCTACGGCCTGATGTCGGGCGAGCCGCCCGAGGATGCAGTCCGTCTGGGTTGGGCGCACGGCGCGCTGCTCACCACCTTTCCCGGCGACACCACGATGGCAACCGTGGAACAGGTACGGGCATTCGCCAAGGGTGGTTCGGCGCGCATCCAGCGATAGCGCGTTGCGGGCAAGGACCGGCCAATGGCAAGTGAAAACGTCGGGCTTTACATTCACACGCTTCCCGGACCGGGAGTGCTACACCAACTCACGGGAGTGATCGCGCGGTACCAGGGTGACATACGCTCGGTCGAGATCATCGAGAACGAGCCGGCCAGCCGGATCACGTTCGAGATCACGATTGAAGGTGAACCGGCGGCGCTGATCGCCGAGTTGCGGGCGCTGCCGGCGGTGCGCGCCGTCGAGCGGGTGAAAAGCATGCAACAGGTCTATGGCAAGCGGATCATCATCATCGGCGGCGGCGCGCAGGTGGGGCAGGTGGCGATCGGCGCGATCTCGGAAGCCGACCGGCATAACATTCGCGGGGAGCACATCTCGGTGGATACCATCCCGCTGGTAGGCGAGCAACCGCTGGCCGACGCCGTCCGGGCGGCGGCGCGCCTGCCCCGGGTGAAGGCGCTGGTGCTGGCCGGGGCACTGATGGGGGGCGAGATCGAAAGGGCAGTGCGCGAAGTGCGCCAGACCGGGTTGCTGGTAGTGAGCCTGAACATGGCCGGCTCGGTACCGGCCGCGGCGGATCTGGTGGTGAGCGACCCGGTACAAGCCGGGGTGATGACCGTGATGGCGGTGGCGGCCACGGCCAAGTTCTCGATCGCCCGGTTGAAGCAGCGGGTGTTCTGAACGGGTGGAAGGACGAAGTTAGTTTACGTTCAATCCGTACTCGCGAAGCAGGGTTCCGTTCGCGTCGTACAACCGGATCCAGTGATGTCCGCTGGAGAGTGGTCCGGCGTCAAAACTGGCTGTTGCGGCGCCCGGCAGATTGCCTTGCCTGGTCACGGAACCGCTCGCATCGACGACCTCCAGGCGAAAGTGCGGCGACGGGCGCACGGTAGAAAGATCAAGCCGGAGCCGGATAGGAGCGCCAGGCGCGGCATGGACCCCGATATTATCTTCGACTCCACGGAAGGCGGCCAGGGTCACCTGCTGCGGCGCTGAACCAGCCTCGCGGAGATCGCGCCAGCCAACGACAACCAACAGCAGCGTTCCGAGGACCGGAGCCCATACAAGGCGGCGCGAAGACAGGAAGAAGCGCCGGAACCAGCCGCCGCCGGCGCGCTCCGCACGCGGAGACGGCAAGGGGCCTTCGGCGAGCGCTCCCCGCAACGAGTGAATCAGCAGGTCGGACTCCGCGGCGCGATCCTGACAGCGGGAGCAGACCAGCAGGTGCTCTTCCAGTTGAGCGAGCTCTTCTTCACCGCATCTCCCCATCGAGTAACGTTCCAACGCGTGGTCGGACGCATGGCCGCTCATTCAAATCGTCCTCTTTTAAAATGATGACATATCCGCTGCCGGCCGTGGATGGTTTCTGGCCACACTTTCTGCTGATTCAGTGAATCGCGGCGCTGGAAGTTCTCAAAAAGAATGACACCAGCCCGCTGCGCCCAATCCTTCTCTTTCCCAATTCGCCGAAACGGGCCTTGGCACGGGATTTGAACAGGCGAAATTGAGTATCCGTTAAATTCATTTCCCGGCAGATCTGCTCCTGCGGTTGTTCGAGCAGGTAGAAACGGGTGAGGATCTCGCGATCGCGGGGCGGGATCGTGGAGAGCAGCTTGCGAGCCAATTCCGTGCGCTGGCGAACGATGGCCATCTGTTCGGGATCTTTTCGATCGTCGGCCAGGGGTAGATGCTGGTCAATGACGACGCTGTCGCGCCGCTGGTGGATACTGTGGCCGATATGAGTGGCAATCTGCCGGCGCACGATAGTTCGCACGAATCCCATCAGGCGCTCCGGCTCGCGAAGTTCTCCCTTCTGTATGGCCTGGAGCACGATCAGGAAGGTGTCATGGACCCGATCCTCCAATTCCTGTGATCCGAGCTGCCGGCAGATGTAGAAGCGTATGCCTCGGGAAAACAGGCGGTACAGTTCCTCGATACCAGAATCGTCGCCGTTGCGAATGCGATGGACCAGCTCGGTCCACTGGGTGGCTCCAACGGCTGAAGTCCCGGCGGTGCGGGAGGTGGAAGACGAGGAAGACAACAGGCAATCGGACATGGTTCAGAGTATTCCGTAGTCAAAGTACGCGGCCCAGTAGGATGGCTGGGAACGCCATGAGCCGGACCGCAACATTTCGAGTTGAGCGTGGCGCAGCGCCGAGGCGAAGTCGCCCGGCGCGGCACGCAAATGCCGGTAGAAAGAGACGAAGAACTCGCCCGAGTCGTCTGGCGTCGGCCAGTGGCTGGCGATGACGCCGCGCGCTCCGGCGAGCAGCCAGGCGCGAGTAAGGCCCATCAACCCGGCGCCGCGGAGAATCTCGCCGGCTCCGGTGCTGCAACCGCTAAGCACGACCAGTGCGCCGGGAACTTGAAGCCGGCGAATTGCCGCCGAGTCGAGAAACTGGGCGGTGTGGCCGTTTCCCAGGCCGAGCGCGATCATCTCCTCGTCGGGAAGCAGCGTGGAGCGGAGGACATGAGTGGCGAGATGAATCACCGACGGACGCCGATTGAGGGCGCCGGCAAGCGCTTCGTTGGTGGCCCGGTTGCCGAAAAGTAGGACACGATCGGCGGGGTTGGAGGACCAGGCTTCAGCGCTGTGTTGAACCTCCTGCTCACTGGCAGCCAGGCGTGGCAGTTGGGGCACTGGGGCCGGAAGCCGGAAACTGCCGGCCGGCCAGAAGAGAAACCCGGGAGCCCAGACGGCAGCGGCCGGCCGCGCACAGCGGGGATCGGCGAAATTATAAACGGGATCACCGAGGCCGGCAAACAGACGCGCGGGCGGATCAGCCGCTGGATCGGCGCGGAGCAGCACCGAGGGTAAAATCTGCACCGCGTGACGCTCCACAATGAAGCGGGCGCCGGTGGTGGGGTCGGGTAGCGCAGCCACCGGAACACGCAGCAACACGTCATCTAACTCTATGAGCCAGCGGGTACTTGACCCTAGCTCGGGTTCGTTTTGCAAAAAAAGTTCTCGCGCCAGCCGGGCGGCTTCCGGCGAACCGGAACGGCCCGAGCGGAGCGCGGCGGCCGAGGCATCCACCAACTCGGTTAAACGCCCGCGGCCGGCAAGCCGGTGGAGCGAGAGGCCACGCCGGGTGACAATCCAGCAATAGGACTGCGGCTCGGCAACGAGGTAGCTGATCAGGCTTTGGCCGGGCGCGAGCGACTGGCGGATTTCGTTGAGCGAAGCGTGGTTAAGAAGATGGCTCCGGCGGCCGGCCGATTGGAGTCCGGCACGCGTCTCCAGTTCGACCAGTTGGAGACGCGCGCGGCGGGCGGCTTCCCGCGCCAGCGGCGAGTGGCCGCGATTGGATGCCGCCTCGGCCGTGCGCATATGGGCGAGGGCTTCACCGTATTCGGGGGGCAACCGGATGGAGCTGCCCGCGGATTCGCGGAGGCTGACAGCCCGGCTTTGCTCCATGACTGCAAAGGTCTTCACCGCCCGTTGCCGGTCTCCACTCTCGAAGTAGAGCCGGGCACCGGCACGAACATAGCTGGTGTAAACCGAGTTGAGGGCCTCGTCGGCGGTAGCGCGCAGGGCATCAGCGGGTAAGACCCCGATCCGCCAGCGGCGGACTTCTTGCATTGCCCGGCCGAAGGCAGAGAAAGCGCCTCGAGTGTCTCCCTGGGCCTCCCGGACCAGGCCACGGGTGTGGATGACGTGCCACAACGGGGCGCCGCCGATATTTTGCGAGGCCAGTTCGACGGCACGCTGACTGAGGACGGCGGCGGAGCGAAGATCGTGTTGGGCGAGGCGGAGAAGGGCGAGGTTAGTGTAGGAGAGATGGAGATCCTTCCGGTGAAACAGCAAACGCAACCGATATGATTCGATAAGGCCGGTTTCCGCCTCGTGTAACCTGCCCTGGCGCAGGCAGGAGTAACCAAAGGAGTCCCAACTGCGCGCCAGTTGCGGCATGTCGCCGCTGGTGAGGGCTTCCCCTATCGCTTCCCGGTAAGCGGCGGCGCCTTCCCCGTAGCGGCGCTGAAGAAAGCGGATACGGCCCATCAGGGTGAACAACTGGGCCATGGCGGCGCCGGGCAGGCGATGGCGATGAACCGCGGCCAGACCTTGGGTGGCGGCGGTGGCAGCCGACTCGAGATTCCCCATCTGAAGATAAAGGCTGGCGATATTGATCGCTACCGCGCCCTGAGTCTCATAATCGGAAGCGGCCACGGCCAGGCGGCGGGCTTCCAGATACGTCTCCATGGCGCCGGCATATTGGAATCCCGCGAAGCGGCATCCGGCAAGATTGTTCAGGTAGCGAACCGCCTGACGGCGATTCCCTTCTTGCATGCCGCGGCGGTAGGCCTGCTCATAGAGTGTGGCGGCCTGGGCGAAGCGGCCGGACACATAGAGACGGTAGGCGCGAGCGGCATCCGAGTCCGGTACAGGGGGAGCCACCGGCAGAGGTTTCGCTGAGGGAGAGCCCAGGACAGAGGCGGCGATGAGACAGGCGCTACGAACCAGACGAACGTTCATCCGCACTACCGATGCTTGAGAATACGAGAAATGAGGAGTGCGCGAAGCGGGCAGTCCTAGGAGTACTCCTAGCAGGAGTACTCCTAGGAATCATACCAGAAGATGTCGCTTTTGAAAGCGATTTTTTCTATGATATTTTGATCGGCGCACGCCTGTCAGCGTAGCGAAACAGCGAGAGTTTTAGAGACAGGGCAGGATAATAATGATCGGATCGGTTTCGGGCATCCTATCGATTTACTGTCCTTCCCGGCGGAAACCGGCGTTGCCGCCTTTCTGACTTCATGCTAGAGAAGGGGCTTCCCACGTCAAACATCAGAAATATTCAACTGATTGCAGCAAAACAAGTTAAAGGCTGCAATTTAGCGGCAACAGAGTTGTGGCCGGGGCGCGAGGGCGACCAGGGTGAGCGAGGTTCCTACCAGCAGGGCGGCAGGGTCAGTATACTCAACAGTTAAGCTCGTTCCACTCAGAGACAGAGAAAGAGAGAGATGAACCTTCGCCACCTTCTGATCCCGCTTGCCGGCGCCTGGATTGGCATCATTGTTTTACTGGGAATTATGGACCTGCGCTCTTCCGCCGCCGGCGATGAGATACTCGCGCGGCCTGATGAGCGCGTAGCCAAGGTATTCGCAATGATGGGGCCGCGGACGGCGCGGCAACTGGCGCGTTACGAAGCACAGGAGATCTTCTTCCAACAGCGCGCATTCTGGCTGCGAATTGAGGTCATGATTGGAGTATTTCTCTTTTTGGGATTACTATTTGGCACGGGCGCCAGCGCCGGCCCGATTCTGATTTCGCTGGCAATGTTGCTGCTAGCGTTAGCCCAGTGGTTCGGCATCTTATCGCATCTGGTGGGCGCTGGCCGGGCGCTGGCGTTTGATGTCAATGACGCCCGATTGGGGAAAGACTACGTCTTTCTCAACGGCATCTTTCTGGGAACGGAGGCGCTGAAGGCGCTGCTGGGGGGCGCGGCGATCTTATCGATCGGAAGCCGGAGAAGCAGGCGGAAGCAATTCCGGGAGGAGGTCTACCCGGTCTATAATTCCGATCACGGCCATGTCGATCGGTGAATCGGGACGGCCGACGGCGGTCATGGCGCTGAAGCCTTCCGTGGCAAGCAGTACCCGTTCGCCGACGCCGGCGCCGACGGCATCGAGGGCAACGACAGAATCGCCGCGATCCGAGCCGTCCAGATGGACCGGCTGAACGAGCAGCACCTTACGCCCTTCGTGGCTTTGGTGTTTGCGGGTGGCAACCACCTCTCCGATTACTTTTGCGATGAGCATGGGCCACTTTTCCACAGGGCGAGAGAGGGGGGCTGCGGTTGCGGTTGGCGCTTCACGCGCATCTCGTCGACGATTCCGACGATGGTCAGGTCGCTCGGCACCTCATCGGGGCGGAACGGGAAACTGGCTTCCTTTCCCTTGACCCAATAAACCAGTTCACCGGCGCCCGCGCCGGTACTATCGGTGACGACGAGGTTGCGGCCGGTTGGTTTCAACTCCGGGGTGAGCGGTTGAACGATGAGCAGGCGCTGGGCGTGCAGACCCGGATTTTTCACCGTACACCAGACACGGCCAACCACGCGTCCCAGATACATGGCTAACGGGAATCCGCCCCTTCGTCCATGTCGATGGTATCGATGATGCCAACGATCGAGGTATCGACGGGGGTGTCTTTACAACCTTCCGCCATGCGGGCGGAACTGCCGGAAACAGCCAGGACGCGCTCGCGAAAGCCGGCGCTGACGGTATCGACGGCGACTACGTAGCCGGACTCATCCTTACCGTCGGGGGCGATCGGCTTGAGTACGAGGAGTTTCTTCCCCTCCAGCCGGGGATCTTTCCGGGTGGCGACCACGGTACCAACCACGCGGGCCAAAATCATGAAGAGTGCCTCACCACACCTCAGAAGGCGGGCGGCACGCCACCCGCTTCCGGAATGCCTTCTACCGCTCGCTTACGGCCGCGGCCTGGTATTGGCTTACTTTCCGCCCTGAGTCTTGCCGATGGGCAGGACGTCTTCCAGGCTGGGATGCGGCCGCGGGATCACGTGAACGGCGATCAGTTCACCCACCCGGCGGGCAGCGGCTGCGCCGGCGTCGGTTGCCGCCCGGACGGCGGCCACATCACCGCGCACCAGGGCGGTGACGTAACCGGATCCGATTTTCTCCCAGCCGACAACGGTCACTTTGGCGGCCTTCACCATGGCGTCGGCGGCTTCAATCATGGCGACGAATCCGCGGGTCTCGATCATTCCTAGAGCTTCGCCCATCTATCCTCCAACAATCGCAAGATCCTATAATTCCACAAACAGAGCGTTCCCGGCGGCGGCGCTAGGCCAGTCCGCGGGCCGCCAGAACCTCATCCACCAGGCGGATGAGTTCCTCGCGCGTCACTTCAAACTTTTCCGGGCCGCCGATGTCTTCGGCCACCAGCGGGCATCCGGGCTCCACGCCGGCGCGGGCTTTGACGCCGTAGCGGGTGCGGGAGTCGAACAGTTTCTGAACTTCGGTCTTCGGCAGCACGGTAGCGCCGCCGAGCATGTGGGCCACAAACGCGATGCGCGCGTAGTGCTCCACGGTTTCCATGCGGTGGTATGCCTTCCAGACATCCTCGCCGTAGCAGACCGCGCCGTGATTCGCCATCATGATGGCGTCGTATTTGGGGATCAGCGGCAGCATGCCGTCGGTGAGGGCGGGCGTGCCGGGCAACCCGTAGTCCGCCAGCGGAACGCACCCGAGGCCGATGATGACTTCGGGCAGCAGGGCCAGGTTCAGGGCCTTGCCAGCGGTGGCGTAACCGGTGGAAACGGGCGGGTGGGCGTGAACGACGGAACGGATGTCGGGGCGAATCTGGTAGACGGTGAGATGCATGGCTACCTCGGAGGTTCGCTCCTTGGTTCCCGAGATCTTGTTGCCCTGCATATCGCAGACGATGAGGTCATCGGGGTGCATCAGGCCCTTGGAGACACCGGTGGGGGTGCACAGCAGGAGGTCTTCACCCATCCGAATGCTGATGTTGCCGTCGTTGGCCGCGACCCAGCCTTTTTGGAAGACGAGCTTGCCCACTTCGACAATGTCCTGCCGCAGTTCCTTTTCCGTCTTAGGCATCCGAAGTCTCGATTGTAGCAGAAACGGTTTTTCACTTTGCTTCGAACTGGGGGGCCTGCCTTGGCAAAATGACAAGTTCCATCTGAGCAAAGTAGAAAGCTCCTCCGGCACCTCGCGGACCAGGAAGCAGAATCTGAATGCGGTGTGCCAACCGGAACGGGACCGCGTAGCGCGGTTGCGCGGCACCGTCTGGTGCGAATGACCGGCAATGCCACGATACGGAATTTGGCTACCCGTCCGGGTACCCCAGCGCAAGACTATCTTTATCAGACCCTCCGACAGCATTCCCGGCTGGTGGCTTTACCGGACGCTTACGGCCCTACGCACATCCGAACCGCCAGAATGGCCGCCTGGCCGCTGGAAGTGTCAACGCCGCTCTTGTTCCAATAGAGGAAGCGTGCCTTGCATAGTCCGCCGCCTCAAACTGATTGTGAGCCGTAATTCCAACAAGTAACGGCAACCGCCCACGTAACTCGTCCGATATTTGTTCGGCACCCGTTAAGCGTTCTTGTCTCGAGAGACTCATCACTTCACTAGCTGCGACTGGCCAGACCAACCCGTTTACACCACAGTGAGTTAAAACGTCTGTCTCTGCCCGAAGCACCTCGGTGTCTATTGCGAGATTATCTAAAAATGGCGTTTGAACGGTCACAAGGACGCCGCCCAGCCGATCCGCGCTCTCGCCGCTGGTTACGGCTTCCTCCGCTATTTGCATCCTGTCACTCATCTCACCCATCCCTATTCACAATCTCGCTCACAGCTAATGTGGCCACGTGCGCCCTAACTGCTGTGTCTGTATCTAATGACAAGACACACGTTCTGACTTCGACCACTTCAGACGCATGTAGTCATTACTAGTTTTATTCTAATTCCACAGGAGCGTGTCTACTGTGACCGCCTTCACGTCACCTTCAGCCAACCGAACCTCCACGGCACTTGTGGCTTCGACCGCATCCGTAAAGTCGTGCGGGTCCTGTAGTCTTCGAACGGCGGACTCAGAGGCGGCGATTATCCTATACCGGCCAGGCTTCAGGCCTTGTTTACTAAACCTCCCCTTATCGTCAGTCATAGCCGTGTCATAAATGGGATATCTATCTGATAGCGACAACGGCCAGGGGACGATCATTACACTTAGCCCGGAGATCGCTTTACCCTCTGGAGATACTACTCCTTCAACTGTAGCGCCTCTACCCGACACGGCAATCGTCAAAGAGTGCGCCATCGCGCTCCAATCAGGCTGAAGCGTGAATCCACTTAGAGTGACACCGTTATACTGAAGCTCCCGAACATAATTCGGTGCTTCTAGACCGGCGATTACCACTTCATACTGCCGGCCTGGATACATATTCAAATAAAAACGACCTTCACTATCAGGCGACGTGTGGCGCTCCCCACTTGTGATGCCGGCGATCGGCGCCAGCCGGATTATCATGTTTCGCAACGCCGAGGTGTCGGTATTCTCAAGCGTGATGCGGCCCGACACCCGTTGTGGAGCCTGTAGCTCAAGATCCACGTCCGCATCCTGTGTACTTAGTTGCACGTGAACCAATGAGCTATGTGGTTGATCGGCGCTGGTGCCGCTCTGTGACGCGATCAAGAGATACTCGCCAGCAGCCAGATTAGCCAGTGATATGTCTGAGCGGCAACGTGCGGTCGTAAAAGCACGCGCAATGACCATACCTCCGTACCGCTGCAAAAGACTGACGTTCACCATCTGCTCCGGCTGGCAGGCACTACCTCTAACTGCAGCACGAATTCGAAGCAGTGGATTCTGGTGGATATTAACGCGCCGCAGGTCAAGTTCACTACCCGGTTGCAGACGAACTCCGGATATACCATTACCATCAGCGCGATTATCGGGCCATCGAGTCCTAGGGTAACCCTTGGGTCGTGGCTTCTTGTCGGTATAGTCTGGCAGCCTCCCGGCTATGACTGCCTCTTTTTCACTGGACACGATCTCCAATAGGACTTCTCCCGGAGATACGTCGGTGATCCGAAAGTGACCTTTGCTATCCGTAGTTGCTGTAGACCCAACAGGAAAGTAGAGACGGTATCCTTTGATATAGCGTGGTATAAGAGCTCCAACCGTTGCACCACCAATGGGCGCATGACTGCCGTCATCTATCAACTGGCCACTGATTGCTCCCGTCTTACGGACTGTCAGGTCAACTATCGTCCTACTAGTTCCAGCTCTGATCGTGAGTGGAACCACCTTGCCAATGTATCCGTCCGCTTCCACATGCGCGAAATACGAACCGGGCGTCTTTAGGATGATTGTGCAGTGTCCCGAACTGTCGGTCTCGCAGACGAATTTAGCTCTCGAGCCCGATTGTATAAGCTCCACGCGCGCCCTATTGATCGGCAGACTGGAATCTACTTCTGTAACACTACCATCGACTGTCACTTCCGTGATCAATTCGCCGCGTCCTGACGACGGTGGCACCTCCTCTGCACTCGTGGAACGACTCGCTATGAACATAATCAGAACAATGAGCAGGTATGTCACCCACATAGGTTGTGTTCCTCTCAGTCCACCAAACATGTCGCAGACCGTCCCATCGATCTGAGGTTCACACCGGCCACATCGGAAAAGCCAGCCAAACGAAGACCCCTAATCGCCCGCTCACAGGTGGGGTTGCCAGTCAGGCGACAGTCAACGACCACCAGTTTGCGGGGATCCAGTTCATAAGTGGCACGGATCCACAATTCGTTAGCCGGAATGGCAACGGCGGTTGCCGAGGCAGTGCCGCTCGAGTTCATGCCACGCCCCCGCGGATCCACCACCTGCATCGGCACATCGCTGGCCTGCATCGCGGCAAACTCCCCTTCGGTGAGAGTGCGTCTCCGGCTCGATACCACGACCGAGGTCTACGGTAGCGAGGTGGCGGTATTGTATCAGAAATTCTATTCGGCTGAAGCCCAGAAATTCCGCAGCGAGCACGACGAGGTGCTGGCGGCCGTCGATCTGATCCGGAGTCATACCCAAGAACGCAGCGTCTGGGTGATCAACCGAGGCGGTGACCGCAAGAAGTTGCTGGAACCGTGGCTAGACAGCGCCGAATGCTTCGTCATCCGCTCCATGGGCGAGCGCTCCGTCATCGCCCGCCGCAACCTGTCCGGCACGGTGGCGGATGAAAATTGAGGAGACTTTCCGCTTCGTCAAACAAAGCAACAACCTGGAAGACGTTCGTGTCATGAAGTATCAGCGATTGAGGAACTTATTGATTCTGGTGGCAGCTGCAGCTTCCTTTACGGCGGCGTTTCTGAGCCAGCAGATGAAGCTGTGGATTCTGTGCGAGAAACTGCTGATCATCTCGCAGCGATTTTTCGGAATTCCGCCGTTCCGGTTTTACGCCCTGGCAGACGGGATTCGGCAAATCCTCTCCCGGGCGACCCTCAGGCCGCCCGAAACGCCGCCTGACAGCTTACAACTGGAGCTGAGGCTCGGGTGGAAGGGCTGAAAATTCTTGGGAAACTCCTGTCTGTTTTCTCTTGTAAACAGCCCGATTTGCGGGTATTCCGCAATCACTTCCGTGCCGGCAATCCTGGTGAGGGCGGAGGACCGAGGACGGCCTGACCGCCGTGCGGGCGGGCGCCTTCGTATTGGGCGGCCATGCGGATGCGGGCGGCCACGGGTGGGTGGCTGTAGAGCCACCAGCGGATGAACGGGGATGGGGCCGGGTCGGCAAGGTTGAGTTCGCCCTCGATCTGGAAGGCTTGGGCGGCGGCGGCTCCGGGGTCGGCCACGATGCCGGTGGTCACTTGGAGCGCGTAGCGGTCGGCGGCGGTCTCGATTTGGCGGCTATAGGCGTTGATGGCGGGTTCGGCCAGGAATTGGGCGGCGGAAAGCAGGAACAGAAGTACGGGTAGCGATGCCCGGTTTGCGGCATCGGGAATGCCCCAGCGGCCTTGGGGGTTGAAGATGCGGTGGAGCAGCAACGCGCCCAGGTAGAGTAGCAGGAGGCTGCCGGCGGTGGCGGCGAGCAGGGACTTTACGACGTGACCGAGGACGTAGTGGCCGAGTTCGTGGCCGAAGGTGGAAAGAAGCTGATCGGTGCTTTCGCGGGCCAGGAGCGTGTCGTAGATGATGATGCGCTTGGAGGCTCCGAGGCCGGTGACGTAGGCGTTCAGGTCGTTTGTTTTACGGCTGGCCAGCATCTCGAACATGCGGTTGGCGGGAATTGGTTCGCCGGCGCGGACGGTTAGCTGATGAAGTTTACCGGCTAGCACCGGGTGATGTTCCGCCAAGGGCTGGAAGCTGTTGAACAGGGGATCGACGGCCAGCGGCGCGATGAATACCCCGAAGCCGGCCAGGGGTTCGAGGACCAGCCAGAACCAGAGCCACCAGCGGCGCGGAGAGCGGCGGAGCAGCGCATAAAGCAGGCAGAAGATCAGCGTGGCGAAGGTGAGGTAGAGCACCTGCCCGGTTGCCCAATCGGCGAACCAGGAGGGCCATTGCTGTATGGATTGGCGGTAGGCGAGGGCCAGGTGGTGGCGGTAGATGGGGAAGGGCAGGCCGAGCATGTTGATCAGCAACAGGAATGGCGGAAAGTAGAGCAGCGCCTGAAGGGCGCGGCGCGAAGTGATGCGTTCCACTTTGCGGCACAGGCGCGGCGCAACCCGGAAATGGATGAAGGCGGCAAGCACCAGCAGCCCCCAGCCGGCGGCGAGAAAGTGCGCGAGGTAGCGGGCGTGGGCGTATTCCGTGGCCTGGCGGTAGACCTCGGGCGGCAGGTGATAGACGAAGCGTGCGGCGTGCGCC
>JADZGD010000114.1 GCA_020854055.1 Bryobacterales bacterium | reverse complement strand
CGGATTCACCTGGCGGTATGGGATTGGCGAACGAGGTCCAGCCGGCGTGCGGCAGGTGGACGTACTTGTTCGCCTTGGTATAGTCGGCGAACTCGTGAATGGCGCGAAGGAAGGCGCAGGTTTGGAGTGAAATCCGTTTCAGGGGCTCTTTGGCGCCATTGTGAAGGTGCAACTCCAGCGCCACGGCGGTTTTTCCATGTCTGGTGACGCTTCCTCCGAACCGTACGTTATCCGGCAACGTGCGCTCGAAGGCGATGCCACCCGGCACCGTTTTCCATGGCACGCGCGGAAAGCTGGGATAGATCGATAGCGCCTGGGGATTGATGTGGCTCACCCAGATGAGTTGGCGGTCGATGAAGATCGCCTCGGGAAAGTCCAGCCACAGGTAGTCCTGGCTGGGCCACGGCGGGCTGATCCAGGCGATCTGTTCCCATGGGTAGTGGGGCCGCCAGTGGCCGGGAAAAATACGAATTCCGCTGATTTGGGTGTCGTAGGTTTGTTGAGCGGCGAGCGTGACCGCCCCCGCCGCGTGAAGAAACGCGCGTCGCGAATATGTCATAGCTTAGACTCCTTCCCTGCAAATCCGGCCGGCGTGGCCGCGGCGCCGGCCCGGACATTCCGGTTTACGATATCAGAATGGAGACCGGTGGCGCGTGCGGCCCCAAATGTCATCCGCCGAGGGCACGCCGCGCCGCGGCCAACCGGCAGCAGGGGGCCGGCAAGCAGTGACAACATTGCGGATCGACACCCAGTTAAGCAAGAATCGCAGGCATGAAGCAAATTGCCCGGCGGGCGCTTGACGCCGCCCTTGGGGCTGGCGTCGAGTATGCCGATGTGCGGGTGGTCGAGTCGCGAGAACGGGCGGCCGGCACCAAGAACGGCAAGGTGAGCGTGGCCAGCGGCAGTGAGACGGCCGGAGTCGGGATTCGCGTAATCGTGGATGGCTGCTGGGGGTTTGCCGCCACCGGCGATCTTTCCGGGCAGGGTATTGAAACGGCCGCGGCGCTGGCCGGCGCAATCGCCCGTGCAAGCGGGTTGGCGCGCAAGGAGGCGGTGGTACTGGCCGCCGAACCGCCGCACGTGGCGACCTGGGTATCGCCGTGCGCGATCGATCCTTTCGAGGTACCACTCGAGCAGAATCTCTCCCTCTTGCTGGCCGTTGATGCCGAACTTCGCCATAACCCGGGGGTGACGCTGGCCGAGACGTCGATGGTTTTCGAGCGCCGGCGGCAGGTCTTTGCATCCTCCAACGGCAGCCTGATTGACCAGACGCGAACCTGGAGCGGCGCCGGCTACTCGGCCCATGCGTTCCGCAATGACGAAATTCAGCAGCGTTCCTATCCCAATTCATTCGGCGGCCAGTATCAATTGAAGGGCTACGAACTGATTGATGAACTGGACCTGCTGAGGCATGCGCCGCGAGTGGCCGAAGAAGCCGTGGCGCTGCACTCGGCAGCGCAGTGTCCGGAAGGCGAGTTTACGTTGATCCTCGATAGCAGCCAACTTGGCCTGCAAATTCACGAATCGATCGGCCATCCGATTGAACTGGACCGGGTGCTCGGCTCCGAAGCCAATTATGCCGGCATGAGCTTTCTCACTCTCGATAAGCTGAACCGGCTGGCTTACGCCTCGCCGATTGTGAATGTAGTGGCGGATGCCACCGCGAGTCACGGTCCCGGCCTTGGCACGTTCGCGTTTGACGACGAGGGCGTGGAGGGGCAACGCACCGACATCATCCGTGAGGGGCTGTTCACCGGTTACATGAGTTCGCGCGAGACGGCCGCCACGATTGGGCAGGCGCGCTCAACGGGCGCCATGCGGGCCGACGGATGGAACCACCTGCCGCTGATCCGCATGACCAACGTGAGCCTGCTGGCAGGCGAGCAGACGCTGGAACAGGTGTTCGATGTGGATGATGGCATCTATATGGAGACCAACCGGAGCTGGTCGATCGACGATAAGCGTTACAACTTCCAGTTCGGCTGCGAGATAGGCTGGCGGATCCGCGACGGCAAGCGCGTTCAGATGCTGAAGAATCCGTCATACAGCGGGATTACTACCGAGTTCTGGAATCGCTGCGATGCGATTGCCGACGACCGGCACTGGACCCTGTGGGGTGTGCCGAATTGCGGCAAGGGGCAACCCGAGCAGGTGATGGGCACCGGACATGGCGCCAGCCCGTCGCGGTTCCGCCGGATCAAAGTTGGGGGAGCGTACAAGAACTGAGATGACGGACATGGACCTGTTCTCCCGCCGCCGGTGCGAAGAGGTGTTCGAAGCGGTGGTCAATGCGGCTCGGCCGGCCGGCGTGACCGAAGTAGAGGCGCTGATGGGCGCCCGGCGCTCCGCGCTAACGCGATTCGCCAATAATCGCATCCATCAAAACGTTGCCCAGCAGGGCGGCTCTCTCTCGATCCGCGTGATCACCGGGGGGCGAACGGCGCGCGCCACTACCAATCAGTTCGACCGGGACTCGATTGGGCGGGCGGTGGCGCAGGCGATTGCGATTACGCGGTCGAGCGAACCCTATGCCGACCTGATGCCGCTGCTTGGACCGCAGCAGTATGCCGACGTCCGGCGGCACCATCCGGATACCGCCGCCGCCGCGCCCGAGGATCGAGCCAAAGCGGTGGTCGAGGCGATCGGCATCGTCGAAGCGGCCGGGCAGACCGCCGCGGGAATTTTCGAGACGGAAGAGTCGGTGTCGGCTCTGATGAACTCCGAGGGGCTGGTGGCCTATTACCCGGAGACCTCGGCGACGTTCTCCATTACTGCGCTGGGGGCCGACAGTTCCGGCTGGGCGAAAGCACAGTCGCCGCGAGCGCTGGATATTGACCATGCCGAGCTGGCCACTACCGCCTCGCGAAAGGCGGCAGCTTCGGCGGCTCCGCGCGAAATTTCTCCCGGCCGCTACACGGTGGTTCTGCAGCCGGCGGCGGTGCTCGATCTATTGGGGCAGATGGTGGGGGATTTCAGCGCCACGGCGATCGAGGACCAGCGTAGCTTTCTCAACGAGAGGTTGAATCGGAAGACCTTCGGCGGCAACATCACCATTTACGACGACGTCTACCATCCTCTCCAGACCGGGGCTCCCTGGGACGGCGAGGGAGTGCCGCGCAGCCGGTTGACGCTGGTTTCCGCCGGGGTTCCGGGCGAGATCGCCTGGTGCCGGAGCCGGGCCGCGGCGGCCGGCCGGAATGCCACCGGCCACGGCTACCCACTGCCTAACGAGTACGGTGAAGGGCCGGTGAATATCGTCGTCGCCGGCGGGGACAGCACGGTTGAGCAGATGATTGCCTCCACCGATCGCGGCATCCTGGTGACCCGGTTGTGGTACATCCGCGAGGTGGATCCCTACGAGAAGATCATGACCGGCATGACCCGCGACGGGACGTTTCTAATCGAAGACGGCCGGCTGGTGTCGGGGCTGCACAATTTCCGCTTCAACGTGAGCCTGGTGGAGATGCTGAACCAGGTGGAAGCGATGTCCGCGCCGGTTCGCGCCGCGGGCGAAGAATCCTTCGAAATGGTGGCTCCGGCGATGAAGGTGAACCGGTTCAATTTTTCCGAGGTAACGAAGTTCTGAAACCGCTTTTGCGCGGCCGGCGAGCGTTAAACTGAGAACAGGATAGCCTGGTGCCTTCGCATTCCCACCACCACGAACCACCAAAGATGGGTAGCGCGCTGATCTGGTCGCTGATCGCGACGGTGCTGTTCGTAGTGATCGAGTTCGCCGCCGGCATGGAGGCGAACAGCCTGGCTCTACTTTCCGACGCCGGCCACAACCTCACCGACGCGCTGGCCCTGCTGCTGGCCGGGTTGGGCCTGTACTACCAGCGTAAACCGCCGGATTCGGTGAAGACATTCGGTTATCACCGGGCCGGCGTGCTGGCGGCTTTCGCCAATGCGTTGACGCTGATCGGCCTCTCGGTGTTGATTCTCTACGAGTGTGTGGAGCGATTCCGTCACCCCGAACCGGTGGGTGAAATGGTGATGCTGGTGGTGGCGGCGGCGGGATTGGTGGTGAACGTCGCGGTCATGCTCCTTTTGCACAAGGGCAAGCACGATCTGAATATCCGGGCGGCGTTCCTACACATGATGGGCGATGCCCTCGGTTCGGCGGGCATCGTCGCGGGCGCGGTGGTGATCCGCTACACCGGATGGAACTGGCTGGACCCCGCGCTATCGCTGATGATCGCCGTGCTTATCATCTGGACCGCCTGGGATATCACCCGGGAATCACTGAATATTCTGTTGGAAGGTCTTCCACGCGGGATGGACCTACAGCAGGTGGTGAACGGGATGATGGACCTGGAGGGCGTACTGGACGTTCATGACATCCACATCTGGAGTCTCGGTTCGAAAACGCATGCGATGAGCTGCCACATCCTGATCCGGGACATGCCGCCATCGGCCAGCGAGGCGATACTGCGCCGGGTGAACACGTTTCTGCGAGAGCGCCACGGGATTGACCATACCACCATTCAGTTCGAGCATGCCCGCTGCAACCTGCCGGCGGGCACCTGCCCCATCTGCCAGGAGCCCGCGGTGGAAGCCCAGTCTCGTCACGAACACTTATAATAGTGAAGCTTGATTCTCCTAGAGATTGAACAGCGCCAGGCGGCGCCCGGAACCGTGGTGATCCTGCTCACTGGCCGCGTTATGCTGGGCGACGAGAGCGCACGAATCGACACGCTGATTTCCGGCCTTCTGGGCGAAGGAAACCAGACGTTCGTTGTCGACCTGAGCGGCGTGACTCACATCGACAGTACCGGGATCGGACGCTTCATTGCGGCCTTCAACAAGGTATTGCAGGCGGGCGGGCGGCTGGTGATGGCCGGCGCCACGGGCCAGGTGCGCGACTCGTTTGCGGTGACCCGTCTGGATACGGTGTTCCGGTTCTATGCCGATTCTGCCGAAGCTCTGGAGGCGGTTGCGCGCCCGGCCTGATCGCGGTTAGGGCAACGCCAGAATCACCTGTTCGATCTCCTCGGGCGAAATGTAGAAGTGCGGCGAAATCCGCACCCAGCCCGCGCGCGGCGCGGCGGCGATCCGGCGATCCTTGAGCGCCCGCACCACCAGTCTCGCGTCGACGTAAGGCTTGCGAATCGACACGATTCCGGCGCCGGTTTCGGGCGTGCGCTCGCCCAGGATCTCGTAGCCCTTCCGAAGCGCGCCGAGGGCCACCTGGTCGGCGCGAGCCTGGGCCTGGGGGGCGATGTTTTCGACGCCCACCTCGAGCAGGAATTCGATGGCCGCCCTCAGCCCGTAGCACCCCACGGTGTTCAATGTGCCACACTCGTAGCGCCCCGCGTCGGGCCGTAGAGTCATGTCGCGGGACGCGTAGTCGTTAAAGCCGGCCACATTCGTCCAGCCGAACTCCACCGGCTCAATGGCATCCTGGTACTCCTGCTGCACGTAAAGAATGGCACAGCCTTCCGGGCCGAGCAGCCACTTGTGGCCATCGGCCGCCAGGGCGTGAATTTTCGACTTGCGAACGTCCAGCGGAAAGGCTCCCAGGCCTTGAATCGCATCCACGAAGAAGAAGCAGCCATGCTGCTCGCAAATTGCGCCCAGACTGGTGAGGTCGGCCCTGAAGCCGCTCAGAAACTGCACGAAGCTGATGGCAAGAAGGCGGGCGCCGCGGCAGGTCTCATCGACCTTGTCGAGCGGATCGTAGACCGACAACCAGTCTACGCCGACTCCCTGGTTCTCCAGCCGTTTCCAGGCGAAATAGTTGGCAGGGAATTCTTCCTTGAAGGCGACCACGCGGTCGCCCGGCCGCCAGTCGATGCCCAGGGCCACGGTGGCCACGCCTTCCGACGTGTTCTTAGTCAGTGCGATCTCAGTGGGTTTGGCGTTGATCAGTCGCGCCGTGGCGGTTCGCAAACCATCGTATGCCGCCATCCATCGGTCGTAATGGAAAGAGCCGAAACCACATGCGTCGCCGGTCAGATCCTTCATCGCCGTGGCGGCACGGCGGCAAAGGGGGGCCACCCCGGCGTGGTTCAGATAAATCAGGTTTTCGGTAACCGGAAACTCGGAGCGATACCGTTGGTGGAGCGGCTCCACTGACTCGTAACCCATCCCTTCAAGAATACGTTAAACATAAAGGAGAGTACGCGGAGCGTCATAACGCTGGGCCCTACAGCGCTCCTTGGCGTTCTTGATTGGACACAAAGTAAGGAGTTCCATGTCCATCCGGCTCGATCCCCAAAAAATCCGCCGTCCGCTGATCGGGTTCCTTCTGGCATTGTCGCTGTGCGCTCCGGCAATCGGAAAAAGCAAGGAGAAGGATCCCGATGCCATTGGAGACCGCGACGTCGGCAAGGGCGTCAATTTTTACTCCATCGAAAAGGAAATCGCGCTGGGCAAACAGATGGCCCAGGAGGTGGAGCGGGAATCCAAGATTATTACCGATCCGGTGGTTTCCGAGTATGTCAACCGGATCGGCCAGAATCTGGTTCGCAATTCCGATGCAAAGGTTCCCTTTACGATCAAGGTAATCGACAGCGACGAGGTGAACGCGTTCGCCCTGCCGGGAGGCTTCTTTTTCGTGAACTCCGGGCTCATTCTGAAGGCGAGTACGGAAGCGGAACTGGCCGGCGTGATGGCTCACGAAATCGCCCACGTCGCGGCGCGCCACGGAACCCGGCAGGCAACCCGCGGCCAACTGGTGCAACTGGCCAGCATCCCGCTGATCTTCATGGGTGGCTGGACCGGCTACGGCATTCAGCAGGCGGCGGGCCTGGCGGTGCCGATGGGTTTTTTGAAGTTCTCCCGCGGGATGGAATCCGAGGCCGACATGCTGGGACTCCAGTATATGTACAAGGCGGGGTACGATCCCACGGCCTTTGTCGATTTCTTTGAGAAGATCCAATCTCTGGAGAAGAAACGGCCGGGAACGTTTTCCAAGTTGTTCTCCTCTCATCCTCCGACGGACGACCGAATCAAGGCGGCACAGAAGAACATAGAGACCATGCTCAAGGAACGTCCGGAGTATGTGGTGACAACCTCTGAGTTCGACGACGTCAAAGCCCGGCTGGCGCTGCTGGTCAACCGTAAGAAATTGCCGGATAAGGACTTGGACAGGCCTACGTTGAAGCGAAAATCCAATGGCAAAATTGATGCCTCCGGAAATGGCGACGGCAAGAGTTCTGATGATGAGGACGAACGGCCGACGCTGAAGCGCCGGAATTGAGTCCTCCTCACCGTCCGGCGGTTCCGTTGCCCGGCCGCCGGACGGACTTTTTGACTCGTTTCTGCGTGTAGCCGAACGATAGGCTGAGAGTTCCGCAACCAGGACGGCATCCACGGCGTTTAGTAATTGAACGTTGAGACTTAAAGTTCTGGCAGGACGGCTGGCGTCGTGCCGTATACTTGAGTCAGGAGGTGCCGGTGAAACGCTTGGTTCCAACGAGCCTGATGTTGGCTCTCGCGTTGGCGACACCCTCGTACGCGAAAGACAAGAAGAAGGATCCCGACGAAATTGGGAATCGGGATGTCGGCAAGGGCCTCAACTTCTACTCACTTGAAAAAGAGATTGCGCTGGGGAAGGGCCTGGCGCAGGAAGTGGAGCGGCAGGCCAAAATTATTGACGATCCGGTGATTGCCGAGTATGTCAACCGGGTTGGGCAGAACCTGGTTCGAAACTCCGACGCAAAAGTTCCGTTCACGATTAAAGTGATTGACAGCGAGGAGGTTAATGCCTTCGCGCTGCCCGGCGGTTTCTTTTTTGTCAATTCCGGACTGATTCTTAAAGCAGACAGCGAGGCGGAACTGGCCGGCGTGATGGCGCACGAGATCGCGCATGTAGCCGCACGGCACGGTACCCGGCAAGCGACTCGAGGCCAGGTTGCCAACCTGGCGACGATTCCGCTGATCTTTATGGGGGGCTGGGCGGGCTTTGGCGTCCAACAGGCTGCGGGTGTACTGGTGCCAATCGGTTTCCTTAGTTTCTCCCGTGGCATGGAGGCAGAGGCCGACCTGCTCGGCTTAGAGTATCTGTACAAGACCGGATACGATCCGACCGCGTTTGTTGACTTTTTTGAGAAGATTCAGTCGCTTGAGAAGAAGCGGCCCGGCACGATGTCGAAGGTCTTCTCCAGTCATCCGTTGACTGATGACCGGATTGCCACGGCCCAGAAGAATATTCAGGAAATTCTGAAGGCGAAGCCGGAATACGTTGTAACTACGTCGGAATTCAACGATGTGAAGGCCCGTTTGCAGGCGCTTCACGATCGTCGCAAACCGACGGAGAAGGATTTGAATCGTCCGCAGCTTCGCAGAAAGCCGGGCGGCAGCACGTCACCCATCGAAGACGGTTCCGGTAAGCCGGGTGATTCCAAGGGTGGCGACGAAGATGAGCGGCCGACATTAAAGCGCCGGCCGAACTGAGGGTTCCGCGGCAGGCTGATTTCAGGATGCCGGTTCGGCGGCGATAATCGAGTCGTCATAGCGGACGACGATCTTCTCGCCGGGTTTGACTACCAGGAAGTCTTCCGGATCCCACTGAGCGTTTACCAACCGGCGCAGCAGGCCGAGATCTCCGCGTAGCTTTTCGAATTTCCAATCCCGCTCTCCGGCTTCCGCGCGCGCCTGCTGCTCGAAGCGGCCGTTCTGTTCAACGCCCATCTCGATGAACGTCAACTGGCGGTAGTTACGGACGAAGTCTCCGATCTGCTCCCACAGGTAATCGGCGTTTTCCTGGCCATATTTTTCCACCAACTCCGGGTAGGACATCCCCATGCCGCTCTTGCTTTGAATGCTGAACTGCTGGAGTTGGTTCATGTTTTCGGCACGCTCCAACCAGCCGGTGGTACGGAAATAGACGCCGGAGTGGTCGGCGAAATAGTCGGCATAGCGCTGCTTACTGCCGAGAAAGAGTGTGATGCAGTCGTGCGCGCGGGGGACTACCAGGGGAATATGGCGTGTGACCAGGCCGGCCAACCCCATGCCGCAGAGTCCGTAGCCAAGCAGGATGGCGTCGTATTCGGGCGCCTCGACGCCGTCGATGGCCTGCTGGAGCCTTTTTCGCATACTGGAGGCGCCGATGTCATGCAGCCCTTTGGGAAGAAACTCGACATCTACCCGGTGCTCCGCCTCCGCCAGCAAGTGGCACATCTCACGGAATACAATTTCACAACTGATTAACTTAAGGCGCACGGTACACCTGCCTAAGGTATTGATTTAGCAAAAGATCGACAGACAGCGCAGCGGGCGTACACCCGCCTGGCGGGCTATCTGCCGATCTTTGTTTCAGCATTTCCGAGTGCAGCGCTCTCAAGCCGCCGGTTGCAGCAGGCTCCGGGCCAAATGAACCGCGGCGCTGGCGTTTTCGGCGTAGCCGTCGGCTCCAATCTGGGCGGCATATTCGCGGGTCACCGGCGCCCCGCCCACCAGGACCTTGACCTGGTCGCGGACACCGCTGGATTTCAGCGTCTCGATCACGTTTTTCATGGCCGGCATGGTCACGGTGAGCAGTGCCGACAGGCAAATGAAGTCCGCATTGTGGGCACGAATGGCCTCGACGAAGCGTTCCGGCGACACATCGGCCCCGAGGTCGGTAACTTCGAAGCCACCACCTTCGAGCAAGGATCCAACCAGGTTCTTACCGATGTCGTGTAAGTCGCCTTTTACCGTGCCGATTACCACCCTTCCGGTTGGTTCGGCTCCCGAGGCCGTCAGCAAGGGGCGAATCAACTCGAGCGAGCCCTTCATGGCGCGCGCTGCCAGCAGCAGTTCGGGAACAAAATACTCTTCGCACTCGAACCGCCGCCCCACCTCATCCATCGCCGGCACCATGAACTTAGTGACCAGCGTCATGGGGTCCACGTTTCCCGCCAACGCTTCCTTGGTTACAGCGACCGCCGATTTCGCGTCGCCATTCAGAACCGCCTCGTAAAGTTGCTGTAAGTCTGCCATGTGCACTCCGTCGTTTTGTGGGTACGGCGCCTGAGCCGCCCGTGAGTCCCGGGTATCATTATCCGGAACGTTGTCAAATTGATTATCCTACGATTTCCACTGCAGGTGGACCATGAAATCAAACAACTTGCGTTTCGCTTCGCTCCTTGGCCTGCTGGCCGCCGTTCCGCTGGCCGGTCAGAGTACCCTCGCGCTTTTTCATCCGGGCCAGATCCGGGTGCTGATTCTCTCTGGCCGGAACAACCACGACTGGCGTACCACCACGCCCGCATTAAAGAAGGTCTTAATCGATACCGGCCGCTTCGACGTGCGGGTGGAAGAAGAGCCGGCAGGCATCACCGCGGGTACCCTGGCTGCCTACCAGGTGATCGTTTCCGACTATAACGGGCCACGGCTGGGCGCCGCCACCGAGAAGGCGATTGCCGATTTCGTTCATTCCGGCAAGGGCCTGGTGGTGGTGCATGCCGCCGATTACGCCTTCGGGGACCTGCCCGTGTTGGGCGACCATCATGTGTCGACAAGTATTGTGGAGGCTCCCTGGAAAGAGTGGTTCGAGATGACCGGCGGCGCCTGGGTTCGGGGGACCAGCCACGCGCCGCGCGGTTATTTCAACGTCGTCTTCGCCGATAGGAATCATCCCGTGGCCAGGGATCTGCCGGCGGAGTTTGAGACCAACGACGAGTTGTATCACAAGCTTAAACTGTCGCCCGAGATCCACGTGGTAGCCACCGCCTTCGACGATGCATCACGGGGAGGCGTCGGCAAGGACATTCCGGTAATGTGGACCGTTAAGTACGGTTCCGGCCGGACATTTCATACCACCCTCGGTCACGATGTTTCGGCCATTCAGATACCCGGCTTTGAGCAAAGTTTTGCCCGTGGCGTCGAGTGGGCCGCTACCGGAGGTGTTGCGCCAGCGGTGATCCGGGAGACCAAGCCGCCATTGCGGGTATTGGTGGTAACCGGCGGCCACAGCCATGCACCCTCTTTCTACACGATGTTTGATCAGCGGGAAGGGATCCGTACGGTGGTGGAACCTCATCCCACCGCCTTCCGTAACGATTTCCGCCGGAGTACCGACGTGCTTGTGCTCTACGATCTCAGTGAAGAGATCGGTGAGCCGCAGCGGCAGCATCTGAGGGAATTCGTCGAGAGCGGCAAGGGCCTGGTGGTGTTGCACCATGCGATTGCCGACTACAACAGTTGGGAGTGGTGGTGGAAAGAGGTTGTGGGCGCCAAGTATTTCCTTCACGACGAGCCCGGACATCCGCGCACCAAGTGGAAGGAGGGGATCGACCTCAGAATCCGGCCCTCCGGCAAGCACCCGGTCCTCGAGGGTGTTTCGACGATGCTGTTCGACGATGAAGCATACAAAGGCAAATGGATCTCGGACACCTCAACACCGATTTTGACCTGTGACAGTCCGTATAGCGACAAAGTGGTGGGCTGGATCAGCGCTTATAGCAAGTCTCGTGTCGTCGTGATCACACCGGGACATGGCCCGGGCTCCCACCGCGATCCGATGTACCGGAAACTGGTTTATAACGCGATGTTGTGGGCTGGTGGACGAAAGTAACGTTTTCAGGCGCCCACCGCGGCTGACTTGGGAATGTAACTGCACCGCGGATCGGATGCCAGGTAGTCGCCGGTGAGCGCATAGGCGCGTGAGCGGGAACCGCCGCACAGGTTACGGAACTCACAGGCGCCGCATTTGCCGCCGAGTTTTGAGGGACTGCGAAGCTCACGGAATAACGGTGCATTGCGGTAGACGTCGGCCAGCGACTGGGTGCGCACATTGCCGGCGGTGACGGGCAGAAATCCACTGGGGAAGATCTCTCCGGTGTGGGAAATGAACACGAACCCCTTGCCGTCGTTGATGCCGGCCTGCCGCTGGATCACGTCGCCGCCAGCCTGCGCTGCCGCCTTCGGGCCGCCCTCGGTCTTGCGCTGTTGCGCCACATAGCGGCGGTAGTGCTGGGCCTCGGTGGTCTTGATGTCGAACGGAGCGGTCTTCGAGGTGCGGTAGAGAAATTCGAAGACCTCTTCATATTCGTCGGCCGTCAGGTCGTCGCCTTTGGCGGCGCGGCCGGTTACCACCAGGAAAAAGACGCTCCACAGCCTCGCTTCAGAATCCCGAACAATGTCCGCCAGTTCCTGCAACCGGTTCATGTTGTGACGGGTTACGGTCGAATTGACCTGTGTCGGCAATCCGATGGCGCGGGCGTGATTCAAGGCGAACAGTGTGCGGTCGAACGATCCGTTGACGCGGCGGAATCCGTCGTGCGATGCGCGGTCGGGTCCATCCAGGCTGACGGCCATCCGGGCTACGCCCGCACGCACAAACCCTTCGATGGCGGCGGCGTCCAGCAGTCCGGTGGCGCTTGGGGTTACGGTGGTGCGAAGGCCGATCCCACTGCTGTATTGGAGCAGTTCGAACAGATCGGGGCGTTTCAAAGGATCACCGCCAGTAAAAACCATCAGCGGATCGCCCATCGAGCGAATCTCGTCCAGAAGAGACATGGCCTCGCCGGTCGACAATTCCAGAGGGTTGCGCCATGGCTGGGCCGACGCACGGCAGTGCAGGCACGCCAGTTCGCAGGCCTGCGTAGTTTCCCAAATCACCAGGAAGGGGGCGTCATCGAAGCTCCTCATGGTCATATTTTCGCAGCTTGACCGCCGTTTTGGTGTGACGCCGGTCACCCCGGAGTGAGCGGGCCGAGTTGTCACCATATGGCCTGAGCTACCAGTTATATCGAGATCCGATACCTCTCGTTTCCGGCAATTATGCAATTCTTGCGTAGCTTGATCGATTATACGGATAAACGGGCAAAATAAAAGAAAAATGTAACTAAAGAAACTAATGTCCGTGTATGCTTGTAATGATTCCACGCGATGCAGCGCGCTGAAGATCAGAAATGGCTGGCGAACGGACTGGTTCGAATCCATCCCGGCAACGCTTTGCCGACCGAAACACGCGGCAGGGTTTATTGTTGTCTTTCGGGGTCTTCCGTGTTGTTCCAGCAGCGCGCCCCCGGCCGCGCGGCGGCATTAATCGGTGGCCGGTTCGCGCGCCGGATCATCTTTTCACCGCAAAGACATTCTTGCGGAAGTATGCACTGGGGTTTCGATGTTTTCTGATTCGATATGGACCGCATTCTCGTCATCGATCATGATCCTGAGTTCCGCCAGATGTTGCAGTCCACACTGCCTCGGTTTGGATTTCAGGTGGTGGCGGCGGAACGTCTTGCCGACGCTCTCGAAATAGCGCAAGAGAGTTCATTCCACCTGATTCTGACGGCGGTCGAACTTGCCGATGCCGACGCGAAGGGAGTGATTCGTTGGGCCGAACGCGAGCAACCAGCCGCGGCCGTCGTGGTGGTGACGTCCGCGCGGAGCGAGCACTGCCAACGGGCGGCGATGTTGGGCAGCGATGGGGTGCTGTTTCGCTCGCCGGTGGCCGAAAGGTACTTGCACGATACGCTGGCCGCGGCGTTGCAGCGCCGGCGCGATGCGCACGCGCAACGGTGGAAATGCCGCTACAGCGCGGAACTCCACCCGTTAAAGGCAATCCTCCATCCGGCGGATCCGCGGGGGGAGGCTCTTGCCGGCGAACTACGGGCGGCAGCCGCGAGTTCGTCCCCGCTGCTGTTGACCGGGGAGCGCGGGAGCATGTTCGAGCTGATGGCATACATGATCCACCAGCAGAGCCGTTCCGATAAAGGGCTGTTCCTGTCCGTGGTGGCGGGATCCGGCGTTGCGCTTTTCGGATGCGAGGAGCCGGAATTCGAGATGGGGCCGGTAGAGCTGGCGCACGGCGGTACGCTTTTTCTTTCCGATGCCGGGCACCTGTCACCACGGCACAGCGAACAGCTTGTCCGCTTTGCGCAGACAGGCACGTTTGTTCGCTCGGGCGGCAAACGCCAGGTGTTGGCGCATGTTCGTTTGATCCTGGCTTTGGACGATGCTCCAACAGACCGGTTGCCGCCGCTGCTTGCCGGGCAGCGAATCGAAATCCCACCGCTGCGCGCGCGCCCCGGCGACATCGTGCCACTTGCCGAGGAGTTGCTATCGGCGGCCGCCATACACCGGGGTGCGAAGAAGCCCGAACTGGAGGCCAGTGTGGCAGACGCTCTGATGGAGTACGCATGGCCGGCAAACCTGGAAGAGCTCAAGGCCGTGATGGAGAGGACCGCGCTGCTGTGCGATCAACGCGTGACGCTCGACGATCTGCGGTGCGATCTTGCGGCGCGCGCGGAGACCTCCTGGCGGGAGATCGAGCGAAAAGCCATTGAGGAGGCGCTGCGCGCAAACGCGGGTAATCGCACCAAGGCTGCCAAGCAGCTCGGGATGAGCATTCGTAAGCTCCAATACCGCCTTCGCGAGTATGGCGTCGGGCCGCTGCGCAATCAGGATTGACACGCGCACTGGCGCTAGAATCGTTTCATGGATCGTAGAAGCTTTCTGGCGGCCGGAGCGGGCGCGGCCGCTTTGCGAGCCGGTAATGAACCGATTCCGGCCGGTATCATTGGCGCCAGCCATGCTCATGGCATGGCGAAGGTTCGCCTGCTTTCCGGATCGCCACGGTTCCGTCTGGTCGGGGTGGCGGAGGAAGATCCTGGACTGATTCGGGCGATCAAAGCGCTGGGAGTGGATATCGTTCCAAGGGAGCGCCTGCTCGAATCGTCCGAAATCCGGATTATCGCGGTGGAATCGCAGGTGCGGGATCATGCCCGCCAGGGCCGCGAAGTGGTCCAAGCGGGCAAGCATCTGCATCTGGAAAAAGCTCCGGCTGCGACGGTGGCGGAGTTTCGCGGGATTCTGGAGATCGCCGCCCGCAAGAAGCTCAAGGTCCAGACAGGCTATATCTGGCGTCATCACCCGGGGTTTGCCGCCGCTTTTGAAGCGGTTCGCAACGGCTGGCTGGGCGATGTGTATCTGATCAGGGCCATGATGAACACCCAGGTATCAAACTCCGACCGGGCGCGGTTTGCCGAGTTTCCCGGCGGCCAGATGTTCGAGCTGGCCGGACACCTGGTCGACCCCATCGTCCGGCTTTGGGGGCGTCCGCAGAGGGTGACGCCATTTCTACGGCACGATGCCGCGGTGGATGACACGCTGCGCGACAATACACTCGCCGTTCTTGAATATCCCCGGGCGATGGCGCTGATATCGAGCGCCACGATGCAACCGGGCGCATCGCCGCACCGGTCCTTCGAAGTGCTTGGCAGCAGGGGCACGCTGACCCTTCAACCGATCGAGCCGCCGGCGCTCGAAATCGATCTCGCTTCGCCGGCCGGTCCCTACAGGGCGGGCCGGCAGAAGGTGGCGCTTCCGCCGTTTCACCGTTATGAGGCGGACCTGATGGAACTGGCCGATGCGGTGCGCGACGATGCGCCATTACCGGTGACGCCCGAGCAGGAGTTGCTGGTTCACGAGACCTTGCTGCGCGCCTCGGCCATGGCATAGCGAAGCCGGTTAGATCTTCGCGCCGATCAGTTGCAGGTCGTGCGCGAGGGATTCGAGGAACTCCCGTTCGGCGCTGCGCAAGTAGAAGTGGCCACCCTGGAACTGGCGGCTGTAGAACCGGCCGCGGGTCTGTTCGCGCCACGCCTCCAGGTGATGCGGCGCGACGTTCGGGTCGGCCCTTCCGCCGTAGGCGAAGACTGGCAGGTCCAGGGGTTCCGCCGGGGTATAGACGTAACGGCGGTACAGCCGCGTATCGGCGCGCAGCGGTGGCAGCAGTAATTTCAGTGCCTGAGGTTCGTTCAACGCTTCGGCCGGAACTCCGTCCAGCCGGCGAAGTTGGGCAATCAACTCCTCATCACCCGGCTCTGGCGGCGGCGTCCAGCCGGAACGAAATTGTGGAGCGCGCGCGGCGGAAACAAACAGCGCCCGGGGCAACGGTAAGTGATGGGCGCGAAACAGGCGAATCAGTTCAAAGGCGATCGCCGCTCCCATACTGTGGCCGAAGAATGCATACGGCTGCCGAAGATGGCTTTCCATGGCCGATCCGATCAGTTCCACCAGCTGATGCAGGTCGTCGACAGGCGCTTCCTGTATTCGTGATTCCCTGCCGGGAAGCATCACCGGAACGGTAAAGGCCTCCGCCGCCAGCGCCGGTCTCCAGCCGCGTATTGCCGCCGCGCCGCCTCCGGCGTGCGGAAAGCAGAACAAACGCAGCTTTCCGGCCGGCGCTTCGAGCAGTCCCGGGAACCATGTCTGGCCCGCCCGCTGTTTCAGCCGTAACGCCAGCAGTCGTTGTTTGTCCGCGGTCAGCGCGCTCGCCGTGGTGTGAACCGCGGGGGCAGACCGCTTGGGTGTGCGTGCCACTCGTTCCAGGAGTTGTTCGAACGGTTCCACACTCAGATTCCGGATATATTGAAGCGCCGCCTGGCGGCCCTGTTGCGCGATTCTCGCGTAGTGCTCCGGGTCGCTCACCAACTCGTCCAGGACCACACGCCATGGTTCGACGTTCTGTTCGGGCACCTCGGCCACCGGCACCATGTTCTCGTCCACGGCCGCGCGGTATCGGGTGATCGGTTTCACCGGCAGCAGGTAGGGGACACCGAGCTTGGCTTCGGGGATACCGCCAATGTCGCTGGCCACTACAGGTAACCCGAAAGCCATCGCCTCCACCACAATGCGAGAGCGGGCCTCGGCCCACAATGAGGGAACCAGCAGTACCCGCGTACGCCGCATCAGATCGGCTACCCGGTCAAACGGAGGAATGATCTCGATGTTAGGCAGGCTGCGCAGCCGCTCGAGATCGCCGGCGTTGGTTCCCCAGGTGGGCACGGCCGCAAAGCGCACGTCCGGCATCCGGGCCGCCAGTTGCAGGAATATGTCGATGCCCTTCACGGCACAGGGGTTTACCAGAGTGACAAAATCATTCTCGAAACCGCCCAGGTTGGGGAAATCACCGGGCTCCATCAACGAGATAGGAACGTGGACGGCGTCCATCCGGCCGTATTCGCGCACATAGCGGGCCACGTACTCACTGACTCCGGCGATGGCGTCGGCGCGCCGCAGCGCTTCCGCGCGCGCCGTGCTGGGCGCGGAGCTATCGGGTCCAAATGGCACTGCGATGGTGGCCCGTACCAGGTGAACCACCCGGGATCGCGGCGCGTTTACGGCAACGTCAAACAGAAGCTGGGCGGGGTCATCGGTGGAAGTTACGATGATATCCGGATCATACTCCCGGACTTCGCCGGCAAAGTAATTCCGAAACTGCGGATTCGTGGTGACGGTACGTACGTCCACCTGGTTGAGCCGGAAATGAACGACGCCCTGCCGGATCAACCCGGGAGTAACTTGCCGTTTCTCCAACTCCCGCAGGAACTGCTGATGGGACTGTTCGCCGAAGGTTTCGATGCGGGCCACCACCCGGACTTCGTGGCCGCGCGACGCCAGCGCTTCCATCAGCATCCGGTTCGATTTGTCTCCGCCGCCGAATGCAGGATAGTACAACGAGTTATGAGCGAGCAGGATACGCAACGCGCGCCTGGGGGCCACGGCCGGAGACGGCTTGAGCGATTGGAGCAGTGGCTCCAGGCCTCCGGGAGAGAGGCTGTCCATGAAACGCAGACCCGCCTCGCGGGACCGTTCCGATTCCTGAAGGTACAATTCGCGGCTGGTGAACAGAGCACGCAGGCTGTCGATCCACGGATTGAGATCCTGCGGTGGCAGTACGGGGCGAGGCAGGCGAGCCTCATCGAACACTGGTTCGTAGCTCTCGATGGCGCGCACCGGGATGACGAACGAGGTTCCCTGTTTGGCTTCCGTCAGGCCCCCGGAATCGCTGGAGATGACGGGCAGCCCGCGCAGCATCGCCTCCATGGCGATGAGGCCGAATCCCTCGTACCACAGCGACGGCATCAGTAGCAGGGAGGCTTCCCGGAACACCTCGTCGATCTGCGCCACCGTGTCGAGCACGCGGATGTTCGGGTAATGGGCCATCAACGCCAGATCGGCGGAGGTGGTGCCCCAGCCCTTCAATCCGGCGAATTGTAAGTGGGGGAAGCGTGCGGCCAGCTCCACAAAAATGGAAATCCCCTTCACCGCGCACGGGTTGATCATCAGCGCGAAGCCGTCACCGAACCGGCCGAACCGCGGGAACGGCGGGAGCCCGTAGAGGTTGGGCCGGACCACCACAGCGCCGCACCCGGCGTGCCGGCGGACATAGGAGGCCATATGATCGCCGATAACAACCACGGCCGCGGCCTGCCGGATGATTTCAGTAGCCGCCTCGTTCGGGCTCCAGCTTTCGGGACCGAATGGGAGAAACTGCGGCGTGTGCGCCAGATAGATGAGTCGGCCGGGCGCCAGGCGGTTGGCCGCGCCGAGCAGAACCTGGTTGACGTCTTCGGAGGAGACCAGCAGCCAGTCCGGCTGGAAGCGATTTACCTCACTGGCTAACAGTTCGGTACGGCGGGCGAGTTCGTGAACGCGCACATAAGCGATGCCGTCTTCTTCGATCCGGTCGTGCCGGCCATCGAGCGACGGGCAGACCACCACGCATTGGTGCCCGGCGGAGGCCAACTGCCGGAGCCACACCAGGTTGGCACGCGTGGAGCCTCCTTTGGGAGGGGCATAGGAAGCATTGGCGGTCAAAAGGATCCGCATGTGGTCTCAGGCGGCTCCACCGTCGCGGGGCAGTTCCTCTTCGGCCAGCAGCCGCAAGACCTCTTCGTCGGAGAGGCTATCGATCTCGGCCACCAGCCGCGCGTACTCATCCGGATTGAGGTCGCGCATCCGGTAGGCGTCAATTTTAGCGGCCAGGCCGGCCAGCGTCACGTTGGCAGCGTAAACGTCGTCGATGGGAAGCTCCACGCCGAAGACTTCGCGTACCCGCACCGCCAGCAGCACGGCGATGAGCGAATGCCCGCCCAGGTCGAAAAAGTTATCGTGACGCTGCACCGACTGCAATCTCAGTAAATCCACCCAGATGGCGGCCAGCCGATGTTCGGTATCAGTGAGAGTCTCCGTGGTCTGCAGCACGAAGGCCGAGCGCATCGCTGTCACCACCTGCTCAGGGGTGGAGAGGAGCTCGGCGATCTCGGCATAGCCGTTAAAGCCGCGTCCCGCCGCTGCCGGTTGCGCTGCCATCCGGACCTGCGGCTCCGGGCGGACGCCCGGTTGCCATTTCAGGCCACGCAGATAGTCCGCGGGAGCAAGCGCCACCATGCCGCCAGCGCTCAGTTCCAGGCGCGCGCCGGTGAGCGTGTTTACGAACTGTTGGGCGGGCGTGTTCCTTTCCGTGTAGGTAAATCGAAGGCGGACCTGTGGGATGCCGCGCGCGGCGGCCGTTTCCCCAAGCCAGTTCAACATTCGATGTTCAACGCCGCGGCCGAGCGCGCGGCAACTGAGCATCAGTGAATCGACATCCAGCACGTGCCGGGCGGCGCGGAACAGAACGGCCCCCACCAAGCCGTAATCGCCGAAGCGGTCAGAGACATCGAAGGTGGCACACTCCAGGCCGGTGGCGAAGGCGCTCCGCAGTTCGGCCTCGGTTCGCCGGATGGTGGTGAAGTTGAACTGATTGGTGCGCTGGGTCAATTGGGCAATGCGTGGCAGCGTGGCCGCCGTCGCGGCCGAGGCGCGCACATCGAGGCCCAGCGACAGCATGAACTGCTCCAGATCCACGGCTCCGCGGGATGCGGCCTGAAAGGCGCGCGACTGGCGGTAGGACTGGCTGCGGCGGCGGTCCTCTTCGGTCACCGCGCGCGGCTGGTCGAAGGCCCACATATGTTGGAGCAGATGAGGCACGCCGTCCACCGGTTCCGGCAGGCGGATGGCGAGAACATCGGGAAGAGCCTCTGAAACTTCGGCACACTCCTTGGCGTTGTCGTCGATGAAGATAAAGCTATCCAGCCCCAGGCCAAGTTCTTCGGATATGGAGACCAGGCTTTCGGCTTTCGAATCCCAGTTGAGGCGCCAGGTGGTGAAGTGTTCGGGTTGAAGCGGAAACTCCGGATGGAGGCCAAAGGTCTCAATCACATCCTCTTCGTTGTTCTTGCTGGCAAGGGCCAGCAACATCCCGGTCTCGCGCAGCGCCAGCAGGCGCTGTTGAAGTTGTTTCCGCGCGCCGTCCAGGTGCACTCCCGCCGGTCCGTCTTCACCGCAGATGCCACTCCACAGCGTGTTGTCGCAATCGAGCACGATGATCTTGTAAGGCGGCCGTTCCAGCGAATCGGCATGGCGGGCGATCACGGTGCCGAGCGCGGCGAAGAACGTTTCGGTATAGGGAATGCGGCCCAGCCGCTCTCCTTCAGGGCTGTGGAGCGCCGCGACGGGATACAGCGCGGCCAGTTGCCCGGCGGTAACCAGACGGGCGCCGGCGCTTCCAGCGAGCGCCGAGGCGATTTCGGCGGCGAACTCATCCTCCAAGCCGGGATGAGCGGCGGTGAACGCCGCCGAAGAAGGACACAGTATCACCAGCAACGGCACTCCGCGCGCCGCGGTGCCGTGCAGCGCTAGGGCCAGTTGATCGAGGTTTGCCTTTAACCGCTGCCTGTCGCCGGGACCGGCGAACTGCCCAAGGTCCTCCAGCCGCATCAGCACTACGAAAAGACCGTGGCGATTGGAGGCAAACAGTCCGGCGGGGTCCAGCAGAGACTGTAGAAGCTGATTGTAGGGCGCGTACTCCAGCTCGAACGGCATCCCCAACTGGGCCGCCCAGAAGGCAAGCACGGGTGAGAGGGGCTCGGCGGTGAAGGTGGCGGCAATGGCGATGCCATAGGAGCCGCGCGTCTGGCCAGCGGGCTGGAGTTGCTCGGTTGACACGTCTCGTTCCGGTGGTGCGGCGATCTGGATTCGGATGCTCCCGCAGGGCACCCTGTTTTCATTGTAGCGAGGATGGAGGAGTGGGTCCGGCCGCCTGGCGTCAGAGGCGCGTCAAGGCTTCCACCAGCACCCTTCCCACTACCTCCAGGCTGTGAGCGCTGAGCTTGTCCATGGTATCAGCGGCGGTATGCCACCAGGCGTTTCCCGGGCCATAGTCGAAATCGATCAGGTCCAGCGCCGCCACGCCTCTGGCGAGAAATGGCGCGTGGTCGTCTTCCACCGGACCGCCGAACTGCAAAAAGTAGCGTCCGTAGCCGAATTCGCCGGCCACTTTCCAGACGCGTTCGCGCAGCCACGGGGTGGAGTTTGACTCCTGGAGAATGCCGAGGTCCTTGTCGCCGATCATATCCACGTTGATCAATGCTTTCAGCCGGCTGAGGGTGCCATTGGCCGCCCATCGGTCGGCCAGGTGACGGCTGCCGAACACACCGTTTACCGGAGACCATTCCCCAAACGCTTCCTCGCCGTCAAACCAGATCAGGTACACGTCGTCGGAATAGCGGCGGGCGGCGAGGATGCGGGCGAATTCGAGCAGCAGTCCGGTGGAGGAGCCGCCGTCGTTAGCGCCCACGAAGCGGATGCCCGGCATGTCCTTGGTGTCGAAGTGCCCGCTGATGGCTACGGCGCGGCCGCTTGAGCCCGGGAAGCGGGCGATGATGTTGTTCATTGCAATGCGTCCCGCCGGCGTCCGGGCGACGAAAGGATCGTCGATGACCTGGCATCTCCGCAGCTTCAATTGGGAATGAATATAATCCTGAAGCCGCCGGTTTGCCGCCGAACCAGCCGGGCGGGGGCCGAAAGAAACCGCCTTGGCCGTGAACTGGAGCGCCGATTCACCGCTGAACTCGGCAACCGGGGCGGCTTGCGGCGCGCGGGAGCGCCGTTCAGCGGCCGGCATGGCTCCGGCAACGAGGAATGCCGCCATCAGTGGGAGGAGAGTTCGGGCCGTCGGGCGGTACATACATATCCCAGTGTAAAGTCGCGAGCCCGGTCCAGGAAATCGAACGCGGGCAGAACCAGCGCCGGTGGCGCCAGCAGTGGTATCGCGGGCAGTTTCCAGAATCCCGGAAAGAACTGTAGCCCATTGAGCAGGCGCCGGGACAACAGGCGGAAGAAGCCGCCCACAGGTTCGATGTGGATCTGTTCAAACCCGGCCTCCCCCAACAGGTAGCGGAGGCCGAAGCAGGTGTAGCGATAGTAATCGTGCGGATGCTGGTGCACCTCCCACTCGTGGGGAACAACCAGCAGCAGCCGCCCTCCCGGTTCCAGCGCCCGCGCCAGTTCAGTCAATACGGTTTTCGGCTCGCGAACGTGCTCCAGGGTCACGATGCTTAGCGCCGCGGCAAATGCGGCGGAGCGGAACGGCAATTGGGCCAGGTCGCCGACGGCGTTGAGCGAGCGGTAGTCCCAGGCGGAGTCGCCGATCCCCAGGTCTACGGCGCAATAGCGCTGGTTCCGGAACCAGGCGGCGTGGCGGCTCTCGCCGGCGCCGGCATCCAGCACGCGAACACACGGCGGGAGTGAGGCTGACAACGCGCTGACGGCATCTTCGATGGCTGCTTCAAAAGAGAGTAAATACCGGCTGAGCGGGCGTGGCAGCAGGGATTGAAGCCGGGCGTATCTCACGGCTTTTTTCGGGCCTCAACCATCACGGTGGCGCCGGCGCGGCACATTGCCTCGACGATGGTAAAGGGCAGCGAGGCGGCGATCAGGCCCAGATAGAGGGCATCTTTTAACATCTTGACGGCAGCGCTCTCCCCGGCGCGGCGGACACGGCGCGCCATCGGGTCGAGGCCCGGCGCCAGTGTCGTAGCCATCGCCGCCGGGTTGTCACGGAGGTTGAAATATTTGTGGCGAAGCACCTCAAAGCCTGCGTTCTCGAGCAGGATATCCAGGTCTTTGTCGCGAAAGTCGATCAGGTGGCGGGGGATGTCAACGCCACTCCAGTTCTCGCCAAACAGCAGGAACTGCCAGCAGGCGGCGTTGGGAACCTGCACCACCAGACGGCCTTCGGGTTCAAGCAACTGGCGCGCCGATTCCAGATAACTCATCGGGTCATAAAGATGCTCGAGGACATGAAACATCGTAATAACCGACCAGCTTTGGGGGGCAAACGGAGCCAGTTCTAAAGCCCCGGCGACGGCAGGCGCCTGGTTGGCGCTCCAGGCAACGCGCGCCGCATCGGGTGAAAAATCGAGTCCCGCCACTTTGGCTCCGCGCTCCTTCATCATCCCCAGGAACAGGCCGCCGCCGCAGCCAACATCGAGAAGCCTTCCAGATCCGCCGGCGTGGCCGAGTGCGTCGAAAACGAACCGGATGTGATCGCGAAGCACGAACCGGCGGTAATGCTGCTCCAGGCGTTCGCCGAGTGAGTCTCCGGGAGCGAACCAGTAGGCCGGCGGGTAGTATTTTTCCAACTCGGCCGGCGACGGCCAGGGGAACAGGCGGATCAGGCCGCACCCGGTGCACTCCACCACCCGGAAGCATTTCTCCGTGGTCCGGTAGAGGCGGTCCGAACCTTCCGCCAGCAGTCGCGGCTTACGTTCACCGCAGGCCGGGCACGCGTCGACGGCTGGGGTTTGAGATGCGCGGGACGCCGCCGGTGACGTTTGAGGTTGAGCCGGTGTAACTAGATCGACTGTTGGCTCAGTGTCCGCAGCGAGATCCGGTTCCGCAGGAGCAGGCGGCGGACCTGGGATCCGCTGAGCTTCCGAAATCTGCTGATCTGGCGCCGTTTTCGAAGAATCTTCGGAAGCATCAGGAAGGCTTGGAGATCCCCCCGGATCAATGCCATCACGATCCGCAGCTTCCCCGCCGATCCCGGGAAGTTGCGCGCCTCGCCCTTTCCGTGCGCGGCCGCCCACGCGCCCGCCGCCAGTCTTGCCAGATAGTACACGCCGTTTAGCCAAAGAAGGCTCCAAGGGAACAATTTTGCGGCCAACAGCACACGGTTCCGCTCAATCAGTTCCAATCTGCGGGAGCTGAATGCCCCAAGTGTAGCTCCGCGGTGGTGCCGGACGACGGCTGACGGAACATAGAGGCAGCGCCAACCGGCGATCCGGCCTCGCAGGCCCAGATCCGCATCATCGGCATAGGCGAAAAAATCTTCGTCGAATCCGCCTATTGTGTCCAGCATCGCGCGCCGGTACATGGCGGCGCAACCGTCGGGCCAAAGGACCTCTTCCTGATGGTCATATTGCCCCCGATCGAGCTCGCCGCTGCCACGGCCACGGTTCTGGCCGTCAAGGTAAATCAGGTGGCCGGCTTTGTCGATGCGCCGCGGGTCTTCGTATACCAGGATCTTGGAGGCGGCCATTCCCACATCGGGCCGGCCGGTAAAAGCCGCCAGCAACGCAGCCAGCCAACCCGGTTCCGCCTCGGCATCGTTGTTCAACAGCGCAACAAACTCGGCCGAGCCTGAAGCCTGAATGCCCTGGTTGTTGGCGGCACAGAATCCGCGATTTTCACTGTTGGCCAACCAGCGCAACGGCAAATCGGGCCTTCCGGAAAATTCCCCGGCAAGCATCTGGAGCGAACCGTCGACCGATCCGTTGTCCACCACAATCGTTTCAAATGCCACTCCACGCTGCCGCGCGAGCGACTCTAAGCAGCGGCGCAGCAACTCTTTGCGGTTCCAGTTGACGACCACAACGGTGACCGCAAGATTCGGGTGGAGGTTCACTGACTGTTGTATTATAGCCTCAGGGCTCGTCCCACTGTCGGCTATGAACTCGGTTGGCGAGAGACTGCGTCTCGAACGCCTGCGCCAAGGGCGCGAGGTCACGGATATCGCGGCTCAGACGCGAATTAACCCACGATACATTGAGGCCATCGAAGCAGGCGACCTGAGCCGCCTGCCCGGAGGTTTTTTCTACCGCAGTTTCGTGCGCCAGTATGCTGGTGTGCTGGGTCTTGACGAAGCGGAAATCGACCAGGAACTGGACGCGCTGATGGGTCCGCCCGAAGAGGTCTATGGTGCGGCGCTACGTGGCATGGAGCCGATTGACGTACCGCCCATGCCGGCTGCCGGACGCTCGGAATCGGCCCGGCAGATTCCAGTATCGCTGGTGTTTTTGGTACTGGTGATCATCGCCGCCTCGCTGCTCTTTTCGCTGTGGCAACGCAGCCGGCGCGAGTCCCAGGCGGTTCCGGAGACGGTGGCGACGCAACCGGCACCGGCTCCGGCAGAGACTCCGGCGGCGCATCCGGGCCTCACCCCGGCCCAGACCACGGCGCCGGCGGCGGTTACGCCCGCCCAATCAGTCTCCAACGTTTCAACGGCGCCGCCTTCGGTGGGGGTTGCAACGCCCGCAGTGCCAGCCGCGGCAACACCTCCGCCGCTACCGGCCTCGACGCCGGCCGGCGCCATCGGCACGGTGCGTGTGGTGGCGACGGGAGACGTCTGGGTCCGGCTTGCTTCAGGCGGCAAGAATCTGTTAGAGCGCACCCTGAAAGCGGGCGAATCGAGAACGGTCGCGCTGACTGAACCCGGCACGATGCGGGTGGGAGACGCCGCGAATCTTCAAGTGTGGTGGGACGGCCAACAACTGGCTCCGCTTGGCCCAGCCGGTCAGTTGCGCGATGTCCACTTCAGCAGTTCCGGCGCCCGGGTCAGCCTGCCGCCGCGTCCGCCACCACCGCCCGCGCCGGTCCCGCCGGAAAGCAGCCAGCCGAGCCCGGCCGGCCCTCCTGGGACACCCGCCCAAACGCCCGCGCCACCCGCCGCTTCGCAGCCGGGAGCTACTTCTCCCCCACCGTAGACCGGGCAGTCAGGTCAGCCTGGGGCTGATCTCGCAGCAATTCCGAACGGCGGCGATTCTTGACATCGTAGTCTACCTTTCGCCAGAACTTGCGGAAGTAATCGAGCGCCGAAATCATGGTGAATGCCACCACCGCCCACATCCACCACATGGCGAACTGCCGCAGCCAGGGCCGGTGGATGCTGAGCATTATCAGGGCGACGCCGGCTACCTGCATCACCATCTTGGTCTTTCCCAGTTCGCTGGCGCGGATGGTATAGCCCACCGAAGCAGCGATGCTGCGCAGGCCGGATACCGCAAACTCACGGGCGATGATGAGGATAACGATCCAGGCCGGCACGAATCCAACCTGCACCAGGGCGATCAGCGCGGCCGAAATCAAGAGTTTGTCGGCGATGGGATCGAGCAGGGTTCCCACCGTTGTGATCTGTCCCCATTTGCGGGCCAGATAGCCGTCCAGCAGGTCGGTCAGAGCAGCGGCGAGAAAAATCAGCAGCGCGAAGGTTACATTGCTGGCGCGAAGTCCGGCGATGCTTAGACGCAGATTCTGCTGGACCAGCGCCGCCACCAGCAGCGGAACGAAGAAGATCCGAAGAATCGTCAGTAGATTCGGGAAATTCAAATTCTTCCTTATCAACTATAAAACGCCGGGCGGAGAATCGCAGACTTTCCACGCCGCTTTGGCACGCCAGCCTTTGTCGCCGGCTACGGGCCGGAAGGAGCCGATTGTGGAAAACGGACCGCTCCAGATCTTCCAGTGCTACTCGTAATCTCTTAAGCGTCAATAAGATAGAAACTTAACTAATACTATTCGACAGAAGATTCAAAAGATTTCCACCGCGTTTTCCACAACCGTATCCAGTTGCTCATTGTGCCGGATTCCCAAGAATATAGCGTGCCAGACGCCGGCGTAGCGACTGAGGGGCATCGGCTTCGACATCGCAGTACGCTTCGGTGTAGACGACTGCGGTAACCCGAGCCAGTTCATGTACCAGATGGACTTTGCCGACCGCGGTCAGTGGGAATCGGAACGTGACATGGCACACCGGGTCGAGGGGCAGCGAGTCGTCGATCAGATTGAGCAGGGACTCAATGCCCGTGCCTCTCAGCGCGCTGACACCGGCGGTATGAGGGGCGACGACGCTACCGGCATCACCGAGCAGACGAGCGCCGATTGCGTCATAATCGGCGTCGCTTTCAGGAAGCAGATCGGTTTTGTTCAACACCAGGATCTGCGGAGTCGAGGCCGCGCCGATTTCGCTCAGTACCTGGAGCACGTGCCGCACCTGGGTGGGGGCATCGGAAGCCGAGGCGTCCACCACGTGGAGCAGGATTTCGGCCTCGCGGACCTCTTCGAGTGTGGCCCGAAAGGCTTTCACCAGGGTGGTGGGAAGATTACGAACGAACCCGACCGTGTCACTGAGTAGCGCCTTACGCCGGGTAGGAAGCAGAATCGCCCGTACCGTGGGGTCGAGGGTGGCAAACATTTTCGAATCCGCAAGGACGCCGGCGCCGGTGATGCGGTTGAACAATGACGATTTGCCCGCGTTGGTGTAGCCGACCAGGGTGATGGTGGCGAGCGGCACAGACTGCCGCTGCCGGCGTTGAATCTGGCGGCTGGAGCGGACCGAATCGAGGCCCTGTTCGAGTTTCTGGATGCGGCCGAAGATGCGGCGCCGGTCGGTCTCCAACTGGGTTTCGCCCGGGCCGCGAGTGCCGATTCCGCCTCCCAACCGCGACATCTCAACACCCCGTCCCGCGAGGCGGGGAAGCAGGTAGTTTAATTGGGCCAGTTCAACCTGGAGTTGGCCTTCGCGAGTGCGGGCGCGGCGGGCGAAGATATCGAGAATCAACTGCGTGCGGTCGATGACCTTACACTTGAGCCGGCGCTCGAGATTCCTTTGCTGCGTGGGACTGAGTTCGTGATCAAAGACGACCAGATCGGCCGTGAGGCCCTGAATCAGGGCCGCCAGCTCCTCGACCTTGCCACTTCCAATCAGCGTAGCCGCGTCGGGCGCGCTCCGCGTCTGGATCATCTCATGGAGAACCTCCGCGCCGGCGCTGCGGGCCAGAGTGGAGAGTTCGGCCAGAGATTCTTCGGCTGTAAACGGGGCCGATTCGCCAGCCGCGCTGCCCGGGAGCAGACCTCCGGTGCGGATATTGAGGCCAATCAGAATCGCCCGTTCGGTACGCTTTTCAGAACCCGGTATCTAGGCCTCCGTGGACTCCGGCGCGGCGGGGATGGAGAGCGGCGCCACCGAACTCGCCGTTGAATGAGCCGAGACCGGCACATGGGCGGGCTTGGAGACTACCACCGTCGAGATGGCGTGCTTGAAAATGAGTTGCTCCTGATTGTTTGACTCGAGGATGACGGAGTACTTGTCGAAACTCTTGATTCTCCCTGAAAGCTTGACTCCGCTCATGAGGTAGATCGTAAGGAAGATTTTATCCTTACGCGCGTTGTTTAGAAAAGCCTCTTGTATGTTTTGCGCTTGCTTTTCCATGCTTCTCTCCCTGGACAAATGACCAGCCTTTTCATAGCAGGCCTTCGCACGCTCCATGCCGGCTGGTTAGAGTACACCCGATCGACCGGTTCTTGTCTGATCAAATCATAATCCAATCGATACCGGTCTCAAATAACAATCTTGGTTTCTCACTCGTCGTGGTCGACGGGGATAGCAGTGTCTCCTGCCGCGGTCAGGCTCTCCAGTTGAGTCCGGTCCAGCTTGCGCGCAGCGGTCCGATCCCCGGTATGCGGCGTTTCGACGATGAAGAATTCCGCCTTGGTGAACTTGTCGTCGAGGCGGAAACCGGGAGGCGCATTCAGAGTGGGAACCTGGCACAAGCCGTGTTCGGTAATGACACACTCCATGTTACCCTCGACCGGGAACCGGATCCGGACCTGTTGTTTGATGCAGAATCGCCGGAGATCAGACAGCTTCATAGAGCTTACACGTAGAGGGTATCAGAAACCGGATAGATTTGGTCAGACGATGGCTGGATGCCGCCGGGAGGTTCAGGGGGTGGCGGGCTGTAGTACACTAGCGGATGTTTTGAGTTCCGGGTGCGTTCCGGCGGTTCGATCCGTTGCCCGAAAATCGAAGCCTGAGGTTGACAACCATGAGTTCTCCATCGCGTTCGCAGACCGTACTGGTGGTTGATGATGATCACCAACTGCTGGATCTGGCGCGTGCGATCCTGCAGGATGCCGGGTTTCGGGTGATCACGGCGGAGGACGGCGCCCAGGCGCTGAAAATAGCCGTGGAGTATCAGGACCCGATCCGGTTGCTGTTGACCGACATCGTTCTTCCCGAGATGAGCGGCCGCAAACTGGCTCAGTGCATCGGGCCGCTGCATCCGGAGATGAAGATCCTGTTCATGTCCGGTTATGGCGACAACATCGTTCATCGCGAAGAATACGGCGATTCGCTTTTGAGTAAACCGTTCGATCAGGCGCAGTTGCTGGAAAAGATTCGCAGTGTCGTGCCGGCCAGCAGCCACTCTGTGATGTAATGCCCGCTGGGAGCATCAGGCTCCCACAGACTGAACGGCGGTAAAGGCCGTGTCCAGAACCCGGATAAATTCGTCGACGTCGGCCGTGCCGATGTTCATCGGCGGCGAGCAGCGCAGAACATTGCCGTAGGTGCCACCACGGCCGATTAGTAGTCCGTGCTCCCGGGCCGTCTCCATGATGGCCAGAGTTTCGGCGGGCGCCGGTTCTTTGGTGGCGCGATCTTTCACCAGTTCAATTGCCTGCAACAGTCCCATGCCGCGCAGGTCACCGATGAGCGGATGCCTCCGGCTGAGTTCTTCCAACTGCTGGCGGAGATAGGCGCCGGTGCGGGCGGTATTGGCTCGCAGATCCTGCTGCTCGATAAAGTCGATCACGGCCAGGGCGGCGGTGGCGGCTACCGGGTTGCCGCCGAAGGTGGAGATGGTGGTTCCCTTGAGCGAATCGGCTACCGCTGGCTTTGCGACCGTGAGTCCGATGGGAAAGCCGTTGGCCAATCCCTTGGCGCTGGTGATGATGTCCGGCACGACGCCATAGTGCTCGATGCCGAACCACTTTTCGCCCGTCCGTCCCCATCCGGTCTGCACCTCGTCACTGATGAAGATACCGCCGTGGCCGCGGATGATGCCGGCAACAATCTCGAAGTACTCCTTGGGCGGGGTGATGAAACCGCCGACACCCTGAATGGGCTCCGCGATGAATGCCGCAATGCGGCCGGAGGTGGTGGTCCGGATCAGTTCTTCGACATCGCGGGCGCAGCGAACGTCGCAGCTTGGATAGGCCAGGCCGAACGGGCAGCGGTAACAGTAGGCCGAGTGAGCGTGAACGATGCCCGGCTGCAGCGGCACGCCGAGGCGCCAACTGGATTGCCCGGTGATACCCATGCCGAGCGAGGTGCGGCCATGGTAGGAGTGGCGCAAGGCGACAATCTCGGTGGAGCCGGTGTAGCAGCGCGCGGTAAGGATGGCCGTCTCGTTGGCTTCGGTCCCGCTATTGGTGAAAAAAGACTTGGTCAACTCTCCTGCCGGGGTGACGCCGGCGATGCGCTTGGCCAGTTCCGCAACCGGCCCGGTAGCGAAGACCGTGGAGACATGGTGCAGCGTGTCGACCTGCTCATGGATCTTCCGTGTCACCTGTTCGTTGAGATGGCCGACGCTGACGGTGACAATGCCCCCGAAGAAATCCAGGTACTGTTTGCCGTCGGCGTCCCACACAAACTGGTCTTTGCCATGGGATATAACCAGTGGTTCGCGGAAGTAGTGGAAGATCGCGGGGAAAAGAAAGTCCTTGTGAGCCAGGATGATGTCGTCTTTGTTCATTGAGCGCCCAGACGCCATAATAAACCTTTCTTGCGAGCCGCAAGAAGCCCAATTGCAGCGGCCTGTCTTCGTGGCACGTTGCGGCTCCCGCGCCGGTTCAGCGATTTTCCTGGCGAAGCTCTTCGAGTAGCCCGGTAAGCGTCCGCAGTTGCGCCGCGCTCAAATGACCGTAGTGCTGATGAAGAAATGCCACCAGGAGATGATCGATGGATTCCAGCAGCGCACTTCCTTCCGGCGTAATGTGGCTGATGACGACCCGGCGGTCCTGCTTGCTGCGCTGGCGCGAGGCCAGACGACGTGCCTCCAGGCGGTCCAGCAGGCGCGTGATATCGGGGTCGTGGTTGACCATTCGCTCGGCGGCCTGCGAGCAGGTGATGCCGTCGTCTCCAGCGCCACGCAGGATGCGGAGAAGGTTGTACTGAGTCGGGGAGAGGCGATAGGGGCGGAGAAATTCGGCGGTACGAAGCTGAATCGCTTCGGCGGTACGAATGACGTTGAGAACAGCCTCCTCTTCGAGCGACGCAAATGGCTTGGTCTGATGAATTTCGTCCGCTAATTTCCCGGCCACAATTTAATAATAAATGTTGAAACGATAATCGACAAGACAAAAATCCGAATCGGCCCGCATAACAGGACAGTAGGCCAAGCTGCTATAGCATAATGGACTTATGGGTGCTGCCCGGTTGGCGTGTATGTTCGTATTAACAATTGCGAGCGGGGGTATTCAATACGGGCAGGTTATCGAGTTCGAGTCGGGTGGCATGAAATACCAGAGCCTGTCGCGGAACGGGATCACGGTGATGTTTGCCTACCTGCCGACCCATGTGCGCGAGTACAGCGTGATCCAGGTGGCGATTTCCAACGGTTCGCCGATTGCGCAGGCGGTCAAGCCGGAAGACTTCGTCTACCAGCGTGAAAACGGAGAACGGATTGCGGCGACCCCGGCCCGGGATGTGATCAACGAACTGATCCACAAGGCCCGGCGCAGCGACGTGATCAAACTGGTTACGACGTACGAGTCGGGGTTATACGGCACCTCGCGGATCAACTCTACGAACGGCTACGAGCAGCGGCGGCAGTCGGCGCTCGCCGAAGTCCAATCAGCAAAGATAAAGGCGGCGGCGACAGCGTCAGCGATTGCGATGGTTCCGACCAGACTCACGGTGGGTGAATCGACCGACGGGGCGGTCTTTTTTGCGACCGATCGAAAACCACTCGGAGCCGGACGTCTCAGTTTCCGGGCCGGTGGCGAGTATTTCCAGTTCAAGTTTTCGGGCGAAGACTGATTCAATCGAAGTCGAAATCGCGGGGCGGCGGAGGCGAATCCGGATCGGCTTGGGCCTGCTTCAGCAATTCGTCGAACTTGCGGTCGAGTACCTGCTGCTGCATCTTATGCTGCGCGATGGACTTCTGGAACGCCTCGTCGCGCCGGCCGGCTTCGCCTTTGAGCTTGGCGACAGCGGCGGCAAGATCCTCGATCGGTTTTGGCTTCTCGCGCTCCTTATGGCTGATGACCGCGTGAGTGACGGCATCCACTTTCAATGAAGCCTGGCAGCACGGGCACTCGACTTCAAACAACTGTGACGATCCGGCCGGCGCGGGGGCCTTCGCTTTGCCCATACCGGAATAGTAGCGCAACCGGGCCGGGACAGTGTACCCTGAATACTCGGAATTTCACCACACGGGCGGAGGAGCGATATGTTGAAGGAATTCAAGGAGTTCGCGGTAAGAGGGAACGCCGTGGACATGGCTATCGGCGTAGTGATTGGCGCTGCGTTCGGCAAGATTGTAACCTCGATCGTTAACGATGTCATCATGCCCCCGATCGGGCTGCTTTTGGGAAATATCGATTTCTCAGACCTGTTTGTGAACCTCACCAGCAAGACGGCAAAAACATTGGCCGAGGCGAAAGCGGCGGGTGTGCCGGTAATTGCATATGGGACCTTCCTCAACACGGTGCTGGATTTTCTGATTGTGGCATTTGTGGTCTTCTTGATGGTGAAACAGTTGAACCGGATGAGCCGTAAGCCGGAACCGGCGCCTGCCGCCCCGGCGACCAAGGTCTGTCCATTCTGCACCATGGAGATCGGAGCGGCGGCCACCCGGTGCCCGCACTGCACGTCGTCGCTCTAGCGGCGCGCCGCGTCAATCGAAGATAACGGTCTTGTTGGAGTAAAGCAGAATCCGGTGCTCCAGGTGCCAGCGGACGGCTCGTGAGAGGACAAGGCGTTCCAGGTCGCGGCCCGTCTGGACGAAGTCCTCCAGATCGTGGCGGTGTGAGACGCGGGCTACGTCCTGTTCAATGATCGGGCCGTCGTCGAGGACTTCGGTGACGTAGTGGCTGGTGGCTCCGATCAACTTGACGCCGCGCTGGAAGGCCGCCTGGTGAGGGCGGGCGCCGACGAAGGCCGGCAGGAACGAGTGGTGCACATTGATGATCCGCTGCGGGTAGCGCGCCACAAACTCGGGTGAGAGGACCTGCATATAGCGGGCCAGCACGATCAGGTCCGCCTGATGATGTTCCAGAATGTCCCACTGCCGCTGCTCGGCTTCCCGCTTGGTAGCGGCAGTCACCGGGATGTGCTCGAACGGCACCCGGTGGAATTCAGCCAGCGGGCGGGCATCCTCATGATTTCCTATGATCACGGCGATCTCACCGTTCAGTTCACCGATCTGGCGCCGGTACAGCAGATCGACCAGGCAGTGCTGGTAGCGGGAAACAAATACGGCAAGGCGCTGCTTGCGGGCCGAATAGGCCAGCTTCCAGCGCATATGAAACCGTGCGGCGACTGGGGCGAACTCGGCGCGGAAGGCGTCGCCGGAGAGTCCAAAACCTTCCAGATCCCATTCCACGCGCATGAAGAAGAGGTTTAAGTCATTGTCCTGGTGCTGGTCGGCGTGCAGGATGTTGGCACCGTTGGCGTACAAAAAGTTGGCAATGGCGGCTACCAGGCCCTTGCGGTCCGGACAGTCGATCAGTAGTATGGCGGTGTTCTTCATCGAATGATCAGTTGGCGGCGGTGACGGCCCCTCTCTGAATTCATCAGGATATCCCAGGCCGTGGGGCGCCGGTTGGCGGGAGGTGAGCATGAAGGCTCTGGCTCGGTTGGTTGCGGTGTCGATCTTGATCGCGCCCTCAATGGGGGCGGCGGAGACACCATTTCAATTTTCAGCGGCCGGCGGGCGGGAAGACGTTTGGGGACGGCCACGTGGCCTGGTTCCACGGGTGTTCTTCGGCGAATGGCTGCCGTCCCTATTCTCGCGAACGCTGCTGCTGGCGAACGGTGTGACGGATGGCTCGAAGCTGGAGTGGATTTTCACCGGCGACGAGGGCGGTTTTACGGTGACGATTACGCCGGGGCGGGTGAAACTGGCCCAGCGCTATTACGATTCCTTCGGGCTCTCTTCGGCCAAACCGCCCACGGCCCGGTTCCCGGAGAAAACGTGGGACGAAACGGAGACGGAGTACGCGGGCGCCGCCGTTTCGGTGCGCGTGACGATGGACCACCAGATGGGGCTGCTTCTGGCGGTGAACGGAAAGGCGCCGGTTCGGCAGCGATGCCTGCTCGAAGTGCGGCGCCATCAGTTGAACTGGATTCCACCCGAGGGAGAAAAGAGTGGCGGCATTCGGGGCACGATGATCGCTCCCGATCTCCAGCCGCTGACGGTGAGCGTGAATGGATCGCGCCGGCATCAACAGATTTTCGGCTTCGGAGGCATTCTCAGCGTGCCTGCCTATCATGCGTTGGGCGATGAAGGAAAGCGCCGCTGGTGGGATCTGATCCGCGAATACAACCTGCTGATCCACCGCGAATATCCAAACGGGAACCGCCTTAAGCCGGATCTTTCCAATTTTGACGATCTGCGGTTTGCAACGCCGCACTACTACGGCGATAACTTCCCCAACGGTGAAATCAGCGACTTCGAGTACAGCCGTCGGATTCAATCGATGGGCGGCAAGGTGATTTTCGAGTTCTGGGAGTTGCCGCCCTGGGCGCGGCATCCGTATACGGCCCAGAATGGGAAGACCTATCAGGGCGCTCCGCTGATGGATGAGTATGTGCGAGCGATGGTAGGCTACTGCCGTACCGCCCTAAGCAAGGCGGGGCGGCCACCCGACGTGGTTGGCATTCAGAACGAGGTGGTGCAGGCGGCCGGGCTCTGGGAGCTGATGATTTTGAGATTGCGCGCCGGATTGGATGCCGCCGGCTTTCGCCAGGTGAAGATACACATGCCGGATAATGGCACCCTGCGGGGCGGCATAGAGAATCTGAAGGCGGTACGGCAATCCGAACCAGCGTGGCGGACGATCGACTTCGCAGCCAGCCATTTCTACGATTTTCAAGGCTATTACGAGAAGCCCGACGACTATGACGAGCTGATCAGCCAGTGGAGGCGGCTGGCGGGTGGCAAACCGTTTCTTTCGACCGAACTGGCGGTGAACCGCGCACCTTGGCAATCCGGCAGTTTCCGCATCGCGTTCGCGCAGGCGCAACTCTACCACAAGAACCTGGCGATGATGGACGCTTCGGCCCTGATGTACTGCTGGACGCTGATTGATGTGGAGCAGCCGGTGTTCGGCGCTACGCGTGCGCTGGCGGCGGCCGATCGCGCGCGGGGCAACGTGCCGCGCGCTTCCAGTTACCAGTTGCGTGTTTTCGGCGCCTTCAGCCGGCGGCTTCGGGAGGGCATGGCGCGAGTGGACGCTGAAAGTCCGGATTCGGGCGTGCTGGTGACGGCCTGGGAAGGGAAGCCAGGCAGGACCATGGTGCTGATCAACTGCTCCACGGTGCCGCGCCAGGTCAGTGTGAATTGGCCGGGCAGCGCGTTCACCACCATGGAGGTAGCCAGCGCGTACGAGGAAAATGCCGTTCGGAAGTTCAGCGGCGGGGCGCTGCGAATCGAGCCAGGTGAACTGTTGACATTAACCAACGTGCCTTTATTGACAGCACGTGCCCAATAGAACACGGTAAGCTGGCACTACTGACCTTCGGGAGTCCAGAGGCGGTTGACGGCGTCCATACGAACCGGGCGGCAGTAGTGATTGACGCTGACTCCCTCCCCGATAGGCGAAAGGTCGCGTACCAGAAACTCGATCCAGTCGAGGCTGTTGAAGGCGGCAAACGCCAGATCCATGCTCGACATCAGTTGATCGGGCGCGGCAGTGAGATCGGGAACCAGCACCGGCCCGGTGTCGGTCTGGTAGAAGTGTTCCCGCTCGCCGGCGTTCATCGTTTTTACCGGATATTCAAGGTGCGCTTCGTAGCGCTCCGAAGTCAACTCAGTGATCGCGACCAGTGGCCGGTTGGCCAGCGTGGCCTGGATGATCTGGTGGCTGGTTTCGAGTAGTTTGCCGTTGGAGTGTGAAAGGGTGATGCGGAGATCATCGAATGCATCGGCGATCGTCACGATCTGGCGGTGCGGCTGTTCACCCAGCTCGGGCGGGTGGAGCAGAACGCGCCGGCCGGCATGATCGAATGTCTTCACGGTCATGAATTGAGTGTCGCCGGCAACGGGCATGAAGTCGGCGTTGGGCTCGGTCCATATGCCACCCGGCACATTGACGCGCTCGGTCTTGCAGCTTGCTCCCAATACGAAGCGGTAGGTGTTGCGCGACTGGCGGTCGAGGATACGGCAAAGGCATTCGAGCGCCACCCGGGCGTTGTTCACGGTGAGCGGTGGCGGATGCGTAACGGTCTTGGGCGGCTTCTTGATGGTGTCGATGCGAAACAGAAGGAATGAACGGGAGAAATCGATTATTTGCATCAGGGTCACCGTGAGCCCGGTGGCTCCAGCTAAGAATTGTACCGCGCGGCGCAGGCGGCTCGGATTCAGGCAGGGACAAGCGGCACAATGGGGAGGATGCGATACCGCACGTTGGGCCGCACCGGGCTCAAAGTTTCAGAGATCAGCCTGGGCACGGCGGAGATAGGATTCGATTACGGGATTGATGGCGGAGGCACTGCCCGCCGGCCCGCCGAGCGGGATGCGGCCGAACTGCTGAACTGCGCCCTCGATTTGGGCGTCAATCTTATCGATACGGCGCGCGCCTATGGGGAGGCCGAAGCGATCATCGGCCGCACGTTGGCAGAGCGGCGGAGGGAGTTTCTCGTCTGCTCGAAGGTGCAGCCGCTGATGGATTCTGCGTTGCCCTTCGCGCGGCGGCGGGAGGCGATGCGCGAATCGGTCCACACCAGCCTGCGTCTGCTTCGAATCGCGGAACTGGATATTCTTATGCTGCACAGTCCGCCCGTTGAGGCGGTGGTGCCCGGCGATATTTCGGAGGTTCTCGATGAGTTACGCCGGGAAGGCAAGGCGCGGTTTCTGGGCGCCAGCCTGTACGGCGAAGACGCGGCACTGGCAGCAGTCGAGAGCGGCCTGTTCGACTGCCTGCAACTTGCCTACAGCGCGCTTGACCGGCGGTTGGAAGGCAGGGTGTTTCCCATTGCCGGCCGCAACGGAATTGGTATTGTGGCGCGCTCCGTCTTGTTGAAGGGGATCCTCTCGCCACGATACAGACAACTGCCGGAAAGCCTGGCGGCACTGGCCCGGGTGGGGGCACGAATGGACATGCTGGCCGGGGCTGGCGGGATGAGCCTGCCGGAGTTGGCCTATCGCTACGTGCTCTCCCACGCGATTCCGCAGACGGCGCTGGTGGGTGCGTCTTCGGTGGAGGAACTGGAAGCGGCGGTGCGCTTCGCCGGACTCGGTCCCGTGTCCGACGAACTTGCCGCACAGATTCAGCAGGCCGAAATCCCCGATGATCAACTGCTGAACCCCGGCACCTGGGGGATCGGCTAATCAACGCTGGCGCAGGCAAACACGGTAAGATCGTCAGATTCTGTTCCGGCGAAGCAACCGCCTGGCGGAAGACACTCGAATGCGGATCGATCGCTACAGGTGGGTGCTGGTTGGTGTTCTGTTCCTGGTGGGCGCGGTGAACTATGCCGATCGCACCGCCTTTTCCAGCGTGCTACCGCTGGTGCGGACGGACCTGGGTGTTTCCGACGTTGTTCTGGGTGCGGTGGGAAGCGTGTTTTTATGGAGCTATGGCCTGGTCTCGCCGTTGGCCGGGATGGCCGGAGACCGCTTCGCGCGCACCTCTATCATCCTCTTCAGCCTGATCGCGTGGAGTTTGGTGACGGGGCTTTCGGGCCTGGTTCGCAGCGGCGCCGAACTACTCTCGATACGAGTGCTGCTCGGTTTCTCCGAGGCGCTTTACCTGCCGGCGGCGCTGGCGCTGATCGCCGCCTACCACGCTTCCGAAACCCGCGCGCGGGCGATGGCCATCCACAACATGGGACTGAACTTCGGTTTCGTGCTGGGCGGTGTACTGGCTGGTTTTTTGGGAGAACGTTTCGGGTGGCGAGTGTCCCTGCTGGCGCTGGCGAGCCTTGGATTGGGCATGGCAGCCGTATGCCGGATGCTTTTTCACCCGCGCCTGCGTCCGCCGGTACTCGAAAAGCGGGCGCCGGACGTACTTCGTCCTTCGCCCTTCACGGTTCTCAAGAAACTGGCAACCACGCCGTCCTACCTGGTGCTGATCTTCGATTCGATGGCAGTCTCCATCGGCATGTGGGTCTTTGCCTACTGGTTGCCGTTGTTCTACCGGGAAACCTTCCACCTGAGCCTGACACAATCAGGGCTATACGGAACCCTCACTTTTTCCGGTGGAGCATGGCTGGGCATTCTGTGTGGCGGTTGGCTTTCGGATCGTGTGGTAGCGCGCGCCGGTGTGCGGCAGCGAATGATTCTGCAGGTTTTTTGCTACACCGCCTCGATGCCGTTTCTGATGAGTTTTGTCTGGTCAAACAGCGTTCTGTTCATTTCGTTGTCGCTCTTTCTGTTTAACCTATTCCTCAGCATGGGTTCGTCGAACAATACTCCGCTGGTGTGCGACTTGTTGGAGCCGGGTATGTGGTCCACCGCGGTGGGCGTCGCGAATTTGATGAATTGCCTGATGGGCGGCTCGGGAATCTTTTTTGCCGGGCTTTTCAAGCAGGAGCTCGGCTTGCGATGGGTGTTTGCCGGCGTGACCGGCACGGTGATGGTGGCGGCGCTGGCGCTGGTTACCGGCTATTTTGTGTTTCTGGAGAAGGACCTCGCCAAACGCAAAGCAGCCGCCAACTAAAATTTAGTTGACGCGCGGCCGCCCGAACGTGGGGAACCCGGGGTAGATCTTCTCCCAGGCGACGGCGCGCGTATACGGGCGTCCGTGATGGAAATTGACCAGATCCTCCATGGTCTGTTCCACCAGTTCGAGGCCGGTCACCAGGAACAGGTTCGCACGATAGAGCACTCCCAGATCGGAGTCGTGATCCATGAACCCGGCGAATTTCTCGGTCGTCGCGCGGCCCTTTTTTCGCGCTTCGGTAAACAGCGCCATCGAGGCATCAAGCCGCTTTTGAAATTCGGCGTACGGCATCCGGCTCCGCAAGCGGAATGCCTCGTTGAAAGCGACGTAGCCTCGCCGCGCAGTGGCCAGCGTGTCCAGCAGCATCCGGTAGGATTCGGTACGGTTGCGCAGGAAGGCGATCTCTGTGCGCCCGCGCGGCGCGACCAGGGGCGCGGCCCGGTCGAGATGTGCCAGCGCCTGGCCCAGTAGTTCGCGGCTACGCTCAAACTGGTCTATCCTCTCCTGGTTGTTACTCATGAACGTGGCCGTGTTCAGAGGGCCGTCGTACGGATTCGGCTGGCGGTAGAGGTGATACGCGACGGATACTTCGGGCAGCACGCCGCAGCAGTTGAAGTTGCTGCGGCCGATCCAGCCCATGTACTCCTCGTTTTCCTCCAGCTTGCGAAATGCAGCCATCATCTCCGGGTGCGCCTTTTGGCCGAAGATGCGCCGCGCGTATTCGTCGTAGAAAGCATCGGGAGTGAGATGCGGCTTCCAGGCGCCTTCGGCCAGGTAGCGGGTGTTCTGTTCGGTGCCACGGACGCGATTCAGTTGTCCCGCAAATCCAGCTACTCCGTTCTCGAGCGAGCCCTCGAGCATGCGGTCCTTGTAATAGAGATTGAGGTTGAATTGCGGGCCGAACATATCGTTATCGTCATCCATCCGGGGAACCAGCGTCCGCTCGCGATCGCCCATTCCCCCGAAGTACTCCATGGGGACGCCCTTTGCCGTCCAGATGGCGCGTGATTCCATGTCGGTGAATGGAATGCTTTTCGGGAACAGCTTGTCCAGATAGGGGAGCAGAAAGCCACGGCCGATACCGCCAATTCCTACTTTGGCGTGCGGAGCGATGCGGTCCCGCGCCTCGATCATTTTACGAACGATGTAAACCGAGCCGGCATTGGATTCCACAACCACTTTCGGGTCGCGCTCATACGAGGTATAGGGCTGCCAAAGTTTGATCAGCCCGTCGAACTTGGGCGCCTCGGCCTTCAGGGTGCGGCGGTTGAGCGCATCCTTGCAATCGGGAAACATCTCAGGGATGTAGAGGAAGTATCCCTCGGCCTCGGGATAGGTTTCCACCAGCGCACGCAGCCGGTTCTCGTTCATCTCGTGCAGTTCCGGATCGGCGGGGCACATGTGGGTGCCCAGTATCGGATGGAATGGCACCTCGTAGTTCGCGGCGCGGGTGGCGAAGCGGGCCAGGTTGCCGGGCAGCGTGGTCGGGTCCACGCACAGCCACACCTTGATCTTGCGCGTCTTGGCGTAACGGATGATTTCGTTGAGGAACGCTTTTGCCGTGCGGAAGGCTTGCTCCGGCGTCTCTACATTTTGAAACTCGGCCGGCGCCATCTTCTTTCGGCCGCCGAATAACTCTTTACCGACGGCCAGGTCCTTGACGAGATAGGAGCCGTAGTTGTAACGCCAGGTGAGATAACCCGTCTCCGGTCCGGTAGCGTCGCCGAGCAGTTTGTTCTCGCCACGGAAGCCGAAGTTGATCCAGGGCTCGTGCTCGAACCAGAAGAACTGGAGATAGTTCATCTTCATCCGGGCCATGCGGTCGAGAAACCGCTTCACTTCGTCGAGGCTCCAGATGCCACGGTTCGGGTAGATGTTGGAAATCAGGAATCCACGCCGCGGAAACGGTGTTTCCACGCGCAGATCGAGCGTGGGCAAGGCCAGCGTGGCGCTCTTTTCCGGCAGGATGTCGGTGTGCGCCAGGAAGGTCACCCCCAGCCGCTCCAGCAACTCATAGGCGGCATACATCGTGGAGGCTTCGTCGTTTCCTCCGGCCACCAGCAGCGGCGCGCCGTTGCGATGAACGGTTTTGAGCAGGAAACCGTCGGTTTTGAGATCCTCGAAACGGACGGAGGATGCCCGCGCCGTCTCGCGGGTCAAGCGATTGGCCGATGGTCCTCCGAGCAGGATCGCCGTCTTCCCGCCCTGGCTGCGATATGTTGCAGTGGTCTCTACAGGCAAACGCGCGCCCGAGATGGCTTCTATGTAGCGCACGAGTTCACCGGCAATCCAGCGGTAGAAGGGGCCGGATTGATCGTCGACCACGATTACCGCGCGCGCGGCGCCCTGGCTCGCCAACAATTCAGCGGGTGGCGCTCCGGCGGCGGAAAGCGCGGTGATTAGACAAAGCAGAGCCGGGCTGATGCGCATGTCGAATTCAACGAAAGTATATCAGCCTTCATCGGCCGGTTCGGCGATCCGGTAGCGCGAAAGCAGGTTCGTGACCCGGGCCTCGCCATGGCTCTCCGCAATCCGGGCGTGGCGCCACGCCGAGCGGTAATCGCCCATTACGGCGTAGATCTCGCCCAGTGAGGCATGGGCATCGGCATAAGCCGGATCGAGATCAACGGCCTCCAGCAGCAGCGCAACGGCCTCCTCCTGCTTGCCGGCCATACGGTAGAACTGTGCCAGGTGGCAGTAGGGGCGTGCGTTGCCAGGTTCCCGCCGGATCCAGGCGCGCTGTTCATCCATTTGCAACAATGTTTCGTGATCGAGCGCAACGCCGATCACCTCATCGCGCCAGAAGCTCATTGCTCACCCGCCGCCCGCCGGATGGCGCCGGTATCACTTTTCACACAGGACTTCCATTGCCGCCTCCGTGTCCGGTTGTTCCTCTGCCATCGGTGGGAACGGCATGGAACCCGGCCAGCGGAACATCCAGTGTCCAATCACGGCAGCCACAACCAGTGACGCCGCCGCGCCATAGAATATCGCTTCGTAGCCGAAGCGATGCGCCACCGCCCCCGCGCTGAATGAACTGAGACCGACGAACAGATCAACGAACGCGCCGAGAACACCGACCGCCGAGCCGCGCTCATGATTGGGGATTTGCCGCAGTACGGTTCCGGCGACCGATGACCAGGGGAACGAGAAACCGAATCCCAACAACGCCGTTGCGGCTACAGCCAGCCATGCGCCCGGGCCGCGGGCCAGCACCACCAGTCCGACCGCCATGGCGGCGATCCCCCCATAGAATGTGATGGCCGGATTGATCCGGTCGGGCAGGCTTCCCAAGAAGAAGCGCGACGTCAGGATCATCAATGCGTAGGCCGAAAAGGCCAGCGGGCCCGCCTTGTGGAAACGGGACAGGTGCAGGATCAGAAATCCGGCGATCACCGGATAGTGAACGTTTACGAACCCGATTGCGATCCCTGGCAGGACAACGGGGCGCGGAATCCACTGCTGCCGGCCCGGCCGTGGCGCCGGCTTGTAGGCTTCCGGAATTCGCACCAGCAATGCCGCCGCAAGTAGTGCCGCGGCCAACTGCAACACGGCCGCGCGCTCGAAAGTGCCGAGCCATTCTCCCACCACCGGACCCACCGATATACCACCCCAGATGCCCGCGCTCAGATAGCCGAGCGATTCGGCACTGCGGTCGACACCCGCGATCTCGATTACCCAGGCGGCCGCGCCGGTGTAGAGGCAGGCTTCGCCGAAGCCTTGCAGAATCCGTCCAAGGAATGCCCCTGAGATGCCCAGCGGCAGCAGGTAGGAGGCGCCCGAAGCCGCGCAACTCAGCAATCCGGCGAGCAGCGCGATACGGCGGCCCTTGTGATCCGCTAGTGGTCCGGAGATCACCCGTGCAGCCAGCGCCACGAAGGAAAATATGCCGATTACCAGTCCAACGGTCTGGTCGGAACCGCCTAACTGGAACCTTATGTGTGGCGCCAGGGCCGGAAGTACAGCACCAATTCCGAGAAACCCGAGGAAGGTAGCCCCAATCAGGGACCAAAAACGCGCGCCCAATGGCGCGCCGCGTAAACCCATCTGGTTCCATTATAACGATTTGTCTCTTCTGCCGCTCTTTTTTCCGGCGAACCTGCTCATGGTCCGAATGAAGGCGCCGTTATCGTCATCGGATTGAATTGATATGATGACGGAATCCTATGCCATCTCGAGCGGGAATTCTCAGCTTCATGGTGCTGGTGACGGTCTCCGCGCCGGTTTTGAAGGCAGCCGGCGTTCCGGCGCTGGCACAGCAGGATTTGTTCCACCGCGGTGATAACGGAGTGGATTCTTACCGGATTCCGGCGTTGATGACCACACCCAAAGGCGCCCTGATGGCCTTTGCCGAAGCTCGTCATCAGAGTGCAGCCGACCACGGCTATATCGAAACCGTGGTCCGGCGCAGCACGGATCTGGGCAAAACCTGGTCTTCCATTCAGATTGTCGGTTCGGACAAGACCAACGCGGTTCAGAATCCAACGTTGGTGATTGACCGCTCCACCGGAGTGATCTGGCTGATGCTGATCCGCAGCGACACCAGCAAGTATCCTGATGATGCCGCGCTGGCCAGGGCCAGAGTCCCGGTCCGAAGGATGTGGGTGACTCACAGTTCGGACGACGGCATCAGCTGGGCCAAGCCGCGCGATATCACCAAGGCCGTCTGCCCGCCCGAGTACAAGGAATGTGTCTGCGGCCCCGGCGTGGGGATTCAACTGCGGAGCGGACGCCTGATGATCCCTTCCTATCGTGGCCGGATTGGTGAGAGCGGCTTTTCCGACTATGTGATTTATAGCGACGACCACGGCAAAAGCTGGCACATGGGCGGCGGTCCCGAGGGTAATATGGACGAGTGCCAGGTGGTGGAGCTGCGCGATGGATCGGTGATGCTCAACATGCGCAGCAACCGGGGCAAAGGCCGCCGGGGGGTCTCCATCAGCAAGGATCAGGGGCTCACCTGGTCTCCGATTGTTGACGACCCAACGTTGGTCGAGCCGGTTTGCCAGGCCAGCATCATACGCTACGAAAGCCCGGCCAATCCGTCCAGGACTCCGTTGTTATTTTCGAACCCGGCGAGTGAAAAGAAGGACGATCGCAGGCTGATGACAGTCCGGTTGAGCAATGACGGCGGCAAAACGTGGCCTGCATCCCGCCTGATTAATGAGGGGCGATCCGCCTATTCGTGCCTCGCGGTGCTGCCCGACGGCAGCATCGGATGCCTGTATGAAGCCTGGCCAACCAGGCACACGGGCACGATTCGTTTTGCGCGATTTTCGCTGGATTGGCTGGAGTCCGGCGGTAATTAAACGGTTGGCAGCCGGCAGCCGTCTGAACGGAAACTTTAGAAAAAGGTAAGATTCTATTAATGGCTTCCGTTTTGAATAAGTACAGTTCCCGTATCACCCAGCCCAAGTCCCAGGGCGCTTCGCAGGCCATGCTCTATGCGACGGGCATGAATGAGCAGGATATGGCCAAACCCGAAGTTGGCATTGCCAGCATCTGGTACGAGGGGAATCCCTGTAACATGCACCTGCTGGACCTGGCCCAGAAGGTGAAAGAGGGCGTACAGGCCGCCGGACTGGTGGGCTTGCGTTTCAACACGATTGGAGTGAGTGACGGCATCTCCATGGGCACCGACGGGATGAGCTATTCGCTGCAATCCCGCGATCTGATCGCCGACTCGATCGAAACCGTGATGAGTGCCCAGTGGTACGACGCCAACATCTCATTGCCCGGCTGTGACAAGAATATGCCTGGCTGCCTGATCGCCATGGGGCGTCTGAACCGTCCTTCGATCATGGTTTATGGCGGGACGATCCGGGCAGGTTGCCTGGGCGAAAGGAAACTGGATGTGGTTTCCGCTTTCCAAACCTACGGTGAGTTTCTGGCCGGAAAACTGGACGAGGCGACGCGCGTCGAGGTGCTGCGTCATGCCTGTCCCGGTGCCGGCGCCTGCGGCGGAATGTACACCGCCAACACGATGGCCTCGGCGATCGAAACGCTGGGTATGTCGCTGCCCTATAGCTCCTCCACGCCGGCCGAAGACCCGCTGAAACTGGATGAGTGCTTCCGCGCGGGCGCTGCCATTCGCAACCTGCTGGAACTCGACATCAAACCGCGCGACATCATGACGCGCGAGGCGTTCGAAAATGCCATGGTGATCATCTCGGTGCTCGGCGGTTCCACCAATTCCGTCCTGCACCTGATTGCGATGGCGCGCGCGGTGGATGTTCCACTTACCATCGACGACTTCCAGAAGGTGAGCGATCGCACGCCGCTGCTATCCGATTTCAAACCGAGCGGCACGTATGTGATGGAAGATCTGCACGTGGTGGGTGGTGTGCCGGCGGTTCAGAAGATGCTGCTCGAGGCCGGCATGCTGAACGGAGATTGCATCACGGTGACCGGCAAGACACTGGCTGAGAACCTGAAGGACCTGCCCGGTCTCAAGGATGGGCAGCAGATCATCCAGCCGCTGGATAAGCCGATCAAGGCAACGTCGCACCTGCAAATCCTCCGAGGCAACCTCGCCCCGGAGGGTGCCGTGGCCAAGATCACGGGTAAAGAGGGCCTCAGCTTTACGGGCGTCGCCCGGGTCTATGATTCCGAAGAGGATATGTTGCATGGCCTGGAGCGGAAAGAGATCGGCAAGGGTGACGTGATCGTCATTCGCTACGAAGGCCCCAAGGGCGGCCCTGGCATGCCGGAGATGCTGACGCCGACCTCCGCCATCATGGGCGCTGGATTGGGCAAGGACGTTGCGCTGATTACCGACGGACGCTTTTCCGGCGGCTCCCACGGATTCATCGTCGGCCATGTGACCCCCGAAGCGCAGGAAGGCGGTCCCATCGCCCTTGTGCGGACGGGCGACAGGATCACGATCGACGCCACCCGGAACCTCATTGCGGTGGATCTGAGCGATGAGGAACTGAGCCGCCGCAAAGCCGGTTGGACCATGCCTCCGTACAAGGCCAGCCGGGGAACCTTGTACAAGTACATCCGCCTGGTAAAGAGCGCCAGCGAAGGCTGCACTACCGACGAATAGCGGTTCCGTTCAGCCGGCAAGCAGACGCGCCAGTTCGTTCGCCAACCTGACGGCGTTTGGTTCCCGAAGAACAGCAGCGTGCTCTCCGGGAACCACGCGAATGTCCAGTCCTCCGGCGGCCCGTTCCCGCCAGCCGAGAACCGATCCAAGGCCCAGGGCGATTGGTTGCTCGGCCGCCTGAAAATACACGATGCGTCCCGGGTACGGTTCCGGCTGATAGCTGGACACGGCCAGTCGCACCATATCGGGAATCGTGTGGGGTGTAGTCCGCGCCCCGGCGGGCTGATGCCGTAACCCGGCGGCGAAGCCCTTAGCGGTTGTGGCCAGGAATTGGAATGTAATCCTAAGGCCTCTATGCGCCAGCAGCCACCATGCGGCTGCCAGGTGGATCCGGATACGCAGAGTCCGGGGGAACTGCCGCCGGACCGGCACTGGGAGGTAAGGGTCGAACAGCGCCAGCAGCCGCACATCTTCGCCTGCGGCTACCAGTAGCCTTGCCGCCTCCAGCGCAACCAGGCCCTGCATGGAATAGCCGCCCAGTTGGTACGGTCCGTGCGGCTGCTGCTGGCGGATCAGGCGGACGATTTCCGCGGCGATCGTTTGCACGCGGTAGGGCGGCCCGAGCCTGGCGATATCCTCCTCTTCGAGCAGCACGCCGAAGACCGGCTGATCCGGTCCCAGATGCTCGGCGATCAGGCGATAGTTTGCTCCGCCGCCAACGGCCCAGAATGCGGTCCGGGTGCCGGCTGGTTGAACGGGAATGACGCGCGGCGGCCACTTGGGAGATGCGCCGCCGCGGACAAACGGGACGAGTTGGGCGATTGAGGGCGCTTCAAATACTGTCCCAACCGGAAGGCGCTTACCAAAAGCCTGCTCGATCTGCGCTACCATGCGGGCCGCCAGCAAAGAGTGTCCGCCCAGGTCGAAGAAGTTGTCGTTGCGCCCGATGGGTCGAGTCTCGAGAAGTTCTTCCCAGATGTGCGCCAGATCCTGCTCGGCTTTATCTTTGGGGCTGCCGGCGCCGCTTGTCTGGGGCGGCTCGATCATCCCGGCAAGGCTCTGCCGGTCTACCTTCCCGTTAGGGAGCAGCGGCAGAGTTTCCCGGGTAATGATGCGGGCGGGGATCATGTAGTGCGGCAGTTTGGCGGCCAAAGATTGCCGTAGTGCACCGGGTTCCGCCGGGGCACCGCGCCAGACGCACCAGGCGATCAGCGCGTCGCCTCTGGCTGTGACGGCGGCGGCACGGATCGCCGGGTGGGCGTTGAGCGCCGATTCTACCTCGCCCAGTTCGATTCGGAATCCGCGCAGTTTGATCTGCGTATCGCGACGGCCCAGGTATTGCAGCCGGCCGTCGGGGAGCCACCGCGCAAGATCTCCCGTCCTGTAGATTCTTGACGTTGGCGCACTGGTGAACGGGTCCGGCAGGAAGCGCTCCGCGGTAAGCTCCGGCCGCCGCCAGTAACCCGGCGTGACTCCCGCGCCCCCAACGTACAACTCGCCAGTGACCCCTTGCGGTACAGGCTCCAGACGCTCGTCCAGAACATAGACCTTCACATTTGCCAGCGGCCGGCCGATAGGCACCGGGCCGGTCTCCCGCCGGACCTGTTCCGCGGTGCAGTAGATTGTCGTTTCCGTGGGTCCGTACACGTCGAACAGGCGGCCGCAGCGATCGAGCAGCGAATCGGCCAAAGAGCGCACCAGCGCCTCGCCGGCGGAGAGGATGGTAAGTTCTTTGCCGCCTCGCCATCCTGCGTCGATCAACATGCGCCAGGTGGCGGGTGTGGCTTGAATGTAAGTGGGATGTACGCGCTCAATCAGTTCGTTGAGCGCGCGGGGATCGGTTTGCTGTTCACGGCTGGCAATCGCCACTCGTCCGCCGCTCATCAGCGGCATGAAAATTTCCACCGCGGCAATATCAAACGAGAGCGTGCTCACCGCCAGAAAACAGTCCGTGGCGCCGAACCCGAAAACAGCGCGGAGACCTTCAAGACCATTCAGCATCTGGCGATGCGGCACCAACACGGCTTTCGGTACGCCAGTGGAACCCGACGTATAGATTGCATAGGCGGGCGATTCGGCGCCAGGCGCGGGAACCTGCATCGCTTGCCGCCCACCCGCAGTGCCGGGCGAGCCGGTGAGGATCAACGAAGGGAAGCCGGCCGGCAGCCGGTCACGAAGCGCGCTCTCGGTGACGACGAATGCCGCTTTGGAATCCTCCAATATCAAGGCCAGCCGCTCCTTGGGAAAGAGTGGATCGAGCGGAACATAGGCGGAGCCGGCTTTCAGAATCGCCAGCAGCGCAACCACCATTGCCCGCGATCGCTCGACACACAGCGCCACCAGCGTTCCCGGGCCGGCGCCGGCCGCGCAGATCCGCTCGGCCAGTTCATCGGCGGCCTGGTCCAACTGGGAGTAAGTGAACGTGCCGTTGTCATCGAATGCCGCCACGGCGCCGGGATTTTGCGCGGCCTGTTCGGCGATCAACTGATGAACCAGCCGTGACGGCAGCGGCGTTTCGGTCTGGTTCCATCCTTCCACCAGTTGGCGGCGCTCGACCGCATCCAGAATCGGTATCGCGGTGATCGGGCGTTCCGGGTCTTCGATGGCAGCCGCAAGCAGGTTCCGATAGTGCGCGGCCATGTGGCGGGCCGTTTCCCGATCGAACAGGTCCGTGTTGTAGGTGAGCGCGCAATGGTAGGAGCCGTTCAGAGGCGCGATTTCCATTGTCAGGTCGAACTGAGCGGTGCCGGGATCGAAATCGGCAGGCTCGCAAGTGAGACAGGAAAAACGCGGCGGCTCAAACGGCATGTTGCGGAGTTGAAAAAGTACCTGGAACAACGGCGAGTGGCTGAGGCTGCGCTCCGGCTGGAGAGTTTCGATGAGTTTTTCGAGCGGTAGATCCTGGTGTGCATAGGCGCCGATTGCCGTATCCCGCACGCGCGCCAGCAACTGCCGGAACGTGGGATCTCCGGAAAGATCGGTGCGCATCGCGAGCGTATTCACGAATAGCCCGATCAGCGGCTCGAGTTCTACCTTGAGGCGCCCGGCGATGGGGCAGCCGACCACAATATCGGTAGCGCCTGAGTAACGAAGCAGCAGGGCCTTGAACGCCGCCAGCAGCGCCATGAACGGAGTGGCGCCTTCGGTTCGGGCCAGCGCGTTCAGCGAACTCGAAATCCCTGCCGGGATGGTAAACGTCTCCCGGGCTCCGGAAAATGTCTGGCGTGGCGGCCGGGCACGGTCGAGCGGCAGTGGCAGCAGCGGCAGGCTTCCGGCGAGGCGCTCTCTCCAATATGCAAGCTGGCCATCGAAGGCTCCAGCCCGATACCGCTCCTGCTGCCAGCGGGCATAATCGCCGTACTGGAGAGATAACTCCTCGACTTCCGCGTCTTCGTACAACGCGGCCAGTTCGCGCAGCATGATCTCCATCGACCAGCCATCGAACGCAATGTGGTGCCGGGTGAGGATAAGTATGTGCTCGTCCGGCGCCAGGCGCGCCAATGTTACGCGGATCATCGGATCGCGCGCCAAGTCGAAACGCCGGCGTGTCTCCCGGGTAGCCAGATCCGCGGCCGCTTCGGGCGTGGCGACGTCCGAGGTCTCGAATTCCACCGGGCGGGCGGGGTTTACCACGGCAACGGGTACGCCGTCTTCTTCCTGATAAGTTGTTCTGAGAATCTCGTGGCGTTCCACGATCCGGTCAATCGCATGCCGTAGCCGCGCCGTATCTAACGCGCCGCGCAACCGGAACGCAAAAGGATTTACGTAGGCTGCGCTATCGGTTTCGTACTGGTCGAGAAACCACAACCGGAGCTGAGCAAATGATAATTGTGTTCGCGCCGTTGGATCGTGAACCAGAGGATGTTCTACCGCCCGCTCATTGTTCGCATCCAGCCACGCCGCCAAGGCTTCGACCGTGGGCTCTTCAAAGAGCCGCAAGATGGAGGGCGCATTCCCGGCGGTTTGCGTCATTCGAGCAAGCAATTGCGCCGCCAGCAGGGAATCTCCGCCGCGGTCGAAAAAGTTGTCGCAGGCGCCGGCCTGGTCATGCCCGAGTACCTGACTCCACAATCCGGCCACCAGTCTTTCAGACGGCGTACGCGGAGGGACGTATGCGGCTCGGATACTGACCGTTTCCCTCGGGCCATCCAAGCCCAATTTTGCGGCCAGGCCGATGCGCTGTGGCTTGCCGGTGGGACCCTTCGGAATGTCATCCAGCAGCAACACCGTTCGAGGCACTTTGAAATCGGCCAGCCGCCCGGAAACAAATTCGCGCAATTCGGCTTTGGTGACCGAAGCGCCCGGCTTCAACACGACCGCGGCCGCGGGTTCTTCTCCCAGCTTGGGGTCCGGAATGGCAAACGCGAGAGCCTGCGCGACGGCCGGGTGCCGGAGAAATGCCTCATCGATTTCGCGTGGCGAGATCTTTTCTCCGCCCCGGTTGATGATCTCCTTGGTTCGTCCGCTGATATACAGGTAGGCTTCTTCGTCCAGATACCCCAGGTCGCCGGTCCGAAACCATCCGTCTGCAAAGGCGCTGCGGTTGGCTTCCGGGTTTGCCGCATATCCCGACATTACGTTCGGGCCGCGAATGACGATCTCGCCGGTAGAGCCTGCTCGGACGAATTGCCCGGCATCATCCATGATTGCTACTTCCGGTCCGGCCGCACGGCCTACGGAGCCTGGTTTACGCCTGGCCGGAGGCAGCGGGTTGCTTGCCATCTGGTGTGCCGCTTCGGTCATTCCGTAAGACTCCAGTACCGGAACGCCGAAGACACGCTCCAAGTCTTCCATCACCTGCGGTGGAAGCGGCGCCGAACAGGAGCGGATGAACCGCAGCGAATTCTTCTGGCGGTTGCCGCCGGCACGCGCCAGAATCGATTGGTGCATGGTGGGAACGGCCGTGTACCAGGTTGGCTGAAACTCGCCTATCCATCCAAGAATTTGTGGGGCGTAGAACCCCGGGGTGCACACCACGCTGGCGCCCGCGCCTAGCGAAGCAAGCACGGCAGCCGCCAGGCCGTGGATGTGAAACAAAGGCATTACGTTCAGGCAGCGGTCGGTTGCCGTCAGCTCAAACGTGCCTGCAATGTTTGCCGCCGAGTGACACAGATTCGCATTGCTGAGCGGCACCTGTTTGGGCCGGGAAGTGGTGCCGGAAGTGTGCAACACCAGCGCGACATCGCCGGGAGCAGGATGGGCGCGGCCAATGGCAGTCCCGGCGGGAGGCGATTGCCCCATGTCGAACGTGCCCGCGGGTTCTTCCAGATGGCGGTGCAGTTTGAGGACGCGAATGCCCAGCGATTGGGCAACCGCGGCCGCTGGTGTTGACGAATCTTCCTCGATGATGATGGCTTTGGGCGCCAGATCGGAGAGATAAAACTCAAATTCGGTTTCCCGGTAGACGGGGTTGAGCGGCGCGCAGGCGCCGATTGCGGCGATGGAAAGAAACGTTGTGGCCGCTTCAGGGCCGTTCGATAACACGGTAGCGACGCGGTCGCCGGAGTCGATGCCCGCCGCCCGAAGTTCCGCCGAGGCACGGTCCACCTGTGCCGCTAATTGCGCGTAACTCATCGCGGGACGGCCTGGCGCGAGCAAGGCCAAACTGTCCGGCATCAGCTTCGCCGGCTTTTCAATGAGATTCCGAATAGCCAGACCGGGGGCTGGAGTGTCGGCAGGCATTAGGCCTTCAGTATAGGTGATGGCTAAGCTGGGGGAGCGCCGGCTGGAAAATTGTTCCGGAAACCCTGTCTTCGCAGCCACCGGCTTGGTACTGGAAGAGTGGGGCCGACGCGGCCCTGTCCGCGGCTACCGGCCAGTCTGCAGGCCGCCATCGAAGTCGAGCACGCAAACCGGAGGCATCGGTTCGCGGGAGAGCGCGTGTTCGCGGCGGCCCGCGCCAATCAGTGCGCCCGGCGTGAAGGCCAATCGCTCTCCGGCAGGATGATTCCATAGTGGCAAGCCAGATCGAGCCATGGTCACTTCCGGTGGATGCGGGCGCGAAACGGCAAATTCAGACGATCTCCTCTTTCACGGGATCCCAGCGCACCTTGCGTTCTCTACGATAGGCTTCGAGCGACATCACCAGCGTCGCCGCTTCCTGAAACGCGTGATCCACGTTGCAGCGGGGCAGCGTTCGCGTACGGGTGGCGTCGATGAAGTCCTGCCAGTGGGTGGTTACCTTGAGATCGCCCTCCTTGAAAGAATAATCTGGCGGCAACCGTACCGGCGGTGTTCCCGGCCGTTGCAGTTGCTTCAATTTCTCCACCACGTCGGGCTTCCACTCGGCCCTGTAGTAATACATGTAGTTGCGTGAGACTTCGATGGTTCCATCACGCCCCAGCAGTTGGACCATGTCGCCGGCATGCACGCTCTGGAAATTCGATCCGAAGGTCATTACCAGATCCTGCTTGGGATAGTCGAAAATTGCATTCCAGGTGTCGGGGACTTCCTGGTCCTTCTTCCAGAAATAGAGGCCGCCCTGCGTCTGGGCGGATTCGGGGATACCCATCCCCATCATGAAGTTCGCCGAATCCCACAGGTGGGTCATCAGGTCACCGGCGATGCCGCTCGAATACTCCCACCAGTTACGCCAGCGGAAGAAGCGTTCGGCGTCAAACGGCCTCTTGGAGACAGCCGCCGTGAAGCGGTCCCAATCGATGGTGGTGGGTGAAGCGTCGGCGGGCAACTGGTGGTTTTCGTAATCGCCGTAGAATTTCCACTGTGGCAGCGAGTCGGTGCGGTCGATGAACATGCGCACCACGGTGATTTTGCCTACCTTGCCTTCCCGCATGAATTCCATTGCCTTGTGGTAGGTGGGGTCGCTGTTGCGATTGTGGCCCAACTGCATCACCACGCCGTTTTCTTTCACCGCGGCGCGCATGGCTTTAGCCTGCTCAATCGACGTGCACCAGGCCTTTTCAACGTAGATGTCCTTCCTCGCCTTGGCGGCGGCCAGCACCATCGGCGCGTGCCAGAACTCGGGTGTGGCAATCACCACCGCGTCGACGTTGGGGTCGGAGAGCACGGTCTCCCATTCCTTGGTCAGCCGGGCGTTGGTGTTGGTGGAGAACTCTTTGGCGCGTCTCAGATGGCCGTCGTACAAATCGCAGATCACATTGATCCGGACGCCGGGAATGCGCTGGAATTCCTTCATCAGATAAAATCCGCGCGTGCCCACGCCGATCACTCCGACACCGATCTGGCCGTTAGGATTCCTTGCGCCCAACAGGCCCGGGGCCGAGGCCAGGCCAGCGCCAGCGGCTTTCAGAAACGTCCTCCGTCCCACGTTGTCACTCATTCCGCTCTCCTTTCGAGGCAGCCTAAGGGCCGCGCCACATCTTTAGTGTAGTGAATGGATCGGCGGCCGGTTGAGCATCCGCCAGGAGGCTGGCGGCTCGTGCGAAAGTGGAACAGATGCAAATCGAATCCATTCACCATGTCAGTCTCAATGTCACTGATCTCGAGCGCTCGAAGCGCTTTTACAGCGAAATTCTGGGCCTCGAAGAGATTGAACGGCCTCCGTTTGATTTTCCCGGCGCATGGTTCGCCGCCGGCGTCGCGCAGCACGTGCACCTCATTGTTCACCACGGCGCGACCTTCCGCGGCCACAAGGGCATTGACACCAGGGAGAACCACTTCGCGATACGCGTTGCCAGCTACAGCGCCACGGTGGAGTTTCTTCGCGGCAAGGGTTACCGTGAAGCTGGCGACGAGCTCGATTTGAAGAGCATGCGCTTGCAACCTCATGCCACCGCGGGTTTTCCCCAGATCTATATCCTCGATCCCGATCGCCATGTGATCGAGATCAATGCCGCCGCCCTTTCCTGAAACCGTGCTCCAAGTATGTTAGAACCGATGCTATGCAAATGGATTTCACTGGGAGAAACGCCATCGTCACCGGCGGCGCCAACGGCATCGGTCTGGCCTGCGCCCGGGCGCTGACCGCGGGCGGCGCCAACGTCACCATTATCGACCTGGCCAAAGAGAATCCGCGGGAAGCTGGCGCCGGTATCGGTGGCCAAGGTATTGAAGCCGATGTCTCGGACCGCGTTTCGCTCGAAGCGGCATTTGCCCGCGTGGATCCGCTCGATATTCTGATCTGCTGTGCCGGCATCGCCCGCTTCGATTGCCTGATGGTAACAAAGCAGGAGGATTGGGACCAGACGATCGCGGTGAACCTGGGCGGCGTGTTCCACTCCCTTCAGTTAGCCGCTAACCGCATGCAGGCGCGCCGTTCCGGCTCCATTGTTGTTATTGCTTCCACCAATTCGTATGACGGTGAAGCTGAACTGAGCGCCTATAATGCCAGCAAGGCGGGTATCCTCGGTTTGGTCCACACCGCCGCCAACGAACTGGGACCCTACCGCATCCGGGTCAACGCCGTTTGCCCCGGACTGATACGCACCCGGCTTACCTCCGCCCACTTTGGCAACACCGAGGTGATTCGCGAATATTTCCGTCATATTCCGCTCGGCCGCGGTGGCGAGCCGGAAGAGGTTGCCAATGCCGCCGCCTTCTACGCTTCCGACCTTGCTTCGTTCATCACGGGTTCCACGTTGTTCGTGGATGGCGGGCAGATGGCATCGAAGTTCGGAACCTGGAGTGAAAAGACAGCCGACTTCATTGGCGATCATTGGCAGTTGCGCTGACAGAAACGGCCTTTCATCGCTCCCTGTTACATTGGAGTTTGATGGATGGAGCGATCGTTGTTGATAAGCCGTCAGAGTGGACGTCCCACGATGTGGTTGCCCGGATGCGGCGCATTGCAGGGACAAAAAAGATAGGCCACCTGGGAACACTGGACCCGATGGCGACCGGCGTTCTACCACTGGTGATTGGGCGGGCCACCCGCCTGGCGCAATTTTTCGTGGCAGCCGACAAGACCTACGAAGGTGTAATACGGTTTGGTTATTCAACCGACACCTATGACCGTGACGGGCAACCCACCAGCCCCCAGACCGATCCGGAGCTTGATCCCGATGAGCTTAATCGCCTGTTGGGGCAGTTCCGCGGCATCCTGAGCCAGACGCCGCCCCCGATCTCCGCCAAGAAGATAAACGGCACACCCGCCTATAAACTGGCGCGCCGGAAACAGACGGTCGGGTTGAAGCCGGTCGAGGTACACGTTTACTCGCTCGAATTGCTCTCGCACTCCGGTCCGGAAGCCCGTGTGCGCGTCCACTGTTCCGCCGGAACTTATGTCCGAAGCATTGCCCACGACGCAGGGCAAATGATGGGCTGCGGCGCGTTCCTGTGCGAGTTGCGGCGTACCGCGGCCGGCGATTTCGCCTTGGATCAGGCCTGCACATTGGAGGGGTTGGCCGTGCTCGCCGAACAACAACGATTGGATGAAGCGGTTATACCGGCTGCCCGGCTGTTGCCGCAGTTTCCCAACGAGCCGGTCGACCTGATAACGGCCGGACAGATCCGCCAGGGCCGGGACTTTCGCGTGTCGCCATTTCGCGTTCAAACCGGGGCCCGCTATGTGAAAGCCATCTCGGGGTCCGGCGAACTGGTCGCGATCGGAGAGGCCAGGCTGCCGAACCTCTACCACCCCATTCTTGTATTTTGAGACTGAACAATGTCTACCGATAGTATTCCCGGCCGCCGCCGGCTACTCGCCGGCGCTGTCATTTCCACTTTGCTGCTGCTGGCCGCCAACGCCCAAACGCAACCGGAGAGCGTCGACCTCTCCGTCATTCATCGCATCCGCGATGAGGCCCTGAACCATTCCCAGGTAATGGAGCACCTGTTTTATCTGAGCGATGTCAACGGTCCGCGCGTCACCAATTCGCCCGGTTTTGATGCCGCCGCTGACTGGGCCATCAAACGCTTCGAAGAGTATGGCCTTTCGGACGTACACAAGGAAAAGTGGGGTCCCTTCGGCCGCGGATGGACCTTCGACCGCTTTTCCGCCCACCTGATCGCGCCGCAGTATGCTCCCCTGGTTGGCTTCCCGCTGGCCTGGTCGCCATCCACTAACGGCCTCGTGAGAGCCAAAGCGGTCTATGCGCCGCTGGCCACTGCCGCCGACTTCGACAAGTACAAAGGGAAGCTCCGCGGAGCCATCGTACTGATGGATCCATTGCGCCCCTCATCGCTTGAGTGGAAACCGCGCGCCACCCGCCTGACCGATGCCGAATTGGAGGAGCAGACCAAGCTGTCGATCAGTTCCACGCCGCCCGCTTCGCCGGCTGAGTTTCGCCGCCAGCGGCGGGAGGCGACGGAACTCCGCAAGAAGAAGTATGCATTCCTAAAAGCCGAAGGCGCCGCGGTTGTCGTGGTTACCGGCTACCGGGGAGAGGGCCTCACGCTGATGGCGCAGGCGGCCGGATCCCGGTTGGACAAGGAACCCACCACGCCACCTGCCATCGCGCTCGCTCCGGACCACTACAATCGCATCGTCCGATTGTTGGAACACAAAATCCCGGTGGATCTGGAAGTCAACTCCCAAACCCGGTTTCTTGCCAACGGCGACTCCTACAACGTGCTTGGCGAAATCCCGGGCACCACGAAGAAGGATGAGTTGGTGATGATCGGTGCTCACCTGGATTCCTGGCAGGGCGCCACCGGCGCCACCGACAACGGTGCAGGCTGCGCGGTTATGATTGAGGCGATGCGCATTCTGCGCAAGCTGAATCTGCCCATGGCGCGCACAGTCCGGGTGGCACTGTGGGGCGCCGAGGAACTGGGGCTGTTCGGTTCGGAAGCCTATGTGAAGCAGCACTTCGCCGATCCCGACACCATGGTGCTCAAACCGGAACATGCCAAGCTGTCGGCCTACTTCAACCTGGATTACGGGCCAGGCCGGATTCGGGGAATTTACCTGCAAAGCAACGACATGGCGCGTCCCATTTTCGAAGCATGGCTGAAGCCGTTTCACGACCTGGATGCCACCACTCTTGCACCGCGCAACGCGACATCCACCGATCACATTTCGTTCGACACCGTCGGGCTGCCCGGGTTCCAGTTCATCCAGGACTCGCTCGAATATGGCGTGACGCATCACTCCAACCTGGACTCCTACGATCACCTGATGCGCGGCGACCTGATGCAGGCCGCGGCCATCGTGGCGGCCTTCGCCTATCAGGCGGCCACCCGGGGGGAGATGCTGCCGCGCAAGCCTCTGCCGCCGCCCAGGGAAGGTGGGAATCCTTATGCCGGCATCCCCGGCATGAAGCTCAACGTGAAATACTCCCATCCGAACGAGGCGCCCCCGCTGCATCTGGACGCCTGCCTGTCGAAAAATCCGGCGCCCGCGCCGGCGGTCATCTTCGTTCACGGAGGAGGCTTTGTCGGCGGCCCGCGCCAGACGCTGCTCAAACCGCTCTACCAGCCGGTGCACGACGCGGGCTTTGCCTGGTTCACCATTGATTACCGCGTAGCTCCGGCGCATCCGTTTCCCGCCGCGGTGAATGATGTGGAAGCCGCAGTCAGGTTCGTTCGCCAACATGCGATCGAATATCGCGTCGATTCGAATCGTATCGCGCTGGTGGGAGACTCGGCCGGCGGGCACCTGGTGGCCTACGCCGGAGCATCCAGGGATTACGCAACACGAGTCTCGGCGGTGGTTTCCCTCTACGGCCCGCACGACTTTACGCGTAACAGCACGGCGCGGCTTTCCCAGGCCGCGCACACGTTTATCGGGCTGGGCTCTGGCGGTTCCGCCGATGCCCGGCGCCGTCTCTATCAGGCCTCGCCCGTCTCCCAGGTGCGGTCAGGCATGCCGCCCTACCTGCTGATTCACGGCACCGCCGACCAGGTTGTGCCGTTTGCCCAGTCAGAGGAGATGTGCGCGCGCATGCGCGAAGCCGGATCGAGCTGTGAATTGATTGCCGTGCCAGGCGCGGGCCATGGCCTGCTCAACTGGGAGGGCCACCCCGGGCAGACAGCCTATAAATCGGGAATGGTCGAATGGCTACGCATGGTGTTCAGCCGCGCGAACGGCCGCGGAGCGTAGTGCCTGCCGTGACGGCTCGCTCCTCCACCGGCGACTGCCTCAACAACGCCAGGAACATCTCAGCCGCGCGGCTGAATCTTTTGCGCTTGCGGTGGATGATCCCCACCGGCCGGTAGAGCACTGGTTCGAGCGGCACGGTCACCAGGCGGCCCTGCTCGACCTCTGAGCGCAAGATCCGCGCCGGCAGAATGCCCACGCCGGATCCGATTTCCAGTGCCTCTTTAATCATCTGGATCACCTCGAAGTGCATCACCAGTCGAATCCCCACGCCCTGCTCGCGAAGGTACCTGTCAATCTCACGGCGAATCGGCAGGCCCACGTCGAAGCCGACAAAGTCGACGCCGTTCAGTTCATGCGCCCGAATTGATTTCCGCTGGGCCAGCGGATGCCGCGGCTCCATTGCCACCACCATCTTTTCGCTTAGCCAGGGAATTGATGTGATCTCTTTGGCCGTCTCGGGGTAGCTGACCAGGCCGATATCGGCGCGATCGGCCAGAATCGCTTCGTAAATCTTTTCCGGCCTCAGATACTCGACCGCCAGCCGTGCCTGCGGGTAGCGCGCGCTGAACTCGTCTTCGATCCGCGACATCTCGGACAGTCCCACCGAGTAGATGGACGCCACACGCACCTCGCCGCTCACGATCTCCTTCAAAGCCTGAATCTCCGAGTCGAGAATCTCCTTGCGCCTGAGCACGTCCCGGCAAAATTCCAGGTAGCGTTCGCCGGCGGGCGTTACCGAAAGAGGGCGCGTGGCGCGGTCCAGAAACACCACCTCGAAACGGCGTTCGAGTTCCTGGATGTGTTGGGTGGCGGCCGATTGGCTGATTCGATTCAGTTCCGCGCCTCGACTCATGCTCCGGGTTTGCGCGATGTCACGAAACAGCTTCAGGTGTTCAAAGGCCACATGTCTAATCTATATAAGCATCGCTGAAGTTGTCAATTACCAATTTTTCATTTGACTAATGTAACGAACTCAGTCATACTGCAATTCATCAGCAGACGGAGGCCACATCCGCCCTCAGGCCTTCGTTGGCAGCCGAAGACCGGAAAGACTTCCAGCCCGGACGGCCCCGCGCGGTGCGGGGACGCCGGAATGGCAGGATTCGACGGGCCGGCGCTCAGGCTGCCTGTCCCTACGGAGGGGGTGTGTTATGGACCACAACTACCGGCCGAACGGCCTACCGCAAGAGCAGGGGCTCTATGATCCCGGATTCGAGCGCGATGCTTGCGGCATCGGCTTTGTTGTCAACATCAAGGGTGAGCCATCTCACGGCATCATCACGCAAGGCATTCAGGTACTACTCAATCTGAGCCATCGCGGCGCCTGCGGCTGCGATCCGGAGACGGGCGATGGCGCGGGAATTCTGATCCAGATTCCAGATAAATTCTTCCGGCGGGAGTGCGCCCGGCTCGGCATGGAATTGCCCGGCGCCGGCGAATACGGCATCGGTATGTGTTTCCTTCCGGCCGAGTTGCAGGCACGGTTACAGGCCGAAGCGTTGTTGGAGCGAATTGTCAACGAGGAGGGCCTCAGCGTCATCGGCTGGCGCGACACGCCCGTTAATAGCGGCGCGATTGGCCGCATCGCACGCCGTTCGCAGCCCTACATTGAGCAGATTTTCGTCCGCCGCGCCCCGGATATGACCGAAGAGGAGTTCGAGCGGAAGCTGTTTATCGTCCGCAAACGCACGGAGAACGAAATCGCCGTTTCCGGCCTCGCCGGTGCAGGCCTTGTCTACATCCCTTCGCTATCCTGCCGGACCATTGTTTACAAGGGCCTGCTGCTGGCGTCGCAGATGGCGGAATTCTATGGCGAGCTTTCCGACCCCGACACAATGAGCGCCCTCTGCCTGGTGCACCAGCGCTTTTCTACCAACACGTTCCCCACCTGGCAACTCGCACACCCGTTTCGCTACATCTGCCACAACGGCGAGATCAACACGTTACGAGGCAACACGAATTGGATGACGGCGCGCCAGCCCATACTCAATTCGCCGGAATTGGGCGACATCAAGCGGCTGTTTCCCATCATCACTCCGAACGTGAGCGACTCGGCCTCGCTCGACCAGTGCGTGGAACTGCTTTATATGGCTGGCCGTGAATTGCCTCATGTGATGGCGATGCTCATCCCCGAAGCCTGGGATTCGGACCCGATCATGCCGGCCGCCAAGAAGGCGTTCTACGAATACCATGCGTCGCTGATGGAGCCATGGGACGGTCCGGCGGCGGTTGCCTTTACCGACGGCCGCGTGATCGGCGCGACGCTGGACCGCAACGGCCTGCGCCCGGCCCGCTACCTGGTAACCAACGACGATCTGCTAATTCTGGCTTCGGAGACAGGCGTGTTGCCGGTGAAGACCAGCGACGTGCGCTACAAGGGCCGTCTTCAGCCCGGCAGGATGCTGTTGGTAGATACCGTAGAAGGACGCATCATTCCCGATGAGGAGATCAAACAGCGCCTCGCGGGCCGCCAACCCTACGGCGAGTGGCTCCGGGAGAACCAGATCACGCTGGATCATCTGCCCGAACCTGCACGCGTGTACGAAGGGGACCATTCCACTCTGTTGCCGCGCCAGCGCGCCTTCGGGTATACCGAAGAAGACCTGCGCATTCTGCTGGCGCCGATGGCCGGTGACGGGGCTGAACCGATCGGCTCCATGGGCACTGACACGCCGCTTGCCTGCCTGTCCGACAAGCCGCAGCCGCTGTTCCATTATTTCAAGCAGCTTTTCGCCCAGGTGACCAATCCGCCGATCGACCCGATTCGCGAGGAATTGGTGATGTCGCTCACCAGCTATATCGGTACCGAGCGCAACATCCTCGATGAAACGCCACAACACTGTCATACGCTGAAACTCCCTCACCCGCTTCTTACCAATCGCGATCTGCAGAAGTTGCGCCGCGTCTCCCAGGGCGACTTTCTGGCCACTACGCTACCCATGCTGGTTCAGGCCGGGGCAGGGGAGCGGGAGTTGGAACAGGCTCTGGACGTCCTCTCGAAGCGCGCCTCGCTGGCCATCAAGTCCGGTTATACGGTGCTGATTCTCTCCGACCGGGGGGTGGATGCCGAGTACGCGCCGATCCCCAGCCTGCTGGCGCTGGCCTCGGTACACAACCACCTGGTCCGCGAAGGAACGCGTACACAGGTGGCGCTGGTTGTCGAATCGGGCGAACCGCGGGAGGTGATGCACTTCTGCCTGCTCATCGGCTACGGCGCCAGCGCGGTCAATCCCTATCTGGCCATCGAGACTCTGGAAGAGATGGCTCGCCAGGGATTGCTGGCCGCGGACCTCGGCTTCGATGCCGCGCTGAAGAATTATAAGAAAGCCGTCAATAAGGGGCTGCTGAAGGTCTTCTCGAAGATGGGTATCTCCACGTTGCAGAGCTATCGCGGAGCCCAGATTTTTGAAGCCATCGGACTCAACCGGAAACTGGTTGAGAAGTATTTCACCGGCACGCCGTCGCGAATTGAGGGAGTCGGCCTGGACGTGCTGGCGCGTGAGGTGTTGATGAAGCACCAGGCTGCCTTCAGTTCGCCGCGCGGCGTGGCCGCCCAACTCGATGGCGGCGGAAACTATCACTACCGGGTGCGCGGCGAATATCACCTGATTAATCCGTCCACCATCTCCAAGCTCCAGCACTCGGTCCGCCAGAAGAATTTTGCCACCTTCCGCGAGTTCTCCGATCTGGTCAACAACCAGAACCAGCAACTGTGTACTCTGCGCGGCTTGATGGAGTTCACCAAATCCCCGGCGCCGGTCCCGCTTGATGAAGTCGAGCCGGCTTCGGAGATCGTGCGCCGCTTTGCCACCGGCGCCATGTCGTTTGGCTCCATCAGCAAGGAAGCGCACGAGACGCTGGCGATCGCCATGAACACCATCGGCGCGCGATCCAACACCGGCGAGGGCGGCGAAGACGAAGAGAGGTTCGGGGACAACCGGCGGAGCGCCATCAAGCAGGTTGCCTCGGCACGGTTCGGCGTCACGGCGAATTATCTGGTGAACGCCGATGAATTGCAGATCAAGATCGCCCAGGGCGCCAAGCCCGGCGAGGGCGGCCAGTTGCCGGGACATAAAGTGGATGACGTGATCGCCCGCGTGCGGCACTCCATTCCCGGCGTCGGTCTTATCTCGCCGCCGCCCCACCACGACATTTATTCCATTGAGGATCTGGCGCAACTTATTTACGACCTGAAAAACGTGAATCCCAGAGCGCGTGTATCGGTCAAACTGGTTTCCGAAGCCGGCGTCGGCGCCGTGGCCGCTGGCGTCGCCAAGGCCCATGCCGACCTGGTGCTGATCAGCGGAGACAACGGCGGAACCGGAGCTTCACCCCTCACCTCGATCAAGCACGCCGGCGTGCCATGGGAACTTGGGCTCGCCGAAGTGCAGCAGGTGCTGGTAATGAACGACTTGCGCAGCCGCATTCGCGTGCAGACCGACGGCAAGCTGCAAACCGGACGGGATGTAGCCATCGCTGCCCTGCTCGGCGCCGAAGAGTTCGGCTTTGCCACCACGCCGCTCATCGCCATCGGCTGCGTGATGATGCGCAAGTGCCACCTGAATACCTGCCCGGTGGGAATTGCCACACAGGACCCGGTTCTTCGAGCCAGGTTTCAAGGCACTCCGGAACACGTGATCAATTACTTCTTCTTTGTCGCCGAGCAAGTGCGCGAGATCATGGCGCAGCTTGGCTTCCGCACCATGAACGAGATGATCGGACGCGTCGAACGCCTGGAGATGCGCCCCGCCATTGAACATTGGAAGGCAAAGGGCATTGACCTGTCGGCGGTCCTCCGCGCTCCCATGGTTCCCGAGCGGGTCACCCGGCGGTGTGTCATCGGCCAGGATCACGGACTCAGCCAGGCGCTCGACTACAAGCTAATGGATCTGGCGCGTTACTCGCTGGAAAGCCGCGAACCGGTTCAGTTCGAGCTGCCTGTTCGCAACACGCATCGCTCCGTCGGTGCGATGCTCAGCGGCGAGATCTCCCGCCGGCATGGCTCCCGCGGCTTACCGGACGATACCATTCAAATCCATCTTCACGGCTCGGCGGGTCAAAGCTTCGGAGCATTCCTGGCGCCCGGCGTTACGCTGACGCTCGAAGGCGACGCCAACGACTACGTCGGCAAGGGCCTCTCCGGCGGCAAGCTGGTAATCTTTCCGCCTCGTGATTCCACTTTCGCGGCCGAAGACAATATGCTGATCGGCAACGTCGCCCTCTATGGAGCCACTAGCGGCAAGGCTTTCCTTAACGGGATGGCCGGGGAACGCTTCGCGGTTCGCAACTCCGGCGCCACCGCGGTTGTCGAAGGCACCGGCGATCACGGCTGCGAGTACATGACGAGGGGGTTGGTGGTGGTACTCGGCAAAACCGGTAGGAACTTTGCCGCCGGCATGACCGGAGGAATTGCTTACGTGTTTGACGGGACAGGAGAGTTTCAATCGGCCTTATGCAACCGCTCGGGTGTCGATCTCGAGGTCTTGGAGGCCGCCGAGGACGTCCAGCTGGTGCGGCAACTCGTCGGCGAGCATTTCGAGTTGACCGCCAGCCGGCGTGCGAAATGGCTGCTGGAGAATTGGATGGAGGCGCAATCGAAGTTCGTCAAGGTCTTCCCGCACGAATTCAAACGGGTTATGGGCATTTCCCGCAGTCCAGCGGTGGAATTTACGCCGCCGCCGGCCATTCAGCCCGCTGAGCAGGTGCTTCATGGGTAAGATTACCGGCTTCCTGGAATACCAGCGCGAACTGCCGGAGCGCCGGCCGGTTGCAGAGCGCGTGAACGACTATTTTGAGATCTACAAGCCGTTTCTCGCGGACAAAGTGCGCCTGCAAGGAGCGCGCTGCATGGATTGCGGCGTGCCGTTCTGCCACACCGGATGTCCGGTGAACAACGTCATTCCCGAGTGGAATGACCTGGTCTATCACGACCGCTGGCAGGACGCCCTCAGGAGCCTGCACTCCACCAATAACTTCCCTGAGTTCACCGGACGGATCTGCCCCGCTCCCTGCGAAGCGGCCTGTGTGCTTGGCATCAGTGAACAGCCGGTTACGATCAAGCAAATCGAGAAGAGCATCATCGAATATGGTTTTGAACGCGGATGGGTCAAGCCCCAACCGCCCCTTGAACGCACCGGCAAGAGCGTTGCCGTAATCGGCTCGGGTCCGGCTGGGCTTGCGGCGGCGCAGCAACTGAACCGGGCCGGTCATCTGGTCACCGTCTACGAGAAGAACGACCGGATCGGGGGGCTGCTCCGATACGGCATTCCCGATTTCAAGTTGGAGAAGCATCTGATTGACCGCCGCCTGAAGCAGATGGAGGCCGAGGGCGTGCGGTTTGAGACCGATGCGCATATCGGGGTGAACGTCCCGGTGGAGAAGTTGCGCCGGGAATTCGACGCCATCCTATTGGCGATCGGCACCGCCGAACCCCGCGATCTGCGTGTCCCCGGCCGCGATCTCGGCGGCATTCACTTCGCAATGGAATTTCTGTCCCAGCAGAACCGGCGCGCCGCCGGCGGCGCGCTCGACCCGGCCGCAGGGATTCTGGCGACCGGTAAGGATGTCATTATCATCGGTGGCGGCGACACGGGCGCCGATTGTCTGGGCACTTCTCACCGCCAGCGGGCGGTGTCGGTGACGCAATTGGAGATTCTGCCGAGGCCGCCCGCGGATCGCTCCCCTTCCACACCCTGGCCACTTTGGCCGCTGATGCTACGCATCGAAAGCTCGCATGAAGAGGGCGGTGTGCGTGAATGGGCCATGGCAACCACCCGCTTTGAGGGCGATGAGAACGGCAACGTCAAGCGGTTGCACGGGGTGCGAGTGGGGCCCCTTCCGGCGTTGGAGCCGGTTGCGGGATCAGAGTTCTCCCTGGATGCCGGCCTCGTTCTGTTGGCCATGGGCTTCACCGGCCCGGCGCGCGGTGATGTTATCGACGCTCTCGGCATTGCACTCGATCACCGCGGAAACGTGCAGTGCGACGCAAATTACCACTCCACGGTGAAGGGCGTCTTTGCGGCCGGTGACGCGCGGCGCGGCCAGTCGCTGGTGGTTTGGGCCATTAGCGAGGGCCGCAAGGCAGCCCGCTCTATCGACGAATTCCTTATGGGCTCTTCGAATCTGGCGAAATAGGCGGCGCCGGGCGTCACAGCGCCATTGTGACGCGGGGTAGGACGGTGTTTCCGGCCAATCCAGTTGACATTGAAATTGCGCCGTTCCGGCCGATTGCCGCTGAGCCTCGGGCCCGTTGGAGAAAACGGTGCGGGAGCGGCGCGTCGATGTGATCGCGTTCGCGATCTGGAAGTGCTACGCGCCACGGTATGACGCCGGCATGGATCCGGCCAACGATGGCGGCAAGCATGTCGGCAACCTTCTTCGTGGTGACGCCATAGTGGTGCGCTGGGGTGAACTGAACACTGCCCGCGCGGCTTTTCTCGAGGTGCGCCAACCGGAAGAGTGGATTGGCGGTTCCATCCGCGACGCGATCAATCTACCGTCCGGTGAACTTCGCCAACGGATGGACAAACTGCCTCGCGACCACCAGATTCGGGTGAACCGTGGAGCCGGATAGCGTGCCTGCCAGGCCGTTCGTCTGCTACAGCAGATCGCGTCCGATGCCAGGAACCCTTCGGGCGGATACCAGACCGGGCCAGCCTGGAATGCGAATTACAGCGGCTGCCGCCGCCGGCCCAACGGCAGAAACCGCGCCCAAGCGTGGGCGTACTCCGTGCCACCCGCCCCCACCAGCACGCTTTCGGTTTCGGTCAAACGCCGGTTCTGCTTCGCGATCCAGCCGCGGATCTGAAAGCGTTCCCCGGCACGAACGGGAAGGCGGAAACGCACTTTCAACTCGGCGGTGAGCGCCTGGGCACCCGAGGCGCTGACTGCCTTGGACATCGCTTCGTCGAGAACCGTACTGACGATTCCTCCGTGCACAATCCCGCTAAAGCCTTCAAAGGCGGCCTCCGGTATCCATTCGGCGGAAAACTGGCTGCCGGCGGCCCGTTCGAAGCGAATTCGCAGCCCGCGCGCGTTCTCCTGACCGCAGACGAAACATGCTGGTTGCGGGCGCGTGCGGCGAGCCTCCGGTGGTACGGCGGAAATGGTTGACATGGCTGACTGTGTCCTCAGTGGGCCCGATGGTGGTGATGATGTGAACGGCTACAGGCCACAGGCTGTGTTCGTAGTTCGCCGGCCAGATACTTTCGCGCTAGTTCAGCCGGCATCTCCGGCGGGGCTCCGGTCAACACCTCGATCGAAGCGGCCTGTAGCAATCGTTGCGCGCTGGAACCCATGCCGCCGGCAATCACCAGGTCAACGCCCTGCTCTTTCAACCAGCGCGGCAGCAGTCCCGGTACGTGCGCCGGCGCCTGAATCTCGCTGGCGCGAAGAATCTCCCCGGTTTCCGGCTCCACGCTCAGCAATGCAAATTTCTCCGAGTGTCCAAAGTGAGGCGACAAGACGCCATCCGCTGTTGGTATTGCAATCCGCATCTTCAGGCTCCTTTTGTATTCAGCAGGCTGCAGATCCTGTAATATGATTAAGTGTAACTCACACGTATAACACAATTCCGATTAGTGTAGTTTCCTGACCGCAAATTCCCAACGCCAAGGAGATTCGTCAACCGGTCATGCGCGTCGGTCATCGAAAGGCACTGACAGCCGGACTCCTGATCGCGGCCCCATGTTTCCCGGGGTTGATCTCCTGCCGCTCCACGGAGTGGCAGGGCGCGCGAGCCCGCCAACTCGAACAGCCGGGAGCGGGCCGCATTCAGGAAGTGACGGTTTCGCAATTATCCGCCTGGATAGCTACGCGGCGGCAATATACTCTGATTGACGTCCGCGAAGACGGCGAATGGTCCTGCGGTCACGCGGCAGGAGCGCTTCACATCCCGCGATGGACACTGTCCGAGCGTCTGCCGTGCCTGCTGCCGGACCGCGATGCCACTGTCGTGCTCTATTGTCTGGGGGGCGTGCGGTCCGCCGCCGCTGCCGCTACTCTCGAAAGGATGGGCTACCGGAACGTCTTCTCGCTGGCTGGTGGATTCAAGAAGTACCGGGAAGCCGGTTTGCCGGTGATTTGAGCGTAGCGCCCGCGGCGTAATAGATGGAAGTTGCACTGATCGAAGTGATACCCTGGAAATCGGGGGAGTTCATGGGTAAGCGGAATCGACAGGAGAGTTATGTGCCGAGGCGAGTGTGCCGCCGTCATGGGAGCGAGCAGCCTTGCACTTGCGCAATGGGGAACCTCTACCGGTTTGTGGAGCCGGTGGTGCTCCTGCTGCTGAAGCAGAAGGGGCGGTCGTACGGGTATGACCTGGCCGGTGAACTCCAGCAGCACGCGCTGACCGATGCGGAGATTGAGCGGGCGGCCCTGTACCGGACCCTGCGCCAGCTTGAGATGAACGGCAACGTCGCTTCCGAGTGGGAGACCGACGGAAGCGGCCCGGCCCGGCGCGTCTACCGGTTGACCCGGCAGGGCGACAGACACCTGGCTGAGTGGACTTCAGTTCTTGATCATGTATCGAAATCGATGAGCCGGTTTGTCCGGCAGGCCCGCATATCGCTCGATGCCCGCTCGTGAGATTTCGCCGGATGAAATGCGCACCGACGGCTTTTCACGCCAGCATCACACCAGCGGAGGCTTGCGCCGGTGCCAGTCGGTGTGCTGCTGGAAGTAGTTTCCCAGCGCCAGCAGCAGATTCTCCGAATTCGGCCGTCCGACGAACTGCAACGCCACCGGGAGTCCGTCCACGAATCCACATGGAACGGACAATGCCGGCAATCCGGCCAGGTTGGCCGCGGCCACCAGCAAGCGCATACCGCGGCCGGACGCTTCGGCCGGCGGTTTGGGCGCCTGTGCATCCAACGGCTCAGCTACCGGGGTGGCGATGTGCGGCCTCGCCGGCGAAATCAGCACGTCCACTTCCGCCAATAATTCGCGAAAGTGATCCTGCATAACGCGGCGGATTCGCATGGCGCGCAGGTAGTCGGGGGCGCTGATTCCCAGACCGGCCTTGAGCCCCGCGATCTGGTACGCGTCCCGCAGCTCGCCGACGGCGCCCGATTCGATCAGTTCCTCAAAAACAGCCGAGCCTTCGGCGGAGATGATCATCGATGAGACGGCTCCGTAGGGCTGGTCCGGGAGTGTCTTTTCCTCAATCGTCATCCCGTTGCCGCTCAATACGTCGAGTGCCTGCCGGAAAACCGGACGGCAGGCCGGTGCGGGCCACTGATCAAAATCCGAAGGGGCATAGCCGGCGCGAATGTACTTCCACTCACGCGTGAACTGCGGGGTGTAGTAGAAGCTTTTGCCGGAGGATCCGGGGTCGCGGGAATCCGAACCCGCCATGTGGCGCAGGATATGACCGCAATCGGCGGCCGTTCGTCCCATGGGACCCAACTTATCCATCGTCCAGGCAAGCGCCATCGCTCCCCAGCGGCTAACCAGCCCGTAGGTGGGCCGCAGCCCGGTGACTCCACAATATGCGCTCGGTGTGACGATCGACCCGGAGGTCTCCGAGCCCACCGCGAATGGGACCAGGCCGGCGGCAACCGCAATCGCCGAGCCGCTCGATGATCCGCCCGACCACCGGGCCGGATCCCAGGGATTGAGCCCCGGCCCCTGAAGGGAAGCGGACGCGTACCGGTAGCCGCCCGCGCCCGCCAGTTCCACCATGCTCAATTTGCCAATCAGGATTGCGCCGGCATCGGTCAGCCTTTCCACTACCTTGGCGTTATAGTCGAACACCTGGTGGGCATAGGGCGGCGCTCCCCAGGTGGTCGGATACTTGGCCACCGCCAACAGATCCTTGACGGCAAAGGGAACGCCCTGGATCGAACTGCGGAAACGCCCGATTTTGAGATCGCCATCCACGTCGTGCGCCTGGCGCATGGCATCCTTACGCAGGCTGAGCGCAAGAGCGTTATAACGGGGGCCCAGACTCTCCAGCCGGTCACAGAAGGCTCGAGTCAGATCGGCGGCGGAAAACTCGCGATTGCGCAGCCGGTTGTTCAGTTCGGTCACCGGCGCGAAAAAAACGTCTTCGGGAACCTGGCGCATGATCAGGTCCGAAACTGGAACGCCGGCTCAATGGACTGTTTCAGCTTGAAAGCGGCCAGCGTTCGCGAATTGGATTGAATGGTTTCGCGCCTTGCCTCAAGCAGCCGCTCGGGGTCCGTGATGGAGGCCGCGCTTTGCCCTGAGGAACGGGCCACAGCCGGCGCGGCCGCCAACAGAAAGGCGCTTCGGCGAGAGATCCGGTTCGACATAGTCACTCCGTTGATGGGCCGTGCAATTGTGCCAGGGCCTCGCTGGCGGCCTTCTCCATAATCGAGCGGGGGGCGGTTTCGCCGGTCCAGGTTTCGAACTGGTGCAGCGCCTGCTCGACGAACATCTCCAGCCCGGGAATCGTGGTCTTCCCTTGATCGGACGCGCGTTTGAGCAACTCAGTTTCCCTGGGGTTGTAGACCATGTCAAAGACTACTTCAGCCGGAATCCGGTCGTCGAAGAAGCACTCCCCGGCATGAGGAAACATGCCGAGCGGAGTTGCATGCACCAGCGCGTCGAATGACCGGGAGCCCAACTGATCCCTCAACAGCATCTCGGCTCCGCAGGCCTTCGCCAGCGCGCGAACGCGGTCGGGATTACGTCCGGCAATGGATACGTTCGCGCCGGCATCGGCCAGCGCAAATGCGGCGCTGCGGGCGGCGCCACCATTGCCCACTACCAGTACCGAGGCCTTCGGCAGGCGGATTCGCCGGCTCAGTGGTCCGGTGACCGCGCCGGCATCGGTATTGGATCCTCGCCACTTGCCGGCCTTCTTCCACACTGTATTGACTGCTCCGATGCGCCGCGCGAGCGGATCCACCACATCCAGATAGCGCAGGATCCGTTGCTTGTGTGGAATCGTCACGCTGAAACCGGCCACCGGCAACTTCTCCACCAGCCCCAGAAAATCTTTCAACTGGGCTGTCGTCACCAGGAACGGTAGATAGACGGCATCAATCCGCCGGTATTGGAAAGCGCGGTTGTGTACGGCCGGGGAGATGGTATGCCGGATAGGATCGGCAATGACGCCGTAGATCTTCGCCTGCCGGGTGAATTTCTCTACCCGGTACAGATGCCGCAGCAGGCGCGCGCTGACTTGTCCCGCCGCTGTTCCTTCGGCCGAGATGGGCGCGGCGTAGGTGTAGATACCTCCGAACGACGTCGCTAATACCCTTGAAGGGAAGCCGATCTCACCCATGGCGAGCACGACCACCGGAATCCGGCTATGTTGCCGCGCCAGTGAGAGTACCCGGAAGTTGTCCGAGGGCTTTTTCGCTGTGGTGACGATCTTCAGGGCATCGGCGGATATTCTCGACATCCGGCGAAACACCGGTTCGAGCGCGGGCGTACCTCCGTAATTGTGATAGGAGATCACTACGAAGGCCTTCGAACGCAGATGCTCCAACTGCGCTGCGGCCATTTCGGCGGTCTCGATCTCCACGTCCAGCGCCCGCGCGCCGGCGTCAGCCGCGGCTCCAAGGATCTCCAGTTGTTCTTCGACGCTGCCGTTGTATCTTCCGTGATTTTGATGGCGGCGGCAGGTGGCCAGGATGGTTACTTCGTTGTTTTCCGCGAGGAACGCCCGGATCGCGTCGGCGCCGGATCGGGGTTCGGCCAGGTAATCGAGGCGAAACTCCAGGAATCCCTCGCCACTTTCGACTTCACGGCGTGCCCGGTCGAGCAGCGTTTCGACATCGGGGAAACCAAGGGCGATGCAGACTCGCGGAAGAAACGCTCGTTGTGGCATGGAAGAAGTTCTTCAGAATAGCATAGCGTCCGGCGGCGTGGAGTTCATCCGGTAGTGCGCACTTGAGCGATCGAAGTGCTCAACGCCTCAACGTTTTCGAATGGAAAGCCGGCGTCGATCTCCACGTAAAACCAGGAGCCGCCCCGGTCCGGGTGTGGCGCAAGGGCTATCCGGTGGGCGCGCGAAAACGCCGCCAGTTCGTCCAGATCATACAGGTTCAACTGCGGCCCGATGGCATCGACTCCTGGCTCGGCGAGATCCTCGAACAATGGGCGGATGCGGCCGCAGGTGTGGAATAAGACCGTCCAGCCGCTCGCGTAGCCGGGCGCCGTGTTCGCGGAAGCCCGCTTCCGATGGATGATATTCCAAGGCGGGAGCACCGGAAGATTGAGAAGGAAGAGCTGAGAGGACGCGCGATCGGGGATCCATGGGGGAGGCGCCCCCAAAGGGTAACAGGGAAGGGGGTTAACGCTTCCCGCGGCGGCGGGTGGCGCTCGACGCCGCGGGTACTCGAAGTCCGAGCTTTTTGATCTCCAGGCGGGACTTACCGGCTACGTCGCTAGCCGGATACTTGGTCACAACATAGCTGAATTCCTTGTACGCATCGTTCCGCTGGCCCGACTTCAACAGCGAGAGACCCTTCATGAAGTGCGCATCCGGAGTCTTGTTATTCTCCGAGTACTTTTCCAGCACCGCGTCAAAGGCCTTTGAGGCGTTATCATAATCCCCTTTTTGAAAGTAGATTTCGCCAACGTAAAACTGGGCGTTCGGGGAGAAGTCGGTATCGGGAAAGTATCGCAGGTAGTCGTTGAATCCCTGCAGCGCCAGATCCAGGTTGCCGGCGCTCTTGTCGCGCATCGCGTTTTCGTAGGTGGTCTGCGCTGACATACCCGGGGGAGGCCCGCCCGAAATCGCTCCGGGTGGAGGTGGCGGAGCCTGCAAGGTCTTGATGGTATTCACCGTGTCCTGCAACTGCATTTGGAGCTTGCTCATCCGCGAATTCAGGTCCTTAATGGACTCGCTGACAAAACGAAACTCCTCGGTCAACTGGTCGATCTTTTGGCCGACGCCGGCTACCGGCGCTGCTACCTTTTTCTCCTGGTCGCTCAAAGCGGCGTTCAACAACGCAATGTTCGTGTTGGTGCGGTTTACGTTGTCCAGGGTTTGTTGGACCAGCACGGTGAGTGCCGCCGTTTTCTGGTCAAGCGAACTTTGCAGTATTCGCACGGAATCCTGAAGCAGAGCCACATCACGCTGAAGTTCCTTCACTTCCTGCTTTTGGCCAAAGCAGAGCATCGCAGCGGCCAGCAGAGTGATGGGCAGACACAATAAGCGCATAGTTCGTCTCCGCGCGGAGTCTCGCTCCGCTCAACCGGAGCCGGACTGGAGTCCGGCTCCGATCCAACAGCCTACACGTTTGTCACTCAGCCGAGAAGTGAACGTGGCGGTTTTTCTGCCAGCACTCTTCATTGTGCTCGGTGCAAACCGGACGTTCCTTACCGTAGCTGACAGTCCGCAGTTTGTCACCCGGAACTCCCAGTTGGACCAGGAAGTTCTTGGCTGAGGTTGAGCGGCGATCACCAAGCGCGAGGTTATACTCGGCTGATCCACGCTCGTCGCAATGGCCTTCCACTGTCACCACTGCGTTGGGGAAGTCGTTGAAGATCGACTTCAGTGCATCGGCGTCCTTCGTCAGAACCGCGCGAGCATCCTCACGAATGTCGCTCTTGTCGAAATCGAAGTAAGCGTCTTGCACGTCCCGGGCCAATCGTTCGGCCAGGCTCATCTTCGGAGCTTCGGGGGCCGGTGGCGGCGGCGGAGGTGCGGTCACATTAACGGTTGCGTTGGCGGTAGAAGTACCTCCCGGACCGGTAGCCGTCAGCACATACGTCGTGGTGCTGGTCGGGTAGACCTGGCGGCTGCCGTTCGCTTGAATGCTGCCTACGCCGTTGTCGATCGACATATCGGTCGCGCCGGTGACTTCCCAGCGCAGGGTTGCCGACTGCCCCCGCTCAATGGTTCCGGGTTCAGCCGAGAAGGTGATGCTCGGTCTGGCCGGCGGCGCCGGCGCAGGAGCCGCTGCCGGGGGTGGCGGTGGCGGCGGAGCCGGAACCTTCTTCTTACAACCTGCTAAAAAGAGAATTAGGGAGAACCCTAACAGAACTGCACTGATTTGTCGCTTGCTCATCCTGAGTATCTGCCTCCTGGGATAACCAACTTTTTGGTGAAAACTCTTGGGGGAGCCGGGGCGGCAAAAAGAGGCGCGGATATCCTCCGGGGGTTGGGAAAACCCTCTATCGGATCCGGCTCTTCTTTCACCCTACTTGCTCCAGACCGGCTTTTCGTTCGTGCCGGATGTAGTGAGTTGCTTGAGCTGAGTTCCGTTGGCAAGCATCGTCCATATCTGCAGTGAACCACTGCGTGTCGATGAAAAAACGATATGACGTCCATCGGGCGCCCAACTCGGATTCTCGTTCTTGCCCTCGTCGTGTGTCAGTTGCTCCACACGACGCGTAGCGACATCCATTACAAAGATATTAAATTTCCCGGGCTCGTAGCCTCTGGTCCACGCAAAGGCGATATGCTGCCCGTCGGGATGCCAGGACGGATTGACGGCATCGCCCTCTCCCGATGATAACCGGTCGACATCTGCACCATCTATGTTCATTCTATATACTTGCGGGTGTCCGGATCTACCCGAAACAAAAACAATTTCAGACTGATTCTTCGGATTGATATGCGGCTCACAGTCGATCGCCTTGGAGAAGGTCAATCGCCGCAGGTTGCTTCCGTTGATGTTGGCCAGGTACAGCTGGGCGGTTCCACTGGCCAGCGTTGACGTGAAAACAACCTGTTTGCCACCCGCGAAGAAGTCAAGTTGCGAATTCATCGACGCATGGGGATTGACAAACACCATCTTTCTCACTGGATCCAGTTGGAAAATCTGGAGTTGCGGAACGCCGCGAAGCCAGCACGTAAACGCCAGCATCGAGCCGTCGGGCGAGATATCCGGGAAATTGCACAGCGATCGGTAGCTGGTCAATGGCTTCTGGTTGTTGCCGTCGTAGTCCATTTGCCAGATCTCTTTGATGCCCTTACCGCTGCCTCGAGTGAAATAGATCTTACTGCCGGACAGGCTCTTTTGCCCGAACTGGCTGAGAATGTCCGCTGCAAACTCGTGGGCTACCTTCCGTGCCCCCGCCTCATCCACCGTACCAAAGTAAAGTTTCCCCAGTACCTGGGCATTGTTCAGGTCGGGTTGGGCCAGATTATAAAGATACCCGAACAACACGAGCTGGCCGTTCTGCACGCCGGTATAGCCGAAGGTCAGGAAGTTGGCATTTACCGGGGGGCCTGACCAGTCGGAAAGGCACATCCCGCCGCAAGAAGGCAGCACCTCGGCGGCGGTCCTGCCACGCCGGGCCGGCGGGGGCGCCGGAGTCGGCTTCAGATCCTGCGGACGCGCGGGAATACCCATCGGGTAGACGGTCTTGGGAGACATCCGGAAGATGCCCGAACTGGAGAGATCGTCCCACAACGTCTGGTTAAATGCACCCATGAAGGTTTGCGCTTCGCCTGATCCGCGGAGGTCGGGTACGGCGATCGCCGCCTTTTCACCCCCGATGATCTTGATGATCGTCGTGTTGTCCTGCGCGACGAGCGCGACCAGTCCTGCTGTGGCGCACAAGACGCCGATAAGAATTTTATTGTTCATCGCTGCAACTGAAACCAGAACTCCAGATTAGCTGACTGCCGGCCACATTCGGCCGGGATCGACTCAAACGGGGCCGATTCCATGATCGCCCTTTGCGCTGAGGTGTCCAGCGCATAGTTGCCGCTGCGTTGAAGGACTGTCACATCGCGGATGGATCCGTCCTGCAATAACTGAAATCTCACCACCACCATCGGCGCCGTGCGCAGGCGCGGGTCGATGTCGCCGTAACGCCAGCTATTGGCTACCTTCTGCCGTAGTACCGACAGGTACCCGCCGCAGCGATTACCGAATGGATTTCCGCTGCCCACGCCCACCCCTCCGGCGCCCGCCTGTCCGCCGAACATCGGTGATGCCAGTGCCTGCCCGGTGGTGGAATACAACTGGTTGGAGCGCGACTCGTGCGTGGGGCGATATTTCTGAAGGTTTGCCGCGACTTGTGCTCTAGATTTCGGTAGCCGCTTTGCTTTCAGTGGGATGGCGTCTTCGGGCTCCGGTTCGGCTGCCTTGATCTTCTTCTCCGGAGGCGCCTGTGGAATCTGGGATTCCGTGTCGTTGGCCACGGGGTTGGTGCGCCCCATGGCGGCGGGCAACGGAATCTTGCTGACCGGCGTTATGCCGATTGCGCCTCCGGACGCATTGGGGTCACCCCAATCAGGGCCATGCTGCATCGCTACCCATCCGTAAAACAACGCCAGGGCACAGACGCTGGCATGAAAGAGGATAGACAACAAAAACGGATTACGCATCGACTCGTGATGCTCAAGGATGTCCGTCCGCGGCATGGCTGCACCGGAGCCTGTTATCGGCTACTCCTTTCCGAAGTATCCACGGGCCGCGTAACCATCTTCACCTCGATGTGAGCCTGTCCGAGGGCGCTGACTACCTGCGCCAGTACGTCCCAGGTGGTGTTCTTGTCGGCGCGTACGAAAGCGCCGGTCGCACCGTTGAACCGCTGCTTGATCGTATCTCCCAAGCTATTGATATTAACTGGCTTTTCGTTCAGGCTGATCTCGCCATCGCGGGTTAATGTCACCACCGGCAGGTCTTGAGCCGTTTCGCGCACCTGCTTCACTTTGGGTACCTGCACCTCGAGCCCGAATTCCATCACGCTCGAAGTCAGCATAAAGATGATCAGCAGTACCAGAACGACGTCCACCAGCGGCACGACGTTCATCTCCGCCAGCGATGTCAGCCCCCGCGAACGACCGCGGCCCATCCCGCCACCATTGAAACTGAATGCCATCCGTTACTCTCCGAAGTGCCGTTCGGCAAAGTTCATGAACTCCAGTGAGAAGTCTTCCATGCGGGCGCTTTGCTCGCGAATCGTATTGCCGAAGTAGTTGTAGGCCATCGCCGCGGGAATGGCCGCCAGCAGGCCCATGGCCGTGGTGACCAGCGCTTCGGCAATTCCGGGAGCAACCGCGCGCAGGCTGTTCGAACCGAGACTCAGCGCCTGGAATGCGTCGATGATGCCCCAGACCGTACCGAATAGTCCGATGAACGGCGAGACGCTCGCCACGGTCGCCAGCCAGTTCATGCTGCGCTCCAGTTTGGTCAGTTCCTCGCTGATCCCTAACTGGAGGCTGCGCTCGACGGCCAGTTTGTTTCGCAACGAGCCGCGAGACTTGATCTGGCGTTCGATCTCTTCATAGCCGAAATCGAACACCGCTACTAGAGGTGAAATGGGGAACTGCTCACTCGCCAACGCCACCTGCTCGAAGCCCGAGGCTTTGCGAAATGCCCGCACGAACCGCGAATTGGCCACGCGGGCCTGACGGAAAACGTTCCATTTGGAAAAGATGATGGTCCAGGAAAACAGTGAGAGGACCAACAGAGTAACCAGGACGGCAATCGGTATGGGCTTGCTCTTGCTCACCAAGTCCCAGATACTGAGTTGGAGCAGGAGGCCGATTACCGGCGAAAACATGATTCCCAACGCGTTTCTCCCAAATATCTATTCTAGCGCCCCTTTTGAGGACGCTCCGGATCCGAACTCCGCTGCACGGCCTACCAAAACAAAAACGATCGAAACTGTTTGTATCTCCTCTATCATACAGACGTAGGGGATGCGAGGGAAGCCGAATGATTCGAGTAATTGCGCTAGTGCTACTGACGGATCTTGCCGTTCTTGCGGGTACCGTGCAAATCCGCGTGAAAGATGAGCGCGGCCAACCGGCCGCCGTCCGGTTGCGCCTTCGCGACGCCTCCGGAAAACTCATTCCAGTACGGGTGGTGAAGCCGCAGCCGGTCCTCATGACGCACCCCAAGTTCGCCGATCTCGGGGTGATCTTCGATGGAAGTGTCACCATTGACCTGCCTGACGGTGATCTCAGGGTGCTGCTCGATCGCGGAACGGAGTACGAACCAGCCACACTGAACGGCGCCCGGTTGAAGGGGGTGAATACCGTTCGCCTGCGGCGCTGGATGGACATGGCCAAACTCGGCTGGTGGTCCGGCGACCTGCATGTCCATCGCGAGCCGTCTGAAATGCCACTGCTTATCCGCGCCGCCGACATCCACATGGCCCCGGTAATTACCCGCTGGAACAATGCGCGGACTTCACCCGAATGGAAGGACTGGCGCGAGCCGATGCAATCCTCCATCGATGGCAATCGCGTCTGGACCATCAACAATGCCGAGGACGAGCGGCCCTGGGGCGCGGCGCTTTTCTTCAACCTCCGCAGGCCGCCCGATCTGGCGCCTTACAAGTCCGATTGGCCGCCTCCCGTGGACTCCTGGACCTTCCGTTCAGAGGGCTACCTGGATCTGGAGAAGCCCATCTGGTGGGGGGCGCCGGTGGTCGCGCTCCTGGCTCATCCCGATTCCATCGGCGTGGTGAATAACCATTTTATGGAAGAGGGGATGCTCAACAATGAAGCCTGGGGCCGCCCGCGGGACCTATCGGTCTACCCGGGTTATCGCGGCTTCGCCGACTACATCTGCATGCTCTACGCCCGGTATCTTTCGGCGGGCCTGCGCATCCCGGTTTCCGCCGGTTCGGCCAACGGCGTTCTAAAGAACGGCCTCGGCTACGACCGCGTCTACGTCCATCTGGACGGCCCTTTCTCGCCCGACGCCTGGTGGAGCGCCCTCAAAGCCGGCCGGAGCTTTGCAACCAACGGCCCGATGCTCTGGCTCACCGCCGATGGTTTGCTTCCCGGCAGCATCCTGCCGGATACTACCCGTTCGGTCAAGGTACAAATCGAAGCCAGGTCGAGGGAACCCATCGACCGGGTGGACATTCTGGTGGACGGCAACGTTGTGCGCACGCTTCGCCCCACGGGCGGCAGCCTGCGCGTGAAAGCGTCGTTCGAAGCGCCGGTTCAGGCCGGAAGTTGGATCGCCGCCCGTTGTTTTGGCAAGACCACTATCACTGCGCGCATGGCGCATACCAGTCCCATCTACGTCGGCCCGGTACCGCGCCGCTCACCAGGCGCAATTCGGTTTCTGCGCGAGTGGATCGGCGGTTGGCGCGAAGTGATCCGCAGAACTCCGGAGAGCAAGCTCAGCGGTGAGCGGAAGGCCGCGTTTTTCGCATTGTGCGATCGCGCGGAAGCCGCCCTCCAATAGAGGCGCTGGCGACCAGTCCGCCGGGCTGGCGAAAACGCCGGGCATCGGCCAATAATGCCTGCTGCTAAGGAGCCGCTCGTGCCGTCGAGGACGCCGAAGCGGGTCTCGGCGGAGGCTTGGACGACCATTTCGTAGCGGAACTTCTTAGAGCGGGCGATCGGCCGGGGTGGCTGAAAGGGCTTCCTGGGGCTGGCGGAGCTTAATCTTGCTGAGGTTTTCGTCACCCCGAGGCCGGGTCGGCGTAGACCTGGGGCGTCTTTGGGGCGCTCCAGCTTGATACGCAGGCCGCCGAGCTGGCCGGAGAGCCAGTCTCCGGTGCGCTGGGTCATCTACCAGCGGGCCTGCACGTTCTGATCGACGTATTCGTTGGCGAGGGCGTTGGCGCCGGCGACGGCGACGGCGACGGGCAGGGTCGGCCGCACCTCGACTGGTTCGGATTCGGGGAGGTTGAGGGCTTGATGCCAGGACTGGACGCGGATGGGCTGGGGCTCAAGAACGGCGGGGGATTTAAGATTCAGCCTGACGAGGACGGAGACGCGCTGGGGATGGAAATCGGCGGCGGCGGTGACTTCGGGGCCTTTCGAGACGGGGATGAGGCGTTGGGCGCTGGAGGGGATTCGAGATGTTCCTAGGTGAGGCCGGTGGCGTGGATGCGGATGGCGACGCGGAGGATGATGTCGACGCGGGAGGCGATAGGAAGGGGGCGTCCGTGCCGGAGATTTCTTCGAAATTGAGGACGCGGATGGTGAGCTGGTAAACGGGACCGAGGGCGCAGGCGGGGGGATCAGGCCGGGGCGAAGAGGATCTTAGTGGCCATTTAGGTTTTCCTTGATTCTTTCCAGACGGCATTCGATGGCCTGGAGGCGGGCGTGGACGGAGGCGAAGCGGTGTTCCACGGGCTTGAGGGGCAGGTTTTCGGAGGCGTGGCGATTGCCGTTCAACAGGGCGTGGATGGCGGCGCGGGTGAATTCGGAGACGCTGGGGGCGCCGGAGGCTTTGGTAAAGGCGCGGATCTGCTGGAACTCCTCTTCCGCGAGGCGGATGGTGACCATGCGGCAGCGGAGCGGGCCGTTGGGGAACACGGGAGTTTCAGGGTGCGCCAGGAGGGTGCGCGGGAGGTTCAGGAGCTGAGCGAATCGAGTTGGCGGGTGAGGCGGTCGAGGCGGTTGTCGATCTCGGCGAAGCGGTCCTCCAGGGAGCGGTCGGGGAGCGGCGCCTGGGCCTGGGTAAAGGAATGGATCGCGGCGCGGGCGAAATCGGACACACTGCGGGCGCCGTAGCTGTCGCAGACGGTTTTGATGGAGTAATACTCGTCGTCTGACAGGCGAATGGAAATCATTCGCGATTTCGGTTTCGGAGTAGCCATGACGGATTGATCAGGAAATGGGGGTGATCCAGTCGCGGTCGATCTGGACGGAGACAGAGCGCATCAGGATATTGATGGAAAGCACGAGGCGATAATCATCGCGCACGTTGAGCAGGATACCCTCGACGCCGGTCATGGCGCCTTTCGCGATGCGGATGCGCTGGCCGGCGCGGAGATAGGGATGGGGCAGGAGAAGAGCGCCGGAGTCGAGGGCGGAACGGATGGATTCGATCTCCGAATCGGGGACGGTGATGAATTGGGGGCCGAAGCCGACGATGGAGACAACGCCGGGAGCGGCGAGGACGGGGAGCCGCTTTGAGATATCGAGGCGGCAAAAGAGATAGCCGGGAAAGAGGGGAATTTCGAGATTCGCGACGCGATCGGACCACTTATTGGATTGGTGGTAAAGCGGCGTAAATTCCTCAAAGCCGCGGGCATGGAGAGAGGCGGCGACTTTTTTTTCAAAATTAGAACGGACACGAACTGCGTACCAGGGGAGCAGCGCGTCGGGAGCGGGTGTAACGCTTGAGAAATCCGCTTCCGCCACGGCGGCGGGGTCGAGCTGGCTGATAGCCGGATCCATGCGCTCGCCTTTGGATGTTCAATTGAGGGCCGGGCAGGCTACCGCCCTTTTTGACCCACGGACTAAGTTTCCAGATCGATTGCTTCAGTGGCTGCGAAACTGAAGCATGAAACAACGATCAAACGTATCACGCATGTCTGGCGGCGTCAAGCAATTCTACTTAGTCTCATTTATTTTTTTCATGGCGGCGGCGAAAAATGCTTACCACGCAGATAATGCGGACTAAATAGTCAAATTCTCAATGCTCATGCATGCGCTGGAGTATCCCGGCGGGACGGGTGGCGCATAAAGAGTTCTATACTGCGACGGTTTCAGTCGGCGAGGAGTTCGGCTTGCAGTTTACGGAAAGCGGACACATCGCGGACATAATCGGTGAAGTTTGGGATCGCGGTTTGGGCGAGTTGGCGGGCTTTCTCGGGATTCTGGCGGGCGAGAGCGGCGAGCAGTTCGTAATCTTCGAGGCCGTCGCGCATGGCTTCAAGACGGACGGAACTGAGCGCGGTGTAGTTGTCGGGAGAGGGATAAATGATGGCGTTATCGCCTGCTGGGAGCAGGGTGGTGCCTTCATTGATGACGGGCTGGACGTTATCGAAGGGGGATTGAGTCCAATAATTACCGCCCCAATGGAGGAAGCCGGTCAAATTATGGCGGTAATTGAACCAGTGGAGGAGACGGGTTTTGAGGAGAGGGAGGTCGGTGAAGCGGTTGAGGTAGCGGCCCTGAGGGTAGATGCAGGTATAGAACCAGCACTGGCCGCCCTGGGCGGTGTGGGCGCGGATTTGATCCATGCGGGTATCGAAGCTGCCGAGGATGGGAACCCAGACATCGACCATGCCATCAAGGAAGGAGGTATCGCGGTCGAGGGAGATGGCGTCGAGGGTGGGGATACCGGGGAGGTTCTTGCGGATGAGGGCGGCATAGCGGCGGTAAACGGCGGTTTCGTTGCCGTGCGGTTCGTCGTGAATGTGCTGGAGGTAACGGTTCTGCCAGCCCTTCCGGCGGATGTGGGTGTAGAGGGCGGGGAGGAAGTTATTAAGGTGCTCGGCGGCACGAGGGTCATCGGTGGCGAGGGATTTGCTGACGATTTGGCCGTTTTCGATGACGTCGGCGGGGATGCACATGGGGGTGTCGTAGCCGCCGAGGCGGCCGAGCAGGTGAGAGCCTTCGATGGTGTGGATACCGGCGGCGTCGAAAAGTTGGACCCAGCGGTCGAGGCGGGAGAAGTCATAGATAATTTTGCCGTTTTGGATAGAGGGGGTGGCGAGGGCGCGAACGGGCGTAAGGATGACGTTCTGCTTATGATCGGCCATGAGGCGGGCGATGTTGGCGAGCAGTTGCCAGTAGTGGGCGTCTTCGCCGTCGAGTTTGTAGAAGCGGGCGAGGTTGGCGGCCGAGAGGGAGAGCCAGTTGGTGACCTTTAGGGTTTGGGTAGCGGGGACCGTGGCGGAAGTAACGCGGATGGTGAAGGATTCGGCGGCCAGTTGGCGGCCCTCATTTTCGAAAGTGATTTTGCCGGAGTAGAGGCCGGGGGCGGTGGAGGCTGGAGCGAAGGCGGTGATCCAGATGGCTTCGGTGCGGTGGGCGAAGAGGGTATAAGGAAAGGTTTCGAGCAAAGGGTCGGGGAAGAACGAGGGGGCGAGACGGAGGAGTTCGTCGACGGGGGTGCCGGGAGGATTGGTATCGACGGGGACGTAGCCGACGTGGCGGAACTGGCACTGGAGGGCCGGGGGCGCGGTGAGGGTGACGTTGAATTTCTTGAGGCGCTCATCGGAGCGGATAGCGAACTGAACAGTAGCATGCCCGTTGCGCGCGATTAAGGTCGGGGTGGCGGGGCTGCGGTTGGCGCCGGGAGCGTCCTGGGGGAAGACTTTGACGAGGGCGTCGACGGGCCAGGTGGCAAACTGGGCGGCGGCGGCGGGTAGGGCGATCAGGATCGCAGTCAGGACAAGACGCGCGATGAACATGGTGGTATCCATATTAATCGATTGGGGGAGCGGCGGCGCGGCGGCGGGCTTCGGCTTCGTCGAGCCAGCCGCGGCGGAGCTGCGCTTCGGGGATGGAGGAGAGGTAGGGCTTGATGTCGAGGATGGGGGTGCCGTCGAGCATATCGAGGCCGCGGACGCGGAGCGTGTGGCCGTCGCGGTGAAGCAGTTGGACGACGGTGAGGCCGATGGGGTTGGGACGGCGGGGCGATCGGGTGGCGAAGACGCCGTGGGGGCGGTCGTCGGTGGGGGGCGTACCCAGCAGTTCGTAGGACTCCGAGCGGTGGAAGGCCCAGATTACGAAAAGGTGGGAGAAGCCTTCGATGGAGGTGAGGCCGGGTTCGAGTTCAGGGTTAATTTCGAGATCGCCTTCGGTGTCGTGTTTGGCGCCGGGGCCTTTGGGGATTTGGGTAGTATCGGTGAAGGGGCTGCGGACGCGGCCGATGGGGTGCATGGTGAGGGTCATCATTCCTGAGGATAGCGCCGGGGGAGCGGGGTGACTGTGGTCACTGATTCGGCTAACAGGGTCCGTTATTGTGGGGATTGAGGCTTTACGATGAGCGAATTGATTGACAACCGGACACAGCGGGTACGGACGCTGAAGGAGATCATCCAGCGGCTGCACAAGGGGGAGGCGCCGGATGCAGTGCGGGGCAGTTTACGGCAACTGGTGCGGGAGACGGACTACTCCGAGATCGCGGAGATGGAGCAGCAGTTGATTGACGAGGGGATGCCGGTGGCCGAGGTCATGGGCATGTGCGATCTGCACTCGCAGGTGACGCGGGAGATACTGGTTCAACTCCAACCAGCGCCGCTGGCGGCGGGGCACCCCGTGGAGACGATGCGGCGGGAGAACGCGGCACTGGTGAAGGTGCTGGAGCGGCTGAACCGGGCGATGACGGCGGTGCAGGATGCGACCTCCGAGCAGGATGCGGCAGGTCCGGTCATGGAGTGGCGGCAGGCGTTGAACGAACTTCAGGACGTGGACAAACACTACCAGCGGAAGGAGCACCTGTTCTTTACGTGCCTGGAGCGGCATCAGGTGATGGGTCCACCGAAGGTGATGTGGGGGAAGGACGATGAAGTTCGGGAGTTACTGAAGGACTTGTCGGCGGCGCTGCGGGAGCGCGACACGAGTTTGGGCGAACTGAAGCTGCTGGCCGCGACGACCGGGGTGGCGGCGGCAGCAGCGGTGCAGGAGATGATCTATAAGGAAGAGCAGATCCTGCTGCCGTTGTGTCAAGGGAAGTTTACGGCGCAGGATTGGGGGGAGATTTGGGCCTCATCGCCGCGCTATGGGTGGTGTTTGGTGGAGCCGGGCCAGGATTACAACCCGCCGGAGGGGCCGGTCAAGGAGGGGGCGGCACAACTGGACGGGATTGCGCTGCCGACCGGGACGTTGACACTGGAGCAGTTGAGGGCGATTTTTGAGGCGCTGCCGGTGGATTTGACGTTTGTGGATGCCGATGACCGGGTGGCGTTCTTTTCCGAGGGCAAGAGCCGGCTGTTTTCGCGTAGCAAGGCGATTATCGGGCGTAAGGTGCAGAACTGCCATCCCCCGCGGAGCGTGGACATTGTGGAACGGATCCTGGCGGACTTTCGCGGCGGACGGCAAAGTGTGGCCGAGTTCTGGATTCCGTTTCACGGGCAGTTTGTGCACATTCGCTACTTCGCGGTGAGGGATTCAGGGGGGCGGTACGCGGGGACGCTGGAGGTAACCCAGGACGTGACGAAGATTCGGGCGCTGGAGGGGCAGCGGCGACTGCTGGAGTATGACGAACCGGTGACGGCGAGGACCGAATGAAGCTGCGAATCGGCGCGGACACGACGATTGGGGCGCTGTTGGAAGCCTACCCGCAGGCCGAGGCGGTGCTGATCAACATGGCGCCGGCGTTTGCCAAGCTGCGTAACCCGATTATCCGGCGGACGGTGGCGAAGATCGCGACGATTGAGCAGGCGGCCAAGATCGGGCAGGTGAACCTGCGGGAGATGATCGAGCGGCTGTGCGAGTGCGCGGGGCAGAGCGTGGGAGGCGAGGTAGGCGGCTCCGGCGACACGGCGGTGGAGGGCTCCTGGCTGTTAGGGGCGGCAGTGGGCCGGGAACTGAATGCGGACGAGATTCTGGCGGCCGGGGGGCACCCGATCGGCAAACTGCGTGAGGCGGTGGAGTCTGTGGAGTCTGGGAAGGCGGTAGTGCTGCACAGCAGTTTCCGGCCGGAGCCGCTGATTGTGACGATGCAGCGGGCCGGAGTGGAGGTCTACTGCACGGGCGAGGGATCGGATTTCGTGACCTATTTCGGACGGCGCGGGCCTCAGGGTTGAATTGCGCCACAATAGATAGAAGAGAGGGGAATAGATGCCAGTTGTGATTGGAGCGAAGCCGCAGGCCGATTTTAGCAACCCGATCGGTGTGCTGCACGATTGTCACCGGCGGATCGAGAGATTTCTTTCGGTGTTGATCCGGGTGACGGAGGCGGCCGGCGGCAGAGCTTTGAACGATGAGCAGCGGGTGGCGATGAATACGGCACTGCGTTACTTCCGGGAAGCGGCCCCGAAGCACACGCGGGACGAAGAAGATAGTATCTTTCCGCGGCTGAGGGCGATGGAGCGGGAGGAAGTGAAGCCGGTGATCGGCCGGGTGGATGCGTTAGAGAACGATCACTCGCGGCTGGATGCGGACCATGCCGAGGTGGACCGGTTGGGGCAGGCCTGGTTGGATGCGGGAACACTGCCACAGGCCGATGCGGCGCGGTTGGCTGAACTTCTGGCCGGGATGGCCAGGATTTACGAGCAGCATATCGCCATTGAGGAGCGGGAGGTATTTCCGGTGGCGACGATGGTGTTGGGCGAACCGGACCGAAAGAGCATCGGGAACGAGATGGCCAAGCGGCGGGGTTTGCACGGGAGTTTGTGATTGCGGCCGGGGAGGGCAACCTCTGGCGATTGCCCTTCCCGGAGCGGTATTGGTGGCCGCTTTACCAGCGCAACAGTTCGGCGGCGGCCTCCCGAATTCCGGCTGCCGACGGCAATACCGTCAATTCCAGGTTGGGCGCGGTGGGAACGAAGCAGTCTTCAGCAGCAATGCGGCGGACGGGGGCATCGAGATCCGTAAAGCAATCCTGGGCAATGCGGGCGGCGATTTCGGCTCCGAAGCCCATGGTGAGCGAGTCTTCGTAGGCGACTAGAACACGGCTGGTTTTGCGGACGCTCCGGGTGATCAGTTCCTCATCGAACGGGGCGATGGTGCGCAGGTCGATCACTTCGACCGAGTAGCCTTCGGCTTCCAACTGGCGGGCGGCATCGACGGCCAGGTGGACGGTATAGCCCCAGGTGACAATGGTGAGCTCGGTACCTTCCTTCACGATGCGGCCTTTGCCGAAGGGGATGAGGTAATCGGCATCCGGTTCCGGCGACTGCGCCTGGGGTTTGCGGTAGAGGCCTTTATGCTCGAGGAACAGTACGGGGTCTTCAGAGCGGGCCGCGGTTTTCAGCAGTCCCTTGGCATCCTCGGCGCAACTGGGAAAGACGACTCGCCAGCCGGGGATGTGAGCGAAGACGCCTTCGATGCAGGCGGAATGCCAGGGGCCGCCTTTGATGTAGCCGCCGCAGGCGATGCGCACTACCATGGGGCACTGCCAGACGTTCTGGCTGCGCCACCTGACGGTGGGAATTTCGTTACGCATTTGGAGGAACGCCGGCCAGGTGTAATCGGCGAATTGAATCTCGACGATGGGCTTATAGCCGGCGATAGCCATGCCGGCTGCTACTCCGGCGATGCTGGCTTCGGCTAGCGGGGAGTTGAAGACGCGCTCGGGAAAGGCATTTGTAAGGCCGCGGGTGACGCCGAAGACGCCTCCTTTCGGATCGGCGATATCCTCGCCCCACATGAAGATTTTGGGGTTGCGCTCCATCTCCTCACGCAGGGCGTGGTTGATGGCATCGAGCATGGTGATGGGCTTTTCGGCAATGTAGCGGGGCTGAACCAGCGGCGGCTGGGGAGCGTCGGAGTAAATATGCGCCAGTAGATTGGTGGTGGAGGGCTGAGGATAGCTGTCGGCCTCGGCGGCTGCCTGATCGACTTCGGCCTTGATGGAGGCGCGGAACGCGTCGATCTCCTCTTTAGTCAGGACCTTGTGGTGGAGCAGGTAGTTCTCGGTGAGGATGACGGGATCGCGCTCGGCGGCGGCGGCTAATTCTTCCGGCGAACGGTACTTGCGGTGATCGTCGGAGGAGGAATGCGGGTCGAGGCGGACGACGTCAGCTTCGAACAGAATGGGGCCTTCGCCACGCCGCACGCCTTCGATGGCGGGGGGCAACTGCTGGTACATCGCCTCGAACCAGGTACCGTCGAGATGGAAGCTGCGAACGCCGAAGCCTTGGGCGATGTGGTGGATTTCAGCGCCGGTCTGGGTGTGCTTGGGTACGCTGATGGCGTAGCCGTTGTTCTGCACCAGGAAAATCATGGGCAGCTTTTCACGGCCAGCCCAGTTGAGGGCCTCGAAGAACTCGCCCTCGCTGGTAGCGCCTTCTCCGGAGGCGACGTGGACCAGGCGTCCTTCGCCCTGAACCTGAAGCGCCCGGGCGACTCCGACGGCGTTCAGATACTGAGTGGCGGTGACGGCGGTTTGCGAGACAAGATTCAATTCACGCGAGGAAAAATGTTCGGCCATATTGCGGCCGTTTGAATTGGGATCGCCCTCGCGGCTGAGCATTCCGAGGAAGATGTTCTTAAGGGGCACGCCAAGGGCGATTGCCAGCGCTTTGGAGCGGTAATAGGGAAAAAACCAGTCGAAGCCCGGGCGGAGCAGCATGGTCATGCCGACCTGCGCCTTTTCGTGACCCCGGGTAGAGGCGTTAAACGAGCACTTCCCCTGCTTGACGAAGACCCTCATGCGTTCTTCGACGAAGAACACGGTGAGCATCTTACGGTAGAGTTCGAGCGTTGTCTCGTGCGGTACGACGATTGGCTCATTGTAGGGAAGCGTCCCAGTAGTACCCATACCTTTATGTTGACGCATGCGCACAGGAAATTCCAGTGGCCGGAGTCACCGTGGATGGGTGGCGGGGAGGAGGCCGCCGGCGGCGAAGCCCCCAAACCCCTCAAGGCCGGGCCCGATTATCCCGAAACGCCCTGCACCACGGCCTGCTATCAAGACAACGCTCTCAAAAGCGGATCCCGCCGCCTCCTTCACCCCCCCTTGCCAACCCCAACTCCGAATTCCACCTCCTCCAGCGATACGAAACCCGTAACAACCCAATCTTCTGACAAACCCGCCACGGCGCAGCCCGCATCAGAGAACAGAAAATACAAAACGAACCTGAGACTTGACTAAATTTTCAACCACTTACAAATTTCAAACAATGCTATCCTTGCCATCTGACATGAAGATCACCAACGTCGAAGCCCTCTTCCTCCGCCAGCAGCAGGTCCACCAGCAGTGCGACAGTGGCCAGGATGCCCTCATCGTCCGTATCCACACCGACGCCGGCATCACCGGCATCGGCGAAGTTGATTGCGCCCCCATGGCAGCCAAGTGGGCCATCGAAGGGCCCTACTCGCACACCATCACCACCGGTCTCGCCGAGCTCCTAATCGGTGAGGATCCCTTCGAGACTGAGTACCTCTGGCACAAGATGTACCGGCGTAACATCTACTCCGGCCGCGCCGGCATCGGCTTCCACGCCATCAGCGGCATCGACATCGCCCTCTGGGATATCAAGGGCAAAGCCCTCGGCCAGCCCATCTGGAAGCTGCTCGGTGGCGGCTTCCACCAGCGTATCCGTCCCTACGCCAGCTCCCTGTTCGGCGCCACCCCTCACGAAACTGGGGAACTTGCCCGCCGCTTCCGCGACCGCGGCTTCACCTCCGTCAAATTCGGCTGGGATCCGATGGGACAAAATGAGGCTACCGACATCGCGCTCGTCCGCCAAGCCCGCCAGGGACTCGGCCCCGATGCCGACCTGATGATCGACGCCGGCCTCGTCTGGGACGCCAAAACCGCCATCCGCCGTGCCCGCGCCTTCTCCGAATTCAACATCTTCTGGCTCGAAGAACCCCTCCTGCCCGACAACTACGAAGGTTACGCCCGCCTCTCCGCCGCCACCGATGTCCGCATCGCCGCCGGCGAGCAGGAATCGAGCCGCCTCGGCTTCCTCCAACTGATGGACCAGGGCAAAATCGACATCCTCCAGATCGACCTCACCCGCTGCGGAGGCTTCACCGCCGCCATGAAACTCGCCGCCCTGGCCGAGGACCGCGGCCTTCCCGTCGTCAACCACGGCTTTTCCACCTACGTCAACGTAGCCGCCGCCCTCCACTTTCTCAATTCCATCCCCAACTCTTTCATCGCCGAATTCGTAGTCCAGGAAAACACAGCCCTCCGTGAACACATCACCCGCCAGGACATCGCACTCCGCGATGGTTACCTCGATATCCCAGCCACCCCCGGCCTGGGTGTCGAACTGAACGAAGAAGCCATCGCCCAGTACCGGGTGGCCTGAACAGAGAGCCTCGCCATGCGATTCGTCGTGTCGCATGTAAAACGTTGAAACATAAGATTTACAGTAAATGTGACCCCTGTAAAGTGAGGCCGTGATGCTGATCAAGGCCGGCCGAAACGGAGCCCTGCGAGGTCAAAGGTCGAGCGTTTGGAGCTGGATTGCACTCCGCCCCAAACGCAGGCACGGCGCTTCACGCGAGTTCGAAGCGCTCATTTCTGCTTGGCGATGATCCGGTTCTTTACCTTGTTATAGACGGCCTGCGGCAGAATTTTTTTCTGAACCAATTCGTCCTTGCCCTTGTATGGCCGGCCCGCAATAATCTTTTGCGAGTAGACATCGCCGATGCCGGGAATCGCTTTCAGTTGATCGGCGGTGGCGGAGTTGATGTCGATCAGATCTTGCTGATGCTGTGTTGCTGCGTGCTTGGTGGCCGTGGCGCCCTTCGCGCCGGGAGCGCCGGACGATGGGGCGGCGATTGCAAATGTGAGAGCCAGCACGACGGCTAGCATGGTGAATTTTCGATTCATAATCCCCTCATGCGACCAGTGGCGGAACCAGTGTTTTCAGATAATCGTGTGCCACACGAAATCCGCGTTTGTAGTTTTCGGTAAAGTTGTCGCCGGCGTAGGCCGGATAATAAAATTCGTCTTCGTGCTCGATGTTCATCGCGCCCTTGTAGCCGATTTCGGCCAAGACCGCGAAGAAACCCTTCCAATCCACCAAACCGTTGCCTGGCAGGCGGAATCGCCACCACCGCGAATTGTCCAGAGGATGAATTCCGGTACGCCTCAGAACATGCCACAGGACTTCCGTATCCTTCAAATGCACGTCATAAATCTTAGAGGCGAACTCGCGGGCCGCGGCCACCGGATCCATAAATTGCCAGACGAGGTGTGAAGGATCGAACTGCAGCCCCACGTGGGGGCTATCGTTGAAAGCCTTGAACAGCGCCTCCCATCCCACCGGTCCGGTCGCGATGTTAGGTCCGCCGGCGTAGGGCTCCCAGAGGATGCGTACCTTATAGCGTTCGCAAAGCGGAAAATACTGTTCGGTGTAGACCTTGACAATCTCATCTACCTGCTGGGCGAGAGGCGCTCCTTTTATCGTCCCGGACTGGCCGCCGATATTCGGGATCCCCAGTTCTCCGCATAACTCTAAACATTTCCTGGCGTAGTTATTCTGCTTTTCCCGCTTCGCCCGGTCGGGGTCGATGTGGTTTCCGTCCACGGCCAGCGACGATATATAGAGACCGGAGCGCTGGATGGTCTTTTTGATTTCGGCAATTGCGGAATCGCTCTGGAAGGGATCGATCCGGAGTTGCATGCTGGCGAAGCCCTCGGATTTTACAAATTCCAAGTTAGAGGGGGAGTAGCGGGCCAGTACGCCCAGCATCGGTTTCCAGTTGGGTGGGCGTGTATGTTGCGCATGCGAGGCAACCGCCGCGGAGGCGGCGGCTAAAATGGTGCGTCGCGTGATGGTCACGAAATTGACGATACTGCGGTTCGTGTGCGAGTGCAAGCAGGAATGCCCGCTCGCCGCGGTCAGGATCGCGGACGCCGCCGCTTCCGGTGGCTGGCCGCGCGCAGGCCCCTTAGAATCAAAGCGGCCAGGCTGTCCGTGTAACGAGGGGTGATTTTCGCATGCCGTACCATCAGCAGAAAGTGCAGCGGGCCGTACATGATGTCGAGCGCCTGGCCAAGGTCCGCATTCGCGTCCAGTTCCCCTTCCGCCTGGTACTCCGCCAGAATCCTCATTGAGACACTGCGCCGCGGCGCCAGCCAGTGCGAGAGGAATGCCGCTTCCACGTCGGCATCGTCCTGCGCGGCGGCGAGCACCGCCGCCAGAAAAGCTCCCCGTCTCCCTGCCAGCACGTTTCCGAAGCGTCTCAGGTGCATGGTGACATACTCGTCCAGGCTGCCGAGTTTCTGATTGGGCAGTTCGGGTGTGACGCTCTCCACAAACGCGTCGATCACGACGGCGGCCTTGTTCGGCCACCAGCGGTAGATTGTAGCCTTACCGCACCCTGCGCGCCGCGCGATGGAATCGCAACTCAGCCGCGCATAACCCACCTCTTCCATCAGTTCAAATGCAGCTTTGACGACTTTTCTGCGGACGGCCTCGTCGCGTGGCCTTCCGGCCTTGCGCGGCGCGCCCTCCAGGGTGAGAGCTTTTACCATCGGTGCCGGCTTCTAGTATAATTCAAGACGAAACCGTTTCGTATTTTATTTCGACTCCGGTCCACGTTGAAGATGCCGGAGGGCGGGCGAAGCCGGGGAGGGTATTCTCACACATGTGGATTGTCAGGGTCGCGTTGGAGCGGCCCTATACGTTCATCGTGCTAGCCATCTTGATCCTGATCCTGGCGCCCGTGGCGATCCAGCGGATGCCGACTGACATATTTCCGAACATCAACATCCCGGTGGTCGCCTCCGATTGGAACTACACCGGCATGAATCCGGTGGAGATGGAGGGCCGCATTGTTTCCGGGTATGAACGTTCGTTGAGCACTACCGTCAGCGACATCCAACATATCGAGTCGCAGATCCTGAACGGCATCGCCGTCATTAAGATTTACTTTCACCCGAATGTCAACATCAACACCGCGCTGGCGCAGGTGACGGCAATTTCCCAGACCACGCTCCGGCAGATGCCACCCGGCATCACGCCGCCGCTGGTAATGAACTACAGCGCCTCCACCGTTCCCATCCTGCAACTCTCCTTGTCGAGTCCGACGCTTTCCGAGCAGGAGTTGGGCGATCTGGGAATGAACTTCATCCGATCGCAACTGGCTACCGTGCAGGGAGCCTCGGTCCCGTGGCCTTTCGGCGGGAAAACTCCGCAGGTGATGGTGGATCTGAATCCCGCCCTGCTCAGCTCGAAGGGCCTTTCACCGCAGGATGTAGTTTCCGCCGTCACCAGTCAGAACCTGATCCTGCCGGCGGGGACGGCGAAAATCGGCCAGTTCGAGTACCAGGTCGACATGAACGGCAGTCCGCGGACGATCGAGGAACTGAACAGCCTGCCGATCCGGGCCAACACCGATGGGGTTGTCTACCTGCGTGACGTCAGCAGCATCCGTAATGGCTTTGCTCCGCAGACGAACATCGTCCGGCAGGACGGTAAGCGGGGCGCATTGTTGATCATCTACAAGACGGGAAACGCTTCCACGCTCGACATTGTAAAAGGCGTACGCCAACTGCTACCCCGTCTTCGCGCAACGCTGCCACCGGATCTGAAGATCGAGCCGCTGGCGGATCAGTCTATATTTGTTCGCGCGGCGATTGACGGCGTGGTCCGCGAAGCGGTGATCGCCGCCTGCCTGACCGCCGTAATGATCCTGCTATTTCTGGGAAGCTGGCGGAGCACGCTGATCATCGCAATCTCCATCCCGCTGTCCATACTCTCTTCGATCATTGTCCTCTGGATGCTTCACGAGACGATCAACATCATGACGCTTGGAGGGCTGGCTCTGGCGGTGGGCATCCTGGTGGACGATGCCACCGTTACGATCGAAAACATTGAACGCTTCATTGAGCGTGGAATGCCGCTTGATAATGCGATCTTCGAAGGGGCAGCGCAGATCTCGGTGCCGGCGCTGGTATCCACGCTCTGCATCTCGATCGTGTTCCTGCCGATGTTCTTCCTCTCCGGAGTACCGAAGTTTCTATTCGTCCCGCTGGCCGAAGCAGTAATTTTTGCCATGCTCGCCTCCTACGTTCTTTCGCGCACGCTGGTTCCGACGCTGGCGAAGTACCTGCTGACCGATCAGGGACGCCACGGCGAGGAGCGTCACAAACGCCATTCATGGAATATTTTTGCCGCGTTTCAGCACGCGTTCGAGAGGGCGTTCTGGAGCTTTCGGGACGTGTATACCGCTCTGCTGACGGTTACCGTGCACCATGCCCGGATTTTTCTTCCTTTATTTCTGGGAGCGGCGCTCTGCGCCTTCCTGTTGCTCCCGTACATGGGCCGGAACTTCTTTCCGGAAGTGGATACCGGACAGTTCGAATTGCACATGAGGGTGCGGACGGGGACACGCCTGGAAGAGACCGCCCGCCGCTGCGATGCCGTCGAGAATTTCATTCGTACCCAAATCCCCTCAAGCGACCTCGCCGGCATACTCGACACGATCGGCGTACCCGCCAGCACCATCAATCTCACCTACAACAATACGGGTGTCATTGGAACCGAAGATGCCGATATTCTGGTCACCCTCAAGCCGGAGCACCGGCCAACCAGGGATTATGTACGGATACTGCGGCGCGAGTTGGCAAACGCTTTTCCGGGAGTCATCTTTTCCTTTCTTCCAGCCGACATGGTGAGCCAGATACTGAACTTTGGCCTGCCGGCTCCGCTCGACATCCAGGTGGTGGGTCCGGACGTCGAAGCCAACCGCAAGTTTGTAAACCGCATCCTGCCAGAACTGCGACGGGTGCCCGGCGCGGTAGATATCCGGCTTCAGCAGGCATTCGACCATCCCCGGTTTCACATCGAAGTGGACCGTACAAGAGCCGCCCAAAGCGGCTTTACGCAGCGTGAAATCGCTAATAGCCTGCTGGTTTCATTGAGCGGCAGCCAGCAGACGACGCCGACTTTCTGGCTCAACCCCAACAATGGTGTGAGCTACAGCCTGGTAACACAAACGCCCCAATACCGGATTCAGGGTTTGCACGACCTGGAGACGATTCCAATTACCGGCAGCGGCGGGCCACGGTCCGGAATTCTGGCCGACGTATCGTCGATACGCCGGACGGAGACCATGGGGGTGGTCTCTCACTGGAATGTGCAGCGAGTATTGGACATTTATGGCGGAGTGCAGGATCGCGACCTCGGCGCGGTCGGCCACGACGTTGAACATGTGCTCGACGCCAACCGGAGCGCGCTGCCGCGAGGCGCGCAGCTGATTGTTCGCGGACAGCTCGAGGAGATGAATGATTCCTACAGGGGGCTGCTCGGCGGTCTGGTCTTCTCCATCGTGCTGGTCTATCTGCTGATCGTCGTTAATTTCCAATCCTGGCTGGACCCATTTATCATCATCACGGCCCTGCCCGAGGCGCTGGCAGGAATTCTGTTGTTCCTGTTTCTGACTCACACCACGCTGAGCGTGCCCGCGCTGATGGGGGCCATTATGTGCATGGGCGTGGCGACGGCTAACAGTGTCCTGGTGGTGGCGTTCGCCAAGGAGAGCCTGATGGAGACCGGCGACTCGATCGCAGCGGCGATTGCAGCCGGCTCGACCCGATTCCGCCCGGTGCTGATGACGGCTTTGGCGATGATCATCGGCATGGTTCCGATGGCGCTCGGTTTAGGTGAAGGCGGAGAACAGAACGCGCCGCTCGGCCGGGCGGTGATCGGTGGATTGATTCTGGCTACCGTGGCGACACTCTTTTTCGTGCCCGGCGTGTTCAGTGTTCTTCATCGGAAGACGGGTGCGAGGAGGAGCGCGTGAAGAAGGGATTCGGTGTGCTGCTGGCGGTTGCGATGCTGGTGGCGTTGGGTATGTCCATCGCCCGGGGTATCCAGGACCGGGTCCGTGCCGAAGATGCGCTGATACGGGAAACTCGCGCCGAGGCGATCGCAACGGTCAGCGTGGTTCGCCCACGGGCCGGCGTATCCTCGGACGAACTGGTGCTGCCCGGTAACATCGAGGCGTTCACCGATACGCCGGTCTATGCGCGCACGAACGGGTATCTGAAGCGCTGGTACGTCGACATTGGCGCGCGTGTCAAGACGGGGCAGTTGATGGCCGAGATCGAAACGCCGGAGATCGACCAGCAGTTGTTGCAGGCTCGGGCCCAACTCGCGACTACAAGGGCCAACTATGAGCTGGCCGGCTCCACGGCCGCCCGATGGAAATCGCTACTCAAAACCGAGTCGGTCTCACGCCAGGAGACGGATGAGAAAATCGGAGACCTGGCCGCCAAGAAGGCGCTGATGGATGCCGCCGCCGCCGAGGTCACACGCCTGGAGAACCTCCAGTCGTTTCAACGAATCATGGCGCCGTTCAGTGGCGTGGTAACCGCCCGCAACACGGATATCGGAGCGCTGATCAATTCGGGCAGTAATGGCCCGGGAGGAGAACTGTTTCACCTGGCGGCCATCGACAAGGTGCGCGTGTATGTACAGGTGCCACAGATGAGCTCTCGAGCTGCAAGGCCGGGCGTCGCGGCGGAGCTCACGCTGCCGGAATTCGCGGGACGCCGGTTCCATGCGCGCGTGGTGAGGACTGCCAACGCCATTGACGTCAAAACGCGAACGCTGCTGGTGGAGGTGGATGTCGACAATCCTGACGGCGCCCTGCTACCTGGCGCGTTTGTGCAGGTTCATCTGAGACTTCCGGGGGTGGGGCATGCCTTCACCATTCCGTTTAACACCACTCTGTTCCGCTCTGAGGGACTGAGCGTGGCGGCCGTTCGCCAAGGGCGGGTGCAACTGCTACCGGTGACGGTGGGTCATGATTATGGCAATTCGCTGGAGATCATCACCGGACTGCGGGGCGACGAGCAACTGATTGTCAACCCGTCCGATTCCATCGCGGCCGGCCAGCAGGTGCGCGTGGTGGAGGCGCGGCAGTGAATCGTGCGGCACTTCTGACGTTGCCGGTGATTCTTGTGGCCGCGGGATGCCGTGTACGCCAGCCCTACGCGACTCCTCCATCTCCGGTACCGCCCGCCTTCACGGAGCAACCCCCCACCTCGGTCCGCGGGTCAAAAGCCTGGCAGGCGGCGAACCCTGCCGATGGGTTCCATCGTGGCGAATGGTGGACGATCTTCGGCGACCCCGTGCTGAATGAACTCGAGCAACGGGTGAACGATGCCAATCAGGACTTGAAGTCGGCGGTCGAAAGATTCCGGCAGGCGCGCGCCTTCGTAAAGCAGAACCGTTCGGAACGATATCCCGCGGTGACTGCCGGCGCCGCTATCGCGCGAGAACACTATTCGACCAACCGGCCGCTGGCCGCGCAGGGGCCCTCCGGGTACAACGACTTCTCCCTGCCGGTCGATGTCTCCTGGGAACCCGACCTTTGGGGGCGTATCCGCAACCTGGTGGAGGCGTCCGCCGAGAGTGCGCAGGCTACGGCGGCAGATGTGGAGTCTGTGCGGCTGAGCATCCACGCGGAACTGGCATCCGACTATTTTGCGCTGCGTAGCTTCGACCAGGAGCGGCGAATTCTGAACGCCGCGGTGGTCAATTTCGAAAAGGCGGTGGCCCTGACTCGCAATCGCTTCGAAGGCGGAGTGGCGAACCGTGTTGATCTCGAGGAGGCGCAGACGCAACTGGAGGCCACACGAGCGCAGGCGATCGATCTTACCGAGATCCGGCAAAAGCTGGAACACGCGATTGCCGTGTTGACCGGCCGTCCACCCGAAGGTTTCACGTTGGCCGAGCAGGCGGTACTGCCCGTTCTTCCCGCCATTCCCGTTGGAATTCCCTCCGCACTCCTCGAGCGGCGGCCCGACATCGCGGCGGCTGAACGCAGGGTGGCGGCCGCGAACACGCAGATCGGCTTGGCCCGTACGGCGTTCTATCCGCGGGTGCTTCTCGGTGCCGCTTTCGGACTGGAGAGCAAGAGTATTACTGACTGGCTCACGTGGCCAAGCCGATTCTGGGCCATCGGCCCCTCGGCGCTTCAGACCGTCTTCGATGCCGGCCGCCGGCGTGCCGTCCTGGAGCAGAGTATGGCGAACTACGATGCGCTCGTAGCGGCCTATCGCGAAACGGTGCTAACGGCGTTTCAGCAGGTGGAAGACAATTTGGCGAGTCTGCGTGTTTTAGAGAACGAGTTGGATCGCCAGCGTCTTGCCGTCAGTGCCGCACGCCGTTCGGAGGATCTCTCGATGAACCGCTATCGGGGAGGACTGGTCACCTACCTGGAGGTGGCAACGGCTCAGACCATTCGACTTCAGAACGAACGAGTTGCCGTGGACCTTGACCGGCGCCGAATGGAGTCGAGCGTGCTGCTGATCAAATCGCTAGGTGGTGGGTGGGATCGAAATACGCTACCGTCAACTGCCGATCTGATGGCGGGGAAATAGGCCCCGGGCCTCTGCGTAGCACTGCTCGAGATCTATGACCGGCGCATATGATCGAGGCCGAAACCGGTCTGTTCAGCGCACGCCAGAAGAAAGGCAGCGGCGGAAGCCGAAAATACGGAAGAATCGAGCGGCGCCTTAATCCCAAGCGCCACCGTCATCGCCAGCGCAAAGATAAGCAGCAGAACGCCACTGAGGGCCGCCATTAACCGCGTGTGCCAGCCGGCCAGCAGACCAAGAGCCAGCACCACTTCCGCCACTGTGGCGGCCCAGGCTAACACGGGCGCGGATGATTCGGGCATCATCCAGGTCAACTTCCGCGTGTAGGCAGTGAAGCGCGCAAAGTTGCCCCATGCCACTCCCGGCATCCCGTACTGCCCCCACTGCCCAAGGCGATCGGCCACGGCGGAAAGGAACGCGGCCGCCAGCGCGATTCTTGTAAACAGCGCAGCACTGCTCCTAGTGATTCTCATTCTCAATGCCCTCGGTTACCTTTTTGTTTGACTCAGTGTGGGTCGGTTTAGTGACATTTTAGATGACCCAATTCGGGCGGAGGCGGGGGACAGTGATGCTGTAGTATACTCCGGCCAATCAGCGATGCAACCTTCGTGTTTCCTACTGACCCTATTGATTCCGGCCGTGCTCCTGCCGGCCCAACCGTTAAAGCAACACAGCGCGCTTTATCCGCGTGAAATGCGCGAGCGCGCACAGGCTAACGCCGCGCGATTTCCCTGGGCGGCTGAGTTATCCAAAGGCATCACGGAGCGCGCCGGACCGTGGATGAAGCGTTCCGATGACGAGCTGTGGGGTTCGATTTTTGGACCGGAACATCTTCGCTCCCACATGGTCTGGTCGAGCGGCTACTGCCCGGCCTGCCGCCGCCCGGTGCCGATGTACGACTGGAAGATCGACGCATGGAATCGTCCCTGGAAAGTGCAATGCCCGCATTGCCGGCAGTTTTTTCCGAAAAACGACTACCATTCGTTCTATCGCAGCGGACTCAATGAGCACGGTGTGTTCGATCCGGCCAAGGCCAACCGGGCGCTGCTGTTCAATGCCGAACATCCCGATCCGGCGGACCCGCTGTACAGATTCGGCGTTGACGATGGCGACGGCTATACCGCCGAAGGGCACCACTGGTACTTCATCGGCGCCTATATGCAATACGGCCAGTTTCGCGAACTCATCCTATCGGGCATTGAGAATCTGGCGGCTGCCTATGTGGTGAGCGGGGATGTGAAATTTGCCCACAAGGCGGCCATCCTTCTCGACCGGTTGGCTGACATCTGGCCCGAGTATGACTTCGCCAAGCGCGGCCTGGTTTACGAGCACAAGGTTTATGGAGGCGGCACAGCCGGCTACGTAACTTACTCGATTGACTCGGCCTGGGAAGTGACACGCCTGACGATGGCTTACGACCAGATCTTTGATGCGCTGCGACAGGATCGCGAGCTGGTTTCCTTCCTTGCGGAAAAGGCGAAGCGCTACAAGCTGGACAATCCCAAGTCCACCACTGCGGAGATTCAGCGCAATATCGAGACGCGCATTCTGGGGGACGCGCTCCGGCATCCGGAGAAGATCCGCACGAACTATCCGGGTACGGAGGCCGCCATCGCCAACATTCAGGCCGTGCTTGGATGGCCCGGAAATCGTGAAGAGATTCTGAATCAACTCGATGCGATTGTGGCCAAGAGCACTACTACCGATGGACTCTCGGGTGAAAAAGGACTGACCGGCTACGCTACCATCGCGCCCAGGTTCCTGACGACGTTTCTTGAATCCTACGCGCGGGTTGATGCCGGTCTGCTGCCGGACCTTCTACGCAGGAATCCCAAGCTGCGGCAGACGTACCATTTCCACACCGATTTATGGCTCGGTCACAAATACGCGCCGCTGTCGGGCGATTGCGGCTCGTTTGCCAGCCAGACGATCGCATACATGGGAGCGCCGCTTCCGGATAATGCGGCCGCGCTGCTCAAACAGCCGGGTCTTCCCGCCTCCGGGCACTCGTTCTTCTGGCGGTTGTATAAGGCGACCGGCGAGCCGTTCTACCTTCAGGTCAGCTACGATGCGAACGCGAAGCGTGTGGCGGGACTGCCCTATGACTTGTTTGCCGCCGATCCTCAAGCGGTGGAACGCGACATCCGGAATGTAATCCGCAAGTATGGTGAACGGCCGGAAGCAGGCAGCGTCAACAAGCAGGAGTGGCGCATCGGCATGCTCCGGTCGTCGCGCCACCCGGAGCGGGATGCGGTCTGGATGGATTACGATTCCATCCCGCTATCGGGCCTCAAGAACCACTTCCACTATGATGCGATGAATATCGGTCTGTTCGCGCGGGGGCTCGACCTGCTGCCGGAATTCGGATATCCGGCGGTGCAATTTGGCGACTGGCATACTCCGCAGGCGCGGTGGCATCTGATGACAGCCGCGCACAACACGGTGGTTGTGGATGGTAACAATCAGCCGGGTGGGCCGTCAACCACAACGCTCTGGGCGGTGGGTGAGCGCTTTCGTGCCATGCGGGCTTCTTCACCGGCGCAGTACAAGGGTTCGCAATATGAGCGCACCATCGCCATGGTGGAATTGCCCGAGAGTGATTTCTATGTGATCGATCTGTTTCGTGTGGCGGGTGGCGCCGACCACGCCAAATTCCTGCGGAGCCATTTTTCCACGCTTGCCACCACCGGGTTGAACCTTACGCCTGCGTCCGACTACGGCCATGGCACACTGATGCGCAACTTCCGTACGGACACCGCTCCCAAGAGCGGATGGAGCGCCGTGTGGACGGCCCAGGATCGCCGCGGGTATCTTCCGCCGGGAACCGAGGTGCGGCTGCGCTATACAGATCTGACCCGCGGCGCGGAAGCTTCCACCGCGGAAAGCTGGAGTGTGATGGATGCGACCTCCACGGAGGAATTCTACGTGCCGACGATCATGCTTCGGAGGCGGTCCGCGGCAGGCGCGTTGGCCTCGGTCTTCCTCGGAGTAATCGAGCCTTTCGGCAGGACGCCGGCCATCACTTCCATTCGCAGGTTGGATCTGCAGGGGCTGCCGGATTCGAATGTCGCCGTTGAGTGTACACTCGCCTCAGGCGGCAGGGACCTTTGGATCGCTGGAGAGGATACACCCCGGCCGCTTGTGCTGGTAGAGAAGAGTAATAACGCCCGTGTCGAGGGGCAAATGGCTTTTGTACGGTGGGCGGCGGATGGTTCGGTGGAACGAATTGTTGCGGCGAAGGCGCGTTCCGTCTCGGTGGGTGATCTTACGGTAGAGCTTCGCCAGCCGGTGGATTACATCGAGATGTCGTTCGGTGGCGGCAAGGCGATGCTGGTGAGCGGCGGAACTGGAGACGTCCGGCAGGTAACCAGAGCCGGGAAGCCCGTTTCCTGGAAGGTTCAGCCGCGCAGCCATCGGTCCAGCCAGCCGTAGCAGCGGCGCGCGGATTCAGGCGGGAACCCGTGCCCGCCCAGGAAGTAGTAGCTTTCGATTTTGTCCGCGGCTCCCAGTTTGCCGTAGAGCGGTTCCAGGCAGGCCAGGGAACGCCGCGCGCTCCAACCCGCATTAGGGAAGACCTGATCGTCGTCGGATACGGCCAGAAACAGCGGGCGCGGGGCGGCGAGCGCCAGCACTTCGTGCAGGTCGAAGGGGATCTGCACCGTTTCCGAATCGGGCATGCCGGCAAAACTCTTCAGGCTGATGTAGCGGCTCGAGAGGTAAAAGCCCAGCCGCGGCACCAGCGCCGTGGCGTGCGACCAGCGGTAGGCATTGCCGTCATAGCGGAACGTATCGAAGCCGCAACTGCTGACGCCACAGGCCAGCCTGGGTTCCAAGGCCATGGAGAACCAGGTGGTGTAGCCGCCGTGGGAATGGCCGATGGAGGCGATCTTATGCTGGTCCACGAAGTCCAGTGTCTGGAGAAAGTCGATGGCCCGCGAGAGATCCCAGGCCATCTTGCCCATGACGGACCACTCGGGGCACCGGCGGTAGAATGCAATCGATTCTCCGTAGTGGCCAGTGGCCGGCTGGTGGCGTTCGCCAAAGCAGAGCGCGTCGTAGGTGAATGTCACGTAACCGCGCCGGGCCAGTTCGTGCGCCATGAAGAGCCGGGGATTGCCGGCCAGCCCGGCTGGTTCGCGCATACCATCCTGCGTGGTTTGGTGCGGGCAGATGACTGCCGGCGTTTTGCCGCGCAATCCATCGGGCACTAGCAGATAGGCGGGAACGAATTCGCCCGGCTCGGTTTGATAGACCAACTTCTTGCGGGTGTAGCCGGCAGCCTTTACCGATTCGATTACACGAGCTTCGAGCGGCGGCCTGGCGCCGGGTGGTTTGCCGAGGAATTGCTGAAGCGTACGGAATATTACTCTCCGGCGCTCCGGCCAGGGGAGATCCACCAGACTGGTTAAGAACGGGCTGCCGGTTTGCCTGGTGGTGAGGTCCGGACGGCGTGCGGCGGTGATCTCACGCCAGCGGTCCCAACTCCAGACCGGGTAGCCGGTAGTCAATCCCGCGGCCAGGGATGGTACGGCCAGAAGCGTTCGCCGGTTCATGATTTTCTTATGATGCCACCGGGTGGCGTGTCCGCGGGGTGTGACAGCTTCCTGGAATCGGAATTCGTTCCGGCGGAGTCAAACAGGCGATGCAGGTACTGGTGATCAACAGCGGCAGTTACAGTATTAAGTTCCAGCGAATCGAGACGTCCGCGGCGCTGATGGAACGTGATGAGGATCGTGTTCTTGCCAGGGGAGAGGTAGATCGCGTCGGCGCCGGACAGGCGGTGGTCAGCTACGAGCGCAGTGGTGAGCCGCCGGTACGGCGCACGATGCCGATTCCCGGCGCCCGGGAGGCATTCGATGCATTCTTCCGCATCATGCGGGAGGTGGAGGGGGGCAAGGTCTCGTTTGATGCGGCGGGCCACCGGATTGTACATGGAGGCGCCGTTTTCACGGAGCCGGCGCTGCTTGACGAGACGAGTCTGCCTCGCCTGGAGCAACTGAGTGAACTGGCGCCACTGCACAATCCGGCGGGCTTGCGAGGCTACTACGCATTGCGTCAAATGCATCCCGAAGTGCCACAGGTGGCCGTATTCGATACCGCATTTCACAGCACCCTGCCACCGTGCGCCTATCGCTATGCGATTCCGGAGCGGTTCCTCACGCGCGACGGCATCCGGCGATACGGTTTTCACGGCACGTCGCACCGCTACGTTTCCGAGCGTTATGCCAGGCTTCAGGGTGGCGAGCCGGGGGGTTTCCGGCTCATCAGTTGCCATTTGGGCAGCGGCTGTTCGATAACGGCGATTGACGGCGGCCGCAGCGTGGACACGACGATGGGATTCACGCCGTTGGAAGGGCTGGTAATGGGTACGCGCAGCGGCGATATCGACCCGGCCATAATTCCACGAATAATGGAGCGCGAGGGCAAGAGCGCCGAGCAGGTGATTGCTCTGCTAAACCATGAGAGTGGTGTGGCGGGGCTCTCCGGGCTGGCCAACGACATGCGTTTGTTGATGCAGAAACGCTCCGAAGGACACGCCGGGGCTAAACTGGCCGTGGATGTCTTCTGCCACCGTATTCGCAAGTATGTCGGAGCCTATTATGCCGAACTGAATGGCGCCGATGCGCTGATTTTTACTGCCGGCGTGGGCGAGAATCAGCCGGAGATCCGCCGCCTGGTGTGTGAATCGCTGGATGCGCTGGGGATCGTGCTTGATGTGGGGCGCAACGCATCTGCCGTTGGATGCGAGGCGGAGATCAGTGCGGAGGGCGCGCGAACGAAGGTGTGGGTTGTGCCGGCGCGGGAGGAGTTGGTGATTGCCCGCGATACGGTGCGCTGCCTGAAGGGATAGCCGCCTGAAGGGATCGTGTTGCGCGATACGGTTCAATTGCGTACCATGGCTGTGGTCTAGCGGGCGATGAACGGCTACCAGCGAACGATGGCGGCGCTTTCCGGGGAGTGGCCGGATCGGCGTCCGGTGATGCTGCACAACTTCATGATGGCGGCGCGCGAAGCCGGCGTATCGATGCGGGAGTTTCGTTCCAATCCGGCGGCGATCGCGCGCTGCTTCATCCAATCCGTTGAGACCTATGGCTACGACGGGATCGTGGTGGATGTTGATACGGCTACCCTGGCTGGGGCGTGCGGCGTGCCGGTTTACCTGCCTGAGGATGAGCCCGCCATCTGCAAAGCACCGCGGCTGGCTTCGCTGAGCGACGTTGACGAATTGCCGCCCGTGCGGGTGGAGGGGTACCCGGGTGTCCAAGTGTGGCTGGAGGCTGTGCGGCAACTGCGGCGCTACTTTGGTAGCGAAATTCTGGTGCGTGGCAACTGCGACCAGTCCCCGTTTGCCTTGGCCAGCATGGTAGCGGGCGCCGAGCCGTGGATGATCGCGCTGATGGATGCGGACTGCCATGCCAGTGTCGAGCGGTTGCTCGACTGGTGCGGCGAGGCTACGGTTCAGTTCATCCGGCTGATGGCGGACGCCGGAGCCCACATGATTTCCAACGGCGACGGGCCGGCCGGCCCGAGCCTGATTGCTCCACGTCTCTACGAGCGGTTTGCCTGGCGCTGGGAGCAGCGCTGTGCCGCCGAATCCCACCGGCTTGGCTTGCCCTACATGCTGCACATCTGCGGCAAGACCGAGTCGATTCTCGACGGGATGGCGGCCACCGGTTCCGATGCCCTGGAACTTGATTACAAAACGAACCCGGCGCGGGCGCGCGAGATCCTGGGAGAGCGGGTTACCTTTACCGGAAATATCGATCCTACCGGCGTTCTGGCGCAAGGCACGCCGGAGGGCGTCGAGGAAAAGGTGCGGGAGTTGCTGGACGTTTTTGCCGGCACACCACGCCTGATTATCAATGCGGGCTGTGCGATTCCAGCGACCACGCCGCCCGCCAACCTGCGCGCTTTGATCCGCGCCGCCAACCAGTAATTCATGGCGTAATCGAGGAGATCGGCAATGTCTACACGAAGACGTTTTATTCACACGTTGGGAGTTGCGCCGGCCGTTGGTAGCGCAGTTGGAGCTAGCGGCGCCGCCGGTAAGTCAAAGTTGGGAATCGGATTGATCGGCAGCGGAGCGCGGGGCAATTCACTGGCGAATACCGTTCGCGGATTGGCGAAAAAGGGAATGCCGGCCGACATTGTGGCGGTATGCGATATCTACCAGCCGCGCCGCGAAAAGACGGCTGCGAAGTTCGGTGTCAAGGGCTACGCCAGCGCTGCCGAGCTGTTGAAGGATCCGGCCGTGGACGGCGTGATTGTGGCGACGCCGGACCGGGTGCATGTCTACAAGGCACTGGAAGCAACTCGCGCCGGTAAGGATGTTTACTGCGAAAAGCCGCTGACGCACTGGCAGCAGTTCGAAAAGTTGAAGGAACTGGTGAGAGAGGTGCGCGCCAAAGGGAACGTATTCCAGGTGGGGGCGCAATGGGTGAGTGATCCGGCCTGGCTCAGGGCGGCGAAACTGGTGAAAGATGGCGCCATCGGCAAGCCGACCCATGCGTTGACGGGCTACTTCCGCCACTCCGATTTCGGCGAGAACGGCATGCCGATTGACGATCCGAATGCAACCCCCGGTCCCGGGTTGAACTGGGACGCGTTCCAGGCCGATGCGCCGCATCGCCCATTCAACGTCGACCGGTTCTTCCGCTGGCGTATGTTTATGGACTATTCGGGCGGGCCTTCCACGGACCTCTATCCGCACCCGATGACACGCCTGTTCAAGGTGCTGGGGGTGAACTTCCCTTCAAAGGTAACGGCGCTAGGCGGGTTATACCTATACGGCGGTGGACGCGATGTTCCGGATACTTTCGATCTGTTGATCGAATATCCGGAAAAGCTGAATGTGGTTGTGATCGGATCCATCACCAATGACACGCCGACCGACACGGTGATTCGCGCCACCGAAGCCACGCTCACGTTCCGGGATACGACGTTCGATTTGCAGCCCGAGTATGGATCCAAAGTGGCCCGCCCGGCTTCCGGAGTGCCGATCGATTATCAGACCGAACACATGCGCAACTTCCTCGAGTCGATGCAATCGCGGACAAAACCGAACTGCGACATCGAACTCGGCTACCGGGTGCAAATTCCGCTGATCATGGCGATGCAGTCTTTTACCCAGGGCAAAGTGGCCTACTTTGACAGCGGGACCGAGACCATTCATCTTAGCTGAATATGGCGAAACAATTCGGAGTTGCAGTTCTCGGCACCGGCGATGTCTCCGGGGAGCACATCAAGGCATACCAGGCCAACCCGCATACCGAGGTCCGTGCGATCCTTAGCCGCGACCGGGCGCGGGCCGAAGCCAAAGCACGCGAGTACGGCGTCGCCAATTGTCGCGTCTACACGGACCTCGATGCCCTGCTGCGCGATGACGCCGTTCAGATTGTCTCTATCTGCACGCCGCATCATCTGCACGCTGCCCAGGGAATAGCCTGCGCGGAAGCGGGGCGGCACATTCTGGTGGAAAAGCCGATCGCTATTGACCTGGAAAGCCTGCGCCGGCTGGCATCCGCCGTCAGCGCGCACGACGTTCGCAGCCTGGCCAGCTTCGTGCTGCGCTGGAATCCTCTTTACGAAACGATCAAGCAACTAATTGCTGATGGAATGCTGGGAGATCTGTACCACGCCGAGGTTGATTACCTGCACGGCATTGATACTCAGTATCGGCTTTATTCGTGGATGCGCCAAAGACAGTTCGGCGCTTCGGCGCTGCTTACCGGCGGTTGCCACGCGGTGGATGGGATGCGCTGGTTCATGGGCCGCGAGGCGGTAGAGGTGTTTGGGTATTCGAACACCAGTAAAGGAAACCCCCTCGACTATGAGTACGAGCCGAACAGCGTCATCCTGGTCAAATTCGATGACGGCAGCATGGGCAAGGTGATGACTTCGATCGAGTACTCCGCGCCTTATAAGTTCAATATCTCGCTGATGGGAAATCGCGGAGCGATCCGCGACAACCGGCTATTCACCAAGCGCTGGACGGGACAAACGGGATGGGCGGAGATTCCAACGGTGCTGCCGGACAGCCCCTCGGTGACGCATCATCCCTTCGTGCCGCAGATCGCCCATTTCGTCGACTGCATCCGGGAGGGCAAGGAGTCCCATTGCAACATCGCCGATGCGGTGAAGACGCACGAGATCTGTCTGGCGGCCGAGCTCTCAGCCAGTGGCCGAAAACCGGTTTCTCTGCCGCTACGTTAGCGGCGCGGCAGGCCGATAAACATGGTGAAGGCGATGTGGGTGGCGATGGCCGTCACCACCACTCCAATCGCCCCCTATGTCCATTTTTCTGAGCCCGACCGGGATGCCACCCGTCGTTCCGCCAGGTTGCCTTACGGATATGTATCAACGCACGCGGACTTTCGCCAGGTAGATCTGTGCTTTGCCGTCATGCGAGGAGTAGTACATGACCCAGAGCCGGTTTTTGTGCCAGGCGAAGCCGGGATAACTGGAGTCTCCGCTGCTTGGCAGCTCGAGTGTAGCGTTGTACCCGTTGAGCGTCATCCGGCCGATGCCGGCGCGCGGGATGGCACGATTGCCCCCGGCGAAGTAGCGGCCTCCGGCGATCATTCGGTCGCCGGGCAGCACGATGAAGTTTGGGCCTCCCACGTATGCGGAGGTGGGCGACCAGGACCATTCGGTGTAGGGCGCCCTGGCGTGGCCGATCCAGGCTTCGGCGCTATGATCCTGCGCGGTAGCCCGCCGCATCAGCGCCACCATCGTTCCATCGCTGAGAAACCGGAGCGTGGTTTCGTCAGCGCCAGGAACTTTCAACCGGGCGACGATTTGCCAGTTCACTCCATCGGTACTTTTGACGAGGTTGGCCCGGCGCGGGTGTTCCGGCTTCTCGCCTCCCGCCGAGCCGTATCGTGCCACTCCCCAGGCCTGACCGTCATGCCAGGTGACACGCCACAGCCATACTCCTTCTTCCATCACGTCCTGCGGCGCGGACCAGTTGAAGCCGTCCTCCGAAAACGCCACCTGAGGTCTCCGGCCGAGGTAGGCCGATCCCTTGTAACGCGACCCTCCGGCGATGATCATCATACGTCCGTCGCGGGTGATTGAGATGTGCGGATCGCGCAGGTCGATGCCGGTCTTTGCGATCAGCGCAGCGGGCTTCCACTGATTCCCATCAGGGGAGACGATGACGCGGATCTTGCCGTCGTCAGATCCATCCAATTGCTTGGGAATGTGACCGGAGCCCTCGCGAAACACACACCACCAGCGGCCGTTGTGGCGGAGCAGGTCACCGAAGGCGCTATGCGGCGCTTCACCCCAGATTTTTTGCACCGAGTCCAGTTGCAGATCCATCGCCGCGAGCGGCGGTGCGGCAGCGAGCGCCAGGATGAGAGGAGCGAGGAGTGGCGGTCTCATCATTCCACAGTATGAGTTATTCGCGCCAGGCGTTGCCAAGTCTCTAATTTCGCGCCTGTTTCGCGCCAGATAACTGGTCTAATGGAGGCATGACGGCTGAGAAGTTTCGCGATGCCAACCGGGCGCAGCTAAGCATTCTGGCGCCGATTGAGAAGCGGGTGCTGGTAGCGATTGCCCGGAGCCTGCCGGGGTGGGTGAATTCCGATCATCTGACGGCCTTGGGGCTGATTGCGCTGATCGCCGCCGGGGTGTGCTATGCGTCGGCGTCTTCTGGCCGCTACTGGTTGCACATGGTGAACCTGTGCCTGGTGGTGAACTGGTTCGGCGACAGCACGGACGGGACACTGGCGCGGGTGCGAAACCGTCAGCGGCCGCGCTACGGCTTCTATGTCGATCACGTGGTGGACGCGGTGGGAACGCTCTGCCTGATTGGCGGGATGGGGCTCTCGGGCTTTATGTCGATCGGGGTGGCGGCCGGGTTGGTGATCGCCTACTTTCTGCTCTCGATCGAGACGTACCTGGCCACATACACGATCGGCACGTTTCATCTTTCATTCGGCGGAATGAGTCCCACGGAGCTTCGCATTCTACTGGTCATTGGGAATCTCTATCTGTTGCTCCAACCGGCGGTGGTAACCCTGTTTGGTCATCGGTGGCTGTTGTTTGACGTGGGTGGGGTGATTGGCATCGCCGGAATGTTACTGATCACCGCGTTCAGAATGATTACTCACACGCGGATACTCTATCAACAGGAGCGACTGCCGGAATGAAGGGATTGCTTCGCTGGCTCCGCTTTAACGCCGTGGGCGCGGCGGGTATTCTGGTTCAACTCGGAGTGCTGGCGGGATTGACCACCGGGTTGGGGTTGCACTACCTGGTGGCCACAGCCTGCGCGGTGGAGGCGGCGGTGATCCACAACTTCTTGTGGCATCAGCGGTGGACATGGGCCGACCGCAAAGGCGGTTCGGCGGCAGCGCGGCTTCTACGATTCAATCTGACTACCGGAGCGGTGTCGATCTTTTCGAATTTGGTGCTGATGAGCCTGCTGGTGGGGTGGGCAGGGCTTCCTTATCTGGCTGCAAATCTGGTGTCGATCGCGATCACTTCGGTTGTCAACTATCTGCTGGCGGACCGGTTGGTTTTCACTGCTCTTGAATAGATGGAGTTCCAGGCGCGGGCGGCTGGCTTACGGCCGGGAGAGAACCAGCATGCCTCCTTCGGGTATCCGCTCGTCAAGTGCCAGCGTGGACCGTTCGACGCGGATGGTTGTCTCCGTCCGGGGTTCCAGGAAGCAGTCGAAGATCTGTTTGCGCCAGGCACCGGGTTCGACGCCGTCGAGCACCAGGGTGATTCGGCGGTTGTCAGACGCGTTGGCTATGTAAATCTCGCGACTGTTGTGGGCTGGCGCTGGAGCGGTGGCTGCGCTTCCAATGTAGTGGAATGATTTGCTCCCGGTGCGCGCTACAAACTGCGGGAAGTGGACGTTGAATCCCACCGGGCGGCAATCGGCGCGGGCGAAATCGGCCTGGTGGCGGCCATAAAAGCGCATCCATGCCGTAACGACCTTCCGGTGAGACTCGCGCAACAGGCGGAAATCAACGCCAAACACCGGTACTCCGGCGAATGTCACCGTGGCGCAGGATTTGGCCACGTTCATGTCCGATTCGTGGATGTGCCACTGGCAGGGGTCGAGTTTGGCGGCGACTCGGCCGGCGAATGACCGCATCACAAGACCGTAGCCGCGATTCAGGTCGAAATCGAACGGCATGTCATAGGTTTCCAGCGTGCTGGCGAACTGCTTGACGTTGATGTTGGACATCTTCATGCGGGTCTCGATCTGAAAGCCGGGCTTCCAGCCGAGAACGGCGTCGCGGACGGCGGCGAGGCAGCGGTTGTAGCCTTCGCCGGGCGAGGGTGTGGCATGCGGATGCGTGGCGTGGCAGGGCTCGTGCAGGCCGTCCATGAAGTCGAGCCAGAAGCCGTCCAGGTCATAATCGCGGGCCAGGTTCAGAAATGTATCGGCCAGATAGGCGGGCGTGTCCGGATGGCTCGGGCAGAGATAAATTCGTTCGGAGCCGGACGCCGAGCGCATCAGCATGGAGCCGACGCGGGTGTAAGCCCGGGTGGCGCGGCCGGCGATGAACGGCGCCACCCAGACAGTTACGTGATGCCCCTGCTGGTGGAGTTCGTCCACCAGGGCGCGAAAGCGGGGGAACTTGCCGGGGTCGGCCACCCAATCGCCGGTGTGTGCGTTGAACTGGTCGATGTCGGCGGCGTTCGCCATGCCGCGGGTGAGTGCGTTGTTGTAGCCGGCATCAATGCAGAGCGTAGTGATTCCGGCCTGGCGGCAGAGGACGGCATTTTCGCGGATGATCTGCTGGTTGATATTTTGGCCGAACGGGTACCAGGTGTTCCAGATGGGCTCCCAGGCGGCGGGCGGGGGGCGCCGGACGGCGATGGGCGCGGTGGACTCGACCCAGGTGGTGTACTCGGCAATCGTGTCGAACCAACTCAGGCCGCGCGTGTCCAAGCGGGCACCGTCTGTGAGAACCGTACGTTCCAGCGCATAGCCCGTGGGGCGCTCGAATTCGAATGTGAAGTTGAGTCCTTCGCCGCGCTCGGAGATACCTAGGGAAAACCCGCGAATGCGGAGTCCGGTCACCTCTACCTGATCGAGCATTCCAAGACTGAATCGGTTGCGGCCTTCGCGGTCCGTGGCTACCAGTAGCGGAATGCCGGTGTTGGCAGCGGCGGTCTGCGCGAACTTGTCGCCGGATGCGAGGCCGCGTGTGTGAGCATCGAAGCCGGACATTAACTCGGTTGGACCGCCGCGGTAGTCCCAGAGGCGATAGATGCCGGTGAACTCGGCACGCGCGCGCACCGAGTAGGAGTGCACGGTGAACTTGGCATTGTCCGCGCGGCGAAGTTGGAAGCGGAGGTTCCAGAGGCCGGCGGCTGGCTGCTCCCAGTCGAGTTGGAGAAGGTAGCCGGCCGATTGATATTGGACCGGGTCAGCACCCGCGTCGCCCCGGACGACCCAGACGGCGCAGGGTGGATCGAGCACAAAGGACAATTCGGCCTCCCAGGGCGCAAGGCGCTGGAGGCGGATCGGTTCGGGGGCGCGCGAAGCATTTATCGCGGCCGGCGCCAGCGCCGCGGATTTGAGGAAGTTTCGACGGTCGAGTTTGCTCGGTGGCATGAGCGCGACAGACAGCGTAGCATGGCCGGGAGCATACTTGACGGCGGATGGGAAAGTGATGCGCAATAAGAGTCATAGCTTATGAAGCTCCGATTGCTGGCGGTTTTCGCCATGTTGATTCCGGCCCTGTGCGGACAGGATCGTTTAGGGAACGGCTATTGGGACGCCCCTGGCGGCGCGGCGCCACTGGCTCCGAAAATGGAGTGCTCGCAGTTGCGTTCGCTCACCACTTACGAGTTCACGGT
>JADZGD010000113.1 GCA_020854055.1 Bryobacterales bacterium | reverse complement strand
CAACGGAAACCGGCCGCCGCCAGCATCTCCATCTCTCCCGGCCGCGGATTGGTGAAGTGGATGTTCACGCCGAGCCCGTTGGGCACGGTGAGTAACTCATCAAACGACTGCGCGCCGAGCGCGGACAGGGAAAGCGTGGCAAGGCGCAAGAGACGGATGGGCATGGCTTTCGATTATATATGCCCCCGGCGGCATTTGCCGCCCTGGGCGGCCATCCGCGCGGCCCAATCCTTCTCCTTAGAGTGCGAAGGTCAAAGTCTCGATCTCGATCGCGCGCTCACCACTAACGAGACGGCAAGTGGCGGGGCGGCGATCGATGGAGAATACCCACCAGGTGACGGCGGGAACCGGCGAGATCTCCGCTGCCAGCGTGAGTTCTCCGCGCGATCCGGCATGGCGCGTTATATCCGCATCCGAAATTTCGGCCTGTGGCGACGTGAACCAGAGATCGACGTCGTCGAAATGCAGCAGCACCCATCCCGCATGACAATACCATGCGGCGTCTCGATGTCCCTGCCAGTGGTACGCCAACCGTTGCACACTTTTCGCTTCGATGGCATCGGCTACCACGGCAAGCGTATTTCCGTGGGTCCAGACAGTGCGCGTGATCGACTTTGCCTGGACGGGCACGGGATAGCACCGGGTGAGGTCTACCACGGCCTGGAGCCGGTCCGGACCTTCCCTGGCCAGCCGAAGCATTGCCGCCCGCTTGCGATCCTGAACATGGCCGTTGATCAGTGGATAGTTATGGGCGGCGGCGCCGAGCGTGAAATCGCGTTCCTCACCCGGCATATACTGCTGGTAGCCCGGATCGGTTATCAGCCAGCGGCCGCTGACCCCGACCAGCAACATGCCATTGTCCGTTTGCACGTGGGACATGGGCGAGCGGTTGCACGATACGACGGCCGTCAGGTCCCGATCGCCCCAACCCGTTCGCAAGACGCCGGCGTAGTGGGCGTTCATCGCGCCCGGCGGTGGCGCCGCGCCATGAAAACTTTCAATAGTGCCGTGCAGCAGGCCGAGCGCATCGGACCGAATCCAGCCCGCCGGCCACTGGCGCAGAAACCACTGGCGAAGCGGTGTGGACCGCCAGCGAGCCAGCTTTACCTGCGCGGAATAGTGGAACGGCATTTCGCGTGGTTCCACGTCACTGAGTTCGGCGACCTGCTGCAACGCACCGGGCGCGCCCAACATGAAGGACTCATCCAGATAGTGGCCCAGGTTCGGATGGTCCAGAATCCGGTCGCGTTCGTCATCCGGTAGTGTGGAGAGCCAGTCTGAGATGAAATCCAGCGTGTATCCGTCGTACCCGACGCCCTCGGTCAGCCCCTGGGAACGGAACTCGAGAATGGCATCGAAGATCGCGCTCACCGTCCGGTTAAGCGCTGCTGCCTCGGAAAGTCCGGCCACGCCGGCGGTCATCGCCGCCACCGTGGTTCCAATCACCGGAATATTGGCGATTTTGCGCCAGGGAGATTCCTGCGCGACCAGGTCCCGTTTCGAGGTGATGTTTCCAAAGTGCGCATGGACCAGCGGAAGTAGTTGTTGCGCGTGACGCTTACAGGCTTCGCGAATCTTCGCGCGCAGCGCGCCGCCGGGCCATTTCCACCGCGTGTACGCATTCCACAACAAGCGGCCGGCATGCGCTGAACTCAAGTCCGGCTGGTTGTACTGGCAATACGCTGGCCAGTTGCAGAGAGCTTCCAGATCGGGAACCGCTGCCCGGGCGCAGTCAGCGCGCGAAGCCAACTCCGCGCTCCAGCCGAGCGAGTTGACTCTCTGCTCGAGTTCCCACATCATCCATGTCGCCCAGGGATAGCGATTGTCGCCTGGAACCGGAACTCCGGGCAGCGAAATCCCGGAAATGGGAAGGGGATAGGCGAGTTTGCGGAAAATGCGGTAATAATCGACGTTCAAATAGCGCTGGAGGAGATAGTGTTCTGCCCGGCGGTGGAGTTCCACGCCGACTTGAAGCCGGTCGAGCGAGCCTGAATTCGGATTGGAGGCGCCGGCAGCGCAGGACGGTTCAACTCCGTTCACGATCGCACCGCCAATGGCGGCAAGGCGGCCTGCGGTAGAAAAGAATTCTCTTCGCGAACTCACGTTCACCTCACACGATACGAATTTTCAGCGGCGCACGGCGCGGCATGGGAATGCGCGGGACTGGGATTCGAGCGCTGGAGCCGGTCATCGAGTTTCGATATAGGGATCATAACAATGCTACCGGCGGCGACGAGTCCCGAGCGAGCGTCTCAGCACATTCGTCGTCCGCCGGTTGCGCCAAGCGGTGCTCAGGCGAGTACCGGAGTTTGAGCGCCGGCCTATACTTGCCGGGAGGTCAATCCGACACTCCCATAGACGGACAGCAGTTATCGATGCCGGGGTACCTGATGGGATAGGGTCCCCGGCATCGACGCTTCCGGATGACCCAAAGACGCAAATCTGTCGCTTCGCGGAGCCTTGGGTCTGGCCGGGTTGATCGGGCGGCGACTTGGAGTTCTGTTATGGGGATTATTGCACCCGCGGTCGCCTATGCCCACCTCCGCCCAAGCCAACCTCTCCCGACCATGAGCCGTTACACCCCAATTTGTTAAACTCGCCAAGGAGATAGCGGTAGCTGATGAAGTCACTTCGCAGTGTGGCCGTCCTGGGGGCGGGGACGATGGGGTCTCGCATTGCCGCCCATTTTGCCAATGCCGGCGTTCCCGCGCTTCTGCTCGACATCGCGACTCCGAACCAGCCGAACCGCAATCTTGCGGCGCAGAGAGGGTTGGAGAATGCGGCCCGGCTGAAGCCGGCTGGCTTCTTCACCGACGCCGGCGTCTCACTGGTCTCTACAGGCAACTTCGACGACGACATGGAGCGCGTTCGCGAGGCCGATTGGATTCTTGAGGCGGTTACGGAAGACCTCGCCATTAAGCGTGCGCTTTGGAAGCGGGTGGATGAGTTGCGCCGGCCGGGCTCGATCGTCTCCACCAACACCAGCGGTATTCCGCTCGGCCAGATTGCCGAAGGGATGAGCGAGGATTTTCGCGCACACTTCCTCGGCACGCACTTTTTCAATCCGCCGCGTTACTTGCACCTGGCCGAAGTGATCCCTGGCCCGGCCACCGGCGCTGCCATCCTCGCCCAGGTCTCTGAATTCTGTGACCGCCGCCTGGGCAAGGGCGTCGTCCCGTGTAAAGACACGCCGAACTTCATTGGCAATCGCATCGGCAGCTTTTTCGGCGCCACCATCTTCAAGATCATGCAGGAGGATGGCTACACCATTGAAGAGGTGGACGCACTCACGGGGCCGCTGATCGGACTGCCCAACAGCGCCACTTTCCGCCTGCTCGACCTGGTGGGCATCGACATCTGGGCACACGTTTCGCGCAACCTCCATGAACTGGCCCCCGGCGATCCCTGGCGGGAGCGCTTCCGGGTGCCCGCGTTCATGAGCGCGATGCTGGAGCGCGGGTGGCTGGGCGACAAATCCGGCCAGGGCTTCTATAAGAAAACAGGCCGGGAGCGCGCACTGCACGCTCTCGATTGGAAGACGCTCGAATACCATCCGGCTGAAAGGCCGAAGATCCCAACGGCCGAATCGGCTCGACTGATCGAGGATCTTCCCGCCCGGCTTCGTCTGCTGCTGCACGGCGAGGATCGCGCCGGCGCTTTTCTCTGGAAGTTGTTCAGTGATGTCTTCCTGTATGCCGCCGAGCGGATTCCGGAGATCGCGGACCGTGTGGTGGAAGTGGATCGCGCGATGCGCTGGGGCTATGCGCACAAGCTTGGCCCGTTCGAGTTGTGGGACGCGGTGGGTTTCCAGGAAACAGCCCGCCGCATCGAGAGCGAAGGCCGCGCGCTGCCCGCCACCGCCGCATCCATGCTGGAAAAGGGGGCCATCGGCTTTTACCGTCCGGCTGACGAACGCGGCCGGCCGGTGATGGAATACTTCGATCTCACCCGCTCTCATTACTGCCAGCTTGAAGACCGGCCTGGCGTGCTGGAACTCGCCGCCATCAAACGCGCGCGCGGGGTGGTGAAATCAAACAGCGGCGCTTCGTTGATCGATATCGGCGACGGCGTTCTCTGCGTTGAGTTCCACAGCAAGGCCAACACGCTCGGTGAAGACTCCGGAGCGATCATTGAGGAAGCGCTCGAACAGGCCGGCCGCAACTTCCAGGCGATTGTTATCGGCAACCAGGGTGAACACTTCAGCGCCGGCGCCAACCTGATGCTGATTCTTCTGGTGGCCGGAGAAGGCGACTGGGATGAGTTGAACCGGGCGGTGCATCGCTTCCAGCAGACCAACCTGGCCCTGAAGTACGCGCCGGTCCCGGTGGTGGCGGCGCCCTTTGGGCGGGCGTTAGGCGGCGGCGCCGAAGTGGCGCTACACGCCGCTCGCATTCAGGCCTCGGCCGAACTCTACATGGGCCTGGTGGAAGTGGGCGCCGGCCTCATTCCGGCAGGCGGCGGCTGCAAGGAGATGCTGCTCAGAACCGGCAATCCACTGGCCGCGTTCGAACTGATCGGCTACGCCAAGGTTTCCGGCAGCGCCGCGGACGCGCGCAAGCTGAGACTGCTGGCGCGGGGCGATGGCATCACCATGAATCCCGAACGGTTGATCGCCGATGCCAAAGCGCAGGCGCTGGCGCTGATCAACTCTTATCAGCCCGGCAGCCCTCGGACCGACATTAGCGTGGGTGGCGAGGCCGTGTTTGCCACTATGAAACTGGGTGCCTGGATGGCCCGCCAGGGCGGTTATATCTCCGATTACGACCTGGTGATTGCAGAAAAACTGGCGCACGTTTTGAGCGGAGGCCGTCTCACCGGGACACAGACCGTTACCGAACAGTATCTGCTCGATTTGGAACGCGAGGCATTCTTAAGTTTGTGCGGCAATCCGCAAACGCTGGAGCGCATGCAGCACCTGCTCAAGACCGGAAAGCCGCTGAGGAACTGACGGAGATTCAGATGCCAGAAGCTGTCGTGATCGATTGTCTGCGCACCGCCACCGGGAAGGCTCCCCGCGGCACCCTGCGGAGCACACGGCCCGACGATATGGCCGCCGCGGTGATCCGGCGTTTGCTCGCAAAATATCCCGAAACTCCGAAGGAAGCGATTGACGATGTGGTACTCGGCTGCGCTTTTCCCGAGGCTGAGGCGGGGATGAACGTTGCCCGCAATGCAGCGCTGCTGGCGGGAATTCCCGATATCGTCCCCGGTATGACCATCAATCGCTTCTGCTCCTCGGGCTTGCAGGCGATTGCGTTGGCGGCGGATCGCATCCGGACGGGTGGCGCGCACATCATGCTGGCCGGCGGCACCGAGTCGATGAGCCTCATACCGAGAGCCGGCAACCAGTTTGCTCCGAATCCGGCGCTGGTGGACAGCCTGCCCGAGATTTATCTGAACATGGGCCTCACCGCCGAACGGCTTCGCGAGAAGTACGGCATCAGCCGCGAAGATGCCGATGCGTTTGCGCTCGACAGCCATCGGAAGGCTCTGCATGCGCAATCGGCGGGCAAGTTCGACGAGGAGATTGTTCCCCTTGAGGTGGCGACGGTTACCCCGGCCGGCCGGCGGCAGGTGGTGTTCGATAAGGATGAAGGCCCTCGCGCCGATACGACGCTCGAAGCGTTAAGCAAACTGAAGCCGGTATTTCATGCCGCCGGGGCAGTCACTGCCGGAAACTCTTCTCAGACCAGCGACGGGGCGGGGGTGGCGCTGATGATGTCGGATCAGAAGGCGCGGCAGTTGGGATTGCGTCCCATGGCCCGGTTCGTCAGTTTCGCCGCGGCCGGCGTTCCCCCTGAAATCATGGGAATCGGACCGGTTGTGGCCATTCCCAAGGCGCTCGCCATGGCGGGATTGAAGTTGGAAGAGATCGGCATCATCGAACTGAATGAAGCCTTCGCCTGCCAGGCGCTGGCCGTCATCGCCAAAGCCGGCCTCGATCCGGATCGCGTAAATCTGAATGGCGGCGCCATCGCGCTAGGCCATCCTCTGGGCTGCACGGGCGCCAAACTCACCGCTACGATTCTGCGCGAGATGCAGCGCCGCGGAGCGCGCTACGGGATGGTAACCATGTGCGTTGGCGGAGGCCAGGGCGCCGCCGGCATCTTTGAACAGATCTAGTGTATTCGCGGTTAACACGAAAAAGGAACGATTGATGGTATCCATAGCTCCCGCGCTTCCCAAGACGCGAGGCGGCGCCTTTCTGCTGGAAGATCGCCGCCCGGATGAAATCTTTACACCGGAGGACTTCACCGAAGAGCACCACGCCGTGGCTAAGGCCACGGACGAGTTCTGGACCGAGGAGATCGCGCCCAACCTCGATGCCATTCAGCATCAGGAACCGGGCGTCGCCGCGCGTATCCTACGCAAATCCGCCGAACTCGGCCTGACGGCGGTGGTGGTGCCCGAACGTTATGGCGGCATGGAGATGGACCTGGTCTCGGCGATGATTGTCGCCGAGGGCGTCGCCCGCGATGGCTCCTACGCCGCCTGGCACGGCGCCCACTCCGGTATCGGCACGCTGCCGCTGCTGCTGTTCGGCACCGAAGAGCAGAAGCAGAAGTACCTGACCAAGCTTTGCTCCGGCGAGATGATCGGCGCGTACTGCCTGACCGAAGCTCACGCCGGCTCGGATGCACTGGCCGCCCGCTGCCGGGCCGATCTTAGCGAAGATGGCGCCAGCTATGTTCTGAACGGCCAGAAGATGTGGATCACCAACGCCGGCGCAGCCGATCTGTTTACGGTCTTCGCCAAGATTGGCGGCGAGCAGTTCAGCGCCTTCCTGGTGGAGCGTTCCTGGCCTGGTGTCACCATCGGCGCCGAAGAGAAGAAGATGGGCATCAAAGGCAGCTCCACCTGCGCCGTCTACTTCGACAATGTGCGAGTACCCGCCGAAAACCTGCTCGGCGAGATCGGACGCGGCCATATCATCGCCTTTAACATTCTGAACTATGGCCGGCTGAAGCTGGGTCCGTTCGCTGCGGGAGGAGCGAAGCAGGTCCTGGCGGAGTCGTTGAAATACGCCCGGGAGCGCGTGGCTTTCGGCCATCCGATCGCCGATTTCGGGCTGATTCGCCACAAGCTGGCGGAGATGGCAATCCGCTTGTTCGCCGCCGAATCGATGATCTATCGCGTTGCCGGCCTGATCGAAGCCCATCTGGGCGGCGCCGGCTGGAATCAGCCCGATGCCGCCCAGCGCGAACTGAAGGCCGTGGAAGAGTTCGCGGCCGAATGCTCTTACGTGAAGATCTTCGCCTCCGAGATGCTCGATTACGTGGCCGACGAGGGAGTGCAGATTCACGGGGGCTACGGCTACCACCAGGACTACCTTGTGGAGCGGGCCTATCGCGACTCGCGCATCAATCGCATTTTTGAAGGCACCAACGAGATCAATCGCATGCTCGCCACCGGCCTGCTGCTGAAGCGGGCCCAGCGCGGGCAGTTGCCGCTGGTGGAGGCCGTGAAGCGCTTGCAGAGCGAGATTCTTTCCGGTTCTTCGATCAACGGCTCAGCCGATGACGCCGCGCTCGTCTCCAACGCCAAGAAGGCCGCCTTGCTGGTGCTTGGCGCCGCCTACCAGCGCTTTCTCACCGATCTGGCCGAGCAGCAGGAGATTCTGGCCGGTATCACCGACATCAGCATGAACGCGTTTGCCGCCGAATCGGTTCTGCTGCGCGCGCGCAAGGCGAACAGTGAACTGGCGCTGAAAATGGCCTCGGTCTTCGTTCGGGAAGTGATGGAACTCATCGAGACTACCGCGCGCACCCTACTGGCCGCCTGTTCGGAGGGCGATAATCTGCGGCTGAACCTCGCCGTGTTGCGGCGCTTCACCCGGTTTGAACCGGTGAACGCCATCGAACTGCGCCGCCAGATTGCGATACGGCTGCTTGCAACGGGCCGCTATGCAGTTGCCTGAAGGCCAGCGGGTAGTGGTGCTGGTGGGCCTGCCCGGCAGCGGCAAATCCACCTGGTTGAGAGCCCAGGGAATCACCGCATTGTCCTCAGACGAGATTCGCCGGTGGCTCGTTGACGATGCGGCGAACCAGTCGATTCACGGCCTGGTCTTTGCCACCATCCGGCGGCTGCTGCGGCAGCGATTGGCGCTGGGCCGCCCGGTCACTTACATCGATGCGACCAGTCTCACTCGCCGCGAGCGCCGCGCCTACGTCAAGACCGCGCATCTGTTCGGAGCCGAGGCCGAAGCGGTGTTCTTCGATGTACCGGTGTCGATATGCATTGCGCGCAACGCCACCCGCGAGCGCGTAGTCCCGCCGGAGGCGATCGAGCGCATGGCCGCCAAACTAACGCCGCCCTCACTCGATGAGGGATTCGTCCACATCCGCGTTATAAGCGGGAAAGCGTAGCGCGAAAATCGCCCAGGCGCCGATGGGAACCAGCACCAGGGCCGCGGTACACATGGACAGGAGCCGGGGGGTCCATCCGAAGTCGATCAAAGAGCCGCTGGCATAATTCATGGCGGCGGCGCTGAGCATGGCGAAAGCGAATTCCGAGGAGAAGACCCGCCCCCGGAACGGATCCGACGTATACATCTGCAGAAGAGTTGTCGAGAAGATCCACACCGTGGAGCCTCCGATGTTGGCCGCTACGATTGCCGCGCCGGCGTGCCAGATATCCGGGGAAAGCGAGAGCCACAGGTACCCGAGCGCGCCACCGGCGTAGCCGAACAGGATGCCCCATCGCAGGCGGCTTTCCGACCGGCCGGCCAGTGGACAGGCTATAAAGGGCGCCAACAACGCCCCCAGCCCGCGGCAGCCCATCAACAGGCTCATACCCAGCATTCCCGCCGCTGCCATGCTCATCCCCTCAAGCCGCACCGGAAAGATCCGTTCGCCGAAGATGGGCACCAACACCCAGTTGGCGCCCATGGTCAATCCCAGTCCGGTCTTGGCGAACAGAATCACCAACAGGCGGCGGCGCCGCCGGATGTAACGCAGGCCCTCGAGAATAGGCGAGAAATCCAATAGATACTTCAAGCGGAAGGCTCCGCTGTGATCGGCGTGCGGCTCGCTGAAATGCATCGAACGAATCAGCAGTCCCGAGCCGACAAACGACACCGAGTTGATGAGAAACACGGCGTGGCGCCCCAACGACACCGCCACCAACCCGCCGATCGCCGAGCCCACGGCCAGATTGAATGACCAGGTGGCCGATGACAACCCGTTCGCCACCAGGATCTGGTCTCTTGGCACGATGTTCGGGATGGCTGCGTTACGCCCCGGTTCGAACAGCGCCCAACCTACCGTTTCGAAAAACAGCAGCAGGTAGAGAAACCAGATCATGCCCGGGCCGCGCACCAGCAGCATGCACAGCACGATGATGGCGCGCGACCAATCGGCGAACATCATCACGTGCCGGCGGCTCAGCCGGTCATTGATCACGCCGGAGGCCGGCGCAATCAAGGTCTGCGGAAGAACCTGCAACACGAAGGCAATCGCGATCGACTTGGCGGTCCCGGTATACTCCAGCAGTTGGCTATAGATGGCGACGATGTAAAACCAGTCGCCGATCTCGCTGATCAGTTGGGCCGTCCACAGCAGCCGGAAGTTCCTGTTACCGCGAACCAGGCGCACATAATCGGACAGGGATACCGCGCCGTGACCAGGCATGCGCTAACAGGTGTATAAACCCATCCTCTCTTTCACCAGTTGCACCGTGGAGGCGGCGACCGGTGTCACGCGGCGCGCGCCTTCCTCCAAGACACCGGCCACGTAGCCCGGCTCCGCGGTAATCTCGCGGTAGCGCCGGCGAAACGGCTCCAGGCTGCTCACCACCATCTCGGCCACCTGCTTTTTCAGATCGCCGTAACGCAGCCCGGCGAAGTGGGCTTTCATCCGATCGTCGGTCCATTCGGCGAATGCCTGAAAGATCGCGAGCAGATTAGCCACGCCCGGTCCCATCGTTTCGAAGTCAACCGCGGGGTTCGAATCGGTGGTCGCCCGCATGATCTTTTTGCGGATCTGATCGGGTGTGTCGAGCAGCGCGACCGCATGTCCGGCGCCACCGGCCGACTTGCTCATCTTCTTTTCGGGGTCGTCAAGGCCCATCACCCGGGCCCCAACCAGCGGCAAGCTGGTCTGCGGCACGACGAACGTCTCCCCATAGAGTGAGTTGAAACGCTGGGCGATGTCGCGGGTCAACTCCAGGTGCTGGGCCTGGTCATCGCCCACCGGCACGATCGCCGCCTGATACAGCAGGATGTCGGCGGCCATCAGCACGGGATATTGCAACAGCCCGTCGCCGATGGTTTCCTGTGCGGCCGACTTGGCTTTGTACTGGGTCATCCGCTCCAGCCATCCCACCGGCGTGACGCAGGTCAGCATCCATGCCAGTTCGGCGTGCGCCGCAACGGCCGATTGCACCATTACCGTGGAGTGCTTCGGGTCGATGCCCGCCGCCAGAAAGATGGCCGCGATCTCCTCGATCTTCGCTCGCAACGTGGCGGGCTCCTGGTAAACGGTCACCGCGTGCAGGTCGACGATGCAGAATATGCTCTCGTAGCCGTATTGGATTTTGGCCCAGTTCTTCAACGCTCCCAGGTAGTTGCCGATGTGCAGGTTGCCCGAAGGTTGGACGCCGGAGAAGACTCGTGCTTTCATTCTAGTAGGGGGTAAATAACCATCGTAACTGAAGCGGCGGACCGGGCAGAGGTCCGCGTGGAAAAACTGGTTTATGGCGGCGACGGGCTTTCACGGGTGGATGGCCGGGTGGTGCTGACGCCCTTTGTTCTGCCGGGCGAGCGGGCGCGCATAGCGATTCGCTCTAACCGTCATGGCGTGGCATCGGGTGAGGTTGTGGAGTTGATCGAACCCTCTCCGCGCCGCGTCGCGCCTCCCTGCCCCTATTTCGGCGCCTGTGGCGGCTGCCAGTACCAGCACGCCGGCTACGCCTACCAGCTGGAACAGAAAGCCATTATCTTGCGGGAAGTGCTGGAGCGGATCGGCAAGATCACGCCGCCCGGCGAAATTGACGTGGTCTCGGGTCCGGAATGGAATTATCGCAATCGCACCCAGTTCCACCTCGCCGGCGGCCAGATTGGTTACCACGAAGCAGAGTCCCACAGGCTGGTCAATATCGCCCATTGCCGGATCTGCTCACCGCGGCTGAACGAAGCGCTCACCGCGATTCGGGAGATGATGCGCAAACCTCGATTCCCTCGCTTCATTCGCAGTATCGAGTTGTTTACCAACGAGACTGACGTACAGCTCAACGTGCTTGACAAGGACAGGGGCGTCGCCCGGAGCTTCTTCGACTGGTGTGCCGCCGCGATCCCCGGCTATTCGAGCGGCGCCTTGCGCTACGGCGCTTTCCGTGTCAGCTATGGGTCGTTCTTCCAGGTGAATCGGTTCCTTGTCGACAAGCTGGCTGAACTGACTTTGGAACAGGCGGGGATGGGCGAGCACGCGCTCGATTTGTACTCCGGAGTTGGACTGTTCACGGTTCCCCTGGCCGGGCGCTTCGCCCGGGTGACCGCGGTCGAATCGGGCGCAAGCGCGGTACATGATCTCAGGGCCAACGCCGGATCGGCAGCCGAAGTAGTACACCAGCCGGTGGAACGATACCTGGCGGCAATTGACGCCGCGCCGGATTTCGTCCTGGCCGATCCGCCTCGCGCCGGACTCGGCAAGCCTGTCGTTGAGCATCTGTTGCGCCTCAAGCCGAAACGCCTCACGGTAGTCGCCTGCGACCCTGCAACGCTGGCCCGCGATCTGGCGGCGCTGATGGGGCGCGGGTATGGCCTGCGAAGGATCGTGATGGTTGATCTATTCCCCGAAACCGCTCATATCGAGACAGTTGCGCACCTGGAATTATGAAACTGCTGAATCTTCTCCCGTTCGTTCTCTTTCTCGCCGGCTTCGGCTGCTCAAGCACTCCGGCGCCGAAAGCTGCGCTCCGGCAATACCCGATGCACGGCCAGGTGGAGAAACTGGACGCCGTGGCCCGAGTGGCCACGATCAAACACGAAAAGATCGGCGACTGGATGGACGCGATGACCATGGACTTCCCGGTCCGGGATGCGGCTCAATTCGCCAAACTGAAGGTAGGCGAAAAAATTGCCGCTACGGTTTACGTTCAGGACATCGATTTCTGGATCGGCAATATCCGGGTGGAACCGGACGCGACGCCGGGCGGCCGTAAACGGTAGATATTCGAGGCATCAACTGACGCATGAAGACATCACTGGACAAGAGCCGTATCAAGGTCCTTCTGCTGGAAGGCATTCATCCGGGCGCCGTCGAAGCTTTCCGAGCCGACGGCTACACCGAGGTGGAGTACCATCGGAAGGCGTTGCCGGAAGCGGAACTGATCGAGGCCATTCGCGACGCCTACCTGGTGGGAATCCGCTCCAACACGCAACTCACCGCGCGCGTGCTTGAACACGCGCCACGATTGATTGCGGCCGGCTGCTTCTGCATCGGCACCAACCAGGTGGATCTCAATTTCGCCCACGAGCGTGGCGTGGCGGTTTTTAACGCCCCCTTTTCGAACACCCGCAGCGTGGCGGAACTGGTGCTGGCCGAAGTTATTCTGCTGCTGCGCGGCATTCCACGGCGTAATGCGATGGCGCACCAGGGTGGCTGGCTGAAGAATACGGACGGGTCGCACGAAGTCCGCGGCAAGTGCCTGGGTATCGTCGGTTATGGACATATCGGAACCCAGATCGGCCTCTTAGCCGAATCGCTGGGCATGAGGGTGATCTTCTACGACATCGAAGCGCGCCTTGCGTTGGGCAACGTTCACCCCTGTCCCACGCTTGCCGAACTGCTGGAAGCGGCCGACATCGTCACTCTGCACGTACCCGAGACCCCGCAGACACGGAACATGATTGGCGCGGCCGAACTCGCCCGGATGAAGCAGGGCGCGGCGCTCATTAACGCCTCTCGCGGGAACGTAGTAGATATCGACGCGCTGGCTGCGGCGCTGCGCGCCAGTCACCTGTCGGGCGCGGCCATTGATGTCTTTCCAAAAGAGCCCAAGAGCTCCGGCGAGGAGTTTCAGTCACCGCTACGAGGGCTGGACAACGTACTGCTCACTCCGCATATCGGCGGCAGCACAACGGAGGCCCAGGAGAACATCGGGACCGAAGTTGCCGCCAAGCTCATCAAGTACAGCAACAATGGATCCACGTTGGGCGCGGTGAACTTCCCCGAAGTTTCGCTGCCCGCCCACCCCGGACAACACCGCCTGCTGCACATCCACCACAACCAACCGGGCGTGCTGAGCGCGATCAACGGCATCTTCTCTTCGGAAAGAATCAACATTGCCGGCCAGTACCTGCAAACCGATCCGACAATCGGCTACGTGGTGATTGACATCGACCGCAACGAGGACACCGCGTCACGCGATCTGAAACACCGTCTGGACGAGGTGCCGGGCACCATCCGTACCCGGGTGCTTTATTGACCGGCGGTAGTATACTGAAGCGCGATGCATCTGACCCGAACGCAGTTTCTTCTGGGCATGACGGCGGCTCCGCTGGCCGCGGCCGGTAATTACCGCAAGCTGAAGGACATCCTCATTTACCGGAACCCCCGTTTCTACAGTGCCTTTCCGTCCATCGTCCGCCGCCCGGGTGGCGAACTGCTGGTGGCGTTCCGGCGCGCTCCCGACCGCCGGCTTCAGGGCGGCCATGTCAGCCATTCGGATCCGAACAGCTACCTGGTGCTGGTGCGCTCCACCGACGGCGGCGCGACCTGGACCAGGGAGCCTGAACTGATCTGGGCGCACCCGGAAGGCGGTTCGCAGGATCCCTGCATGGTGCAGCTTCGCGACGGCTCCATTCTGTGTTCGAGCTATGCCTGGTATCAGACGCCGAACCAGCGGCCCTACGGATTCCTGGGCGGCTACCTGGTGCGCTCCACCGACGGAGGCAACACCTGGAAAGGCCCCATTCTGCCCGCGCCCGCGCCGGACGTGGAGAGCACCGATCCCTTCGGCAAACCACTGCCCAGCTACAACCGCGGAGCGATGCTGGAGGGAAGTGACGGCCGCCTCTATTGGGCTGTCGCTCACAAGAACCGGTACGGAGGCACCGGCATCTCGCTGATGGTCTCGGCCGACAAGGGCAGCACCTGGATTTACTCCTGCCCTATCGCCATTGACCCGAAGGTGGACTTCAACGAGACTTCGATGTACGAGACACCGAGGGGCGATCTGGTGGCATTCGTCCGTTCGGAGAAGTTCGATGACCAAACCGTGATCGCGCGGTCGACCGATCGCGGCCAGAGCTTCCGCTGGGAGGGCGCCGGCTTCCAGGGTCATCCGCACCACGCCCTGCGCCTGCCGGACAACCGCGTCTGGCTCGTCTACGGCTATCGTCACAAACCCTACGGAATTCGCGCCCGCGTGCTCAATGCCGAGTGTACCGACGCCCGGACGGCCCAGGAAATCGTACTGCGGGACGACGGAGGCAGCGGGGATCTCGGCTATCCCTGGGCAACACTTTTGCCGGACGGGAAGGTGCTCAGCGTGTACTACTTCAATCTGGACTCCGACGGCCCACGGGTAATTGCCGGGACAATCTGCGGGTAGGGAGTGGGAGGAACCGCCCAGGCCGGGAGCCCGGCTGCAGACGTTTCTGTCGGGCGCCGCAACCTACCCCGAACTGCAAACGAGCGAAGCGTGGAGTCGGATGCCCCGGATCTTCCAGCAGGCGCGGCTCGAGGTAGTGCGCGCCGGCGGCCATCGAGCGCTCCCGGCTCTTGACACTGGCTGCAACAGGCAGTTAATGTGCCGCAGAAGGGATATGGATCGCTTATGCGCATGATTTGGGCTGTTGCTTCGGCGCTGATGCCGGCTGCTTGTGCGTTTTCTGCCGGACCATCCTTGGTGCTCTATGATTCGGGCCGCGTCACGAGCCGGATCATCACTTCCGTGCATCCTTCCGCGCTGGAAAGCCTGGCGGCGCGGGAGATCAACCGGACGGCGCTTGCCCTGTGGGGCTTCGAACTGCCCGTGTTCGATGCCGGGGGAAGTCCCGAACTTCACAACTCGATCGTGATCGGCACTCCGGGCGGTAATCCCATCATCCGGCGGCTTGCCACCAGCGCGCGCCCGGACTTTGAGTGGCTGGGAGACGAGGGTTTTCAAATTCAACGGGTGGACGAGCGCGGAGGATCCTACCTGTCCCTGGCTGCCAACACGCCGGCGGGCATACTCAACGCAGCGCGGTACGCCGCCGCATTCTCCCTGCAAAACCAGGGCGGCAAGGTGGTAGCTTCGTCCGAATCCGTGAAGCGGAGGCCTGCCTTCGCCATGCGCGGCACATACAACCTGGCCTGCTGGGGTCTGGCGCCGCGCTACACCCGCCAGGACTGGGAACGGATCATCGATGCGATGGCCGAGGATGGCATGAATGTCATCTACTTCTGGATCTCCGGCCTGTTCCGCTCCCAGACTTACCCGGAGACATTCGTCTACCCCGAAACCCCGCTCACCACGGATGATTTCCGGCAACTGATCCGGCACGCGCACAGCCGGGGTGTCGATTTCTACCTGGGCAGTGGAGTGTTCGCCTGGTTTGGAGTAGACGAGATCGCCAGGCACCATGCGGAGGTGCGCGAGGTTGGGATCCCGCACATGTGCCGGACATTGCCCGCGGCGCACCAGGCCATGCAGCGCTATCTGATGGAACTGTACGACACGTTTCCGGAAGCGAGGGGCATGTGGCTGGAAATTGGCTGCGAAGGAAACTATCACTGCCAGGGACCTCTGTGCCAGCGGGCGATTGATCAGTTCGGCTCCAAACAAATTGGCCTCTCCGAACTCTCTTTTCTCAGGACCTTCGCAACGGAACTCTGGAAGAAACATCCGCAAGCGAAGCTGGTGTGGGGTATGGGATACCGGGGCCACAAATCGGACGTAAAGTACTACGACGCGATCCGCCGCGATTTCCGCGATCCGCGCTATTATTTCCTGGAAGTCCGGCAGAACTGGGCCATGCCGGATGCCGGTGGTGTCCTCAAGCCGTTGGTCGAGCTTTCACCGAACATCATGCACTGGGACCAATATTACGCGCTCCCGTTGCGGGATCTGGGCGAGAGGGCGCGTCGAATCCAGCAAGACGGACTGGCGGGATGGATTGTTGCTTTCGAGCCGGGATTCAACTCATTTTCGGTCTATGGGCGCAGGGTACCCTATCCTGTCGATCTGATTCCCTACCGGCTGACTCGTTTCGCGTATCGCGAATTCACCTTCAACCCGACTCTCTCCTGGGCCGGTTTCCGGAAGCAGCTGCTAGCACACTTCTTCGGCAGCGAAGCCAATCCGGAACTGGCTGACCTCACGTTGGCCTTATTCGAATTCATCCATGCGGGACCGATACACGGTTCTTACACCGAACTCACCAGCCCGGTGGACGGATCGGGTTATGCACGGATCCTCCGACCTCGTCTGGCTGCCATCGAAAAAAGACTGGATACCCTGGAACCCGGTTTGCCGGCCCGGGGGCACCAGGTCGGACTTCCGCTCCTGCAGCGCACCATTCAGGATCTGCGTAAAGCCTATACAGAAGCATTAGAGTAGACAAGAGGTTCCAGGGACAACCCATGCTCACTCGTCGCCAGTTTGCGGCCGCCCCGGCTTTTCTGAGGGCGTTTTCCAAATCGAAGCCAAACCTGCTCCTGCTGATGACTGACCAGCACCGTGGCGATTGCATTGGCAGTGACGGCAACCGGGTCATTCGCACTCCCAATCTCGACTCGATCGCCAACCGCGGCGTCCGCTTCCGGCACGCCTATTCGTCCACTCCTTCCTGCACCCCCGCCCGTGCCGGACTGCTTACCGGTATGAGTCCCTGGCGCCACGGCATGCTCGGCTACGGGCGCGTCGCCGAAAAGTATCCGGCCGAAATGCCCCGAATTCTGCGCGATGCGGGCTACTACACCACCGGTATCGGCAAGATGCACTGGTTCCCTCAGCGCAACCCTCACGGCTTCCACCAGACCATCCTCGATGAGAGCGGCCGCGCCGCGACTCCTGACTTCCGTTCCGATTACCGCGCCTGGTTCGCCTCGGAGGCCCCGAATCTCGACCCTGACGCAACCGGCATCGGCTGGAACGACTATACCGCCAAACCCTATGTGCTTCCCGAACGGCTTCACCCAACTCGCTGGACGGGCGATGTCGCCACCCGTTTCATCGACACCTATACCAACCCCCAATCGTTTTTTCTCAAAGTCTCTTTCGCCCGTCCCCACTCACCCTACGACGCGCCTCAGCGCTTCTGGGACCAGTACAGTGACGCGCCCCTGCCCAAAGCCCAGGTAGGCAAGTGGGCCGCGAAGTACGCGCCGCGCAACGGCCCGAAGGATGACATATGGCACGGCGCCATGGGCGAAGCGGCCGTCCGCAATGCCCGCACCGGCTACTACGGCAACATCTCATTCGTCGATGAACAGGTCGGGCGGATTCTCGAATCACTCCAGAAACGCCGGCTGCTCGACGAGACTCTCATCCTGTTCCTTTCCGATCACGGCGATATGACCGGCGACAACAACCTTTGGCGCAAGACATACGCCTACGAACCTTCCGCGCGCATCCCAATGCTGCTGGCCGGCCCCGGTGTACCTCGCGGCGCCGTCAACCGGACCCCCGTCGAGATCCGCGACGTCCTGCCGACTTTCGCCCAGGCAGCGGGAGCCTCGCTCCCCGGCGGCTGCGATGGCCAGAGCCTCTTCACACCCTCGCGCGAATTCATCGATCTGGAACACGACGTCTGTTACGACAAGGTGAACCACTGGACCGCCCTCACTGACGGCAAGTGGAAGTACATCTTCGATGCGTATGATGGCTCCGAGCAACTCTTCAATCTGGAGCAGGACCCCCATGAACTGACCGAATCCGGCGACGCCGCCGCCTTGCGCCTCTGGCGCGCCCGGATGGTGGCCCACCTTGAACCCCGGGGCGAACGATGGGTCGCCAACGGCAGACTTCGGGTTCGTCCCGAATCCATGCTCTACGGCGTCAACTACCCAAAGGCGGACGTCGCGGCGGGAGGCTGAATGCGCCTCACCGCCGGCGCCGCTCCTCGTTGAGCAGGCGTAGCATTTCCTTCAGATCTTCGGCGCCCTTAAACAGCACCACTACGGCGATGAATGCGAAGCTGGCGCCCGAGACCAGAAACGCGGCTATCCAGAAATACCACCACAGTTCGGCCGAACTCATGCCCGCGCTCCTTCCTGCCTGCCAAGCAGCGAGCCAACCGCCATTCCGATAAAGGCAAGCACGAATGCTCCCAAACCGGCATAGGCCGCCGAGATGTGGAGGAAGAAGAAACCCACCGATCCCATCGCTCCCGCGATCATTGCCGTATAAGCTCCCGTCAGATTCGCCCTCTTCCAATACAGCCCGCCCAGAATGGCGGCCAGCGATCCGCTCAGAAAGATGGTGCCGGTAATCATCAGGTAAAAGTAGGCCGGCCCGGGCAGCGTGTACCAGATTCCCCAGAACAGCAGGAACAGGCTCACCACCAGGTTGGTAACACGGTTGAGCCGTACCTGGCCCTTCGGCGCAAGCGGCGTCTTGCGACTCGGAGCGACAATATCCTGCGCAATTACCGAACTCCACCCCAGCAGGTAGGAGCTATTGGTCGACATCGTCGCCGCCAGCATCCCAGCCACCACGATTCCACGCAGGCCCGAAGGCAGCAACTGCGCCAGCAACTCCGGCATCGCATTCAGCGAATTTTGCCCGGGACCCAAAATCGCCAGCGCCGCAATGCCCCAGATCATCGGCATCATCCCCCGGCCAAGAAAAATGAAGCCCGTCCAGGTGAAGATCCGCTTGCTGGTTTCTCCATCCCGGGCCGAAAACGTGCGCATGGCCGT
>JADZGD010000112.1 GCA_020854055.1 Bryobacterales bacterium | reverse complement strand
GCGATGAATCGCCGGTGACTGTAGCCGGTCTCTCGCACCACCTCGCTGACATCAGTCATTGCCGGGAGGCGCTCCAACGCATGAGCGACGGCCGGGTGGAGTCCCCTCAACCTGGGAAGCCGTCCGGCAAGAATCGATTCGAACAGATCGAGCTGTTGTTCCAAAGAGCCGGCTTCGAGGAGCCGTTCACGCATTTCCAAAGCCGGGCGGCCCCAGATCGCATCAAGCGGAGTATGGTGTTCCGCCAGTTCTCCGGCGGGCACGCCGAACAGCATTTCGCACGCACCCGCGTGAAGTTGAGCGCCAACAGAACGGGAAGGCCTGGAAATGTCACGCAGGTAAGCTGTGGCGCGCGCTCCGCCAACTACTGGTGGCCGATGGTATGACCGGCGGTGTCGCACATGTCCTTGAAAAGCCGCAGCGAGTCATCCGAAAGACGAACAGCAAGGTGCATGGTCCCGGTGGGCAGGACCCGTTCCCGGTCCGCCCCGTGAGGCGGACTCGACTGATCCATCGCCCACAAGGTCTTTATGAAAGGCCGCAAGGGCGCCCGAGGCGGGCGAATAATCAGCTTCGGCGCAGCATCGTGCGCTCGCACCCCGTACCCCATGCTTTGATTATCCGATTGCCGGCGGCTACAAGGCGATCTCCCAGCCCTTGCGGAACGCCGGCTTCACCCACTTATTTACTTCCCGGTGGTTGATGAACTCGCACTTGTCGTTGTTCCACATCAGCTTGCCATCCGCGTGAACGGCTGCCGCGCCGAGCACCAGCCACTCGGTGAATGGCCCGGCAATGCTGAAGTTCGAGCAAGCCGGCTCACCGCCCTTGCAGGCCCGGATAAAGTCGCGGCAATGCGCCGCGTGGTTTGAGCCGGTGCTCGCGCCGGGCGAGCGGGTGAGATAAGGGGCCGGCAATTTGTACTCGGCCCACCGTTTGCCAGGCAGCAAGCCTACGTCTTCACCGCGCCCACTGGTCCCGAGATATCCCTTCGAGCCGACGAAGATGGAGTTGTATCCGAGACGGACCGGCCTGTTCGTCGCAGTAGCGGGCCTCGCGCCGCCGGATCCGGGAACGAATCCGCCTTGCCCGCGTACCGGCCCTACTTGCGGGCCTTCGCCAGGTATCTTGCGCGCTTCTTCTACCGTCATGTCAGGAGGCGTATAGGGATCACCGCCGGCATGATGGTACCAATAGACGCTGACTGGGGGCATGCCCGGCCGCGGGCCGAAATCGTAGCGGATCGCCAACTCATCCGGGAATGTGAACGGTGGCAGCGTGTCTTTTTTCACGCACTCTACACTGATCAAATACTTCGGATGCAATTGCAGCGCCCAGTTTGCCGGACCGAGGATGTGGATCCCCCAATCCCCGATCAGGCTGCTGCCGAAATCATAAAAACCACGCCAGTTGAACGGAAGGTAGAAACCAAAATTGTCGGGCGGCCCACTGGAGCGGCCGCGCGTTCGTTTTGCGACGAACTCCCTGTATTCCTCATCTCCAGCGGTGAACGGCCGCGCCGGCGCGCCGCCCAGCCACAGGTCCCAGTCCAATGTGTCCGGGATGGGAGTAGGGGCCGGCACTTTCGTCATCCCCTGCGGCCAGCTCGCCCGGCCGGTCCAGGCGTGGACTTCACGAACCTCGCCGATTTCCCCGGACCAGAAGATCTCCGCGGCGACGCGCGTCGCATCGTGGGAGTATCCCTGGTTGCCCATCTGCGTCGCGACATTGTACTTGGCGGCCGCTTGCGTCAGAAGCCGCGCTTCCCATGCCGTCCTGGTAAGGGGTTTTTCCAGGTAGACATGTTTTCCAAGCTGCATGCAATGCAGGGCGGCCGTTGCATGCATGTGGTCGGGCGGACCCACGATGAGGGCGTCGATTTCCTTCCCCTGCCGGTCGAGCATCTGCCGGTAATCCCTGTACCGGGTGGCTTGCGGAAAGCGCTTGAAGGACGTTGCCCCGCGCTCCCAATCCACATCGGCCAGAGCAACAACGTTCTCTATGCCTGCCTGCGCGGAGCGCAGATCCGCGCCCGGTTGTCCACCCGCCCCGATAGCGGCAAGGTTCAGCTTCTCATTGGGCGACTTGTATCCCGCGGCTTTGAGCGACGGCACGCTCCCGAAACCACCTCGCGGGATAGCACCCGCGAGCAGCGTTCCATAGAAGAAGTGCCTCCTCAAAAACCGGTTCTCTACCATTCCTGATTCCTCCTCGCGTGCACGCCGGCGAGCCGCCGGCAAAAGTGCCGGAATCGAAATTGTCTCACGTCCGGGCAAAGCGTGAATTGATTTTCGCGCCGCGCGTTGGCTACACTAAACCGTAGTTTCTCACCAGCTATTTACTCTTTTCAGTTGAAAGCAAAAGTACAGGAATGAACACCAAACACGTAACGGACCGGGAAGAACGAAAAGCGCTTAAGAGGCAGGCGCGTAAGAAAGCCACACCGAAAGCGAAAAGACCGGCCGGTGTAGCTCGCGGCTCGAACAAAAAGAAAGTGAAGCAGATGGTGAAGGGTCAGAGGAAGAGATAGCCTTCACATCGGTCGCCAGCTGGATTTGTCCCAACTACTGCGCACCAAGAGCATCGACGAGCTGATCGCCGCCTCCGAGGCACCGGACAAGCGCCTGCGAAAAACTCTCGGACCGTGGAGCCTGACGGCGCTAGGCGTCGGCGCCGTCATCG
>JADZGD010000111.1 GCA_020854055.1 Bryobacterales bacterium | reverse complement strand
CTCGACCCTGTTCAGCTTCGCTACACTTACACGCCTCGCGATCTGGCGCGCGGTCCGGAGCACGCGGATATCGGGACCATCTGGCAGACGCAATACTCGCTCGTGCCGCTGTTTGAACTCGAGACGGAGCTGCCGCTGAAGACGGCGTGGCTGGAAGCGCTGCAGACCGGCGCAAGAATTGCCGAGCGGTATGGCAGCGATGGTCCGGAACTGCAGATCATCATGCTCGCTCAGAACCGGCACGCGATCTCGGCCGTTCCTACGCCCGGTCAATTGCAGAAAAACGAAGAGTTGAAGCGCAGAGTAGCCGATCTGATATCGAAGACGCCGCGTTGGCAGACAGAGATGCCACGCGGCAATGCGTTCGCCGCGTCATTGACGCATTTCGGGCTCACGTGGGTTGGAGTCATGGACGCCTACTGGACCGGAATTCTGCACGGCGTCTTCCATCCGTGACCACTCCCGGCAGACGACGGATCTGATTCAGTGTCTGCGCTCGAACAGGCCGCCGGCCGCCTTCATGGGGTTCCACTTAAGGGAAGCTTCGTGGACTCCGCCGAGGGTGTCGGATCTGCCGCCCCAGTGCTGATCGTCCTGGAAACAATCGCTCCGCCGCGCTACCGGCCCACGAGCTACCATGCGCCGATGACTTTGCCGTTCAATATGTTCACGGCTGCGAATAGAGTTGTGGTTCAGCGGCGATCGAGGCAGAGATGCCGTTTGCACAGACAATTCCGCTCGATTCGTCGGTGGCTACGCAATACTTCCCTCCGGTCGCATCCGCCATGAACTTCAGCAGGTGCGAAGTATCGCGTGCCGAGTATCCCCGTTCTTCCAGGATGATTACCTCGACCAGCCACACAATCCCATTTCGCAACGACCGTCCAAAGCGCCGGAGCGCTCCGGGCTTGTCACGGCTCGATGCCAGGTAAATTGTGTGGATCTTTGCTTCCGAGCGCCGGGCCAATTCGAGCAAACGGTCTTTCGAAACGGTGGTGGGATAGAACTGTTCATGAGCTATGACGACCATTGTGCGAGGGCTTGAAACTGTGATCAGCCGGATGAGACCGGCTTCTATCGCTTCTCTCATCGGCGTGCGCGGCTCCACTGCCATAAGGTCCCGGTTCGCACCTTTCACGGTGAGCCTGGATTGCAGCCCCGGCTCCGCGTCAAACCGGGCTACCTGCAAGGTATGGCGGCAGCCAAGCACCGTCTTCAGTGCGCCAACAATTTTACTTGCGGCCTCGCCCTGCTGACCCGGACTGCCCTCCATCACCACGATCACCGCTGTTGGCAGCCGATTGGCATCGGCCACCGGCGCCCTGACGATACCGGTAAGTACCAGGCTCAGAAGAAGTGTGCGCATGGCTTGTCTCGCATCGTCCGCACCCTTGACGAGTTGCACGCTTGCTTCCACGGCGCCTGGCGCACGCGGGCATCATTGGCACTCGATTTGCCTCCATAGCGGTCGTGGCAAGCAAGCTGAGCGCGGCTCTCTCCTGGCTGGCGCCGGTTGCGGCGGATCCGGTCGATTCTGCCTACCGGCGCCAGCAGGCAACGGAAGTAATCGACGGATTCAGAGTCCTGAGCCTGCTCGTTTGCATCACCACGGCCGCGATGTTCCTGATGAAAATCCTACAGTGGGATAGTCCTCCGGCTTCTCATCACACTGCATCGCTGGCGGTGTGGGCCGTGCTCGCGGTCGCCGGAATCTTCGGGTTCCGGGCTTCCAGATCCATTCAATCTCCCACACTCGCTTTAGTTGCGACGGCAGCGCTGCTCGGCACTTCGGTTGCAGCGGTAACCATGGATCGCTTACTTCAATCGGCCCGGGATGGGGCGCCCGCCCCATCCGTGATCCCGGCCATCTTCATCCTGCTCATGCTCGGGGCGGCATTGATGCCGCTTCGCCCGCTTCGTGTGCTGGGTCTGGGCGTGTTGCTGCTCCTGAGCTGTGCCGCATCGGTTGCCTTCATGGGGGTTCCACTCAAGGGAAGCTTCATGGACTCCGCCACAGCCCTGCTGTCGGTCGCTATCTCGGTGGCGATCTCCGCCAGATTCACAACTCAACGCATTCGACTCTACAATGCGCACGCTGCAGCCGTGCGATCCGCCAAGGAGACCGAAGCGGCCCGATCGCGGGCGTTAATGGCCGAAAGCGCCGTTACCATGGAGCGCCTGGCAGCCTCTTTGAGCCATGAGCTGAACACCCCGATCGGGGCGCTGAAGAGTGCAACAGACACATTGATTCGCGGCGTCGAGAGACATGCTTCGTTCCCCAAAGGCAGCCATATGCCGGAGCTGGTGGAGGAGCTGTCAGACGCTATTCAGCAATCGGCCACGCGTTTGAGTGAGACAATAGCGCGAATTCAGAGATTCGCGAACCTGGACCGCAGCGCGATTCGCCTTACCGATGTCAATCAGTTGATCCAGGACGCCGTAGCGTTGATGAATCCTCCGTCGTTCAACCAGGCGCAGATCGTGCTCCATCTCGACCCGGTACCGCAGGTCTGGTGCAAACCGCATCGCCTCAGCGCAGCCCTGGCGTCTATTCTGAACATGGGTATCGAAGGTGGATATGCCGTCACGATCGACACGTACGCCGCAGCGGCCCACGTCAATGTAGAGGTAACCATCACTGGAGGCCGCGAAGGACTACTGGAACAGCAGGAGTTGACCCCTGGCTTTGGTGTCGAAGCCGGCCGCGTCCGGGCGACCGGATGGGACCTGTTTGCGGCCCGGCAACTCGTGTGGGAGATCGGGGGAGATTTGCGAATCGGGCAGACCGGCCCGGGTGAGCGGGCGATTACGGTCATGATCCCGGTCACCGTCATGGCGCCTCGACAAAGCGCGGCATGAACTGCCGGGAATCGGCTGCTGCCGATGGCATCTGACATATTCGGCAAAGAGGGGTGAATATCCCGATGAAACTGGCACAAATTTTCCCTGCCTGGGGAATGATTCTCGATGGGCGGCGGCCGTTCCTGTCAATCGAGGTGACACGCGAATGCCCGCTCCGCTGCCCCGGCTGCTATGCATACGCGCCGAACCATACCGGCAACGCCGGTTCGCTTCGCACGCTATCCGACCTGTCCGGGAAGGACCTGATCGATGGAATCCTCGAGGTAACACGGCGTCTCCGCCCGCTGCACATCAGCCTGGTGGGAGGCGAACCGCTGGTCCGATACAGGGAACTGGACGCTCTGCTTCCCCTCCTCGCTCCCACGGAAGTTCAGTTGGTCACCAGTGCCGTGCGCCCCATCCCGGCTGCCTGGGCAGAACACCGCCACCTGCACATCGTTGTATCCGTTGACGGGCTTCCACGCGAGCATAACCGCCGCCGGGCGCCCGCGACTTACGAACGAATCCTCGAGAACATCGCCGGCCACCAGGTGATTATTCATTGCACCATCACGCGCCAGATTATGCAGCGTGCCGGGTATTTGCAGGATTTCGCCGGGTTCTGGTCCGGCCGCCCGGAGGCGCGAAAGATCTGGTTCAGTCTTTTCACTCCGCAAGCCGGTGAATTTCCGGAAGAGCGGCTCCGGCCCTCGGAACGCCAACGCGCCATTCAGGAGCTGGCCGGTCTTCCTCTGCTGTTTCCAAAAGTATATACGTCCAAGCCTCTCCTCGATGGCTATGCGCATCCACCCACACGCCCGGAGCAGTGCATCTTCGCACGTGTCACCGCCTGCCTCTCGTCTGACTTGAAGACGGAAATCGGCCCCTGTGAACTGGGCGGGACGCCGGAGTGCTGTGAATGTGGATGCATTGCGTCGGCGGGGTTGGCCGCCATCGGCCGCTATCGTCTCGCGGGATTGGTGCGAGTCGGCGACATCTTCCGCCTGTCAAGCAGAGTTGGCGAAATGCGTCACGGGTTCAACGCGACGTAGCCGGCCGGCAGCTTTTTGGAACACGATGTGCCGTCTTAAACGAATGAGGAGGATCGAAGAAAGAGATGCCGGCACACCCATTCAATACTCGCAATGGGGCTTTGCATGTTATAAGCTCGGGGCCTCCGCCGGCGCGAGACAGGCCATCGGCCTTGCCGGAGCCCATCTTCCCATTGCATCCCGGGAAGTGCGGCGATGTGGTGCCCGACCCCCGATCTGTACCGCAGAACGGGAGTCCTTACAGGACGCGTGTGACGCCGTTTATGCTGCGCCGCGCGCTTCGCGGCTGGCTCTATCCTTACTTGCGATCCCGCTTGCTCCCCGGCGAT
>JADZGD010000110.1 GCA_020854055.1 Bryobacterales bacterium | reverse complement strand
TACTCAGAGTTCTGACTAGTGACTTCGACTTGCGTCCAACCAGATTGTCAATGATCTTGCCGCCCCGCACACTCGATCCCAAGTTCTTCACCTGGGAAAAAGTGCCGGACGGTGGCCTCGAAAGGCTTATGAGCGCTTCGTCTTGCAATCTGCCACCGAACCGCAGGTTCAGGAGCAGGCCAAATCAAGGCGCTCGAAAATCTTAAAGAACCACCGGGAATCTCATCCGCCAGCCAGTTCCCTCACGGTAAACTGCGCTTCAGACTGTCCCCGGCGCATCATCCAGACTACCAAGCTTTCAATTCGCCGTCAAGCACTGTTGACCGCATAAGCTCAGTTTTTATTCGTTCCGCCGCTGCCTCTTCAGATTAGCATCGCCGATTCCGCATAGCAAATTGCGACGCCAGAACAGTTTAGCGGGGTCATTCGAAACGGGTTTGACGGTGGGTTTGAGCCCTGAAGCGGGGAATCAACGCTCCCACACGCTTCACTCCGCTCAGCCCATTCCGTCTCAACCTTAGTCAGAATAACAGACCGTTTCTTACGCCGCAACTGGCCCTTTCGGCGCTGCTCGGCTACTCTCGAAGTTCAACGATCTCAGCGTTCTTTGGAGTGGCCGTGGTGGTAGCTTCGACCTCGCCCAGCCGGCTGGCAGGCGTCACCGCGGCCGGCCCCCCCAGCATGACGGCGGGCAGGGCGGAAGGAGTAGTGGCTGCTCGCAGGGACTTCTGAAGGCGAATCTTCTTGTCAAAGTACGCTTTGATCACATCGCGTACAATCGGCGCTGCCAACTGGCCATGTTCACCGTTTTCAAACAGTGCCACCACTACGATTTCCGGAGCCTGCCGGGGGGCAAATCCTACGAACCAGGCGTTATCCTGCAAGTGCTTGGCAGTCTTCCCTTTCAGGTACTGGTTGGAAGCCAACTGTGCCGTTCCGGTCTTGCCACAGACATCGTAACCGGCCAGGCGCGCGCGTACACCGGTGCCGTACTCATTCACCACCCCATACATCCCGTAAATCACCTTGGCGATACTGTCCGGGTTCAGGTTGCCCTGCCGGATCTTGAGGCTACCGCTGGGCAACTTGAGCATATGTGGGCGAATCCAGCGGCCGCCATCGGCGATACCGGCAATCGCCTCCGCCAGTTGCAAAGGGGTGACAGTGAGCGCACCTTGCCCGATTGCAACCGAGATGGTTTCACCGGCGTACCACTTTTGCCGGAAGTTACGCAGCTTCCATTTGGTGGATGGAACCACTCCCTCGACTTCATTGGGCAGGTCGATGCCCGTCTTTTCGCCCATGCCTGCCAACTGGGCATATTCGGCAATGTGGTCGATGCCCAGCCGATTCCCCACGGTGTAAAAAAATACATCACAGGATTGGGTGATCGCCTTGTGAACGTCCACCGTCCCGTGGCCGCGCTTGAGGTGGCATTTGAAGTATCGCCCGTAAAACGTGGCGCCGCCAGAGCAGTGAACACGGAAGTTGTCGTCGATGATTCCCTGCTCCAAACCGGCCAGTGCCATGATGGGTTTGAACGTTGAACCGGGCGCCAATTGGGCTTGAATGGCGCGGTTCAACATCGGATTGCCCGGATCGTCAGTGATCTGTTTCCAGTCTGCGCGGCGAATTCGGCCGGTGAACTTGTTCGGATCGAATGCCGGCCGCGAGACCATCGCCAGGACCTCGCCATTTCGCGGGTCAAGCGCTACGACCGCGCCACGTTTACCATCCATCGCCAGTTCCGCCACCGCCTGCAAATCGAGATCGATGGTGAGTTCCAGGTCCTTACCGGGAACAGCCTCCTTCAGCCCCAGGACCTCGTGTTCGCGGCCACGGTTATCCACCACCACCTGACGCGAGCCATCAACACCGGTTAACCAATCGTTGTACTGGCGCTCAATGCCCGCTTTGCCGATGATGGCGCCCGGATCGTACTTGGCGAACTCCGGACTGTAAAGCTCATTTTCACTAATCTCACCCGTGTAGCCGAGCAGATGAGCCGCAAATCCTCCCTCCGGATAGAGCCGCCGATGGGACTGGATCAACTCCATCTCGGGAAATGTTTCGCTGTCGCGGTGGGACTCCACAAAGGCCAGATCACTCTGGGTGAGTTCTTCCTTGAGCACCATCGGTTCATAGCGCGGCCGTGACGCGTACCGGCGCAGTCGCTCCAGCAGATCCCCATAGTCGAGATCCAGCCCTTCGGCGATCACCTTCAAGTGCTCTTGCTTCAGATTTTCCCGTGAGAGGATGAGCCGGAACGAGGACTGGTTGTCGACAATCACCCGGCCATCACGGTCCAGAATCTTACCGCGCGGCGCGAGAATGGGAAGCGACTTGATCCTGTTGCGTTCGGCCGCTTCCTGGTAATAGCCCGGATTCTGTACCTGGAGCTTCCAGAAGCCCGACAGCAGGAAAACGAAGACCCCCACCGTAATCCACTGAAAAAAGGCCATCTTGCCCGAAGCAAGACGGGAATCATCGCGGAGCACAATGCGCTCCGTGTTGATCTTGGCATCACGCCGGTCTTTCTGAAACGGGTTCACGGCAGGTGACGGCTTCGGTCCGCCTTTCTTCAGTTTATCCCATTCACTTTACTTTGAGCCCCATCCCCGAATCCACCTGCGTACGCCGCCCGCGCCGCCGGTTATCCTGAGTGGTAAGTGGCAAGATCACAATCAGGCGCAATATTTCCCGCCGACGAATTCTTCCTGCGCCAGGCGCTCGAGCTCGCCCGCGAGGCAGCCGACGCCGGCGAAACACCGGTTGGCGCGTTGGTTGTGGCAAATGGGGTGATCGCCGGCCGCGGAAGCAATGCCTCCATCACGCGGCGTGACCCTACCGCCCACGCCGAAATCCTGGCGATCCGGGAAGCGGCTCAGACTCTCGGCAACTACCGTCTGAGCGGGTGCCATCTTTATGTCACGCTTGAGCCCTGCGTCATGTGCGCCGGAGCCATGGTGAATGCCCGCATCGAACGACTGGTGTTCGGCGCGCGCGATCTTCGATTTGGCGGCGTTCGCGGCAAGTTCCGCATCGCCGACTCCGATTTATTGAATCACCGCACCACGGTGGTGGAGGGCGTGCTCGGCGCCGACTGCCTCCAACTGATGCAGGAATTTTTCCGCCGCCGCCGTTAAACCCCCTCAACCGGGTATAGTGTTCTAACGTCATGATCCATTGCACGCGCCGGTCATTTGTAGCGGCTTCAGCTGGAACCTTGGCTGCGCCCTCATTCGCTTCCAGCACTCACCTGAAACTGAGCGCCGGATGGTCTGCGGAAAAGATCTCACAGGTACTGACGGCCCCGGGGAAATGGAGACCGTTTCCTCCGGCATCCGACCGTGAGGCCTGGACCAGGCTGCCGGCCGGCTTACGAACCGCGCTGCTTGCCGCCGCCGAGCCGCTTCACAACATCGGATGGCCGGTATTGCCTGCAAACCTGTTGCTCGGCTTTGTCCGCACGGGAAATCGCTCCGAATACCAAGACGTTCGCAACGAGCGGCGCGACCATCTGCGCACACTGGCCATCGCCGAATGCGTGGAAGCAAAGGGCCGGTTCCTCGATGACATCCTGAACGGCATCTGGGCAACCTGCGAGGAGACCTTCTGGGGCGTGCCTGCCCACCTGAGCCTGCAGAAAGCGGGCTACGGATTGCCCGATGTCAACGAACCGGTGGTGGACCTGTTCGCGGCCGAAACCTCGGCCGAACTGGCCTGGATCGACTACCTGCTGGCGGCTCAGCTCGAAACACTTTCACCGCTGCTGCGCAAGCGCATCCATCTGGAAATTGAACGGCGTGTGCTGGCGGTAAATCGCGCGCGGAACGACTTCTGGTGGATGGGCTTCAATGATCCCAGCCGTCCACCCAACAACTGGAACCCGTGGATCAACTCGAACTGGCTCACCTCGGAACTGTTGATTGCGCAAGACGCGGCAAAGCGCTCCGCCGCGGTCCATAAGATTCTTACCAGCCTGGACAACTTTCTTGCCGGCTATGCGTCCGATGGCGGTTGCGACGAGGGCCCCGGTTATTGGAGCCGCGCCGGCGCGTCGCTGTTTGATTGCCTGAATCTGCTCCATTCGGCCTCAGCCGGGCGGATTGACTACTTTGCACAACCGCTGATCCATCAGATTGGTCTTTATATCTGCCGGACCCACATATACGAGAACTGGTTCATCAATTTCGCTGACGCCTCGGCGAAGTTGCGCATTCCTGCCGATCTCATCTACCGTTACGGACGCGCGGTCCATGACGAGGACATGCAACTGCTTGGAGCCTGGGCCGCGGAGGGTTCAAAGGACGCGTTAGGCGGTAGCATCACACGCCAGTTGGCCGCCATTTTCAACTTTGAGACGCTATCGCGGGCGCCTAAGGGCCAAGCGCTGCTGCGCGATTCCTGGCTGCCGGGAATCCAGGTGATGGCCGCGCGCCGCGCCGCTGGTTCCCCCGGAGGCCTGTATCTGGCGGCCAAGGGCGGCCACAACGGCGAAAGCCACAATCACAACGACGTCGGCAACTTCATGGTTTACGCCGGCGGCAAACCGGTGATCATCGATATTGGCGTGGAAGCCTATTCCGCCAAAACGTTTAGCGCCCACCGCTACGAGATCTGGACCATGCAGTCCGCCTGGCACAATCTGCCCACCGTGGACGGAGTAATGCAATCGGCGGGGCGGAAGTTTGCCGCCCGCAACGTCGCCTACCACTCGGACGATCACCTGGCGGAGCTTGCGTTGAACATCGAGCAGGCCTATCCGCCCGAAGCCGGCATCATAAGTTGGAGGCGGGCGTTGCGGCTCGACCGGGACCGGAACCATGTCGAAGTCAGCGATCAATACCGGATGAACAAGCGGCCCGGAAAAATCACACTCACCCTGATGACGCCAGCCGCGCCGCTGGCCGCCGGTCCAGGCAGTCTACAACTCGATCATCTGCACATCAGTTTCGATGCCACGGCCCTGACGGCGTCGGTACAGGAGGTGAACCTGTCCGACGCGCACCTGCAATCCACCTGGGGCAGCCGCCTCTTTCGCATTCTAGTGACAGCCGTGAATCCACCGGCCGAGGGTAGATTCACCCTCCTGCTGACAGAGGCGTGATCGGCTCGGCCTCAGCGGTAGTGAATTTCGAATGGCTTATTGGTGATGAACAACACGGTGACGTCCTCTCCGGCCGCCGCCCCGTGCTCCATCGACATTCCCTCCGGAAACCAGAGGAAGTGCCCGGGACCATAGCGGCCCTCATGGGTCACCAGCGTTCCTTCCAGCACATACATTCCATGAGCACAGGGGTGCGTGTGCAGCGGGTTCACCACGCCCGCCGGATATCGGACAATGCGAACCGCCATCCCCGTATCGGGATCCTCTACCAGGCTCTTGCGGAAAAGGGGCCTTCCCAATTTCGCATTCGGCCGCTCCTCCCACTCCATCGAGTTTGTGTCAATCGCGATCAGCTTGGCATCCGGCATCCGACTATTGTACGGCGACGATGCGCACCGGACCGATCAACCCGCTGTGGCGGAGCCGGGATAGGACGGGAGCGTGATTTTCCACCGCCCGTTCGTTCTCCATGGTGTTGGTCACCAGAATTTTCACCGTATTGCTGCC
>JADZGD010000109.1 GCA_020854055.1 Bryobacterales bacterium | reverse complement strand
TGACGTCCCGGCACAGCCGCGATCAGGTTGGGCCGCCCCGGAAACACCTCCTGGCGCCAGGTGCGGATCGAGCGTTTGGCAAAAAACTGTTCGATATATTCGACGAGCCCCGCCTCCGAGGTTCCACCCTCGTAAGCCGGGTTGATGCTGTTGATCCGGACCAGTCCGGCCAGCGTTTCCACTACGGGAGAAAGTGCCATAGCTCGCTACATCATACCGGGCGCCGCTAGCCTTCGAATACCACCATCTGATGGCCCGTGACGACCGGCACGGTGACACGGGCGTAGCCTTCCGCGTATTCACACGGCAGGTCCTGCCGCTGGGGAGCCAGGTAAACCTTGCTGGGGCGGCCGGGCACACGCGCCGCTACGTTTACATTGTTCAGTGGAATGACATCCTCGACGATATCGAGATCCGGGCTGCGGCGTTCCGGAATGTAATGGAGGATGTGTAGAATGCGGCGGCCTTTCTGCTCCGTCAACGTCACTTGCGCGGTCGATGGCAATTCCGCCTTCACCAGCGGATCGCCGATCAGCCGCCCGATGCAATTGGCCACCAGGTCGCGGTATACCGGATACCCGTGCTGCGCATAGACGCGGAAGATCGGCACGGCAAAGTACACCAGCCTGCCGCGCTGCGCCGCCGCAATGTAATCGGTCGGCTTGGCATAGGGCGTCTGTTCCACCTGGAAGCGCCGGTAATCCTTATCGAAATAGCCTGCCCACACCCGCGCCAGGACCGTGGTGCCCGTCTGCGCCTTCACCGCCGAACCGGTTTCATACATCTCGTGAACCATGCCGGGCACGCCTTCGCGCGCGCCTTCGAGCGGTTCAATGTATTGTGATTCGTGCTTCCAGCGACCTTCATAATCGAGCCCCATGCCCGGCAGCACAAACTGCCGCGCGTCCATGTCCAAACCCGACTCGTGGCTGAGCAGCAGGGCGCCACCAGCGGAAAGATACGCCGCCAGCTTGTCACGCAGCGGATCGTCCAGCCGGTGACCGTCCGGAAGAATCACCAGGCGATAGGGCGAGAAATCGGACTCGCGATCGACGATGTCGAACTGGTATCGCTTCTGCGTGAGCATGCGGGTGACACCGACGTCGGAGTCGTTCGCTCGCGCGCCCATGCTGAGCAGAGAGGCGATCTCCGTTACGGCTTTGGCGCCCTCGCACCAGGGCTCCTTCGCCGCCACCGAACGGAATGTGCGTCCGATGCGTTCGTACGTGTGCGGATTGAGCCGCCCGTTGGGGTGCAGATGATCGCCCACGGAACACTTGTTCGCCTGCGCCAGCATGCTGAAGCACTCGTAGTCGAGCGCCGCCTGGTTGCGCACCGTGCCAAAGTCACCCCAGCTACGATGAAACGCCCCGGTCATGCCCTGCGCTTCCAATCCGAAATTGCGCAGGTAGCGGGAAGCCACCTGGTAATGGCTATATCCCCAACCACCCCCGGGCAGGGATTCAATCTCGATGTGCGTATAGTTATCCGCCATGCGGCGCAGCAGGTCCGGAGGCTGCCGCATCCGAAACGGCCCGTTCGTGAAGATACCGGCTTTCGGCTTGCGCGCGCGGACCGTGGCCGCAAACCTCGCAATGGAGCGCTCCGTGACCATGCCGGCATGCTTCTGCCGGTCTTCCAGGCGAGCCGATTCGAGCCCAAGTTTTTCGCGTTCGGCCATGCAGGACGGTCCCAGGCAGCCGAATCCCGGATAAGCGAAATTGTCGTAGAACAGCCCGTCCGCTTCGTAGTTCGCCAGCACCTCTTCAGCTTGCGCCAGGACGTAATCCATGTACGGTGTGTTCACGCACACACGGCCGAGCTCCGCTTTCAACGGACCCGCCGGACCCCGCAGCCCGAACGGTTTGCCTTCTTCGTCGTACACGCGCCAATCCGCATGCCGGCGCCAGATATGCTGGTCGTACATCGTGCTGATGTAGACCGGAACGCGAATGCCCTGGCGGTGGCACGCCTCGATCATCTCCCCCACCAGATCGATTTTCAGCTCGGGATGCCGCGTGCCGACTTTGGTCGGGTAGTACGACATGCCGTGATGGCACTTTCCGAAAATCGTAATGGAGTTGACAGCGGCTTCTTTCAGGATTCGCGCGAACTCTTCGGCCTTGAACTCCGAACCCACTCCGGTCACCGCCGGCGAGGTGTGAAAGTCCAGATGGATGTGGCGGAACGTCAGGACTCCAGGCGGTGTTCCGGCAGCCGGCGCCAGGTCCGCAAAAACAAAAAACCCGGTACCTCCGGCAACTCGCAGCAGTTCGCGGCGCGAGAGTTGCGATGGCATGAAGCCCTCCCTATATCAGCGTTGAACGCCGGCGATCGTGCGCGCGCTACAGCCCCGGCCGGATTTTCGCCAAAGCTGCATCGGCGGCCCTGGCTACTTCCAAATCGGTGTGGGACCGCAGCTTCCCCAATGCAGCGATCGCCTTTTTGTCCTTGCGGTTTCCGATGGAGTTGACGATTCCTACCAACAGACTGCCCTGTACCCGGTCCAGCGCTCCGAGCAAAGCCGCTCCCGCCGATGGGTCGGGGTTCGGCTCCAGGCCGAAGCGCGCGTAGTGGGAAAGTTTCGGATCGCTCAGCAGCGCCGCCAGTGCGG
>JADZGD010000108.1 GCA_020854055.1 Bryobacterales bacterium | reverse complement strand
GCGACGATCCGGCAACGGTCACCGTCGGCTTCCGGGTGAGCGGGCGGCAGCCCGAACTCTGGGACGCGGTAACCGGCGAACACCGCGATCTGCCGCGCTTCATCCAGCGCAAAGGACGCACCGATGTCACACTGGAGTTCGCCCCCCGGCAGAGTTTGCTGGTGGTATTCCGCCGGCCCGTGACTGGCATGGCAAGCGATGCGCCCAACTTCCCACGCTTCACCCGCCTGAAGCAGTTGGAGGGAAGCTGGGACGTTCGCTTTGATCCGAAATGGGGCGCGCCGGCCCAAATCACGTTCCCCTCCCTCATCGACTGGACTTCGCGCGCCGAGCCAGGCATCCGCTACTACAGCGGAACGGCGGTCTACCGCCACCGCTTCGATGCGCCCGAAACCGCCGGACGGCTCTACCTGTCACTGGGAACGGTGAACTCGATGGCGCGAGTCCGGCTGAACGGCCGGGACATCGGCCTGGTCTGGTGCGCTCCCTGGCGGATCGAGGTTACGGGTGCCGTACAGGCAAAGGACAACCGGCTGGAAGTCGAAGTGGTGAACACCTGGAATAACCGGCTGGTGGGAGACCTTCTGCTGCCACCCGGCGAGCGCCGCACCTGGACTACCGCCCCTCGCGTTACGGAGAAGACGAGACTCCTGCCCGCCGGACTATTGGGACCGGTGACCCTGGAATTACGGCAGTAGCTTGAGAAGCAGCGGCCTCAAGGCTGAAAAGGAACTTCCACGCTGGTGACCACCTCCACCGGCTGGCCATTGATCAAACGCGGCTTCCATTCCCATTGACGCACGGCGGCTTCGGCATCCTGCACCAACAGTGGATTCCCCCCAAGCAGCCGCGCCTCAATCACCTTGCCGTCCTTGCCGATCGTGAGTTCGAACCGGACCGGCCCCTCAGCCTTGGCGGCCTTGGCTTCAGCCGGGTACCGGGCTTCCACCTTTTTCACCAGCAGGGTGGCCTGCGCCGCGGGGGGGACGTGGAGGCGGCCATCGACCATCCTGGCGCCGGGGATCAGCGTGCCGGGCGCCGGTGGCGCTATGCCGAGTTCACGGGCATGGGCGGAGACACGATCACGGATGTCCTTGACGCCGGCAAATTCAGGCCGGTTAACGGGCACTGTCACCAGAGCGCTTTCCGATTCACCAACCAGCACCTTATTGGTAGAACTCACCAGTTCCTTGGCAGCCTGCTCCGCCAAAATGCGCGTTCCCTCCGGGTCGCGGAGTTTGAATCGTCCGGGCGGCACCTTCATCGAAGCCTGCACGAAGCACTGAACGTAGAGGCGGGCGAGGCGTCTTTCCAGGGATGCGTCGCCGGGATTCGCCTGATGCGCGCTCTTGAGAATCGATTCGGCGTGGCGGACATCGAAGGTCTGAAAAAAGATGGTAGCGGCCAGAACCAGGGGAATGTCGTGGGGGTGGGCGGCAATCTGCCGGTCATAGAGGTTCTTCACCGTGGTAATGTCAGCCGGAGTAAAGATTTCGCCGGCGGGTGAACTGGCGGAGAGCATGGAAGCGCCCATGGAGGTAGCGGGCGATGTGGGCATGTGCTCAATCAGCCAGGAAAGATGCCGCAGGAAGGGCTCCCGCTCTCCCTTGGCAAAGTAATATTGCATCACCTTCATGCGCAGGCCGGGGTTGTCCGGATCCCTCTCCAGCGTCTTTTCCAGATCCTGCGCCTGTTCGGCGTTCAGCCCGGGGCCGAGAGGGCCAACGGCCCCGACTGGCGGCGCCTGCACGCCAATTAACAGACCCGCGGCCACCGTCAACGAAATCAATACTTTGCGCATGTCAATAGGAGGTACTTCGGTGCCCAATATAGCAGATCGCGCAGTGCCTTCCGGCTCCGGAAAAAAGATCAGCTCACCGGCAACGTGGCGGGTAGGAAAGGTCAGCCTACCGGACCCAGTTTGGCCAGCGGCCAGTATATGAAGACTGCCTTGCCGTAGATGAAGTGGCGATCCACCGCGCCCCAGGACCGGCTGTCGTTGGAAGAGCTACGATGGTCGCCCATTACGAAATACTGGTTGGGCGGCACCTTGTAGGCGGGGAAAGACTGGTGATCGCGATATTCTTCCGGAACGTAGGACTCTTTGAGAGGCCGCCCGTTGATCAAAACCGTGCCTTGATTGACCTCCACCGTATCGCCCGGCAAACCGATCACCCGCTTGATGTAGGACTTCGACGTGTCGTTCGGGAACCAGAACACCACCATGTCGCCGCGGCTGATGGTGCTGATTCCGAAACGGTAGACAAACTTGTTGATGAAGATCCGTTCCTGATCAACCAACGCGGGCATCATGCTGGTTCCCTCTACTCTCACCGGTTGGTAGATAAAGAGAATGACGACAATCGCGATGATGACCGATATGAAGACATCACGCAGCCAATAGCCGGCAATTCCCGCGAACGAACGTGATGGCGAACGTGGGGTATCCGGCGTATTCGACATAGCCCAGCTAGTACCTTGATAGCAGCAATCGGCGGCGGCTGTAAAGCCCTGCCGCATTGTAGTATCTTGAGTCTTCCGATGCCCCTCAGACCCATTACTACACTGCTGGCCTGCTGCCTTTGGCCGGCCTGGGCGCTGGATCTGTCGCAGGCCGTGATTGTCACGCCACAACCGGCCAATGTACAGCAGCGCAAAGCGATCGGCGTGCTGGTTGAAGAGATTGCCAACCGTACCGGAACACGGCTGACGGTGGCTCATACAATACCGGCGGATGGAACGGCCTCGATTGTGGTGGGCCCGGCGGCGCAGTTGGAGAAGATTCCAGGCGTCTCGCTGGCGGCGTTGCCGGCGGCGGTGAACCGGGCCGATGGATTCCGGATCGCGGTCTCCGCCAACCGCTTGGTAGTTGCTGGTAATGACCAACGCGGCACGCTGTTTGGTATCGGCTACCTGTTGCGGAAGATGGAAATGCGCCGCTGGGGTGTCATCCGGCTGGCGGACGATTTTCGAGTCGCGACCGCGCCGGCGTACCCGCTGCGCGGGCACCAGTTGGGGTACCGGCCGAAGGTGAATGCATATGACGCCTTCACCGTTCCAATGTGGGACCAGTATATCCGCGACCTGGCGATCTTCGGAACCAACGCCATCGAACTGATTCCGCCGCGTTCCGACGATGCTGATGACAGTCCGCATTTTCCGCTGCCCAAACTGCCGATGATGGTTGAGATGTCGCGCATCGCCGATGAGTACGGACTGGACGTCTGGGTCTGGTATCCCGCGATGGATCACGATTACTCCGACCCCAAGACGGTGGAGTTCGCGCTGCATGAATGGGAGCAGGTCTATAAGGCTCTGCCGCGAATCGATTACATCTTCGTTCCCGGCGGCGACCCCGGCCACACCGAACCCAAGTATCTGTTCGCGCTGTTGGAAAAGCAGTCTGCGCTGCTGCACAAATACCACCCGAAGGCGCAGATGTGGATGTCGCCGCAGAGCTTCAATAAGGAGTGGTTTGCCGAGTTCTACCAACTGATCCGGCAGGAACCCAGGTGGCTGGGCGGAATCGTCTATGGCCCGCAGACGCGCGAAGATTACATGGAACTGGCGGCGAAGATTCCCAAGCGGTACAAACTGCGCAACTATCCCGACATCACCCACAGTCTGCACTGTCAGTTCCCGGTGCCGGATTGGGACGTGGCCTTCGCCGTGACGGAAGGACGCGAGACGATCAACCCGCGTCCCACCCAGGAGCGGGCCATTTTCCTAAAGTACAAGGACTTCGGTGAGGGCTTCCTGACCTATTCCGAAGGAGTCAACGACGACGTCAACAAAATCGTGTGGAGCGGGTTGGGATGGAACCCGGACACGCCGGTGATCGATACCCTGCGCGACTTCGCCGCTTATTTTGTCGGCGAGGATTATCGCGACAGCTTCGCGCAGGGACTGATGGCGCTGGAACGCAACTGGATGGGACCGCTGCTGACGAACGCCCATGTGGATTCCACCCTGGCAGCATTCGAGGACATGGAGCGCAAGGCGGCGCCGCGGGTGAAACTGAACTGGCGATTCCAGCAGGCGCTCTATCGCGCCTACTACGACTCGTTTGTGCGGGACCGGCTGATCTATGAGACCGCGCTCGAGACCGAGGCGATCTCGGCACTGCGGGAGGCGCCCGAAACCGGATCGGCCATCGCGAGGGCCCGCGCCGGGAAGGTGCTCAACCGGGCACTGCTCAATCCGGTCGCATCAGCCAAACGGCAGCGAATTTTCGAACTGGCGGAAGCGCTCTTCCAAAGCATCCACATGCAACTGAGCGTGCCCCGCTATCAGGCCATCGCCGTGGGACGGGGAGCGAATCTCGACACGGTGGACAATCCGCTTAATAGCCGGCGCTGGCTCATGACGCAGTTTGCCCAGATCAGCAAGCTGGACTCCGAACCGGAGCGGTTAGCGCGGCTGGGCGCGATTGTGAACCGGACTGATCCCGGCCCGGGCGGTTTCTACGACAACCTGGGCGACATCACTACCCAGCCGCACCTGGTTCGCTCCGTGGCGTATGACGACGATCCGATGTTTGTGCGCTCGCCAATGATGAGCTTCGCCATGCGCGGCGCGGGAAATGTCGACCGTATGGACCAGAGCTTCCTGGACTATCCCAAGAGCTGGTGGACCCATGCCGAAGCCCTGTTCGATCGCCCCGTGGTGTTGGAATACAAGAACCTCGATCCGTCGGCGCAATACCGGGTGAAGGTGGTGTATGGTGGCGACAACTTCACTTCCAGGCTGAAGATGACGGCCAACAACGGCATCGAAGTGCACGGATGGCTGGAGCGGCCGGTGCCGTTCCGGCCGCTGGAGTTCGATATTCCCCGCGAGGCGGTGACCGCCGGAAGCCTGAAGCTGAGCGTGTATAAAGAGCCGGGGCGCGGAGGCGCCGGACGGGGAAATTCGGTCAGTGAAGTCTGGCTGATGCGGCGGTAGAGGTACCGCCGCGGCCCGTAACGTCCGCTGCGGCGGGACTAATCGTTTTTGCGTGGACCCATCAGTTCCGGTGGAAAATCAGCGGCTCTGGACCCTTTCGGGTTGCGGCGATCCGCGCGCCCGCCTCGATCCGGATAAAGCGGAATGCTCATCGCGCCATTGGCTTCCATGGTTTCAAAGAGCTTCTGCTTCATGTCCGCGGCGATGGTCTGATGCTTCGAATCGTAGATCAGGTTGTTGGTTTCGAGCGGGTCTTCCACCAGGTCGTAAAGTTCGTTCGAATCCCAGATGCCGTAATATCGAATGAACTTGTAACGGTCCCCGCGCAGGGCGTGCATGGTGGGCGTCTGGGGGAAGTTGTTTTCCCAGTAGTATTCATAAAACAGCGAGTCGCGCCAGCCAGAGGTCTCTCCCCGGGTGAGCGGCAGAAAACTGCGGCCAGGGATGGATGCGGGTGATTGCAAGCCGGCGGCGGCAAGGCAGGTGGGACCGATGTCGATGTTGGCGACAATCGAATTCACGGTCTGGCCGCCGTGGAACAGTTCCGGGCAGCGCGCGAGCAGCGGGATGCGAATCGATTCTTCGTAAGCGTTCCGTTTGTCGATCAGTCCGTGCTCCCCGAACCCGAAGCCGTTATCGCCCATGTACATCACCAGCGTGGAGTCGAGTTCGCCGCGCCGGCGGAGACCGTCGAGCATCCGGCCGATCGAATCATCAACGGCGCATAATGTTTCGGCGTACCGTTTGTAATACTCACCGATGTTCAGGTTGCTGTGGTACGGGAACTCGACGCCGTGCCAACTGTTGCGCTGGTTCTGAGCCCACATCGGGCGGTGCCGCGCCATCTCACCCGAGGGGGCCATGGTTGCCGGGGGAACGAATTCGGCCTTGGCGAATTTGCCCTTGTGCCGTTCGGCGGGTACGAAGTCGGCGTGTACCGCTTTATGCGACAGGTAAAGAAACCAGGGCTGGTCCTTGGGGCGGGAACCGAGCCAGTCGAGCGCGTAATCGGTCAACTCATCGGTAATGTAGCCCTTCTGGGGAACGCGCTTGCCGTCGATATTGAGGCCGTTCTTGTTGGGCAGATAAGTTCCCTGCCCCCGGAAACTCACCCAGCGGTCAAAGCCGGGCTGAGGGCCGTCGGACTCCCCGCCCATGTGCCATTTTCCGAAAAATCCGGTGTTGTAGCCGGCCTTCCGCAAGTCCTGCGGAAAGAAGCGGGTGCCGGCCGGAATGGGGGTATTGTTGTCGACAATACGGTGCTGGTGAGCGTACTTTCCAGTAAGAATTGACGCGCGGCTGGGCGAACACAAGGAAGTGGCGGCAAAGGCATTCTTGAAGTGCGCCCCCTCCCTGGCCAACTGATCCATGTACGGCGTCTCCAGAAACTTCTGCCCTTTCATGAACCCCATTGCGTCGTAGCGATGATCGTCAGTCAGGATGAACAGGATGTTGCGGGGCTTGGTATTCGCCTTCAGACTCAATGGAAACAACGCCGGCCCGGCTGCGCCGAGAAGCACAGATCGTCTGGTTTGCATACTGGCTAACATAGCAGCAAGCCAAGCCGTCCCACCGCCCCGCAGTCACGAATTACACGGACTGCTCTATGTGGGATTACGGATCCCACGAACCCATGTCCGTTGATGTCATGCGGCGCATCGACGCGCTGGCAGTGCCAGCGGGTAGGCAAAGGCTCCGGTGGCAAAGAAATCGATCAACGAGGAGGCAGGAGCCGAAAAGGTGTGGGCGGAATCACGCAAAAGGGCTGCAGTTGCTGGCCACGGGGTCCTGGGACGAAAGAACGACCCTCCCGGGACTGCAGGGTGGGCTTTCAGGAGAAAAAAGTGCGATTCAATGCGCTCCAAAACACGGCAATTGTGGTAGACTGCACCCACCACAAAGCCAAGAAGGAAATTGTAGATAAAGCCCGTATGGACTTTCCCATGCGGGAGGGCAACTGTAAGGCTCAGTGATGTTAGTTTCCGCACGGGGAGGGAACATGCTACAGAAACTTCTTGTGAGTTTTTGCTTCGGGCTAGTGATCAGTCTCACTGCCCAAGTGTTGCCCGTCGGCACCGTCGACGGGACGGTAAAAGATCCATCGGCTGCACCGCTGACCGGCGCCAAGGTTACCTTTAAGAACCTCGACACCGGGCAGAGCCGCGACACCACAACCAACGACATCGGATATTACTTCTTTCCGCTGGTGAATCCTGGCCGCTATGAGATTACCACCGAGCGAATCGGCTTCAAGAAAGGTACGCAGAACGTCACGGTCGAGACCGGCAGACGCTCCACGGCCGACTTCGACCTGGAGCTCGGCGCGGTGACCGAGTCCATTCAAGTGACCGGGCAAGCCGCGCTGCTGGAGACTTCCACGGCGGCCGTAGCCCGCAACATCCAACAGAAGCAGATCCAGGACCTTCCGTTGCTGGGCCGTAACCCCCTGAAGCTCATGCTGTTGTCTGCCGGCGTCACCTCCAACTACACTACTACCAGCAACCTGCTGGACGTCAGCGGCACGTCATATGTCTCCGCCAGCGGAGCCAACCGCCGGCTCAACGAGTTCCTGCTGGACGGTATTCCCAACAACATCTCAGACCGTGTGAACTACATCCCGCCGGTAGACGTGGTGGAGGAATTCACCATCCAGACCAACGCGCTGGACGCTGAGTACGGCCATGGAGGCGGAGCCTACATTAACATCACGTCCAAGTCGGGCACGAACGAGTTCCACGGGCAGCTCTATGAGTTCCTGCGCAACGAGAGACTGAACGCCAACTCCTGGCTGAACAACAAGTCCGGGACGAAGAAATCTCCGTTCCGCTACAACCAGTTCGGGGTGGCTGCTGGCGGCCCGGTCATCAAGAATAGAATTTTCTGGTTCTTCAATTGGGAGGGCGTCCGTCAGCGCACCCCGGCGACGTATTACACCACCGCGCCCACCGATCTGCAACGCCAGGGCGACCTTTCCAAGACGTTCGACCGGTTTGGGCAGTTGATCGAGATCTATGACCCGTTCTCTACCAAGCAGAACGCACAGGGACAGTGGGTCCGGGATATCTTCTCGAGCAACCGCGTCCCGGCCAGCCGGTTCGACACCATCGCAAAGAACGTGATGAGCCGCTACCCGAATCCGACCGGGCCCGGCGATCCCGTTACGGGAGCGTTGAACTACTACAAAATTACGCCCGCCAAGAGCGACAGCAACGCCTATTCCATCCGGGTGGATCCTCTGATCGGCCAGCACCGGATCTTCGCCCGCTTCTCCCAGAACAAGCTGGTAAGCCGAACCGAAACGCCGTTCGACATCGGAGGACAGGAAGGCAACGACCGTGTGCAGACCTCGGTGGGGCTCAGCGATACCTTCACCCTGTCGCCCACCATGATCATCACGGTCCAGGCGGGTTACAGCCGCTGGACGCAGGAAGGCGTTCACCCGGATTTCAACCTGGGCTCGCTGGGGTTTCCATCGTCCTTGATCGGCCAGATGCAGCAGACCATCTTTCCCAACTTCAGCGTGAGTGGACTGATGGGGATCGGCGCCAGCGAGGGGAAGTGGTTTGAGCACACCAACACCGCCTCGCTTAATACCGGGATGACCAAGGTGACCGGCCGCCACAGCATGAAGGCCGGTTTCCAGATGCAAGTCAAGCAGAACAACTCGGTGCCGGCGGAACGGCCCAGCGGCCAGTACAACTTCGCCAACGCCTTCACCCAGGGTCCCGACCCAAACCGCGTAGCCACCAACTCCGGCAGCGGTATAGCCAGCTTTCTGCTGGGGACACCGGCCAGCGGGTACATAAGCCAGCGCGCCTACACAGCGCCCCAGGCGCCCTACTACGGCTGGTACTTTCAGGATGACATCAAGGTAACCCCGAAATTGACCTTGAACCTGGGCATGCGATTCGAGGTAACCTTGCCCGTCACCGAGCGCTACAACCAGAGCGTCTACGGGTTCGACCGTGTGACCCCGAATCCTATCGAGGCTCAGGCCAGGGCCAACTATGCCCAGAGCCCCATCCCTGAGTTGGCCGTGAACGACTTCAGGGTACTAGGCGGCCTGGTGTACTGCACTCCGGAGAACCGCCGCAACGGGACCACGGACTGGAACAACTGGGGTCCGCGCATCGGTGTGGCCTACCGCTTGTTCCCGCGAACCGTGCTGCGGGGCGGCTTTGGCATGTTCTACAACCAATGGTGGCAACCTTTTGTGCGCGCCGACGGCTTCGCGGCGCAGACCGACCTGGTTTCCAGCCAGGACGGAGGGCGCACACCGGCGGACTTGTTGAGTAATCCGTTCCCGCAGGGCCTGGTCAAGCCCGTGGGATCCAGTCTAGGCTTGCGAACCCTGTTGGGCCAGAGCGTCAATACCTACTATCCGGATCGTAAGTCATACCGGGGCGACCGGTTCAACTTTGGTATCCAGCAGGAGATCACCAAGGACACCATGGTCGAGATCGCCTACGTGGGCAACTACGGCAGGGATCTGCCCGTCACCGCAAGTACCGACGACGTCAGCTTCAGCATCAACTACTACCCGGAGAAGTACCTGTCTCTAGGTTCCCGGTTGCAGGACAGCGTAACGAATCCGTTTTTCGGCTTGATCAGCACGGGAAACTTGAGCCGGGCGACGGTTTCGCGCGCCACGCTATTGCAGGTCTTCCCCCACTTCGGCACGATCACGGTCCAGCGCCAGACCCAGGGGCGTAGTTGGTACCACTCGATGCAGTTGACCGGCAAGCACCAGATGTCGCGGGGCCTGATGCTCCAGGGTACTTACACCTGGGCGAAGTCGATCGAGCAGATGCGGTACCTCAACCTGTTCGATTCGGGACCCTCCAAGATGATCGGCGAGCACGACAATCCCCACCGCGCTACCCTGGCCATGATCATCGAACTGCCGTTCGGCAAGGGCCAGCGGTTTCCTATTGACAACCCGGTGCTCGAGCGCATCGCCGGGGGCTGGGAGGTGAGCGCGATGTATCTCTATCAGACGGGCCAGGCCGTGTGGCTGGGAGGCTATCTGGCTACGGGGGTCAGCCCGAAGATCTCCAACCCCACCATCGACAACTGGTTCAATCGCGATGCCCTGAAGATCCTGCCCAACTTCACCGCGCGCCGCATCCCGTTCATGTGGAACGACCTGCGGGTGCCCAATATGAACAACTGGGACATCGCCATCATTAAGAAGACCCGGGTGTTCCAGGAGAGAGTCAACCTCCAGTTCCGCACCGAGTTGAACAACGCTTTCAACCGGGTGTGGTTCGGTTCGCCGGACGTCAACCCGGCCAGCGCCAACTACGGGCGCATCGTATCGCCGCAGAATTCACCGCGCGACATCCAGCTTGCACTGAAGCTGACATTTTAGGTGCGCCTGAGCAAGAGAGGCGGCGACAGACGCTCACGTACAGTTCTGGGAGGGCCTCGGGGTGAGATTCCCCGGGGCTACTTAACTGTGGAGTCAGCATGAGAAAAATAGAAGCATTTTTGCAATTGGCCGGTTTAGCCATTGCCGCGAACGCGATCGCGATCGCATCGCCCCCGGCAGCACAGCGGGGCGGGTCGCCGCGGACCGAAGCTCTGGCCGTTGCCAAGCGCACCGGATATTCGCCGGTCGTTCCTGTCCCCGCCGAGGACACCATTGATTGGGCCGCTGTCGCAAACAAAGCTGCGGAAGTACCACGTTGGCTGACCGTTAAACCCGCGCCAACTGTGAACCAGAAGGCAATCGTCACTCACCACGCTTTTTACAGCAAAGCCATGCGGACGGAGATCGGATACAACGTCTTTCTCCCGCCCGGTTATCAGGAAGAGAAAGTACGGCGATATCCCGTCATCTACTGGGCTCACGGGAGGGATGGCAATGAATACAAGGACATCGGAAACGCTATCTACGCGTACAGTGCCATCGCAGCCGGGCAGCTTGGCCCGCTGATCATCGTTTTTGTCAACGGTCTCGCCCAAAGCTGTTACTTGGATTCTTCGGATGGCAAGTACATGTCAGAGACCTATATCATCCGGGAGTTAATCCCTCACATCGACAGCACCTACCGCACCATAGCGACCCGCGACGGACGCGGCATCAGCGGCATGTCCATGGGCGGCTTCGGATGCCTGCATCTCGCGTTCAAATACCCAGAGGTTTTTTCTTCCGTGGTTTCCTATGGCGCGACGTTGCTTGACCCGAACGATGAACGCGCTCGGTCGTTCAGAAGAATGCTCAATTTTGATGTATCGGAGCTCATGGCCGAGCACCCTTTCGCACTCGCGCGAAAGCACGCAGACGCCCTGCGTGGCCACATGGGAATCAGAATTGTGTGTGGCACGCGGGATAAGACGATGCTGCCTTCAAATCGCCAGCTTCACGAACTGCTCTCGGAGATCGGCATAGACCATGAGTACGAGGAACTCTCGCCGTACGGCCACGACATCAATGGGATGTACGCCAGGGCAGGTGTCGAGGGACTGAGATTTGCGCTGGTCGCCGCAGACAAAGAGGGCGGCCGGGGCAAGCAGCCGGCTCGCACCCCGATTCAAGGGGACGTGCGATAGCTGGCGTTGCCGTTGACATCTCGTTCTGCGTAGCCGTTCGGCTGCGACTCATTGGTATCCGCCGGGCCAACCCCATTCTTGACAGGCGACCCGGCCTGGAATGGTGCGCGCCTGGCCACCCAGGTATAAAGAGCGGAGCAATAATGGACCACATACCGCCGCGTGGGCGGCTGGTGGCGGTCCAAGAGTAGACCACCCCCAAGCAAGACCAAGCAAAACAAGACAGGCGAGGTGTGTTTTTGCGACACCTGGGAGGCACTCAAGGTGGAAGTGTGCGCGCGGGTCCGGCGGGCGGTGCAGGTGGACGGGATGAGCGTGAGGCGGGTGGCCCGGGGGTTCAGCGTGTCGCGCAAGACGATCCGGAAAATGCTGGCGTTTTCAGTTCCGCCTGGCTACCAGCGGAAGAAGCCGGTGAAGCGGCCGAGGCTGGGTCCGTGGCTGGGGGTTGTCGACCAGATTCTGGAAGAGGATGAGTCACAGCCGAAGAAGCAGCCACTGGCTGCGGCACGGGGAGTTGCGTAGCCGATGTGATCCCTGTGGAAGTGTGTGATCAGAGCGTGTGGCGAACGCGGTGTAGCATCAGCCACCAGCATCTGCGGAATGTAGCGGGCGGTCCACTCACCAGGCGCGAAAACGAGCGCCAACAGGGAGACAGTGAAGCATTTCAGCACGAAGGCTTCACCGTATTCAATCCAGATGGGTGGTGGGCACCTGTCAAAGCGAGCGGCGTACGGTAACGTGATACGTTAGGAAGGGATTCGGCAAACAATGCGGCACGCCGTGGCGGCGTTCCCGCCGATCCCGAAATGCGGTTGAGACGAACATCATGGCACAGCGTGTGTCGTTATTTGTAACCTGTCTGATTGACCAATTGTTTCCCCGCGTCGGCATGGCAATGGCCGGCGTTCTCGATCGGCTCGGTTACGAGCTGGAATTTCCCGAATCCCAGACCTGCTGCGGACAGCCTGCCTTCAACACCGGTTACTGGGATGAGGCGCGGACGGTGGCCCGCTACTTCCTGGACGTGTTCCGGGACGCCGAGCTGATCGTGGTTCCCTCGGGCTCTTGCGGCTCGATGGTTAAAAACCACTATGTAGAGCTCTTCAAGGATGACCCCGCGAGCCAGCAACAGGCGCGGCAAGTAGCGTCCCGCTGCTGGGAGTTTTCTGAGTTTCTTACGGACGTCGCACGGGTGGAAGACGTGGGCGCCCGCTATGAAGGCGTGGTGACGTTTCACGATAGCTGCCACGGGCTGCGGGAACTCCATCTCAAAGAGGGGCCGCGGCGGTTGCTATCACACGTCCGGGGGCTGAGCCTCAAGGAGATGAGCGCGGCCGAGGAGTGCTGCGGATTTGGCGGAACCTTCTCGGTGAAATTTCCCGAGATCTCCGGCGGCATGGCGCGGACCAAGATCGATTCGATTGTCGCGACCGGCGCTGATACCGTGGTGGGCGGCGATTCCAGTTGCCTGATGCAGATTCAGGGCGCCATACTGCGCGCCGGACTGAACATCCGCACCATGCATCTGGCCGAAGTGCTGGCCAGCCGGTGAACAACATGGGACCAACGGGCAAGTTTGTGGAAACGCTGGCCGACGCCCGATTGCAATCGGCAATCTACACGGCCACCGGGCGGCTGATCGAGGGCCGTAAGAAAACCGTGGCGCCCGGCGTACTGCCCGATTACCAGGAGCTGCGGACCCAAGCCAACGCCATCAAACGCCACACGATGGAAAACCTGGACCACTACCTGCTTGAGCTGGAAACCAATGTCCAACGGCATGGCGGCAAAGTGGTGTGGTGCAACGACGGCGGCGACGTAGCCGATTTCATACTGAGACTGGCCAAGGAGCGCCGCGCGCATCTGGTGGTCAAGTCCAAGTCGATGACTTCTGAAGAGATCGACTTGAACGAGCGGCTGGCGAAGCACGAACTGGAAGCGGTGGAGACCGATCTGGGCGAGTACATTCTCCAACTCGCGCACCAGAAGCCGTACCACATTGTGGCCCCGGCGCTTCACCTGACGCGCTATGACGTCTCCGACGTATTCAGCGAGCGCCTGGAGATCCCGCCGGAAACCGAAATCGACAAGCAGACCGGCATCGCGCGCAACGTTCTGCGGGAAAAGTTCCTGGCGGCGGATATCGGAATTTCCGGCGCCAATTTTCTGGTCGCCGGCAGCGGTGCCATCGTGCTGGTAACCAACGAGGGCAACGGGCGGCTTACCACCACCATGCCCAAGATCCACCTCGCGGTGGCGGGCATCGAAAAGGTGATACCGCGGGAGCAGGACCTGGCGGTCTTCCTGAAACTGCTGGGACGCAGCGCCACCGGTCAGCCGCTGACTGTTTACACAACGATGGTCTCCGGTCCGCGACGTCAGGCAGAGATCGACGGACCGGATGAGTTCTACCTGCTGCTGCTCGACGCCGGCCGGACCAAGCTGCTGGCCGACGCCGAAAAGCGGCAATCGCTGTACTGTATCCGCTGCGGCGCCTGCTTGAACCACTGCCCGGTGTATCGCAAGATCGGCGGGCACAACTACCCGTGGGTTTACTCAGGTCCCATCGGACAGATCATCACGCCGCAATACCACGGAGTGACGAAAGATCCCTGGCTGCCGTTTGCTTCCAGCCTGTGTGGAGCGTGCGCCGAAGTCTGTCCGGTGAAGATCGAAATTCCCAAAATCCTGCTGCAATTGCGGACCGAGGTGAACCGGGCCAAACAACAGGAGAGCGGAACGCGGCTGGAACGGTTGGGATTCCAGTTGTGGGCCTGGGTGATGAAGCATCCGCGGCTGTTCGAATTGGGAGGCGTGATCGGTTCAACGGTGCTTTCCAACGGCGACGGCAAGGAATACATTCGCCGGCTGCCCGGCTGGATGAATTTTGGCCCGTTGAAGGGATGGATCAGCCAGCGGGACCTGCCGGCTCCGGCGGCCAAGAGCTTCCGCCAACTCTGGCGCGAACGGCGCGAAAACAATGGGGCGTGATGCAACGCGACGACATTCTTCAACGGGTTAGAACGGCCATCGGGCGGAGCGCGGGACAACCCGCCGCCGAGGTTCCGCAAGCGCGGCTGCGCATCCCGGAGATGACCTCCGATGAACGTATCGAACTACTGCTCGATAACGTGCGGAAACTGGCGGGAAAGACAGCCCGGGTGAAGTCGAAACAGCAGGCCGCCGAGTATGCGGCGTCGCTGCTGGCGGGCCGGCAGGCGGTGGCGTCGAACGCGCCGTTTCTGGCCGAGTGCGGAGTCACCCAACTGGCGGGAGTCGTCACCGGAATCGAGAACCGCGAACAACTGCGGGAGGTCACGGAAAGGGCCGATGTCGGCATCACCGCGGCCGACTATGCGCTGGCGGATACCGGAAGCCTGGTGATGCTCTCTTCCCACGCCGAGGCGCGGATGATCTCGCTGCTGCCGATGGTTCACCTGGCGATTCTCCCGGCCGAACGCATCCTCACCGGTCTCGATGAGCTCTACACCCTTGTACCGGATGCAATGGAGCGGACCAGTTCGATGGTGCTGATTACCGGACCGAGCCGGACAGCGGACATCGAGCAAATCCTGGTACGGGGAGTGCACGGGCCGGGTGAGATTCACGTCGTCGTCGTAGAATGAATGAGTAGGAGTGATGCTTCAGGAAACCTGCGGCACCACGCCTGCATCGAACGGTTGAGAATTCATATGCGACAGATCAAACACTGCCTTTTCGCGTTCGCGCTTCTGACTGGCACCGCGGCCTTCGGACAAGTTGCGGAGTTTACCGTACACGGCGGCGCCTCGCGGCTTTCCAATACCGACATGGGAAGCGCAGCCGAGGGGACGTCCGGCTATAGTCTGGACAGTGGTTTCCGAATCGGCTTCCGGATAACGCTGAATAACTGGCGCTACCTGGGACACGAATTCGGGTATGGTTACAACCGCTCGCACCTGCTGCTGGGCGGGGTGGATCAGGGCGGCATGGCAATTCACCAGGGGTTCTATGACCTGCTGGCGTACGGCACGCCGGAAGGCAGCCGGATCCGGCCCTTCGTCGCCGGTGGCGTTCACTTCAACAACTACACACCTCCCGGCGCCAGCGCCGGCTACGGCCAGGGCAGCACGAAATTCGGTATCAATTACGGCGCCGGAGTGAAGGCGCGGGTGGCGAATAATTTTGAAGTGCGCCTGGACTACCGGCAATATGCCAACGGCAAACCATTCGGAATTCCTGGCAACAGCGGCTGGACCAAAATGAACGAGATCTCCGTGGGCTTCGGCCTGGTGTTATAGGCGCATTCGCAAAGCGGAGAGCCTCCACGGCTCTCTGCTCTACTCTTCGGGAATGTCGTCGATATCCGAAGTGGCGTTTTCGAACTTGGTGAACTCCCGCAGGAAGACCAGCTTCACGCGGCCGATAGGGCCGTTACGCTGCTTGGCGATGATAACCTGCGCGACCCCCCTCAGATCCTCGCGGTCCGGCTTGTAGACCTCTTCGCGGTAGATGAAAGCCACCAGGTCGGCATCCTGTTCGATCGAGCCCGATTCCCGCAGGTCGCTCAACTGCGGAACATGGTCGCCAGGGCGGGTTTCCGGCGCGCGGCTCAACTGAGAGAGAACCAGGAAGGGCACGTTCAGATCCTTGGCCAGTAATTTCAAGCCCCGTGAGAGGGCGCTCACTTCCTGGTTGCGATTCTCGGAGCGTCCGCGGCCGCTCATCAGTTGAAGATAATCCACCACCACCAGGCCAAGCCCCCGCTCGGCCTGCAGGCGGCGCAGTTTGGAGTGTACGTCCATCAGATTGACCGCGGACGTGTCATCGATAAATAGCGGCGCATCCACCAACTCCGACATGGACTGGGCCAGTCGCCGCCGTTCTTCGTGGCCGAGGTAGCCGGCGCGAAACTTCTGCTGGTCCACGCGCGCCGAGGCGCACAGCATTCTTGTGAGCAGCGACTCCTTGGACATTTCCAGCGAGAAGACCGCGACCGGTTGCTGATTATTGCGATTGGTGGAGATGTGCTGGGCGATGTTCAAGGCCAGGGCTGTTTTGCCCATGGAGGGGCGGGCGGCCAGAATGATCAGTTCGCCGCCATGCAGACCGCCGGTCATCTCATCGAACTTCACGAAACCCGTGCTGAGGCCCTTGATCCGCTTGGACGGGTCCAGAAAGCTGTTGATGCCGCCTTCGTAGTTCTCCAGAATGACTCTGGGATTGACCAGGCTCTGCCGCCCACCGTAATCACCCAGCCGCAGGAGGCTCTCCTCGGCGGCGCCCAGCAATTCGTCGGGCGATTCGACGCCGGACATGGCGCGGTCGATAAGACCCTGCGATGTGTAGATGATACGCCGCAGAATTGCCTTTTCCTTGACAATCTGCGCATAGGACTCCAGGTTGAGGGCCGGCGGCAGTCCTTCGTCCAGCGAACAGACGTAGCTGAAACCATCCACCGCCTCCAATTGGCCGTTGCGCATCAACTCGTCAGCCAGGGTGATACGGTCCACGCGCTGGCCGCGTTCGTGGATCTCACCCATTCGGAGAAAGATGCGGCGATGCTTCTCCAGGCTGAAGTCCTCGGAGTCGAGCATGCCCGCAATCGAGATGTAGGCCTCGGAATTCAACAGAATCGAACCCAACACCAGGCGCTCGGCATCGACGTTCACAGGCAACGGCCGGTCTTGTGCGATTTCACTCGGAGGCATGAGGGGATAAACCCACGATAGCGGTACCGAGGTGGCGAATCAACGGTTTAATTTCGTCCAGAAGTTACTTACAGTTAGCCTGTGGGTAACTGGCCCCCTGTTTTCCACAGATTGGGGTATTTCGTAAACCCCACGGTAACAATACCCTACAACCCCGATCGAGCGTTTGTCCGGGCCTTTTCCACAGACAATTCCACCGAAAAATGTCCAGAAAGTGACAGCCGCTCCACGGCCGTTACCACAAGAAAACGGCAAGGAGACTATGCGGAGTCTCCTTGCCGTTGAGGTTAGGGGCGGGACAGGCCCGGTCAGAAGTCGAATCGCAAAGACAACATGATCACGCGCGGATCGTTATTCGGATTCGTGAAGCCGGCGATCCGGCCGAAAGTCCCGCTGTTGGCATTCGTGTCAGGCCCACCGAACCACATCGGTGTGTTGGTGGCGTTAATGAAATCGCTACGGAACGTCAGACTGTAGTTCTCCCGGATTTTGGTCTGCTTGGCCAGCGCCAGGTCCAGGTTGCCGATGAACGGCTTGCGGACGCTGTTGAGGTAGGGCGACCACTCGGTAAGCTGGAACGGCTGCAGAACCATCCAGGCGGGAGTACCGCTGGCTCCACAGTTGGTGGTGCCGCCGTTGGCAAGCAGCGTACAGGTGTTAAACCACCGATCCAATGAAGGATTGGAAATGGCCGGGGAAGCCCCGGTTGGAGCGACGCCGGAAGGCATGTTCATCGGCATCCCGGCTTGCACGCGCGCCTGGGCGCTGACGGACCAGCCGCCGAATACGCGGTCAGCCAACGGTCCGGCGCCGGAACCCCAGTGCTGTCCCTTGCCGAAAGGCACGTACCACACCGAGCTGACCTTCACCTGATGCGGAACGTCATACGGTGAAATGACCTGAGAGACGCTGGGATCGGTCGGATTCAGGAACGAAAGCGACTGCAGCGTCTTGGACCACGTATAGGCCACGCTGAAATCCAGGCCGGCCGAGAGGCGTTTCACCAGTTCCAGTTGGAGGCTGTTGTAGTTGGAAAATCCGATTGGAACAAACTGTTGGTTGACACCGCCGAACTGCGGGTACGGCAGCAACAACTGCTGTGCCTGCACCGTGGGCGCAGTCAGGTACGTACCGCGCATCACGCTCAAGTACGGGGAATTGGGCGCCACGTTCAGGAACGGATTCGGCACGCTGGTGGTGAGCGCCGCGGCGCCAAGTTGCAGCGCCGACAGCGGCAGGTAATTCAACGCCTGGTTGACAGGTAACCGGCTGGAGCGGCTGCCGACATAGGCGATGCTGGCCAGCCAGTTGGACTTGAATCGCTGTTGAATCTCAAAAGAAAACTGTTGCGTGCGCGGGATGTTCATCTGCGGGTACGCGACATTCAGACCCTGTCCCAGCCCGGTAGCCAGTCCGCCCGAGGCGCCCACTGGCTGCAGGATTCCCTGGGGAAAGGGGTTGGTCTGGGTGTTAAACGGAATACCGGTCTGAATCGACGAGACCATCGCCGTAGTCTGGCTGAATCCAGGCGCGGCGCCGGGGTTGTTCATGGCTTGGCCATAGATCATGCCGTAGCCGCCACGAAGCACCGTATTGTTTCGCAGGCGGTAAGCGAAGCCGACGCGCGGTCCGAAGTTGCCGTAGCGACGGTCGTAAATGCCGCGCGGAAGGCTGCCAACGCCGGCAAATTGCAGGCCGCCGTTCAGATTCATGCCTGGTATCTGGAGGGGGCTGGCGCAAGTACCGCAGAAGCCGCGGGTCAGGGCGTCGAAGCGATCGGTGAGCGGCCCCAGGTAATCCCAGCGCAAACCGGCGTTGATGGTCAACCGGTCGGAAACGCGGAAATCATCCTGTACAAACAGAGACCACAAATGCTCCATCAGAGCGGGATTGCTGTTGATCTGGATGAAGCCGGCAACCGGATCGCCCAATAGAAAGTCGGCGATGGAGTTTCCGGTGACCGCGCTCTGATGCAACGGGTCGGCGGTCGTAAAGTTTCCGGTATAGCTGAAGTTGCCCGCTGAATAGCCCGGCGAAACCACGTTTTCAGCGATCTGCATGTTCTGGAAACCGGCCTTCAGGTTATGCCGGCGGAAGCTCTTGGCCAGAACAAGTTCGTTGGAATAGGTGAGGTCCGATGGGGTGATTCCTTCGGGATTGGAACCAGCGCCCTCATAACCAGCCCAGTTGAACTTGGGGAACCAGGCGGCGGCCTGGCTCACGTATTGCGGATCGAACCCCAGGCTGGCCACATTGAATCCGCGGCTGATGGTGCTGCCGGAAGTGGAAATGAAGTGGTCCAGGCCGGTGCGGAACTGAAGAGTCGTGGTGGGGTTGAAGGTGTGCGTCACCTGGAACATGAAATCGCTATTGGCGCGGGAGAACGGCGAGTTGCCGCTGGTTTCCGCCATGTTCAGCTCCGAGATGGTGGAATAGTGGTAGCTGCGCGTTTCATCCAGCCGGTTGACAGAGTAGCGGAACGAAAACTGGGTTCCCTCTGAAAAGTTGTAGTCCATCCGTCCGGTATACTCGGGAAAGTTGTCCACGAACTTGCGGGACTGCGAGGAATTGACCAGGTTGCCGAGTCCCGTGAGCGGGTTGCCAGCGGCGTTGGGTGGCGGAAGGTATCCGAGTACAGCCTTGGCAATCGGGTTGATGGAACTGGTGGGGATGATATTTCCTGCAAAGGGCTGCCGTGTGCAGGAGCCTCCGGCGCATTGCGTGCTCAGCGGATCGTAGATGGTTTGTAAAGTTCCGCTGGCATTGAGCACGTTGGAGAAGTCGCCGCCAATCATGGAAGCGGTGGGAATGGAGGTGACAAACGGATCAGGCTGTACCTGCTTGATCTGTTGGAAGCCAAAGAAGAAAAGTAATTTGTCTTTGATGATTGGCCCGCCAACAGCACCGCCATACATATTGATGTGCCACGGCACCTTGCCCATGCCACTGCGGTTGTTCCCCCAGGAATTCGCATTGAGGTGGGTATTTTGCAAATATTCGTAGGCATCGCCATGAAATTGATTCGTTCCACTACGGGTAATGGTGTTGATGACGCCGCCGGTGCTCCATCCATACTGGGCGTCAAACATCGTATTCTGAACGGCGATCTCCTGAACGGAATCGGAAATGGGGTTGAACCCGACTCCAACGCCGTGGGTATTGCTGGAAATACCGTCAACCAGGACCATATTGCCGCTGGTCTGGCCATTCTGTCCGGATTGACCGCCATTAATATTCTCGCCCTGGCTGCCGGCCGTATCGAAAGGACGTAGTTTCTGTGCCGAGGTGGCAACCGTGACGCCCGGGGCCGCCCAGGTAGTCTCGAGTACGTTCTGACCGCGGAGCGTAATCGCCTTCATGCGCTGCTCGCCAATCGTCCACGAGCGGTCGCCCGAGTCGGCTTGCACCAGAGGAGAGTTGCCCACCACGTCGATGGTCTGGGTCACCTCGCCAATCTGGAGGGTAAAATCCATGACCGCTTTCTGTGCGACCGTAAGCGAAACGCCGGTCCGGTGCAGCGTGGTGAAGCCGGACTTTGAAATGTCAAACTCGTATTCGCCAGGTTTCAGAAACGCGAACAGGAACTGCCCATCGGCGCCGGATACGGTATTCGTGACCGCGCCGCTCGCCACCAGTCTGGCGGTAACCTTGGCGCCGGAAATGGCGGCCCCGGTGGGATCGATCACATGGCCTGTAACCGAGGCCGTAGTCTGCTGTGCCCAGCCGGCAAACGACAGGCACAGGGCCAGCAACGAAATGATGAATGGTTGTTTTCGAAAGAACTGCATCTTCAGTCTCCTAGTAACTATCCGCGGAGCCAACGGTTCCGCGTGCTTGCGAGCACTCAACAATTCCCGCCGCGGCGGACCGCCCGGTTGCAGCGAGGGGCGGGCGGTCTACCACGGGCGTAAGCGTTAACGTCGGATGGGTGGTCCGGTCGGCGGCAAGCCAGGACATGCCTGCCTATCCGGTACCGCGAACCCGAGGCGAACGCTGTCCGACGCGGGCACTATGTTCTCCGGCAGCGCCGGAGAGACAGAGCGATCATGCGGCTGTCAACGTCTCCGGCCGATTCCAGGCAAGCCCGTCCGATTCTCCATCGGCCACGGACCGCCTTAACCCGCCGTAATCAGACCCCGCGGCATAGCCGCGGCCGTCGGCGATTTCCTGGCAGTGGATACAAAGGTGCGCCCAGGGAACCGCGTAGAGCCGCTTGGCTGCAATAGGCTGCTCACAGTCTTCGCAGATGCCGTACTCATCACCTGCAAGCCGGCGCAACGCAAGTTCGACGCGCCGGAGGTTGTTCATGGAATGATCCAGGTTGCGAACAGCCATGTCCCGAACCTGAGCATCCTGAGCCTGATCGATTGAATCCGCTGTTTGCTCGATGAAAACATCTTCACGGAGTCCCAAAGTCCGCGCGAATTCCGAGCGTGCCACTTCCAACCGCCGTGTGATTTCGGCTCTGTCGAAGCCCGCTGTCATCTTGTTGTTTCCCCCTGAGCTATGTTCCGGCTATGCATAACAGCCGCGTGCGATTCAGTCCTGTTAGCACTCTAAACCTTGCCAGGGAGCCGGAACACTGTCAAAATTCCTAGTCCAGCCCGCTAACGGTTAAAGACAACGGAGATTTGTTAGGCGGATAATGGATACAAAATGCATCCGCCCGGTGGAAATCCGGTACGCCACGGAATCCGGCATGCGCTGTTGATCGGACTCGGTTCCGTTCTGGCTCTGTTGGCCGCGCTGGGAGTGTACGCTTCGCGATCGTTGTCGAGCGTCAGCGAGACCGGCGCGCTGACCACCCGTGAGTATTTTCAACAAAGTGAGTTGCTGGAGAATATCGAGGCGCTGTTGTGGGACACGACCAGCAGCACTCGGGATTATCTGCTGGATCCGGATTCGATCGAATTAGGCCAATACCGGACCCAGGCAGAGACCGCCTGGAAACAGGCACGGAAGGCAATCGACGAATACCAACTACAGGCACAGGACGATCTGAAGCCGCTGGCCAGGCGGTTGGCCATGGACGCGGAGCGCTACGGGCAACTGGCGGCGCGGGGTTTGAAGCTGGCCGGCGCCGCGCGCGCGCGCCAGGGTGTCGACCTGATGATAGGAAAACTCGTTCCGGCGCGCGAGAAGTTGTTTGCAACCATCGCTGAAATCGGAATGCGTAACCGGGCGAATTTGAGAACCGAGGCGGACAATGCAGACCAGTTCGTTCAACGCGCCGAAAGGAGGCTGGGCGCGGTGGTCGCGGTAATCGTGGTGCTGGCCCTGCTGATGGCGGCGACGACTATGTTCTATCTCACCAGACTGGAGAACGCCGCCGTGGCGCAGTACCAGGCGTCACTGCGGGCTAACCGTGAGCTGGAGCGGCTCTCACGCCGGCTGCTCACGTTGCAGGAAGACGAGCGGCAGAAAATCGCCCGTGAATTGCATGATGACTACGGACAACGCATGGCCAGCGTGCTGTTCGAGTTGTCGGCCATCAACGAGAACCAGGATCTGGCGGCAGAGGTCAAGGCAACGGTCCAATCGGTTGAGGCAGGATTGCGGAGCCTGGCCCGTGATCTGCAACAGCTTTCGCGAAGTCTTCACTCGGCTGTATTGGACAAGATTGGACTGGAAGCCGCCATCCGCTCCGATTGCGCGCTGCTGCAAAAGCGTGCCGATTGGGAGATCCGCTTCGAATCGAGTGGCGTGCCCAGGCGCCTTCCGGAGCCACTCAACCTGGCCATATACCGTGTCTTCCAGGAGGCAATCCAGAATGTGCTGAAGCACGCGCAGACCCGGCAGGCGCTGGTCACGCTGGCCATCGAGCAGCAGGAACTGGTTCTCCGGGTGAAAGATTACGGCCACGGATTCGACCCGAATCTAGCACGCCAGACTGCCAGCCTGGGGCTGGTGAGCATGAGGGAGAGATTGCACATGGTGGACGGACGTCTGCTCATCCGTTCGGGTAAAGAAGAGGGGACGGAAATCGAGGCTCGGATACCGGTTCCAGCGGCAGTGGAATCGCCCTCTCCGGTAGCCTGACTATGAGTTTTCCCAGGTGACCTGACATGCGCCGGAATTCGTCAATGAAGGAGGCAGTACGACGTTTCGGATACGCGATGAGCTACAGTTGCCGGAGCCTCGGTCGAGGATTGCATGAAGCGCGCCACGATTTTACTCGCGGATGACCACGCGATGGTGATCGACGGGCTGCGGCGGATACTGGAGCCCGAGTATCAGGTAGTGGCGACTGTCAGCGACGGCAGAGCCGTATTGCCCGCCGTTCGCGAGTACGGCCCGGACCTGGTAATCATCGACATCTCCATGCCGCTGCTCAATGGACTCGATTGTACACGCCAGCTTCGGGAGTCCGGCTGCCGGTCCAAGATCCTCGTTCTGACGATGCACCCGGACGCCACACTGGCCCAGGAGGCCCTGTCGGCGGGCGCCTCCGGCTATCTATTGAAATCGGCGCCTGGCTCGGAACTGAAGCGGGCGATTGAAGACATTCGCATGGGGCTGCGGTACCTGTCCAGCGAGGTATCGCGGGACGTGCTGGAATTAGCGGGACGGATGACATCGATCCGCGATGACGTTTGGGCGCGCCTGACGCCCCGCCAGCGCGAAGTGCTGCAACTGTTTGCCGAGGGTAAGTCTCACAAGCAGATCGCTGGAATCCTGAACATCTCGGTAAAGACGGCCGAATACCACAAGTACGCCATTCTCGACTCGCTCGGCCTGAAGACCAACGCGGAGTTAGTGCAGTACGCCATTCGCACGGTATCATCGCGGTATAATCTCAACCGTGGTTCCCCGGAGCTTTTGCAAAAAATACAATTCTGCTAGGAATGTTCCCAGTGTCACCAGCGAACGGATGGTGTTGCCATTGAGTGATAGGGACTAGAATGAACCAGTATTCTGGAAATCCCGGCCAGCATTCCTACCGGTTGGGATCCCAAACACCGAGGCTGAGAATCCTGCTGGCCGACGACAACCCGGGGCTGCTCAGGGAGTTTACCCGGGTACTCGAAAAGGAGTTCGAGGTTGTTAGTACGGCCAAGGACGGGCAGGCGCTGATCGAGCAGTATGACCGGCTGCAGCCGGAAATCGTCGTGACCGATATCTCCATGCCGCGGATGGACGGATTCGAGGCGGTGGCCCTGCTGCGCCAGAAGAGCAACGCCAAGGTGATCTTTCTCACCGTACACGAGGAGCAGGCGTTCGTGGAAGAAGCCAAGGCGCTCGGCGCGTCGGGGTATGTGCTCAAACGCTCGCGCGCCTCGGTGCTGGTGGACGCCATCCGGCATGTGCAGGATGGTGAATTCTATCTCTCGCCGGAGTTGCGGGAGTAGCACGAACCAGCCCCCCCTTGTCGGTTTGCTGGAACCTAGAGCAGCCGGAAGCAACTGCGCGAGGCGTTACACTGTTCGCTTTCGGCAAGTTGGCCGTCCGGACCGAGACAGGTCTGAGTCTTCAGACACCAGAAAAGATTATCGCCGCCGTGCGGGATGGCTTCATCCCATTGCGCGGAAACGAACATCCCCTTCCAGCGGAGATTCGAGCAACGGTTCATCCCGGCGTTGGCAGTTTCCTCGTGTGTCATGGTTTTCCCTTCCCGCGTCAGGCGCGGCGGGCAGCAGCGAGCAGCGCCCGCTTGACAGCCACCCGCGCCAGTTGCACTTTGTAGGCGTTCTCGCTCAACGGCCGGGCGCCGGCAACGGCGGCTTTGCCCGCCTGCTCAGCCGCCGCCTCGGTAATCGATGCTCCGGTAATCGCCTTCTCGGCTTCGACGGCGCGCCACGG
>JADZGD010000107.1 GCA_020854055.1 Bryobacterales bacterium | reverse complement strand
ATGTCTTGTCGTTTCTTTTCCACACGTGATAGCCCAGGCCGCCGGCCGGCGCGAAGCGCAAATCAAGATCCTGAAACTGATCGTATTCCATATCGGACAACGCAAACGTGTAGAGCCTGGGAGAGAGATTCAGGTCGTACTTGATACCGCCGCGAATCGCATTCGCCGTCAGAATGGAGACGCCGGTGGTGGAGTTGCTCGAATACAGCGACGTGAAGTAGACGCTGATCTTGTCGCGACTCGTCATCCGGGCGGCATTGGCGGTGGTGGTAATGGTGGAAGTTCGCGAGTTACCTCGAGCCTGCGAGAAGCCCAGGTCGACAAACCCTGCCCAGAGATCGGTAAGCTTCGGGTGCCGGTACCGCTCGATCTGTGCGTCATAGGCCTGCTGCTCCGCCGGCGAGCGGACGGCGGCGATATTCTCGCGAGCCGTATTCGATTCCCCGGTATCTTTGCTCTCAACCTGCAGAGACTCCTGGGAAACATCTACTTTACCGGCCAGCACCTCACCACTCTTCAGCGTCACGAATACCGGATTCGAGGATTCGAGGTCGGCCACCGAGTCCCAGGCGATCTTCACCTCTCCGGCCAGGTCGCTCTTGAAGATCAGCGTATCGTCATCTTTGCGGACAATGGTTCCGGTCAATCGGTCGCCGTTTTTGAGGGTTACCTGATCGGCCAGCGCCGTTAGCGTGAAGGATGATGTAAGTAACAGTTGAAAAAGCATCGCGCGGCGGGATCGCATAGTGATTCGATTACACGGGCAACCCAAAGGTTGCAACGTTCGCTGCCGCTACAATGGAGGTGTGCCGCTTTCGATTGACGACCAGATTACCTATCTAAAGAAGGGCGTGTCGGAGTTGATTCGCGAGGAGGATCTGCGCGAACGGCTGAAAATCGGCCGCCCCCTGCGCGTGAAGGCGGGCTTTGATCCAACCGCCCCGGACATCCATCTGGGCCACACGGTGCTCATCCGCAAGCTCAAACATTTCCAGGATCTGGGGCACACGGTAATCTTTCTGATCGGCGATGTCACCGGCATGATCGGCGACCCCACCGGCCGCAACGCCACCCGCCCGCCAATGACGCGAGAGGCCATCGAACAGAACGCCGAGACCTACAAGTCCCAGGTGTTTAAGATCCTCGATCCGGCCAAGACTGAAATCCGATACAACAGCGAGTGGTTCGATCCCATGCGGATTTACGACATCATCCGCCTGGCATCGCGGTACACGGTGGCCCGCCTGCTGGAGCGTGACGACTTCGCCCGGCGTTTCAAGGCCGAAGAACCGATCTCGGTCCACGAATTACTGTATCCGCTGGCGCAGGCGTATGACTCAGTGGCACTCCAGGCGGACATGGAACTCGGCGGCACGGATCAGAAATTCAACCTCCTGGTAGGGCGCGAAATCCAGCGCGATTATGGCCAGCTTCCACAAATTGTGCTCACCACGCCGCTGCTCGAGGGTCTGGACGGGGTCAACAAAATGTCCAAGTCGCTCGGCAATTATGTCGGCATCACTGAGCCTGCCAACGACATGTTCAAAAAGCTGATGAGCATCAGCGACCAGTTGATGTTCCGCTACTGGGAGTTGCTCACCGACCGCAGCGTCGCCGAGATCGGCGAAATGAAGCGGCAGATCGCCGCCGGGACGCTCCACCCGATGGACGCCAAAATCAACCTGGCTACCTCCATCATTACGGACTTCCACTCGCCGCACGATGCCGCACTGGCCAGGGCCGAGTTCGACCGCGTGGTGCGCAGCGGCGAAGTGCCCAGTGATATTGAGACCGTGGAACTGCCCCTGGAAGCGCGCGCCACTGGCGGCGTGCGGGTGGATAAGCTGGTGGCCCGCATCGGATTGGCCGATTCGGTCACCGACGCGGTGCGGAAGCTCAAGGCAGGGGCGATCGAGATCGACGGCGAGCGGCAGCAGGAACTGCTGCTGGACCGCAGCGATTGCACGATCACCGTACGCGCCGGCAGGAAATGGAAGCGCGTGGTATTGCCCTGATGTTCGCCCTGCGGGACAACCTTTCGCAAAGTCTTTCTCCCTGCACGCGCGCCGATTGCGGGTGGCGCGCTGGTGACTCTCTACTTCAGCGGCGCGCTCGATGGTTTGGATAAGCTTGGGTGTTGGTATCCCGCTGGCGGCACGCATCTTTTTTTGCTGCTACCCAGCCAACCGGGCGGCGAATCTCGACCCCATTGCCTGCCTGCGATACGAGTGAAGGAGAGCCTGATTGGCGAACGTGAGAAAGCGCTTCGAGTGGAAATTGAAGGACCGGGTGATTCAACTGGGCGATCGGACTCTGATCGTTGGAATTCTCAACGTCACCGCCGACTCGTTTTCCGACGGCGGCAGGTACATGGATCCGGATCGCGCTTTCGCCCGCGCCATCGAACTCGAGGAAATGGGCGCCGATATTCTCGATATCGGCGCCGAATCCACCCGTCCCGGCTCCACCCGCATCCCCGAGGGTGAGGAACTGCGCCGCCTGATCCCGGTGCTGAAACGGCTCAAGGACCGGTTGACGATCCCGATCTCGGTAGATACCTACAAACCGGCGGTGGCCGAACGGGCGCTGGAACACGGTGCGCTGATCATTAACGACCCGAGTGGACTCACTTTTGAACCGCTGCTGGCCAAGATAGCTGCCAACTTCCACGCCGGCTTCATTCTGAATCACATGCGCGGCACACCGGAGACCTGGGCGAAACTTCCGCCAATTCCCGATGTCACCGGCCATATCCGCCGCGAACTCGAGGCCGCCGTCAACCGCGCGCTGTTAGCCGGGTTGGAACGCAAGCAGGTTGTCATCGACCCGGGCCTCGGCTTCGGCAAACGCAAGGAGCAGAATGCCGAGATCCTGGCACGCTTGTGGGAGTTGGCGCGCCTCGAACTGCCGCTGCTGGTAGGCCCCTCACGAAAACACTTCATCTCGCGTGAAACCGAAGAGCAGACGGTCTTCGCCACCGCCGGCGCCGTGGCTGCCGCCATTTTCGGCGGCGCGCACATGGTGCGCGTCCACGATGTCAAAGAAATGCGCGCCGTGGCGCAAGTGGTGGATTCGGTGCTGGCTTCGGTGCCGGAATCCGAAGAATCGTCCGAGCGAACCGCGCGCCCGCCCCGGCCAGCGCAGCGGCAGCAGGACCGGAACGAAGGACCGGACCGCCCTTCACGCGGCTTCCCCGATCCTCGCCCCGCGCCGGCACACTCCGGCCGGCCGCCACGGCGCCCGTTTCACGGCGGAGGTCCTCCCCGGCGTCCACGCTAGAGACTTACATCAGCGTGGCGCGGCGGATGTAGTCCAGCTTGGGGAATTCCTTGTTCAGGTAAGCGTTCCCGTGCGCGGTGATGTCGCCCTGATCGGGCCGCTCGCCATAACCGGGGTAGATCTTCTGCACCACATCCATCCCTTCGAT
>JADZGD010000106.1 GCA_020854055.1 Bryobacterales bacterium | reverse complement strand
TCCTCCACATCGCCCCATACCCAGATGGCGTTGAACCCGGCCCGTGAGATGCGGGCCAACAGCCCCGGCGTGTATTGGTCAACCGGCGCATCCAATTCCATGCGCGAATAAAATGGCGCTGACGTAATACGCGGTGACTGCACCGTCTGTCGTGTCTCTTCGCCGGTCGGCAGAAACGGTGCGCGGCGCAAACGCATTCGCGCCTCCAGGTAGTGCAGTCCCTGCATCAGACCGCGGGCGTCAGCGCCGCATAGGTCAATGCCGCTGGTGGTGACTCTGAGGCGAAAGCTTTCCGCGCGCGCCGGTACGCCCGTGCACCCCGTCGCAAGACGGATCGAGTGTGTCTGTGCGGCCGCATCCCCGGTAACGCCCATCGCCTGGCTGAGAAACTCTCGAAACTCAACCACGGCCGTCACCGCGGGCTCGCCGGTTTGTCCAGAGGCGTGAATCTGCCAGCCGGAGTCGAGCGCCACCTCGCCGGGTTCGAGTCTGGCAGCCGGATCACGCAGAGACCGGGTGAATAACGGTCCGGTAATCCGGCGAATGAAGGCGAAGCGGTCCTCGCCGCTCGAAGCGGGCGGTTTACCCTGGTAGAGCTGGAAGGCGAAATCGAGCGGCTTCAGATCCACGCCCAAAGAATCGTAGGCCGACCCAGCCTCATAGCGTGGTGTTTCCGCGCCGTAATCGAGATTCACCGGGTTCTCGAAGCTGGCTGAAACCGCCGCGCTCGGGTTGACATTTTCTACATACTGAAAACGTGCGGCAAACTCCGGGCGGGAGATAGCCTGGGTGGCAGTGCCGTACAACTCGTAGCTACCCTCTCGGCCCGGAGCGAGTTGCAGTTGCAGGAAGACGGGTGTCCCGGGCGTCACTCTCGCCGCCCGGCGGAAACTGACGGTTACCCACTGTTCAAACCACGGACTGATAGCCTGCGACGGCACCTGACCGGAAGCGAGATCGCTATGCCCGCGGATGGTACCCAAACGAAACTGTAATCCGGCTGGAGCGCCGATACGCTGGAGCCGGACACGAAATCCCGAAATGACAGTGACGCCAGCCGGAATCGTGATGCTCTGGCCGGCCGAGCTGCCGGGTACAACCCGCCAACTGACCACGGAATCGCTGACCGGATCGTAGGTATGTTCGGCGACAACCACCGGCCATGCGATCTGGGCGAAGAATAACGCAAACAGAGCATAACGGATCATGTCCGAAAAAGATAGCAGCGGCCGAGACCAGCGTCAAATCCTGAAATCAACGTAGGTCATCGAAGAATTCGATGCGCGTTTCACGCCCGCCATCGATGCCGGCACAGGGTTACCTTCAGCGCATCGGCCCTTGTCCGGGTGCCGCTCTGCCGCCGGTTCTTACAAGCCTGGATCCAATCGTCCATGCGCTTGGACATCTCTCTCGCCACGCCCGCATGATCCGGCGAGGCCGCCAGGTTATTCAGTTCCGCGGGGTCTTTTCGCAGGTCGTACAGCTCTCGGCCGCCCTCGTCGTAGCGAGTGAATTTCCACTGATCCGTCCTGATCATTAGCATGCGATCCCGATTTTCGTCACCCTGTCCGCCAAACACCTCGTGGTGTACCGTCCGCTCACGGCCACGCCAGGCCGGAACCAGGCTGCGCCCTTGAACGCCATTCACCGGAGGCAGGCCAAGCAATTCCACCAGTGTGGGAAACACATCAACACCGCTAACCAGGCTGTCAACGCGGACACCCCGCGGCAACTCCTGCGGAGTTCGGATGATCAGCGGAATCCGCACAGCGGGCTCATAGAACCCGAATCCCTTGGTGAACATGCGATGGTAACCCATCGTGTCACCATGATCCGCCACGTAAACCACAATGGTGTTCTTATCGAGTCCAAGCGCCGATAACTTGTCCAGCAGTTGGCCGACCAGCATATCGGTCTGGGAGACCATTCCGAGATAGTGCGCAACCAGGATCCGGATCTGCTCATCGGAAAGCTTATCCGCCCCCTGCGCCTGCCACGTCCGCTTCTGGCGAGGCGGCTTGTGGTCGTACTCCCCCTGTTTGTATGGTGGGAGCGGCACGCCGGAAGCCGGGTACATCGAGTCATAGGGCGCCGGCACAACGTAAGGGTCGTGCGCGCCATGGAGTGGCACAAACAGGCCAAAAGGGCGTCCGTCGCCCTTTCGCTGTTCCAGATATTGAATTGCCGACTGCACGCTGAAGGCATCAATCGAATGCTCTTTCCGCACACCCGCCCGGCCTACTGCAAAACGATAGGGCGTGGGGATCAGGCGGGCCTTATCCGCCGGACCGATGATGGGGCTCGCCACCTCGCCATAACCAAACGGCTTTAGCCACTTGAAGTACGCTGCCCGATCCGCCTCTTCGACGTGTGCGGAGGGCGCTCGATAGCCCGCTTCATTCAATACCGTAAAGATGGAGGGGATGTCCCGGCGGAGTGGAATTCCGTTGCGGACCACACCGTGTACCTGCACGTGCAGGCCGGTATCGAGCGATGCTCGTGAAGGTGTGCAAGTGGCTCCGGCGGTAAAAGCATGAGTGAAGAACACCCCCTGGCGTGCGAGCGCATCGAGACGTGGAGTGCGGACAATCGGGTGGCCGGCAGCCCCCAACGCCAGACCGCTGTGCTGATCAGCAATGATGAACAGCAGATTGGGATGCCCGCCGCCCGCGGCGCCGCGCAACTGTGGAAGCCCGGCCGCTGCAGCGGCCTGCAAGAACC
>JADZGD010000105.1 GCA_020854055.1 Bryobacterales bacterium | reverse complement strand
TGTCGGCGCGCAGCGGGCAAGGAACTTGATCAAGTCCTCTCCGGCTGCTTCCCGGCACATGCGGCTGAGAGCCTCCAGTACTGGCATGTAGGCTTCGCCAGTGCCGCGGTGGTCCAAGCACTGGCCGCAACCTACCCAGAGCGCCGCCTTGCCGCGCGCCTGCGCGGTGAAGGCATCGACGAGGGCGGTCTTGCCGATACCCGCTTCGCCGCCGACGAACACCACCTGACGCGCTCCACTCAGCGCACGTTCGAAGCATTGATCCAGGCGCTGCAGCTCGTTCCGGCGCTGGACAAGATGGGCGAACTCCGGCTTGGTAGCTTGAAGGCGGGATCCGCGCCAAGGTCCGGATTCGCGCCGCTGGGTCTCCCGCACCTCGGCGACAAAGCGGTAGCCCCGGCCAGGAACAGTTTCGACATATTTCTGCCCGGTTACAGGTTCGCCGAGGGTTTTGCGCAAAGCCGAGATGTTGTGAGCAAGGTTGCCCTCTTCCACGACAGCGTCCGGCCAAACGCGCCTGATCAGCTCATCTTTGTCGACGAGGCGCCCGTGCGCTTCGACGAGAACACAAAGGGTGTCGAAGATCTTTGCGCGCAACGCAATCGGCCGTTCCTCTCGAAATAACCTGCGCTCCCCAGGGTCGAGCCGGAAGGGTCCGAACTCGTAGACGGAGTTCACCTGCCCAAGCATCCCCATGTGCCAAGTTTAAGAAAAAGTCCCGAAAAACTCCATACAGGCTAAAGGATTGCGCGTACCAAGCTGCCCAATAATTAGGGCGTAGCGGCGGCCAGCCGGGTTCCTCAAGGCTGGCGCAGTCCGAAGCGAAAGGAGGGTGAAATGCCTCAATGGAAACCAGATCAAACGTTCTATCCATCACCGAAAATGGCGATGCAAGCCCCGCGGGAAGCGACGGCCTTCGTGGCAGTGCTCGACCCGGTGCGAGCGACGCCGGACGCACTGGCAGTGCTGGATGTCGATCCCGCCTCCAAGACGTATAGCCAGATGGTCGGGCGCGTCGACATGCCCAATCCCGGCGATGAGCTGCATCATTTCGGGTGGAATGCGTGCAGCTCCTGCCTGTGCCCGTACTCGCCTCATCCGCACATGGAACGGCGATACCTGATCGTGCCGGGCATGCGATCGTCCCGCATCCACGTCATCGACACAAAGCCCGATCCGCGCCGGCCGAAGATCGTCAAGGTGATCGAGCCGCAGACGGTCATGCAACGAACCGGCTACAGCCGTCCGCACACCTCGCACTGCGGACCCGACGGAATCTACCTCAACGCGCTCGGCTCGCCGGAGGGCGAAGGGCCCGGCGGCATCTTCATCATGGACCCGGAGACGTTCGACATTCGTGGCCGATGGGAACTGGATCGTGGCCCGCAGCACCTGGCTTACGACTTCTGGTGGCACCTGGGCTGCGACACCATGATCACCAGCGAGTGGGGCACGCCCAACATGTACGAGAACGGCGCGAATCCCGAGATGCTGCTGGCTGGTAAATATGGCCACCAGTTGCACGTGTGGGATCTGCGCCGCAGGCGGCATCGTCAGGTGCTGGATCTCGGGCCCGAGCAGCAGATGGTGCTTGAGTTGCGCCCGGCACACGATCCGGCCGAGGCCTACGGATTCGTCGGCGTGGTGACCTCGCTCAAAGACCTGTCCGCGTCGGTTTGGCTCTGGTACCGGGACCAGAACGGCGAGGGCGACTTCAAGGTGCGCAAGGTGATCGAGATCCCGGCCGAGCCGGCCGATCCCGAATTACTGCCGCCGGCGCTGAAGGCGTTCAAAGCCGTGCCACCTTTGGTCACGGATCTCAATCTTTCGCTCGACGACCGATTCCTGTACGTCTCCTGCTGGGGAACCGGGGAGTTTCAGCAGTACGATGTCTCGGATCCTTTCAGCCCCAAGCTGACGGGCTCGGTGAAGATCGGTGGCATCGCACGGCGCGCGCCGCACCCGGCTAAGCCGGGCACGCCCCTCAACGGTGCACCACAAATGGTGGAGATCAGCCGCGACGGGCGGCGTGCCTACGTCACGAATTCGCTCTATTCATCCTGGGACGACCAGTTCTACCCCGACGGCATCCGGGGCTGGCTCACCAAGGTCGATGTGGGCGACAACAGCGGCATGCGTCTCGATCCGGATTTCTTCCTGGAGTTCGACGGGTTGCGGCCCCATCAGGTTCATCTCGATGGGGGAGACGCTTCGTCGGATTCCTATTGCTACCCGGGGTGAACTATGGAAGTTCAACATTTGTTACCTCTCGCAACGATCCTGCTGCTGGGTGCCTTTCATGGCGTCAATCCCGGTATGGGCTGGCTCTTTGCCGTCGCGCTGGGCATGCAAGAACGGCGGCTGGGCGCTGTGTGGCGGGCCCTGATTCCGCTGACGCTCGGACACGCGCTGGCTATCGCCGCGGTCGTCCTGGTGGCGGTGGCGGCGGGAGTGGCGGTGCCAGTTGGTTCCTTGAAGTTCCCGGTGGCGGTGACGCTCGGGGCATTAGGGGTCTACCGGCTGATCCGCCACCGCCACGTCACTGGCGGCGGCATGCGGGTTGGCATGTGGAGACTGACTGCATGGTCGTTTCTGATGGCTACTTGTCATGGCGCAGGCCTGATGGTTCT
>JADZGD010000104.1 GCA_020854055.1 Bryobacterales bacterium | reverse complement strand
TTACGTCAGCGCCATTTTATTCGCGCATGGAATTGGATGCGCCGGTTGACCAATACACGCCGGGGCTGTTGGCCCGCATCTCACGGGCCGGGTTCAACGCCATCTGGGTATGGGGCGATGTGGAGGATACCGGCCACTCCTCTATCTACCCGGAACTGGACGACGGCGTCAGCCGCCGCCAGGATCGCCTGCGAAACCTGATCGATCGAGCCGCGCACTATGGGATCGACGTCTACTTGCAGTTGGGCAACCGTGCGCAGACGCCGGCGTTTTTTGCCCGGCACCCCAGTGTTCAGGGTAGCGCGATGCGCTGGTATGGGGGCACCCATGTCCTATGTACGAGCGTTGCCGAGGTGCGTGAACACTATCGTTCCGCGGTGCGCAACCTGATGACCGCGGTGCCTGGGCTGAAGGGATTCGTGTACATCGTAGGCGGTGAGGGATTCCTGCATTGCTGGACCCGCAATGTCTCCTGCCCACGTTGCTCCCGGCGTACGCCGCAGGAGGTGATCGCCGAATTCAGCCGCGCGTTGTTTGAAGGCGCCCGCGAAGCGAACCCGCGCGCCGCGGTTGCCTTTTGGCCCTACAGCGCCTCAAACAGTTGGTCGCGCGACGACAAAACGCAGTCCAAACTCATCGAGCGAATGCCTGCCGGCATGACCCTTATGACTGAGTACGCCAAGGAGGCGGCAATCACCTTCGACAACGTCACCATTCCGGCTTACGATTATCCGATCAGCGTTGTTGGGCCGTCGGAACGCTTTGTCCGCCAGGCTGCGCTGGCACGGGAGCACTCGCTCGGTTTCTGGGTGAAAACCGAGCACGCCATTTCACTCGAATTCGTCGATGTTCCCTACATCCCGGTCCCGTTCCAATTCGCGGAACGCTTTCACCGGCTCGGTCAAACTCCCGGTGTTACAGCGCAGTTTGACAACTGGATGCACTACGGATTCATGCCATCGCTGGCGGCCGATGTCTTCTATTGGAATATCTGGTCGGCACCCGTTGCCACGCGACCGTTGCTCACTGCGCTGGCGCGGCGGAATTTCGGTGCTGCCGCGGCGGCTCCCGCCGTCACCGCCTGGGAGGCATTCAGCAGCGCCATTCGCCAGTATCCTTTCTCCGGACCGATGGCGATGGGCCCCATCCAGAAAGGCGTGGCACATCCGCTCTTTTTCGACGCATCCTATAAGCCGGTTCATAATCACGGACGCCAGTTCAAGAACGATCTTTCGTGGACCGCGCCTTGGGGACCCGAGTTGGCGATAAAACAATTAACTGCCATGCTGAAGCTCTGGTCGGCCGGAGTAGTGAGCATGCAACAGGCGGTGGATAGCGCCGACCCGCTGCTGCGCGAGAACGCGCTGAGGGAATTCGGAATCGCCAAAGCGCTCGAAGGAGCGATAACGACTGCCCGTAATGTAGCTCTCTTCCATCAGGCGCGGGAGCGCAACGACCGGCTACAGATGCGCTCCATTGCCGAATCAGAATTGGCTAACGCCCGCGCCGTCCTGCCGTGGGTGACTGCCGATTCCCGCCTCGGTTACGCCAACTCCGGCCGCAACGACCAGGAAGGGGTGCCCCGTGCCGGCATATACTCTCCCGGGTCGATCGTCAAGAAGATCCGCCAGTTGGAACGTTCACTGGCGGCCTTCAAGGTCCGGTAATCAAACCTGCGCTAGAAGGCGAAGGTCATGGAGAACTGCACCTGCCGCGGCGGCCGGGTGGAGCCAATTCTTCCAGCACTCACACTCGAAACCAACGTGCTGGCGACGGCCGGCCCCCATTGGGTGTGGTTGAAAGCGTTGAACAGATCGGCGCGGAAGTCGAGCCTTCCACCCTCGAATGGTTTGGCGATTGGCAGGCTTTTAGCGAACGCAAAGTTCCAGTTATTGATGCCCGGATCATTGTATACGCCCATGTTTGAGTTGCCGAATGTTCCAAAGGCGGGCTGCGTGAAACAGTTCGGGTTGAACCATTGATTTCGTTCGCGGCCGCCCGGCACATTGCGGGCGTCGCAGATGCGGTTTGGCATCGCGCCGTAGTTGGTTTGCGAAGTGTCAACCGTGGTAACCCAGTTCGGAGCGCCGCTGGTGAAATCTGTTGATCCGCTCACGATCCAGTTGCCGAGAATCCAACGAGCCGGGTTCGTGGCGAGATAGCGCTTGCCTTTACCCACGGGCAGTTCGTAGGAGAACGCGTTCACGAACCGGAATCGCGGGGTCAGCCGTGCCGGGCCTTGCCACATGTAAGGATAATCGCCGTGAACATTGCCCTGGTCGCTGGTGCCGAGGTAACTACTCACAATGTTCTTGGCGAACGTGAAGCTCGATTGGAACGTCAGACCGTGCCAGTAGTTATTACGAACGCTGGCAGCCAAACCGTTGTAACGGCCATAGCCGATGGGCGCCCAGGTACCAACCACACCCCACCACGGGAAGTGCCGCCGGGCGTTAATGCCTAGCCCCGCATTCGCCCCTACCGGTAATGCCGGCGGGTTGACGTCGATGAACTGCGGCAAATGAATCGCGTGCGTTCCCTGGTAGGAGATCTCGGCCGCCCAGTCGTTACTCAACCGCTGTTGGACGCTTGCAGACCATTCCTGAACCGCGGAGATTGGAATGTAGCCTCGCACGAAGCGGAAGGTACTGAGAGGAGAGCTATTGGGAGCAGGAATGGCCGTCGCGCCGGGGAACGGGAAGTTGCCTTGCACTTGCAGGGTGGGAACCTGTTCACTGGCGGCGGTCACCGGCTCATAGCGCAGCTTGAAAGGACCCACGGCGCTGCTGATATCGGAGAACTGGTTGGTGTTGGTGTTGCCATCGTAATAAAGGCCGTAAGCCGCCCGGAAGACGGTAGTCGGCGTGACGGTGTATGCCAGCCCCACACGAGGCGCGAAGTTCTTATTTCCCTGCGTATAACCGGTTTCGGGCATTCCGGGAGTCAGTGGCGCGCTCTTTCCAAAACCTTTGGAGGGGTCGAGGTAGTCAAGCGGATTGGCGAGAACGTACTTAATCTGTCCGGCCCTTTCATCGAAACTGGCGACGGTGTGGCGCGGCACGAACCACGGCGACCAGTACTCGTAGCGGAGACCGTAGTTCAGGGTCAGTTTCTGGTTCACCCGCCAGGAATCCTGGGCATAAGCTCCGTAATATCGCTTGTTGCCGCGGTAAGGAGCGGCATTCAACTGAAATACCGCGTTCAGCGACAAGCCAAGCAGATAGGATGCAAACTGGTTCCCGCCCTTGCTGGCGGTATTCATGCCGGCGCAGCCGATTGCGCCATCCGGACACATGGCTGTCGCCGCCTGGGTAAAGCTGAACGACCCCTTGTCGTTGGACTGATTGTTGTAGTAGAAGCGGCGTTCGATCACCTGGAAGCCGAACTTGAAGCTATGCCGGCCACGGATGTGCGTCAGATCGTCGGAGATCTGATAGATATTGTCGGTTCCTTCGAGATAGAAGGAGAGCGACGAATTCATGCTGTAGCCCGTGCTGAATCCCGGTCCACCACCTAATCCCGAGGTGTTCTTCAATCCGATGGCTTTTCCCACGTCCGGCACGTTGATGTCTTTGGCGTAGATCCAGTATGGCCGTGCGTAGCCCAGCATCACATCATTCACGGTGGATGCCGAGATGACTTTGGTCCAGTGAACGGCGGTATTCTGATCGCGAGAGTTCTGGGCTAACCCGGCCAGACTCTCCGGACTGGCAGTCGCCGAGGGGGCGAGCGTCTTACCGTAGCGGCCGTAGATACGACTGGTGGAACTCTGGCTGAAGTCGATGCGGAACAGACCCTGATCACTATCCAAAATCTGGCGGGATGGTCCGACGTAGCGCTGGATACCGTCGATGACGGTGTTCGGTTGCAGAACGTAATCCTGGAGAAACTTCAGCGTGACCGGGTCAGCGCAGGTCGGTCTCGGCGCACAGAGTCCCGTAGGGCCCAAAGGAATCTTGTTGTCTGGAAATGGCTGGCGAATACCCGTGTTGGGGTCATATGCGTAAGGGTTGTAGATGGTAGGAGTCGGTAGAAACACACCCGTGCCGGCTCCCGGTGGGTGAAAGTTCGAATAATCGCCGGTTCGGATGTCCGACGGTGGCGGCGTGAGTGTAGCGAGTGTTGTCTGGCGGACTCTCAGGCCTTCGTACGCGGCGAAGAAGAAGAGCTTGTCCTTGATCGCCGGGCCGCCCAGCGCTCCGCCGTATTGATTCTGGCGATAGGCGGATTTTCCCTTGCCTGAAAGGTTATTGAAGAAGTAATTCGCGTCGAGTTTCTCGTTGCGTAAGAACTCGTAGGCTTCACCGTGAAACTGGTTCGATCCGCTCTTGGTAATTACGTTCACCGCCGCTACGCCGTTGCCCACTTCGGCATTGGTGCTCGAAACATGAATCTTGACCTCCTCAATCGCCGAAGGAGGTTCCTGAATCGTCGCCTGCCGGTACACGGAGCTCTGAATGTTCACCCCGTCAATCGAGACATTGGTCGCCGAATCGCGATTGCCTGCCGAAAAGATCCCGGTCGGCCGAAAAAGAGGTGTTGCCGTGTTGTTGCCGAGCACGGCATTGGAGGCAAAACCGGCGAAGGACAGTTGCGAACCGTTGTTCTGCAAGGAGACGTGTGGCAGCATGGTGGCCAAATCGAAAAAATTGCGGCCGTTCAATGGAATCTGATTGACCAGGCGGCTATCTATCGTGCCGCTGATCTCCGCCGTGCTGGTTGAAAGAAGTTCCGCGCCCGCCGCCGACACGGTGACCGCTTCGCTGGCTTCGCCAACTTCGAGCCTCACGTCAACCTGGGCGCTCTGTGTAACCTGCGCTACGCGGTTCTGCACTTCGGCCTTCTTGAAGCCGGGATGTGTCACCGAGACATCATAAGTTCCGGGAACGACCGAAGGAAAGGCATAGAATCCGGTATCGTTTGTAGAGACCGTGCGAGTCTCATTGGTGCCTACGTTGCGGATGCTAACGCTAGCCCCAGGGATGGCGGCTCCGCTCGGGTCTGTGACGATACCGCGTATGCTGGTGGAGGTCTCCACTTGCGCCAATAGCGTTCCACAGAAAAAGAGAACAGTGCAGACGGTAATCAGACGAGTAGTCATTGAATGGATGCTCCTCACGTGCTTAAGGGAAGTTACCTCGGATTCGCATAATGGTCAAGTTCAAAAAATATCGACATCAATCTAACTATTAGATTGATCGCTCAGCGCCCCAGGTGTTCCCGCAGGAACTCCAGGGTACCTTGCAGGTGCATCATGTGCGGCCCGTTGAAGTACTCAAATCCGGTGCGCCCGCCCAGGCCCATCTCGTCGTAGAAGCGCTTCACCGGCGCGTATTCGGCGGCCACCCACTCGTCGATTCCCACGCCGTCGCGATGGCCCCGTTCCACCATGAACGGCCGCGGCGCCATCATCTTCGCCATCTCGGCGTGATTGGCGATCGAGCCCAGGTTGAACTCGTCTATCTCCCATTCGTGGGTGAACATGTAGCTGAATCCGAAGTCCGTCGTGGTTACCTTGGAGATCCACTCATTGAAGTCTCCCGAGCAGATACTCAGCGCATAACGCGCCAGTAGCGGCGGCACCCGTAGGGCGGTCTTGCCTCCGTACGATAGCCCATAGAAGCCGATCTTTGAGGCATCCACCGCGGGCAGCGTAACCAGCCAGTCCAACAATCGCTGGTGCTGCGCCAGGATGAAGGAAAACATCGAAAGTCCAAGCGGATTGGCCCACCGGTTGATCGGCCGGAAATTCCCGATATACGGGTTCTGCGGCAGGTAGACAATGTATCCCCTCCCGGCCAGGACGTCGCCAGCATTACCGTAGTAATGAAAGTTGGTGTAGACACCATTTTCTTTGTCCACGGCAGGAAGGCCGAACAGGTGCTGCGGCCGCCCGTCCAGGCCGTGCTGCACGACTACCACCGGCCTGCGTTCGCCCGGGGCGATTCCACGAGGCATCAACAGCACACCGTAGCCGAAGACACCGGGCGTCACGTCATACTGTACTTCGTATCCATCCCAGCCGGGGCCCTGGTAGCTCTTTCGTGTCCGTACGTTCAACGGCATTCCGCTTTCGGGCAACCGGCCGATCACCTCGTTCCACAGTTGGGTGCGAAACTTGTCAGACATCTGCGCCCACTGCTGTTCATTCACCTGGTTCGCCTTCGCCCACAGCGCCTGCCTGACGAAAAACGACTTGCGTACCAGCGCCTGGGAATAGTCGCAGAGTTCATTGAACTGGCGGTGCTGCCGCTGATCGGCTTCGCGAACGGGAACCGGCATTCCGGGCGGCGCGCCAGGATGTAGGCCCACTGCCTCCAGAAAGCCGTTTGTGGCATCCGCCGCGATCACCAGCCTTGCCTGCGGGTGGAGTGACTGTGCCCGGCGGAATTCGGCGTCGACTTGCGCTTCCGTGTAAGGGGAGAGACCGTCGGGCGCCGCCCCGCGCCGCGAAGGATCGGCCGTGGAGGGACCCGGCCAGTTCGGGCCGGGCTTGCGCTCGATGAAAATCGTTCCCGCTTTCGCCATCGCTGCGAGTTCGGCGTCGCCGAAGTCCTTCAGCAATCCGAACATGTTGCGGTAAAGCGGCTGGGTGGCCAGAGTTTCTCGAGGTCCGAAATATCCCGATATCACCGCCGCATCGATGCGCTTATCCAGCGCGGCGGCAAACAGCGCCACCGCGCCGCCTTCGCCGTAGCCCCAAACGCCGATGGGGGTCTTCGGTTCGGTGGCGAACCAGTCCACGGCCGCCAGCACCTTCCGGGTTTCGTAACCCCAGGGCGTCTTTCCGACTTCGAACGCCATGCGATAAAGGAATTCGCGGTGCGGTTGATTCGTCATGCGGATCTTCGGATTTCCGCTCCAGGTGTCTTTCCGGCTGATCAGAGCCGGAGAGAGAACCTGGCATCCGGAGGCGGCCAGCACCCGGCTCACCTCGAGTTCTTCCGGCAGCTGGTCCGCATCGGGGATAGCGACCACCCGCGCGCGAATCCGGCCGGCGGGTTCGAACAATAGTCCCTCGGCGGTAATTCCGTCACTAACGTCCCACTGCACCGCGTATACGCGATATGTTCCCCGGTCAACCAGAAGCGCGGGAGTGCCCACGCGCGCCAGCAGGCGCGGCGCCCTTGGCTCGCCGTGCTTGTCCTCAACGCCCAGGATGTACCTGAGCCGTTCCGCCGAGGGGTTTCGTGCCGATTTCGAATCCGCGGTAGCGCGCCGCAGGTAACCGATGATGCCGTTTACCATCTTTTCGGCCGGATCTCCGCTCAATTCAAGAGGGCGGGTGCCGCGCAACGGTGCGGCCGCCAGCGTGGCTACAACCGCCAGAATCAGAATGAGGGTGCGCATGGGCGTGGAGTATAGCAGAGCCGATCCATCTCAGAATTCGATCGTTCACCTCTCTTACTTCGATTTTCTCTTTTTGCGGCGATCGGTTAAACTACAGGACCATGAATCGCAGAACCTTTGTGATGAGCACCGCGCTGGCGCAATCCCGCATACTCGGCGCCAACGACCGCATCCGCGTGGGAATCATCGGCGCCGGTGGCCGCGGACGCTACCTGGTTGGGCAGTTCAAGGAGATCGGCGCCGAGATGGCGGCAGTCTGCGACGTCTACGAGCCGAATCTCGAGGCTGGCCTGGCGGCGGCAAACACCGGCGCCAGATCCTACGACAATTATCACCGCCTGTTGGACGACAAAGCGATTGATGCCGTCATCGTCGCGACGCCCGACCACTGGCACGCGCAGATGACCATCGACGCGGTTCACGCCGGCAAGGATGTTTACGTCGAAAAGCCGATGGCGCACACTATCGAAGAGGGCTTCGCCATGATTGACGCGGTGCGCAGCACGAGGCGCGTGGTTCAGGTGGGCACTCAGCGCCGCAGCGCCGAACTGTTTCTACAGGGGAAGAGCATCATGGAATCCGGCCAGGTTGGCGATGTTCACCTGGTAACTTCGGGATGGATGAACTACACCCGATCCATCCGTAACTCGACGCTCAAGGGGAAACTCGACTGGAAACAATGGCAGGGTCCGGCCCCGACTCGGGAAATGGACCCCGTACGCTTCTTCAACTGGTATTACTTTTTCGATTATTCCGGCGGCCTTATCGTTGGGCAAGCTGCCCATATCATGGATTGCATCCAGTGGTATATGAACTCCAACGGTCCCAGTGCCGTTAGCTGCAGCGGGCTGAAGCCCGACCTTGAGGGGGTGGAGGTTACCAATACGGCTACGATCGTGGCCGAATTCCCCGAAGGTTATCAGGCCACCTTTTCACTCGGCTATAAGTCGATGCCGTATAATCCCTGCAACGACCAGCTCAAGCAGTTTCATGGGACGAAGGCGCGTTTTGACGTGGGCCGCGAATGGTACTCGCTCTATCCACAGTCGAACGCCATCGAGATGAAGAGTTCCGTCGCCCGCAAAGTGCCGGGCAGTTTCAGCCAAGCTGCGCCGAGCCATATTCGCAATTTTCTCGACTGCATCCGCTCGCGCAAGGATCCGAACGCACCCGTCGAAGCCGGCCAAGCGACGAACATTCTGCTGGTGCTGGCGATGCGCAGCCTACGCGACGGGCGGCGTCTGAAGTGGAACGCCGCCCAGCGCAGGTTGGAAGTCTGACCTAATCGGCCGTTTTGTCAGAACGTCAGTTTGAACTCCAGATAGATGATGCGCTGCTCGTTCTGTTGGGATGGCGAGAGTTGTCCGAACGTTCCGGCGGTGACATTCGGCGGACTCGAGATCAGCGATGTAAAGTAAGGATGATTCATCGCGTTGGTGAAGTCTGCGCGAACCTGCGCTCTCACGCGCTCCCCGAAGATTGGGAAATGTTTCAACAGAGAGAAATCGATGTTCCGGAACGGCATGAACCGGACATCGGGAAAGACCGTCGGGAAGTTACGAAGCGTGTAAGCGGGCGGTCCCGCCACCTTGGGGAACAGCGAGGTGTCGAACCAGCGCTCCAGCGTACGCTGGTCAGCCGGCAGTTTGGCGCTGCGCGCCTCCAGCGGAGCCGCGTTGGGGAATGCCATCGGGAAGCCGCTCTGCATCGTCGCGTTCCATCCCACGGTCCAGTTGCCGAGTAGCCCGTTGACGATGGGGTGCGCTCCATTGAGGAACGACTTGCCACGCCCGACGGGAAGGTCATAGGTGCCGAGAATCGACCACTTCTGGGGCACATCAAAAATGGTGAGACGCTTTTCCAGGGCCGGGTGCGTCAGGTCAGAAAGGTTCAGATCCTGGGAATTCAGCAGTGTGAGTTGTTCCAGGGTTTTGGTGACCATGTAATTGACCTGGAAGTCGAGACCGTTGCTAAAGCGGCGCTTTACCGACAGTTGCATCGCATCGTAGCGGTTTGCGCCGGCGGGGATGTTCGCCACGCTGACGTTGGAATACTGGGGGTAGGCGTAAAGAAGTGAGGCGCGGGTAATCGTCGTGCCATTCAAAGCGGCATTATTCGACAGCAGGCCGGCCATGGGGTTCGCGATTTTCTCGGTGTAGTAACTGGCCGCCTTGCCCAGTGTCGCGGTGGGCAAAAAGTTGAGCGCGCCGCCGATTGCGAGGCCGGTGGTGTAATTGCCGACGTAGGAAATATCGGCCATCACTCCGCCCCACAAAGTCCGTTGAATTCCGAAGGAATACTGTGTTGAACGAGCCAGGGGGCGATCATAGTAGTTGACGCCCAATCCCAGCCCCAGATCGGTAGCCAGCCCCAGTGTGTTGCCTACCGGTTGCAACAGCCCGGTTGGAAACGGATTCGACATGGTTGCCGACGGCGACACACCATCAATGGTGGGAACAATCGAGGTTGTCCGGCTGTAGCCGGTGTTCGGACCGAGCGCCCACTCGCCGAGCATATAGAGACCGACGCCGCCACGAATCACCGTCTTGTCGTCCAGCAAGTAGGCTGCGCCGAAGCGCGGCTGAACGTTGTTGCGATCCGGCGCGAACGCATCACGGCCAGTACCACTGGTTCCGGCAAAATTCAGCCCGCCGGTGAGATTGGCGCAAGCCGGGCAATTGCTCACGGCCGGTGAAGCTTTCACTTGCGCGGCAATCGGGCTGGGCGCGCCAAACGCGAATCCCGTGGTCTGCCGGTTGTAGCGCTCCACCAGGGGTGTCTCATAATCCCACCGGATGCCGAGGTTGAGCGTCAGCTTGCGCGTAATCTTCCAATCGTCCTGGAAGTAGAGCGCATAGTAGTTACCGCGGTACGCCGGTGTGATCGGAATCGTTACCGAGCCGCTGGTGGGGTATCCCAGCAAGGCCGTCGCCACCTCATTGCCGGAGTAGGCGTTCGCGGAGTTCGGATCGGCCTGTGTCCAGTTCTTGCCAAATGCGTATGTGCCAGCGGGGGAGCCGTAACTCAGGTTCGTATTCCGGAATTGCCGGAGTTCATAGCCGAACTTCGTAACATGGGTTGAGAATACCTTCCCTCCTGAAAGGCCGAGAGTATAGGTGTCGTCTCCCTGTACATAGGGGCCCGCGCCCTGTGCCATGTAGCTTCCAAAATTGACGGTAGGGTATTGGGGGCGGGCAAACTGGCTGACCAGCGACGCGGGAAAACCCAGCGTCTTGGGATCGAAGCTTAGCGCCTGCGGGTTCCACGCCAGATTCTCTAGCCGGGAGAACCCGGCTCGCAGGTTGAAGGTGGTAGTCGGACTGAGTACCGACGTCCAGTCCAGCGTCAGGGTTCTGCCGCGGCGGCCGCGGGGAATAATGGTGCTGCTCTCAGCCGGGCTACCCTCCGGGAAGCGGCGGTCACAGCAGCGGCTCATGTTCGTTTCCCCGTAGCGGCCGAAGAATGCATTCCGATCGGAAGGCCGAACGTCCAGGCGCCCGGTCCACTGCCACAGCGTGCCGCTGTTGTCGCTCGTCTGGAAGAAGTTATTGAGGTGAGTGAGGCCGGTGCCGTCGATCGTTGGATCGGGCATGTAGGAGACCATTTTGGCGCCAACCGGGTTGATCCGATCTGTGGGGATTACGTTACCGGTGAATGGTGTACGGATGTAGTTCTTCCCGTCAGGGGTCAGCCGCGTCGTCAACGGGTCGTAAATGAGCACCGGTTTACCGTCGGAGGCCACAAGGCTGGAAAAATTGCCCTTCTTCTGCTCCACCAGCGGGACAGTGGATTGAGTGGTGTACAGGCTGGACGATGGACGCGACTCGTAGTTCACCATGTAAAACAGTTTGTTGCGGGCATCAAACACCTTGGGCACCCAAATGGGGCCGGTCGTGTTGAAACCATAGATGTTGGTCGCACGCTCGGGACGCGGGACCCGATTCCGGTTGTTGGACCATGTATTTGCGTTCAGCCTGTCATCAAAGTAGCGGTCCCACACCCCGCCATGAAACTGGTTGGTTCCGGACTTGGTCGTCGTCATAATGATGCCGCCGCCAGTCCGTCCATATTGCGCGTCGTAGGTGTTCGTCAGGACCCGGAATTCCTGTATCGACTCGAGCGCAGGGATCATCACCACCTGGCGGTCGCCCTTGGCGTCGCTCGTGCCGTCGATCTGTACGTCGGTGTTGGCCTCGGTTCCAGAGGCTCCCATTGCGGCTCCGTTGATCGCGGTTCGCGAGTTTGCCAGTCCATCCAGATCAAACGAAGTCCCCTGTGAGGTCGCCGGTTTGTAGACTCCAGGCATGGCGAATGCCAACTGATATACGTTGCGTCCGGCGTTAGGAACGTTCAACAGCAATTGATTATCGACCACCCCGCCACGCGAGGCCGTCTCTGTCTCAAGTTGAGACATCTGAGCGCTCACCGTTACCTCGTCGCTCAGAGCGCCCAGTTCCAGGTTCACGTTTAGCGCGGCACGGTCGCCAATCTGCAACTGAATGCCTTCGCGTACATACTTCTTGAATCCGGGAGCTTCGACCTCTACGCGATATTCACCGGGTAGCAGGAAGGGGATCGAGTAGCGTCCGGTTTCATTGGAATATACCTCAGAACGCGAGTTCTTCTGTAGGTCGGTGGCCGTAACCTTCGCACCGGCCACGGCGGCGCCGGACGGGTCGGAGATCAGCCCGTTCAGCGTCGCGCGAAAGTCTTGTGCGGCTCCAGGAATCACCCATAGAGCTAACATTACAGACACATACAGTAATTTCGTTGACATGCAGATTGTCTTACTCCCAAACCCTGATTCCGGTATGTCGAAGGCAGTCGCAACCGGTTCAGATTAAGATACCAGAGAAACCACCAAAGTCAAAGAATATCTTTCAGGTACAAGGGCGCGGCCAGACAGACTGAACGGGAATATGCGCCATTTCTAGTACTTCGTCTGTCGAAAGAGTTCGATCAGTTCCAGCAATGGCTTCGGGTGGTAGCTGGATTTATGAAATACCAATCCGATCTCACGGGCCAGGTTTTCGCCGGCCAGGCGGAGGCACACCAGTTCGCGGCGTTTGACTTCGGCGGCTACCGCCGGCAGCGGTAGTATGCTTACTCCCAGATTCACGCGCACCAGCGGTTTGATGGTAGCGACGTTTTCCGAATCCATGGTTACCCTGGGAGTAATTCCCAGCCGGATGAAGTATTCATTGATCAACTTTCGCGTAGCCGTCTCCGGGTGAAAGAGAATCATCTTCAACTTGGGCAACTCATCCGGCCGAATGACGCGTCGCCCGGCCAGTTTCCGATTCTTGGGGCTGGCGACCAACACCATCTGTTCCCGGGCGAAGGGAACCGTCTCCAGGTCCGGCGAATTGACCGGAAGGGTGAGTACGCCAACATCCAGAGAGCCATCCCGGATCTTCGGCAGCAACATCTGCGCCGTCCCAGTTTGCACCTGGATTTCCACTTTCGGGTAACGGGCCTGGAACTTTTCGATCACGGGCGGCAGAAGGAACATGCAGGCTGTCATCCCGCTGCCGATTCGCACCAGGCCCTGGTTCATCTGCGCCAGATCGGAGATCTCCAGGGATGCATTGCGAATCTCCTGAAAGATGCGAGTGGCATATCGGAGTATCACCTTGCCGGCCGGCGTCAGGAATACGCGCTTGTTGACCCGCTGGAAGAGTTTTTCGCCCAGTTCGTCTTCGAGGAGCTTGACTTTCCGGCTGATGGCCGATTGCGCGACATGAAGTTCGCGGCCGGCTAGCGTGAAGCTGGAATTTTCCGCCACTGCGCGCAGCATTTCGAGCTGTCTCAAGTCCATGCGGTATTCATATCACGAATAGATCGATTCCGTATAATGATTGCATTTGACGCTATAGGGTTGTGCTGCTACGCTTGGGTTTCCGCCCGGACAGAGAACGGCTTCGGATGCGCTCCGGGTTCAATACTGGATTGCCATGAAGATTACCGACCTGCAGACGCGCATCGTGGACCTGGAGTTTCGTAACTGTGTGCTCGTGATGATCTTCACCGACGCTGGAATCACGGGTATCTCAGAGACCGTGATGAAACGCAAGACGCACACGGTTGAGCAGTCGATTCTCCAGTTGCGGCGCTACCTGATCGGCCAAGACCCGACCGCGATTGAAGAGCACTGGGAGAAGATGTACCGGGACTCGTTCTGGGTTGGCGGCCCGATGCACTCGACAGCCATTAGCGCCGTCGATTGCGCGCTATGGGATATCCTCGGCCAGCAACTCGGAGTGCCGGTTTACAAACTGCTCGGCGGTCCGACGCGTTCGAGGGTGCCCGTCTACTGCCACTCGCCAGCCGGGGCGACCCCGGAAGAATTCGCGGCGAATCTGGCGCGCTGCAAAGCGCGCGGCTACCATGCCGCCAAGACGACACTGCCGCTGTTCTACGGCTGCCGCGCCAATGACGGCCACGGTTATTCCGGAACCAACGGCCAGATTGGCCGCTCTGTAAAAGAGACCGAGTACATCAACCCATCCGCGTTTTCGCGCATCGGGGAGTTCTTCGCCGCCGGCCGCGAGGCGGTTGGCCCTGAGTTCGGAATCGCCGTCGATTGTCACGGCCGTCTCAGTCTGAAGAATGCCGTTCGCCTTTGCCGCGCGCTGGAGCCTTATCAGCTAATGTTCATCGAAGAACCCGTGCCGCCGGAAAATGAGAACGTGCTGGCCGAGGTTCATCGCTCATCCGCAGTCCCGATCGCGGCCGGCGAGCGATGGGCCACCATTCATGGCGTGCGTCCATTTCTCGAAAAACTGGCGGTGGACATCCTGCAGTGCGACATCGTCAACTGCGGAGGAATCACCGGTCTGAAGAAGATTGCGGCCATGGCCGAGGCCTATTCGGTGGCAATGGCGCCTCATAACCCCAACGGCCCGGTCGCGACCCTCATCAATCTCCAGTTTGCCGCCTCCGTTCCGAACTACTACCACCTGGAAACCATCGGATCCGAGGGAGACGCCACTTTGTGGCGCGATCTGCTCCCTTCCATTCCGATTGAGTTACAGGATGGCCATTTTCCGGTTCCCTGCCGGCCGGGCCTCGGCATCGTACTCGACTACGATGCTTTGGAACGCTATCCATACACACCGCATGATGGTTGGAGATAGCCGGCAGGTATCGGGATCGCTCAAGTGGTGGGTCTGCGGCCTGCTGTTGCTGGCCACCGTGCTCAACTATCTCGACCGCCAGGTTCTCTCGCTAACTGCCGAACGCATCATCGGCGAGTTTCATACCGATAAAGAAGGCTTCGGTGAAATTATTGCGGTGTTCCGATATTCTTATGCAGCCGTTCAGTTCTTCGGGGGCTGGATTGTCGATGCTTTTGGCGCGCGCCTTATCTTTCCGTCCGCGGTCGGCGTCTGGTCACTGGCGGGTTTGCTCACCGGCCTGGCAACCACGCTTCCGGGCATGTCGATGTGCCGGCTGTTGCTTGGCGCCGGTGAGGCGTTTAACTGGCCCTGCGCGCTGAAGGTTACCGAGCGCATGCTCGAACCCAAGGACCGGCCGCTTGCCAACGGTATCTTCAACAGTGGAACGGCGCTGGGGGCGATACTTGCCCCGGTCGTAGTGACCATCCTTACGTTGCGTTACGGATGGCGCTCGGCCTTTTACGTTACAGGCGCCCTTGGTTTCTTCTGGATCGTGCTGTGGTTCCTGATCACGCGCGGCCGGTCGGCTGCCATGGCGGGCGCACCGGTTGATCTCCACTCGGTCCCGTCGATCCTCGGCCGGATTGCCATGCGCCGTGATTTCTGGCTCCTGGCAGCAGTAGCCGTCATCGTCAACTCAGTCAGCTACTTTCTGGCCGATTGGATTCCGCTTTATCTTAAGACCGAACGCGGCTTCGGCTTCGGTACGGGCAATGCGTTGTCGATGCTGATTTACGGCGGACTCGACGCCGGGAATCTGCTCACGGGATTGTATGTTCGAGCCCGTGTTTCGAAAGGCGTGGCGATCGGACCGGCACGAAACCAGGCGCTGCTGCTCAGTTGTCTGTTGATGAGCACGGCGATTATCGCCGGCATGGCGCCGTCGGCTTATGTCGCACTGGGCTGTCTGGTGCTCACCGCCGCCGGCGTTGCCGGCTTCCTGGTTATCTACCTTACGCTCGTGCAGGATGTGGATCCCGCGCACGTGGGAGCCACCGCGGGTATGCTGGGAGGTATCGGCAACATCGCCTATGGGTTGGTCAGCCCCTATATCGGACACCTGGCCGACCTGAACCAATCGGCGATCATGTTTGTACTTATAGGAACCCTGCCGTGGCTTGCATTCTTATCCATCTACCCGGTGGCGCGGAGGTCCCGCCCCACCTGAGGGGAGCTTGATCATGCCTTATTCACTCGAGAAATTCCGCGGAATCTTTCCAGCGGCCTTAACCATGTTCGACAAGGACAATAACGTGGATGAGGAGCTTACTGCCCGTCACTGGGACTGGCTGATCGGCCAGGGCGTCGATGGTCTGGTCATCGCAGGAACCAGCGGCGAATTCATTGCGCTTGAAAATGAGGAGCGCCTGCGGCTGTTTCACCTCGCCCGCGAAGTGAACGGTAACCGGGTGCCGCTAATTTTTGGTACCGGCCACTACTCTACCAGGCACACCATCCACTTGAGCCAGGCTGCGGAGCAATTGGGCGCGGACGCGGTAATCGTCATCCTGCCTTACTACCAAAAGCCTTCGAAGCAGGCCGTCATCCGCCACTTTCGCGATGTGCGCGCCGCTATCGACATCCCCGTGATGCTCTACAACAATCCCGCCAACTCGGCGTGCGTTGATCTCAATCCGCGGGAGGTGGCGCAATTGGTTGATGAAGACGTGCTGCACATGGTGAAGTCAACTTATGAGACGGTGGTGCCGGTGCATGATCTCCAATATCTCGCCGGCGGCCGCATGGCGATCTTTTACGGTTCCTTTCAGGCGGCATTTGAAGCGCTTTGCGCAGGCGCCAACGGCTGGATCTCCGGCATTCTGAATGTTGCTCCCGAAGCAGCGCGCCGGATGTATGAGGCGGTCACGCTGAACAACGATGCGGCTCTCGGTTTCCGCATCTGGAAGCGCATTCTTCCGCTGGTGCATCTTTATACCCATCAGTTAATAGGACCGGTAAGTGACCTGGCAACTTACCGGTCCATTCTAAATATGTGGGGTCTTGGCGGCGGTTACTCCCGCAATCCCTTCTATCCGCTCGATCCCGAGCAGGAAAAGCGCCTCCGCGGCCTGCTTGAGCAGGCGAACTGGCTCGATCCGGATCGGGCGTTGGAGACGCTATGAGCCCCAGAGTCGGTGTTGTCGGTTATGGCGCGGTTGCCGCCGTACATGTCAAGGGGCTTCACCGCTCAGGCGCGAATCTCCGCATTGTTTCCGGCCCGCGCGAGGACAAGGCCGAAGCCTTTGCCCGCGCCCACGACATCCCGAATTTCACCACTAGCCTGGAGCGCGTCTTCGATGAGTGCGACGCCGTTATCGTCGCCTCGCCCAGCCACCATCATTTCGGACAGGCGCACGCCGCGCTTGAAGCCGGCCGCCATGTACTAGTGGAACTGCCGGCCTGTTCATCGGCCGTAGAGGCGCGGGCGCTGATCACGGCCGCTGTGGACCATAACGCGCTGGTGCAGTGTGCGCATACCTCCCGATACCTTGCGGGGTTCTCCCGGCTGCGCGTGCTGTTGGAGAACGATGCACTAGGAGCGGTACTCCACGTCGAATGTTTCCGCGCGCCCGTTCGCCACACGCCCAGAAGCTGGACCGACGATGCTCTTCTGCACCACGCCGCGCACCACGTCGACCTGGCGTTGCACTGGTTTGGCTGGTTTGAACCTTTGGCCTGCGTCACCCACCCGGCGTTAGAGTGTCCACAAGACGTGGCGCTCCTCGCCCGATTGGAAAGCGGAGCGCCGCTGCACCTCGGCGTTACCTATAACTCCCGGCTGCCGGTCTCCCGCGTCACCGTGGTCGGTTCGAAACACACCGTAGAAACCGATGGCTTCAGCCACCTTCGCTCCGACGAGAGCGCTTTTGACTGGCAGGGTGACGAAGCCGCGAGTTACGAATCGGCCATACGGAACCAGGACCAGGATTTTTTGGCCTTCGTTGAAGGCAGCGATACGGGAACGCCGTGGAGCGACACATTGCAACTGGCTGAATGCCTGGACCGGTTTCTCGAATTAGGAAGCGAACTATGAAGATAGGATTCATCGGCCTGGGAATTATGGGAATGCCAATGGCGGCGAATCTCGTCCAGGCAGGCCACGATCTGGTCACCTGCGACCGGCAACCGAAGACCATCGATGGCGCCCGCGCCGTTGCGGCGCCGATGGATGCCGCGCGCGATCGTGATGTGGTGATCTCCATGCTGCCGGATACGCCCGACGTCAACGACGTGCTTTTCGGTTCGGGCGCCGCCGCCGGCGCGATGCACGCGGGCACGGTCTACATCGATATGAGCACCGTCTCCCCGGTTGCCACCATGGACTTCGCCCGCCGGCTGTCCGTTCAGGGCGTCGCCATGCTGGATGCGCCGGTTAGCGGTGGCGACCTAGGAGCACGCAAGGGAACGCTCTCCATCATGGTGGGCGGAAGCAAGGAAGCGTTTGACCACTGCCTGCCACTGTTTCAAGCGATGGGCAGCAACATTGTTTATGCCGGCGAATCCGGCTCAGGCCAGAAGATGAAGCTGGTGAACCAGGCGGTGGGGGCGCTCAACCTTCTGGCCGCGGTGGAAGGACTACGCCTTGCCAGCGCTTCCGGACTGGATCTCGAAACGGTGCTAAGCGCAGTTTCGGCAGGCGCCGCCGGTTCCTGGATGTGGTCGAACCTCGGCTCGAAAATCGTCGCGGGCGATTTCTCCGCAGGCTTCATGATTCGCTTGCAACAGAAGGATCTTCGCCTTGCCCGGGAGTTTTTCGAGCAACTTGGCCTGGATGCTCCTGGCACTGCCCTCACTTACGAACTCTTCACCCAGGCTCTGGAGAAGGGATTGGGGTTGGATGGCAATCAGGCGCTTTATCGACTTTGGGAGTAACTGATGCGGGTGGTCTTTTTATCGCTTATTTGCTTTGCGGCATTTGCCGCCGAGCCTTCCCTTGACATTCCAGTTCATCTCGCCGGGACGCGCGCCTTCACACTTTCCAGGGACTGGCGTGAGCAGCAGCGGCAACAGATCCTCAACTATTTGGATCGCCGGATTGAACGGACTGCCGCCGAACGCGCGGCCAATTGGAACCGCCCGGACCAGAAAGCGATCTTGCGCCGCATGCTCGGAGTGGCTGCGCACGCAGGCGCCGCCGCCACCATCAATGGCAACGAACTAGCGGTTAGCACCACAGACGGCTTTGAGGCGCGGGCGAACTTGCACGGCACCTCGACCAAAGCCATCACCATCGTCACGGATTCACTCGATCCTTCGCCGCTCGAATCGAACGATGAAATGGTGGTGTCCATGGTGACGGTACCGCCCATGGCCGGTCCGCAAATCGCTTCCATCACGCGGCGGCTGCCCGATGCCACCCAGCGTTCGGTCTTGACCCGGTTGGCTGTTGTGGCCGGCAGGACGCTGCCCGGCCTGGAAGTAGAGCAGACTCTCGCGGTAGCCGATGCGCTGAAGCGGAAGTATCCGTCGGCACGCATCCAGCTTTACGGTGGCTACACGGCGCTTCTGGCCGCTGCAATCAGCAATCTTGCCGTGATTCGTGCTTCCGCCCGCAACCCCGAGGAGCTGCTCTATGGTCAGCTTCACCACTTCACTGGAGCCGAGATCGCGGCATTGGTCGCTCCCCGCAAACTAGCCCTCGAGGCGGAGGCCGGCGATTTCGGGCGCGCGCAGTCCTACTACAGGATCCGCGGCGCCGGCGGCGCGTTGACCTCCACAGGACCGGCAAAGCAACTGGCTCCGGTTATCAATGCAGCTAACTACGCGTTTCTCCATGGTTATCTGCGTAAGCTGATCGACCGGAGCGAAAGCGTTCGCTATCATTACTGGAACCTGACCGGCGCCGCGGATCCGGGTGCGAAAGCCGCCCAGCTACGTACGGAACTTGCCCGCTGGATGGGTGTCCCGGCCGAACCTGCCGCTCCTCTCAACCCCCGCACGAATCTTCTCCGCGTCACTGCTCACTTCACCGCATATGAAGTCCAGCTGGGCGCGCTCGATGGCGTGGACGTGTACGGCCACCTGCTCATTCCGCGAAGGCGCAACGGCTTGCTGCCGGCCATCGTTTGCCAGCACGGCCTGGGCGGGCAGCCCAAGGACATTACTGGAGTGGGCGAGAATCCCGATCCCAGTAAGGTTTATCATCAGTTTGGCGCGCGGCTGGCCGAACAGGGCTTCGTCGTCTTTGCTCCCTATCTCACTGTTCCGACGCCGCAGCGCGAACTGATCAATCCCATCGTCCGTAAAGCCGCATCGCTCGGTATGCTTCGTACGGCCCTCGAAGTGCGCAAGTTGCGCCGTGTGGTCGACTTTCTCCAGACCCTGCCCTATGTTGACGGCAATCACATCGGTTACTACGGCCTCTCCTATGGCGGCTATTCCACCATCTGGATGGGGCCCCTCGAGACACGGCTTAAGACCGTCATCATCTCGGGCCACTTCAATGACTGGCGGCCCAAGATCACCGACGAGAACGCCACAACCAGTTATCTTCTCCACCCCGACGAGGACTTCTTCAACTGGAACGTGCTGAACCGTTTCACGCATCCCGAGTTGATCGCCGCGATGTATCCGCGCGCGGTGATGGTGGAGTTTGCCGATCACGATGCTACCACCACTCCGGCCTGGCATGAAAGAGCCTGGAAGCAGGTGGAAGAAATTTCCCGGGCCTGGCATACCGAAGACCGTGTTCAGCGCGATGCTTTTCTTGCAGCGCACGAGATCGGCGGCATGCGTACCTTTGACTTCGCTAACCGGTGGCTGAAGCCGGCAGCCACTCCGGAGCGTACCTACACCTACACGGTGTGGCCGACCATGCGCGATGCAAATGGAATCGGCGATAGCGACGACGATTCGCTTCCGTACATCAGCACCATTCTCACCACCATAACGAACCCTTTCAGTGTTGGCGCCGGTACGCCCGCCTTTAACGGCTTCGCTCTCCGCGTCTCGCGATACGATCATCCCTCGGCGCTGGTTGTACGCTACGGTACCCGTCCCGGCGCCGGCGACCTCGGCACCGCACGCCTGAAGCCGGACTCCATTCAGCCGCTATTCGACCTCTGGTACGATGCGCGTATTCCAACGGTGAGACTGGCGCCCGGCCGGACTTACTATGTGTCACTGGCGGAGGCATCTCCCGATCCGGAGCGCGGGCACTATGTTCTATATGGGCGCAGGCCTCTGGGCGGCAAGCCCCGCCCGCAGGATTTTCCGTTCGCCTATCGCTCCATCGCTCCGCGCAAGGGTGAAGATACCTTCGCATTCGTGCGAACTTACCTCGAACGGCCATCGCCGCCGGTATTCGAACACCAACTCGCCGCCGCGGGCGATGTGATATCGCTGCAGGGCGCGCCTTGGAAAATTGTCAACCAGGCGCCAGCGGCCGAACAGGTGGTTCCCACCGCGATTGCGGGCTTTGAGAGGTTTCTCAACTCCTGTTGTAAGGTCCGCCTCTCCGATTCGGCGTCGCGTGACATTGTGGTTGAAGTGAAACCATCGGTTGATGGCGTCACCACGGAAGAGGGTTTCTCGGTTATCGCCGCGCCGGGCGAGGTGCGCGTTTCCGCCACCACGCCGCGTGGCGTGATGCGGGGGCTGTACTGGATCGAGGACGAGATACGGTCCCGCCAGTCGGCTGCGCTACCCGCCGGCAGGACGGTTCGCAACGCGCGTTTTCCAGTACGCATCACTACCTCGATATACATTGGAGGCCTCCGCTACACGGAATCCTCGCGTCCGTTCATCTATACACCGGGTTTATTCGAGCGTATATCGCGCGATGGTTTCAACGGTGTCTGGATCTGGTTGAACGTTGAAGAGGCAGCCGGTCACCTCAGCGTCTTCCAGGAACTGGAAGACCCTCAAGCATCTCGACGGCTGGCCCGGATCCAAGAACTTACGCAACTTGGCAAGAAGTATGGCGTCGATGTTTGGGTCTACTTAGCCACCAACTATAATCATCCGGTTCCGGAGTCTTTTTACCAGAAATATCCCGAGACGCGGGGCATCGGTTACAACAATGCGATGTGTACGTCGGATGCCCGGGTGCGCCAATACCAGGCCGACGTGGTTCGCAATATTGTTTCCCAGGCTCCGGGAATCGCCGGTTTCGTAGTCATTTACGATTCGGAGGGCTTCTATTACTGTGGTAACCACGATGCCAGCCGCCGCCGATGCCCCCGCTGTTCCAAGTCCACCTGCGTTGATCTCGCATTGCAGGTGCTCACCAACATCAATGGCGCCATGCACCAGGCCGGCGGGCCGTCGAAGCGTCTGATCGCCTTCTCCTACGGCCGCAACGATGAGTGGGTGAAGGCTTTGTTTCCGAGGCTTCCCAAAGACATCACGCTCCAGGTGGATTTCAGCAAGGGCGGCATCGTTGAGCGCGACGGCGTTCGTCATCAAACGGGCGACTACAACCTCACTCTCATCGGCCCCCCTCAGGAGTTCATCGACCATCACCAACTTGCCGAACAACTGGGCCTGCGGTTCATCACAAAGACCGAGCATGCCGTCAGCCAGGAGTTCATTTTCGCCCCCTACATCCCCGCCATGAATCAATGGCTTCGCCGTATCGAGAAGATCCGCGAATACTCCGCCGATGGATGGTTCGGCAACTGGTGCCACTACGGCTATCTCGTTTCGCTTCCGGCTCAATTGTTCACCCGCATGAGCTTCGATCCGGCGCCGCCAGCCGCCGAGGTGCTGCCGCAGCTGGCGCGCAATTATTACGGCCACGCCGCGGTTCCCTACGTACTTCGCGCCTGGCAGCATTTCAGTGACGGCATCCGGCAGTTTCCTTATTCCGATAATGTCGCCCGCCTGCCCGGACCGCTGCAGAAAGGGCCCAGTAATCCCTTCTATCTGGATGCTTCCACGCCTGCTTCCGGCCGCTGGCGCGCGTGGCAGAACGATCTGAAATGGACTGCCCCGTGGGGTTCGGCGATCGCCGCGAAATACCTGGGGATTGTGCGCGACCAATTTCACCAGGGCATCGCCGAACTCGCCCAGGCGCAACAGGCGGCCACCGAGCCGGACCACAAACGGGCCATCGCCGGTGAGTGGCGTATTGCTCGAACGATCGAGTCCAGCCTCGATTCGATTCTGAACGAGATTGCCTGGATCGAAGCTCGGGATGCCCATGCCCCGGTGGCCCGGATGCGGGAGATCCTGTTGAAGGAGCGCGCCAACGTAATCGGAATTCTTCCGATCCTTGATTCCGACTCCCGGCTCGGATACGCATCCGAAGGTGGTGGCATCATTCGAGGGGGCCTCTTCACGCCGGAATTGGTGCGCTGGAAGTTGGGCCTGCTCGACGATGCTCTCGCCCGCGGCCTGTTAGTATCGGAACTATCTCGATGATTGTCGATTGTCATACTCACATCTGGCGCGCGGAGCATTGGTCCGAGGAGATGAATCGGGAGGCGTCCATTGCGCGGGGCGCGCCGGCTCAGATTCACATCACCGAAGAGGAGCACTGGAAGGCCATGGAACCCGCCACTCGTGCCGTCGTCTTCGGCTTTCGCTGCTCTCACCTGGGGCTTTCCGTCCCCAATGAACTGGTCATCGGTTACGTCAACCAGCACCCCGAAAAGCTCATCGGATTCGCCGCCATTGACCCATACGAGGCGGATTATCTGGACCAGATGCGCCACTGCTTTGAAACCCTCGGTTTTCGTGGGCTGAAGCTGGCGCCCATCTATCAGAACTATCACTGCATGGATCCGCGCATGCTACCGGTTTACGATTACTGCCAGAGCCGCGGCATTCCGGTGCTGTTTCACCAGGGCACCACGTTCCCCCGCCGCGCGCCGCTCAGGTACGCGCGGCCGGTTGATCTTGAAGACATCGCGCTGGCTTACCCCGGACTGCGCATGGTCATCGCTCACATGGGTCACCCGTGGATGGATGAGACCACGGTACTCATCCGCAAGCAGCCCAACGTGTATGCGGATGTTTCTGCCCTTTACTACCGGCCGTGGCAGTTTTACAACGGACTGATGATCGCCCAGGAGTACGGCTGTTTACATAAGTTGCTGCTCGGTTCCGACTATCCATTTACTACCCCCGGTGAGACCGTCCAGCGTTTGCGGCGAGTCAATGAAGTTACGGGTAACTCCGGACTGCCTCAGGTGTCGCTACAGGCAATGGAAGAACTGATCGAACGCGATACCGTTAGCCTGCTCAATCTCAGTTAGCAGCTCGCCTGACCTGTCGTTGAGCGACAATGGAACAGGCGTGCCTGCCACCATTGCACTCTGGCTTCTTGCGGCACTTATACTCTCCGGCGCCGAGGTCCCCGGCATCGTCAGCCAGTTTCACGTCCGCGTGCCGATGCGCGACGGAGCCGGTCTCTGTACCAACGTGTTCCTTCCGGCCGCCAATTGGCGCGGTCCCGTTCTGCTGGTCCGTACCCCCTATGGAAAAGGTGCGGTCCTCAACCCGATCTACCGGCCGTTTCTCGATCACGGCTACGCCCTGGTAGTGCAGGATGTCCGGGGCCGGTATGATTCCGAGGGTATCTTCAAGCCGCTTGAGCAGGAGGCCAACGACGGCTATGACACGCTCAACTGGATCGGGCACCAGCGCTGGTCCAACGGCCGGATCGGCATGGTTGGCGGATCCTATGCCGGTATCGTCCAATGGAAGGTCGCCGTGCTCAACAATCCCTATCTGAAGGCGATCTTCCCCGTTGTTTCCGGGTGTGACGATTACCGCGACCGTTTCTACTCCACTGGGGGCGCATTCAAACTGGGTTCCCGATTATTGTGGATGTCGGAGAACCTGAAAGTCCCAGGCTTCATTCCACAGTTCCGTCAATTCATCTGGCATCTGCCCATCCGTACCGCTGACGTGGCCGCCACGGGACAGCGCAGCGAGATGTTTCAGAAGGCGGTCAGCCATCCGGCGTTCGACTCATTCTGGCAGAGCCTCAGCGTGCGCGAGAAACTGAAACGCATCCGGGTGCCCGTCTTCAGCATCGGCGGCTGGTATGACAATTTCTGTCAAAGCGACCTCGACGCTTTTGCCGGTTTGAAGAACGCCCCGCACCGCACTCTCATCGGCCCCTGGCCGCACAACATGTCACTTCCATTCGAAGGAGTGGACTTCGGAGAACATTCCACGCAGCCCATCCGGACACTGCAGTTGGAATGGTTCGATTATTGGCTGAAATCCGACCACCCCGCTCGTGCCGGCCCGCCCGGTGCCCGGCTCACGCTGTTTGTGATGGGAACCAACGTGTGGATCAAAGAATCCGCCTGGCCCCCGGACGGCATCAGCGTCACGCCGTATTACTTAGCGTCGAAGCGTGGAGCGAATTCGCTTTATGGCGATGGCGAACTTCTCTCTTCGCCGTCCGCCGAGTCCACGCCAGACCGTTTCGTCTACGACCCAAACAAGCCCGTGCCCACCGCCGGGGGCGCCGTCTGTTGCCGGCCCTCCGTGTTCCCCTGGGGACCTATGGATCAGCGCCCGGTTGAAAAGCGAAAGGATGTGTTGGTCTACACTTCGTCCCGACTCTCTCAGGATGTGGAAGTAATAGGGCATGTTCGGGTGCGGCTGTACGTCTCCAGTTCGGCTCCGGATACCGATTTTACCGCCAAACTGGTAGACGTTTTTCCCGATGGGGAAGCGCGAAACCTCTGCGATGGAATTCTCCGGCTACGCTACCGGAATTCAGTCACCAAGCCCGCGGGGCGGCTCAATCCACGGGAAGTCTACCCGGTGTTAATCGACGCCGGAGTAACCGCCAACGTGTTCAAGTCCGGTCATCGCATCCGCCTGGAAATTTCTAGCAGCAACTTTCCACGCTTTGATCGCAATCTGAACGCCGGCGGTTCCAGCATCGACGGCAAACAGGTTCGGACTGCTAATCAGACCGTCTACCACGGACGACAGTACGCTTCTCACTTGCTGCTACCGGTTCGCCGCCGTTAAGCAAACGTTTGTCTGGAATTCTGTTTCAGCAGTTTTTCCACTTCGGATTTCAGCGGGCCCACGGCGTGCTTGAAGATCATCTTGTAGGCGCCGCAGAAGTAATCAAGATCTTCAAACCGCCGGTTCGGACCGTGGCGGAACTTCGGGCAGCCACCGTGGCAGATCGACTGGAACTCGCAGACCCGGCATTCGGGGTGCGCCAGGGTTTTCTTGGTGGCGAACGAGTAGCGCTTCTGCTTACGCGCGATCTCGCTCCACGAATCGAGCGTGATGTTGCCCAGTTTCCAGTCCTTTTCCACGAAGAAGTCGCAGGGATACACGTCACCGTTGTACTCGACCACCACGTAGGAATCACACGTTTCGTGCAGCGTGCAACTTCCCGGTTTGATGCCGGCCAGCGACTCGGCCACGTTGTCAAAGAAGCGGATCCGTACTTTGCGGCGCTCCGGCCACCACAGGTCGAACGTCTCCACCAGGAACTTTCCGTATTCCGCGGCGTTGATGGTAAACGGCATCGGCGTGCCGTCCTTTTCGAACTCCGCCAGTGGGATGTACTGCAGGTTGTCGATGCCCAGGCCACGGAAGAACTTATAGAGTTCCCTGGGCTTGTGAACGTTGGCCTGGTTGAGCACGCAAAGGACGTTGAACTCCACCTGGTTATTCTTCAACAACTCGACGCTTTCGATTACGCGCTTCCAGGTGCCGCGGCCTTCTTTGTTGTAGCGGTAAAGATCGTGAATCTCCTGCGGCCCGTCGAGCGAAACACCCAACAGGAAATTGTATTCGCGGAACAGTTGGCACCAATCGCCGGTGAGCAGCATGGCATTGGTCTGCAGCGCGTTGCTGACGTTCTGCCCATCCCGGCCGTATTGTTTCTGAAAGGCGACCAGCTTTTCGAAAAATGGCAGTCCGGCCAGCGTGGGTTCACCGCCCTGGAACGCAAATACACTGTTCGGATAGGAGTAGAACAGGTAGCTATCCACCAGTCTCTCCAGCGTCTCGTCGGTCATCCGGCGTGCAGGCAGAGCCTTGTACGGGTCCGCCTCCCTGTCCAAATAGAAACAGTAGGCGCAATCCAGGTTGCACACCGCCGACGCCGGTTTAATAAGAAGTGAAGTGATGCGGGGCGTCACGCCCAGGCCCCCGCCAGGCGCCGCGAACATACTGCCGTTCCCCATACGGCCAGTGTATCAGGGCAGCACCGCTCACCTGCGGCGCAATTCGAAGTCCAGCGACTGTTCGGCGTGAGTCTTTTGCTTTGTTCCCGCGCGATGCGATGTGGCTTCGATGTGAAGCAAATACTCCCCTGGCGGCGTGGAAGCGCCGAAGCTCAATTTCTGCGCCACCTTCACCCGCCGCGGGTCGGCTGGCGTGGCGGCGTCAAGCGTGAATGCCGGCCCCTTCCAAACCGGTTGCCCGTCGCGCAATACCGTCGCCTGAATCTCCACATCCGGATGGCTGGTTCCTTCCTTCATTCCCGGATTCAGGACTACGAATCCATAAAAGATCGGTACACCCGGCCGGAACACGCGAACCGCCACACTGCCGGTGCCGGCCAGTTCCGCTTCCCGTGCCCCATCATCCACCGAAGACTGCATCACCACGCTTGAGAGCGCCAGGGAGCCCTTCTCGACATTCGGTACTTCCAGATACTGGCTGGCCGAGCCGAGTTTTCCCGAGCCTGCATCCCACACCGCAGCCCGAACCTGATAGGCGCCTGGTCTCGTGACGATGTTCTGCAACCGGTAGAGAAAGCCGTTGCGCAACAGGGTTTCGAACTGGCTGTTGGCTACCCGGATCGTATAGCTCGAGGCCCGTTTGTCCAGTAGGCTCCCGTCGTCCTGGTAAATGAACGATGCCACGTCCACCTGGGCTTTGTACCCTCCGTCCGCTTGCTTGGAGAACGTCAGATCCTTGCCGGCAATATGAAGCATCGACGTGACATAGGAACCGGCTTCGGCAGTGTTGGCGAAAAGCGCGGTCAGCCGCAGGCCGATGGCGCCGGAAGTGAACGGTGACAGTGCCGCTTTCACCAACTGTGCCGCGGGGTCCGCCGGAACTTGCGGCGCCTGTCTTCTGTCCTCGCCGCCAAAGTATCCCGCGCGGGTTCGTACCTGCAGCCCGCCACGCCTCACCACCACGCGCACGCGGTGATATTTCGATTCGCCGCTATCCGGCTTGAACGTGCCGTCAGGTGGCGAGAATCCAATCAGATAATACCCCTCGAGGTCCTCCACAGCCTGCTGCGCAGCCCTGCCGATGTCGTTCGTGTTGTGGAAGAACACGCCACCCGTTCCTCTTGCCAGTTCGATCATTCCATCCCAGCCTTCGGTAGCCTGGCCGGCGCGTGCCTGGACCAGACCGTGCACGTCCTCCGCCTGCGCTCCCCCCAGGTTGTCTTTCGCTTGCATGCCGGTATAACTGATTCCCTTTGTGTCAACGGTGGAGATCACCACGTTGGCGCGGTTAGCTCTGTCCACCAGCCGGCGAAACCGTTCTTCCACGATGGGACGAACGTCCGCGTCATGGCCTCCTAGCACCCTACGGAAAACCAGACCATCGGAGAAAAGCACGACGCCCTTGCGCCCGGGCATCGATCGCAGTCCTTCGGTGACATACTGCAGCATGCCGATTGTTCGAAGCACCGCACGCTGATTGCGATCCCGCACCGGTCCTGCGCCGCTTCCCTCGCCGGTATCATCCTCGCCGCCCCCCAGCGCGGGCAGGGCGGAGATGCCGGTCCTGCTCGAAACATTCCAGGACAACCGGTCTACCGCGGCTGTCAGCACGCGCGGATCGGTGGTGAACTGCTGGAATGCTCCGGAGCCGCCGCTAGTACGCAGTACCGCCACCAGTTCATCCGGTTGGACCTGCTCCCGCACGTACTTCCTGAGCGCCTCCCGCAGATAGGCCGCGCTTGAGAAGGAGAGTCCCAGGTCATCCACCATCAGCACAATCGTTCGCCGGATCTGCTCCGCTTGAGGTTTTGCCCCGGAGGGCGTTGCCGTACCCGCCGTTCGCGGCGTTGCCGCCGGAGCCAATCCCGGTATATAGGTGAAGTGGGTGATCTGCTGCTTCTTTCCGTCCTGAAAGACCTCGAAGTCGCCCCTGGTCAGATTGGCAACGTGCTTGCCGTGCTTGTCAGTGACCACCGCATCCAGCTGAACCAGCGTCACCGTCACTTTCAACGTGGGAACTGCCGGTTCCTGGGCACAAGCGGGCACCAGGGCCAGTGTCACCGCCCATCGCAGGAACCGCCGGGGGTTCGCTGCTGTCGCTTTCGCCATCGGAAGTCGCCTCCGGTTGACACCATCATACGCCAGGGGGGGGGCAAATGCCCGATACCACGCGCGGCATGGACTATCATCAGAGCCATGAACTCCGGACGCCGAAGATTCCTGCAAATCGCCGCGTTGGTTACCGGCCAGCCCGCATACGGAGCGCAAGCGCCATCCGCTCTCCGGGCCACCTCCGGAGATTCGGCCGAGCCCACCTGGGACCAGCGACTTACCATCAGCGTTGGCCCGCAGAACGCAGACATCACCGGAAAGGACGAAAAGGCCCTGCAAGCCGGGGTGGACTACATCGTCCGCTTCGGTGGTGGAACCGTACACGTACTTCCTGGAATCTACAATCTCCGCAATGCTGTCCACCTCTCGAGTAATGTTCGTATCCTCGGCAGTGGGGCCGACTCGATTCTGGTCAAGGCGGCGCAGGCCACTTCTTCTCTCGCCGCTGATTGCGACTGGTACGATCAGGAGATTACCCTTGCCGACCCAACCGGCTTTCGGGTCGGCGATGGCGTCTGTCTTCGCGCCAAGAATCCGGATCACAACGGCAATACGGTGGTCAAGCGGACATTGATGGCCCGCAGCGGCAACCGCTTCAAGCTGGATCGTGCTCCGCGCGAGAACCTGTGGCTCAGCGGCAACCCCACGGCGACCACGCTGTTTCCGCTGTTTAGCGGCGAGAACGTCAGCGACATTGCCATTGAAAACATCACCCTCGATGGCAACAAGGCCAACAACGACCTGCTCGACGGTAACTACGCCGGATGCGTCTTCCTACAGGATGCAAACCGTATCACCATGCGCAAGGTGGAAGCGCGCAACTATCACGGCGACGGTCTGAGCTGGCAGATCTGTCACGACGTGGTGGTCGAGGAATGCCACACGCACGACCACACCGGACTCGGCTTTCATCCTGGTTCGGGCTCCCAGCGCACCGTGATGCGGCGGAACCGCTCGGAGAATAACGACATCGGCATCTTTTTCTGCTGGGGAGTCCGCTTCGGTCTCGCCGAGCGCAATATCCTGATCGGCAACCGGAAATCCGGCATCTCGATCGGCCATCGCGACACGGACAACCGCATCCTGAAAAACGATATCCGCAATAGCGGCGAAGCAGGCATCCTATTTCGCGAGGAGCGCGACGTGGCGACCAGCGCCAATCGCAACGTGGTGGAGGCCAATCGCATTACCGATAGCGGCGGCAACAACGGCGTTGCCATCGACATCCAGGGCTTCACCCGCGAGGTGCGCATCACGGGCAATCATATCCGCGACAGCCGGCCGCCCGCCTCGCGCACCGGCATCCGCATCGGTCCGAAGGCTGCCGCTATCCTGCTCGCCGGCAATCAGATTGAAGGCGTTCAGACTGCCGTTGAGGATCTGCGTCAACCACCGGGCCGCAAGCCGTAGGTGCGCTCGGCCGTCCGCCCCTGAATCTCCAGCCGCTCATCGCTTGAGAGTGGAGCCAGCCAGTTTGCCACCACGGTCTTCCAGCGTTGGTAGGAGGATGCCAACAGCATCACCGGCCAGTCGGAACCGAACATCATGCGGCGCGGTCCGAAACTCTCGATCACAGCGCCGAAGTACGGGGCTAGCGCCTCCTCGGACCAGGCGCCCCAATCGGCTTCAGTTACCATGCCGGAGAGTTTCACCACCACGTTTTCCCGCCGCGCCAACTCCCGCATGCGGTTACGCCAGGGTTCGAGTTCTCCGGCGCGGATGAGCGGCTTGGCGATATGATCCACCACGAACGTCTGCCGCGGATGCCGGTCGACAAACTGGATGGCCTGCGGCAGATGCCGTTCAAAGATCAGGATGTCGTACACCAGTCCGCGCGCCATCAGCCGCGAAACGCCGCGGTTAAAATCTTCCCGGAGGATGAAGTTATCGTCCAGCTCGTCGTGAACGATGTGCCGGATACCCACCAGGCGCGGGTTGGCGCACAATTCGTCCAGCACCGCTTCGACGCCCGGGTCGCACAATGGAACCCACCCCACCACGCCGCGAATAGCCGGGTATGCTCGCGTTGCCTCCAGCAGCCAGCGTGTCTCAGCCACGTGCTGCCGCGCCTGGACCGCTATCGCGCCGCAGACGCCCGCCTGCTTCAGTTCTGTCTCAAACTCGCCGGGCAGAAAGTCCCGCTGAAGCAGGCCCAATTGTTCAGTAATCCACGGATACTGTTCCGCCACATAGGGCCAAAGGTGGTGATGGGAATCGATCCACATCGTTCTGTCTCAGCATGCGCCGGCCGAATAGACGATCTCGCCCGCTACCATCACTTCGTCCACCTCGATTGCGCTCCCGGTGTCACGCCAGGTCACCAGATTCGCGGGCTGCCCTTCGGATATCGAGGAGCAGAGCGAGTAGCGCGACAGCAGTCCCGCGGGCACGCGCGTGGCGCAATCCACCGCCTTGTCGAGTGAAATCGCACTCATCGAGGCGAATCGCCAGATCGCATCGTTCATTGAGACCGAAGATCCCCCCAGTCCCCCGCCCCGGTGCGCGGTCACCTTGCCCTGCTCATCCAAATCCACAGGGGAGTTGTTCAGCGAATAGCGTCCTGGGGGCAATCCCGCCACATGGACCGCGTCGGTAATCACAATACACCGCTCCAGAGATTTCACCCGTGTTACCACCCGTAACAATTCCGGCGGCAGATGAAATCCGTCCGGTATCAGGCTAACGATTAACCGCTCGTCGTCCAGTTGCGCCCAAATCGGATACCGGTGCCGGTGAATCATCTGGGGGCAGCCGTTGCCCAGGTGTGTGGAGAGTGTCGCGCCCGCATCGGCCGCCAACCGTACCGTTTCCGCTGTCCCGTCGGTGTGTCCTATGGAAACGATCACTCCGGAGTCTACCGCCTTGCGGATAAACTCCGGCGCTCCGGGCCACTCCGGCGCCAGCGTGACAATCCCGATGAGCCCGTTGGCCGCCTCCTGCAACCGGCAAAACTCATCCCAGTCGGGCGCCTTGGTCAGCGCCGGGTCGTGCGCGCCGTGGGAAGGTCCGCCGGAAATGTAGGGCCCCTCCTGGTGATAGCAGACTACGGTGGCCGCAAACCTCTTGTCCTGTGCCCGCGCCTGCTCCATCACGCGAAAATTCCGGGCCTGTTTCTCGATGGTGTTGGTCACCAGCGTGGCGCAAAAGCTGGTGCAGCCGGTCTTCCAGATCCATGGCAGCGCAGAGATGCACTGTTCCGGAGTCAGATCGTCGCCCGAAAAATCGACACCGTGAAATCCGTTGAGTTGAATGTCGATGAAACCGGGGCTAAGTCTTCGTCCGGAAGCGCTTCCGCCGTTTCTTCCCACCGAAGCGATCCGTCCCGCGTCCACGTGAACCGAACACTCGCCGGTTCCCGCAACCTGTCCGCGCATTATTGTGGATTTACTGTGTTGGCTTTCCATAAAGATCCAGTGCCTCGCGAGTCACCTCGGTACCTGCGCCCGGCAATTCGGGACGCACGAAGTAGCCGTCTTTCGCCGTCGCCGGCTCGACGAAGCACCCGCGCAGCCAGGGAATGTATTCCAGGCTGTTCGAGGCCGGGTGCGCGAACGCGGTCTGCACATGGATCTGCATCATGTCGCCAACGTGCGAGACCACCGGCAGCCGCGAGGCCAGCGCACGGTCGGCCACCTGCAGCCACTCGGTCACCCCGCCCAGCCGCACCGCGTCGGGCTGGACGAAGTGCACCGCCCGCGCTTCGAGAAACCGCTCAAACTGGTCGAGCGTGTCCAACTGCTCGCCGAGCGCAACCGGCGTGCCGATCGATTGCACCAGCGCCTGATGTCCGGCCACATCGTCGTACCAGAGGGGTTCTTCAATCCAGCCCACGTCGAAATCCTTCAGCCGGCGCCCGATGCGCAGCGCTTTGGGAAGATCCCATCGCCCGTTGGCGTCAGCCATCAGCTTCACAGCCGGGCCAATCACCTTGCGAACTGCCTCCAGCCGCGCCAGGTCGCGGTTGCCGTCCTCGCTGCCCACCTTCATCTTTACGCCGCGAAAACCGCCCTCTTCCACACTCTGGCGGACGTCGTCCACCAGCCGTTGCTCGCTCCAGTTCAGCCAGCCCCCGTCGGTGTTATAAGCCTCGATCTTCTTCGCGTGGTCGCCACCCAGCAACTTCCACAACGGCTGTCCGGCGGCCTTCGCCTTGATATCCCATAGCGCCAGGTCGACGCAACTTAGCGCCAGCCGCGAAATTCCGTGACGCCCCGTCCACACGGATGGAGGAAACAGAGCCAGCTTGCTCCACAACCGTTGGATTTCGAGCGGATCCTCGCCCTCCAACAGAGGAGCGTATACCCCGAGCACATATTGGCACAGGATCCGATCCAATGCCAGGTGGCCATGTGTGCCCGTGTAGCCGAAGCCACGTATCCCGGCATCGGTGTTAATGATGCAGCCCGGCGCACCCCAGTGCGTCACCAGGTGCGTGCTATCTTCGATGCGTCCATTCGTAACCGGAACGTGAAGCAGGAAAGTCTCGATCGAGGTGATCTGCATCGTAAGAGATTAGGATACCTCTTGCCGCACGAGCCCACTGTTGCGCAGTTGAGCGATCAGCCCATCAAAATTGCAGCAATCCGCCATTGATCGCGATTTCTTCCGGATGTAAAGCCATCGAGTATTCGCTCAATGAAAAGGCTTGGAGCTAACGTCCGATTTCGGCCAGAGTGGCTCCGATCACGCGGGCCAGGTCTTCCGGGTTTAACAACAGCTGGCACCCCCGAACACCGGCGCTTAGGGCGATGCGGTCCCAGCCGATGGCGGTGTGGTCAAGATAAGCCGGGTAGCTCTTCTTTCCCCCAATGGGGGAGACTCCACCCCGTATGTAGCCGGTCAATCCAAGCACCTCCTTAACGGCTACCAACTCAACTTTCCGGTTGCCGCTGGCGGCAGCCAATGCCTTCAGGTTCAACTCGGTGTCGCCGGGGATAATGGCCAACAGCACCCCGGTGCGGTCGCCGCGCGCCACCAGGGTCTTGAAGACTTGATGCGGGGGCAAGCCGAGCGCTTCGGCCGCATGCGGGGCGCTAAGGTCACTCTCGTCCACCGGGAACTCCCGAAGTTCATAAGAAACGCCAGCAGCGTCCAGGATGCGGGCGGCGTTGGTCTTCGCGGTTCGTTTCAAGATTGAGGACGATTCTTCGCCTGCTCGATGGCAATCTGGTTGACATGCGAGAGAGCGCGCGCGCCGGAGGCTCCCTCAATCGCTTTGACGGCGATGTCCTGCACTTGCTGTTTGGCCTCGGTAAGTTGCTTCTCCAGGGTGACGATGTGGGCCGACTGCCGCTCCAGCACTTCCTCAAGCGTTTTCACCCGGAGTTCACCGAGGCGTTTCTCACTTTCAAAATCTTTTTGTAGCAGCAGGCTTTCCTGCTGCAGTCGAGCCTCGGCGGTGCGGGCGGATTCTTCGGCGGCCCGCTTCACTTCGCGATCCAGGCGGGCGGGAAACTCGTTGTTCTCCTTGGTTAAGCGGGTGAATTCGGCCTCGCGCTCTTTGATTGCCGCTTCACGGGTTTGCCAGCCCTTTTCAAGCTGCTCCTGACGTTCCTGGTTCTTTCGATCCAGTTGGCGCTGCTGCTCTTCGTACTTATCCTCGGCCTTCTTCCGTTCCTGAGCCTTCTTATACTCGTAATCGTCGATTTCGCGCTGCCGCTGGCGCTTCAGAGTCTCCTCCTGCTCCTTGCGCTCCCGGGCGTTGGCCTCCACTTCCTGTTGCCAGGCGGCACGCTGGGTGGAGATGGCGGATTCCAGTTGTTCCGTTTCCCGGCGGTAATCTTCCACCAATTGGTCCAGCGCCGTGGCGGCGATATCGATCTTGTGAAGCCGCTCCAGTTCCGTCCGTTCGATGACGACGGCCTCACGCACAGCAGCCAACTGGTGGACTTCGGCGGTAAGCTTTCCGGAAATCTCCGAGAGCGACTTTGAGATCTCCAAGCCAAGCCTTGAAAGCTCCTCCACCACTGATTCCACGGTGACTCCATCCACCGCCTGGCGGACTTCAGCTTCGTGAATTGCACGCGAAGCTTCGGCCTTTACGTCGTTGGATTCCCGCGATTCCTGTTGCTCGGCGCGAATCTGCTCAAATTTTTCCTGAACTTCCGCCTTGGCGCGGCGGGCACGGGGTGCTGGGGATTTAACAGGTGCTTTTGCCATTCTGTGGGCCTCGTTGGACTCTCAGATTAACAGACCGCCGGGGATGTTAGCCTGAACAAATGCGTGTTGTATTGCTTTTGGCGCCGGCACTTCTGCTGGCGCAGACGCCAACTCCGGACAAGGTTCCAGCCACCATCCGAAGAACTGCGGTGACAGCCTCCAAGTCCTCCACCGCTCAGCACAGCCCAGCTCGCCGCACCGCTGTCCGGCGAAGAGGGATAGCTGCGAAGCCGGCTGCCGCGGCGGCTCCTGCTTTAGCGACCGACGAACAAAAAACGATTTATGCGCTTGGTCTGATGATGCATCGCTCACTCACCCGTTTCGACCTCTCACCGGCTGAAATTCAGTTGGTGGGGCGGGCGTTGACCGATGCTTCCGCCGGCAAGCCCGCCGTGGAGATCCAGGACTGGGGACCGAAGATCGATGCCCTGGCGCGAGAGCGTGGCTCGCGGCAACTGGAGAAGCAGAAAGCCGCCTCGGCCGCGTACCTGGAAAAAGCAGCGATCGAACCGGGCGCCGAGCGTTTGCCGTCGGGCTTGGTGTACCGCGAACTTCGTCCCGGACTGGGAGCATCCCCCAGGAGCACGGACCAGGTGAAGGTGCACTATCGCGGGACGCTGATTGACGGTACGGAATTTGACAGTTCGTACCGCCGGAATGAACCAGCGACATTTGCTTTGAACGGCGTAATCAAGTGCTGGACCGAGGGTGTTCAGAAGATGAAGGTGGGAGGCAAGTCGTTGCTGGTGTGTCCGTCCGATCTGGCGTACGGTGACGGCGGCCGTCCGGCGATTCCCGGTGGCGCGGCGCTGGTGTTTGAAGTCGAGTTGCTGGACGTTCAGACGACTCCATAACGGGTTTGTACCCCGGCGGGAGGCGGCGCATGATGCTGATTGACGCCTAATTCCACCTGTGTCATTGTTCGATCAGGATATCCATGAGCCGAAGATGCGTAGCTCTACTGTTTTCCGTTGTAACGATGGGAGCTGCGCCTCCGGAGTTGTTCAACCAGTTTCAGGATCCGCCGAAACAGTACAGTATCCGCCCATTCTGGTTCTGGAACGGCCGGCTGGATGCAAAGGAAGTAGACCGGCAGATCGGAGAGATGGTATCGCAGCGCGTCTTTGGGGCATACGTACATAATCGAACCGGTCTACAGACGCCCTATCTCTCTGATGAGTACTTCTCGATTGTTAAATCAGGATTCGATTCGGCGCGGCGGCGCGGGTTCATGTTCGGGCTGGTGGATGAGTACGAATGGCCGGGCGGTGAGGCGCGCGATCCGTGGAGTCCCGGGCTCGGCAGCCGGGTAATCGCGCGCAACCCGGAGTTCCGCATGCGGAGTCTGGGCTACACGATCAAGGATGTCGAGGGCCCGGCGAAGGTGGATTTCAGCGCGCTGAAGGACTTTCAATTTGCTAACGCCGCGCGGCTCGCCTGCGATAACTGTCTCGATGGCGCGACGATGATCCAGGTGCCGGCAATATGGAGCGCACCAGCCGGGCGTTGGCGCGTGACGGCCTTCACGCTGGAGCCGAGCCAGGGAATCGACGGAGGGCTGGTGGACCTGATGAGCCATGACGCCATTCGCACCTGGCTCGATGAGGTGCACGAGAAGTATTACAAGCTCGTCCCGAACGACTTCGGCACCACGATTGATAGCTTTTTCACCGATCACGAGGGTGACTACGGACGGCGGATCGCCTGGACGCCGCTGTTGTTTGAGACGTTCCGGAAAATGAAGGGCTATGACCTGCGCCCTCAACTGGCTGCGCTGATGTTCGAGAGTGGGAAGATCACGCCGAAAATCCGTTGTGATTACATGGACGTGATCAGCGAGCTTTACACCCAGAGCTACATGAAGCAGGTCGCCGACTGGTGCGCGCGCCACAACGTAGCCATCTTCGGTCACCTGTGGGAGGAGACTTTGATGGCGGAAGCCTTCCGTGACGGCGACCTGCAGCGAGCCATGCGGGCGTGGACATGGCCCGGCGTCGATTCACTCTACGACCTGGGGCGCTGGCCGCGTGATTTCAAAGTTGCCGGATCCGTGGCACATTTCCGCGGCACTCGTTTCGCGGTGGAAAACCAGGCGATACAGGGCAGCGAGTCCTATCAGGATCTGCAGAAATTGCGCTTGGGAACGAATATGATCGCCGTCTGGGGGCCGAACCTCTTCGTGCCGTGCGGGTTCAACTACAACGCTACTCGAATCGAGTACCCGCACGATATCTTTTTCCACCAGCCTTACTGGAAGTACTTCCACCATTACGCCGACTACACCCGGCGGCTGGCCTTCATGAACGACGGGGGGCGGCACTTTGCCGATATTTTGCTGTTTCAGCCCACCGAGACGGCCT
>JADZGD010000103.1 GCA_020854055.1 Bryobacterales bacterium | reverse complement strand
GCGCTTACGATCAACCGTTCAACAATACGACGAGCGTGGTGTGGGAGCTTCCGTACGGCCGGGGGCGCCACTGGGGATCGAATACGCCTGCCCTTCTGGATGCGGTGCTTGGTGGATGGCGGCTGACCGGAATCAACACTATGACGAGTGGGCAGCCCATCAACATTACCTATTCGCCCACGGCGGCGGGCCAGGTGTCGGGTGCTCCGAGCTATCGCCCCATTTACCTTGGCGGCGACATTTATTCCGCGGACAAAGACGCGTCGAGGTACCTGAACCGGGCCGCGTTTGCCCTGCCCGGCATTTCCGATCCGTTCGGCAATTTGGGTAGGAACGTTGCACGCACCGAATCGATCTTCAATTTCGATCTGGGGCTGCATAAGGAATTTCCGCTCTGGTCGGAATCTTCGCGGCTGCAGTTCCGCTCCGAGTTTTTCAACCTGTTCAATACGACCAACCTCGGCTCGCCGGCGCAGAACTTCAGCAACGCCAACTTCGGCGTCATTACCGGACTTTCGAGCCCGGCGCGGCAGATCCAGTTCGCGCTGAAACTTGTGTTTTGACCGGAGCTGCGCCGGCTCGCACTATAGTGTGAGCCGGCGCAAGCGGAGCGCGTTGCTGATGACCGAGACGGAACTGAATGTCATCGCGGCACTGGCGATCATCGGGCTCAGAAGCAAGCCGAAAAAGGGGTAGAGTAACCCCGCCGCGACTGGAACTCCGAGTGCGTTGTATACGAATGCAAAGAACAGATTTTGACGGATGTTCCGCATGGTTCCCTGGCTGAGCCGGCGTGCCCGCACAATCCCGCGAAGATCGCCCTTTACCAGCGTCATCCCGGCACTCTCCATCGCTACGTCGGTGCCGGTGCCCATGGCGATACCAACATCGGCTTGCGCCAGCGCCGGAGCGTCATTCACACCATCCCCCGCCATTGCCACGCGGTGCCGTTCCGCCTGAAGGCGCTTCACCGCGGCCGCCTTCTGTTCCGGTAAAACATCGGCCTCCACTTCATCGATACCAAGTTGGCGCGCGACGGCCTCCGCCGTTGTACGGTTGTCGCCGGTGAGCATCACGACACGCATGCCCTGCCGATGAAGGGCGTCGATTGCCTCCGCGGTGGTTGACTTGATTGGGTCGGCGATACCGAGCAGGCCTGCCGGGGCGCCATCTACGGCAACGAAGATCACGGTCTGCCCCTCACGCCGGAGCGCCTCGGCCTCTTCGAGCAGAGTGCCAGGATCGAGGAGGAGGTCCTCCGTGAGGAGCCGCGCATTACCGGCAGCGGTGTCGCACCCTTCCACCGTTCCTCTCACGCCTTTTCCCGTTACCGACTGAAAGCGGTCCACACTCGCCAGTGTAAGGCCGCGCTCCTTGGCATCTTTTACGATGGCCGACGCCAGCGGGTGCTCGCTCCCTTGCTCCAGGCTCGCCGCCAGCCGGAGAAGATCGTTGTCACTCATCCTGGCGGCCGGACGCACGGTTACGAGCTTCGGCTTGCCCTCCGTCAACGTGCCGGTCTTGTCCACCACCAGCGTATCTACTTTCTCCATTGCCTCCAGGGCTTCGGCATTCCGCACCAGAACTCCGGCCTGCGCGCCGCGTCCGGTGCCCACCATGATAGACATGGGAGTAGCAAGGCCGAGCGCGCACGGGCATGCAATAATCAGTACGGCGACTGCGTTCACAAGAGCATATGCCAGCTTGGGCTCCGGCCCCCAGGTACCCCAGACGATTGCCGAGAGAACCGCTACGGCAATGACGGCGGGCACGAACCAGCCCGATACTTTGTCGGCAAGACGCTGTATGGGCGCGCGAGAGCGCTGTGCTTCTCCCACGAGCCGGACGATTTGTGCGAGCAGCGTATCCGCGCCGACACGCTCCGCCTCCATAATGAGGCTGCCGGTTCCATTGACGGTTCCGCCGGTGAGTTTGCTGCCAGGTTCCTTTTCAACCGGCACGCTTTCGCCGGTGACCATGGACTCGTCGATGTAGCTTGTGCCCTCACGTACCACGCCATCCACCGGCACCTTCTCGCCCGGTCTGATCCGTAGCCGGTCTCCGGCTTTCACCTGCTCAATGGCGACGTCTTCTTCCTGCCCGTCCGCCTGGATGAGGCGCGCCATTCGCGGTGCAAGGCCAAGGAGGGCCTTCAGTGCACTGGAGGTCCGGCTCCGGGCCCGCAGTTCGAGCACCTGACCGAGAAGCACGAGCGTCACAATGACCGCCGCCGGCTCGAAGTAGACCGCAATGGCTCCGGTGTGTGGATCGCGGAACGATTCCGGAAACAGGCCGGGCATTAGCGTTGCGAGCACGCTATAGAAAAATGCGGCTCCGGTGCCGAGTGCAATCAGCGTGAACATATTCAGGTGGCGGTTTATGACGGATTGCCACCCGCGCACGAAGAACGGCCAGCCTCCCCACAGCACGACAGGCGCAGCCAGCAGAAACTGCCCCCACGTCAGGGCTGCGGGGCTCAACAGCATCTGAAGGGGTTTGCCGGGCAGCATCTCGGAGACCATGAGCGCGAGGATCGGAAGGGTGAGCCCCACCGAAACCCAAAAGCGGCGCGTCATGCCCCGGAGCTCCGGGTTGTCTTCTTCGACCACGATCGAACGCGGTTCGAGAGCCATGCCGCAGATGGGGCAATTCCCTGGCTCGTCCCGCACAATCTCCGGGTGCATCGGACAGGTGTATTGCGTGCGTGTTTGTGGCAGCGCGACGGTAACAGGCTCCAGTGCCATGCCGCACTTTGGACAAGTGCCGGGACCAAGTTGGCGCACCTCCGGGTCCATCGGACAGGTGTATTCAGCGTGCCGGCTTCCGGCGTCGATAACCGGCGCCGGTCCGGGATGCAGGTAGCGCGCCGGGTCCGCCTTAAACTTTTCGAGGCAGGATTCGTGGCAGAAGTAATAAAGCCGGCCTTCATGCTCCAGCGTTCCCGCGGCATCGGCGGGTGCGATCGTCATGCCACAAACCGGATCCAGCACCTCAGTGGCTGTCTCGTCATGTTCGTGCGTCATGTTTAGCTTTCTCCTTGTGACCCGCGGGAGAGCCGGCGCGGCGCTATGGGCCGCCAGCTCTCCACCGTCCTCATCGATCTACGTACTGCTGGGGATTTTGATCGAATTTGCGCTTGCAACCGGCGTTGCAGAAGTAGTACGTCTTCCCTTGATACTCGCTCTTGCCCGCGGCGCTAGCGGGATTCACCTGCATGCCGCAGACGGGATCTTTCTCCATGGATGATCACCTCCTTTCGCTGATGGCGTTCAACGCGAGTGTTTGTAGATCAGATCCACCAGCTCGTCGTACATGGCGTGGGCCTGCTCTGGCGTACCTCTGATCGCATGCGTTGCGCAATGTTTAAGGTGGTTGCGCATTAGGGCCCGGCCGACCGTTCTGAGGGCTTCCTGCACGGCCGATATCTGCACCATGACATCCGCGCAATACCGGTCCTCTTCGATCATTCTCTGAAGGCCGCGCACCTGGCCCTCAATGCGGCGCAAACGCCGCAGATTGC
>JADZGD010000102.1 GCA_020854055.1 Bryobacterales bacterium | reverse complement strand
GATCTCGATCGCGTCGCCGCGGTGGGCGCCAAGGGGTGGGTCTCGCTACCGATGCAGGTGGGTGGCGCCGACGCAAAACTCCGGCAACGCATCCTGGAATTGAAGGATCATCCGGCCCTGGCGGCCTGGGAAGGGCCGGACGAGATCGTATGGTCAATCACCGCCTACAGTGGACTCTACCGGAACAAGACCTATCCGGCTCGCGACGAATGGTGGCGGCAAACTCCGCTGGCGGTGAATTACTCCGAGCGCGAGGCGGCGAAAGTAATGCCGAACCTGATCTCAGCGGCAAAACTCATCCGGCGACTCGACACCACCGGCCGCCCCATCTGGATCAACGAAGCCGCCGAAAGCGACCTGAAGCTGATCCGCGAATATCTGGATTCAATCGACATCACCGGCTGCGACGACTATCCCATCCATGCCGCTACCCGCAAGCCAATGCTGGTGGCCGATTACACCACCCGCTATCGCAAGGTGGGCCGCGACAAGCCGGTGTGGATGGTCCTGCAGGGATTCGCCTGGGGAAAGTTGCAGGGGTATGAGGAGGACATCACTTACCCGACCTTTGCCGAAACCAGGACCATGGCTTGGGCCACCATCACCCACGGCGCCCGGGGCGTTTTGTACTGGGGGATGTCGGCGGCGGTACCCGACCCCGGCTTCCGCCAGTCGATCTATGCAATCACCAGCGAACTATCCACCGTCCAGCCGTTTCTGGTGCTGCCGGATGTAACCGGAGGTCGCGTCGAGGTGATCGACTCGAAAGATTTCGATGTGCCCAGCCGCGGTGTCTCCTCCATCATCCGCCGTTCGGGCACGGACTGGCTGGTGGTGCTGGTGAATGAGGACGACCGCTCTCACATGGGCGTCGTGGTGCACGGGCTCACCGGCGCTACCCATCTGGAGGAGCTCTACAGCCCTTATCGCACCGCGGTCAGGCGCGGGGAGTTCATCACCCGCCTGATGCCCCACGAGGTGAAAGTCTTCGCCAGCAGCCGCAAGTGGGAAAGCCAGCGCCGTCGCGGGCGGGACTTCGTCAAACCATAACGATGACTACTGGCTGATGACCATCGCCGAGGTGCTGGCCAGTTTTACCGAGGGCCCACCGGCGCTCAGCAGCAGCGGAGCCGAGTATTCGGCGCGCACGCGGACACGGCTACCCGGCCGGTTATCCGGCAGCCATTCGGCCGTCACCTTCAGGCGGGCCGGGTCGAGCCCCGGAACCTGGCCGCGAATGAAGTTTTCGATCTGCCGCGCTCCGGCCGGCGCGCCCGATTCGGCCCCACGCAGGCTGGCGAACCGAGCCGCCTGCTCGGCGGCAAAGGCGACCGAACCACGGGCACCAGCCAGCAGCGAAACCTGGATGGCGGCGAGCATCAGTAAGACTACGGCCGTCGCGCAGACAACCGTCTCAATGGCCACCGCACCCCGGCGGCCGCGGCGCGCACTCCTCATTCGATCCTCATTACAGCCCGGCCCTTCAATGGCAGCGGACCAGGGAGGCCGGGATACCGCCAGGCGGTCCGCAGGTGATATTCGGTGGTCACTCGAAGGTAGCGGCGGCCTTCGTTCTCAAAGGTAGCCGCATGGGCGCTCATCCCCGTGAGGCCGCAGCCGAGAATGGCCGTCTCCTCCACCTGGCGCAGGTCGTTCGCTGCGCCAGCCGCCAGCGCCCCATACTCCGCGCCGGCCCGCGCAGCCGCGCTGACCGCCTGCATCGAGACTAGAGCCCGGCCGAAATCCGTAATCCCGATTACCAGCGCCAGTAGAACCGGCAGCACCAGGGCCGTCTCCAGGAGCGCGCTTCCGCGTTGTCGATGGCACAAGTTCACGCTCATTCTCCCAGCCGCACCCGGTCCCCGCCGGCCGCGCGCCATCCCACCGCGCGAGCCGCTACCAGGGTTGATTGGCCCCGGCCAAACGGCATCAGCATGGTACGTCCTGCATGACTGGCGACCACTTCCACGGCGTCCGGATCACCGGCATGCGGACCCTGGCGAGGCGGATGGTATACCATCACCCGGTTCGGGCCGCCCGATGTCTGGTCATATCCATTAAGAGCGGCGCTCGCGCGGGCACTCTCCATCAGACGGGCATCGCCCGCTCCCGGCAGATCGCGGGCGGCTGCCAGCGCGGCGGCATCGGCAGCCGTCTGTAGCCGCGTCTTTTCCAGCTCCAGCAGTCCACCGTCGATGGTGAGCGCGGCAAACGTAAGCAGCACCACTAAACCGATCGCGGTCAGTAGCAGAATCGCGCCTCGTTCATTCCGTGGTCCGGACATGGCTCTCCCGGTCTTCTTCCAGTCTTTCGGCAGATCGGGCTCAGAACTTCACTGCTACCACCCTGGGAGTCTGCCTTATAATTAACAATTTGTGCCGCCACCCGATCTCATTCCGTTCCGGAGCGCGGATGCGGCGGCCCTTGCCGCACCCGACCGTGAGCCGCTCAGCTATGGCGAACTTGTGCGCCGCGTGGCAATATTGCGCGGCGTGCTGACAGGTGTGGGAATCCGCCCGGGCGGAGTGGTCGCTCTCGCGCTCCCAGCCAGCCCCGAGTTCATCGTGGTCTTTCTGGCTGTTTCGGCCTCGGGAGCGTGTGCGCCGCTCGACCCGGCACTCACGGAACCGGAGTACGCCGTTTCCCTGGACCGGCTCCAGGCCCAGGCGCTCATCTGTGAGCAAGACACCCCGGCAGCGTCGGCGGCCGCCGCGCTGGGCATCGAGGTCCTGACGCTCCGAAGCCTGCCGGGGACCCCGGCCGGCATTTGCGAGCTATCGCCGGCCGGGCGCGCCGTGCGCCGGGGCGGCACCACCGATGCCGCTCTTCTGCTTCAAACCTCCGCTACGACAGGGACGCCCAAACTGGTGCCGCTGACCCGCGCCAATCTCCGCGCCATGACGCTCAACGACATTCGCGCACTTCAGTTGACAGCCGCCGACCGCTTGCTCGGATTGATGCCCCTGTTTCACCTGCATGGTATTTCCGCCGTATTGACACAACTAGCGGCGGGCGGCGCCGTCATGGCCACCACGGGATTTGACGCCGCGCAATTTGCGGAATGGTTGGCCGATTTTCGTCCCACCTGGTTCAGTTCCGCTCCGGCCATCCACCACGCGATCCTGGCGCTTGCCCGGGAACATCCCGATACGTTCCGCTCCGCGCCGCTGCGCTTGATCCGCTCTACCGGCGCCGCCTTCGATCCGGCCCTGCTCGCCGAACTCGAGCAGGCGTCCGGTGTCGCCGTACTCGAAGGTTATGGCCTCAGCGAAACGGGTGGCGTCGCGCGAAGTACGCTCACGGCCCGCCGGTCTGGTTCGGTCGGCCGTTCGAGCGGCTCTGAAATCGCGATTCTCGACACTCTTGGTTTGCCGCTTCCCGCCGGATCGGAGGGTGAGGTCGCCGTGCGCGGCCCCTCGGTGATCTCTGGCTATGCCGGCGATCCGGAAGCCACCCGGACCGCTTTTCGGGAGGGCTGGTTCCACACGGGCGATCTCGGGTACCTCGACGCCGACGGGTTCCTCTTCCTGTCGGGCCGGCTCAAGGAAGTGATCAACCGCGGTGGCGAGAAGATCTCCCCGCCGGAGGTGGATCGCGTTCTAGCTTCGCACCCGGCGGTCGCCGAAGCGGCATCGTTCGCCGTTCCCCATCGCACGCTCGGCCAAGACGTGGCCGCGGCTATCGTCCTGCGCTCCGGACGGACGGTTTCGCCATCCGAACTGCGCCGCTTCGCCGCCGCGCACCTGGCATCGTTCAAACTGCCCCGCCGGATCGCGGTCGTCGATTCGATTCCGCGTGGCCGCACCGGGAAGCCGAAACGGGCGTTGCTCGCGCAGGAGCACGCCGAGCGGCTGAATCGGCGCGAGCCGGCGCCACTCGATCCGATATGCCAGCAACTCGCCTCGATATGGAGCCGGGTGCTCGGGACCGGCGAGCTTGATTCTGAGGACGATTTCTTTGCTTTAGGCGGCGATTCGCTCTCTATGGCCGCCATGCTGGCCGAGGTATTCCGTAGCTTTCACCTCGATGCCGAGTCTTTCGCTGTGCTCGATTTCTTCGAAGAGGCTACCATCCGGATCCTGGCGGGTCTGATCGGGACGGCACGTGCCGGTTCCGGCGGCGACTGCACTACTCTCCGCAACACCGGCTCTCTCCCGCCGCTGTTCTGCGTACCGGCCAGCGGCCACGGTCCTTACTACCTGCGTCACCTGGCGAGGGAACTGGGATGCGATCAGCCGTTCTTCGTGGTCTCGCCGGCTCGCCGCGAGAACGCGCTTGTCCCCATCGAGGATGTGGCCGCATCGGCTGTCCGCACCATACGCTCCGCGCGGCGGCAGGGGCCCTACGTTCTCGCGGGCCACTGTTACGGAGGCGTAGTCGCGTTCGAGACCGCCCGGCAACTGAGTCTCGATGGCGCCGGCGTTGCAGGCCTCGTGCTCTTCGATACGGCCACGCCCGGTTACCCGAAGCTTGTGAGATCGTGGCGCCGTTATGCCTCCCAGGCGCGCGCGGCGGTATCCAGCCTGGCCAGGTTCCGGGCGCCGGCCGGAGCGGCCGACGCCACCGTGCATCTCCGCGCGCTCGCACGCATCCTGAGCCGCAAGGTTTCCGCCAGGACGGCCGGTTTGGCGCGCGCTCCCAACCGCCCGCTGCTCGCATCGCTGACCCAGCAGCCGCTCGATGGCTTGGCTATGCGTGCCTATCTGCCCCGAAGAGTCGCCGCGCCCATTCTCCACTTCATTGCCGGAGAACCGGCTGTCAGCACGAAACTCCTCGACGATCCACGCATCGGTTGGCGGGATTTCGCGCCGGCCGGTTTCGAGGCCCATGAAATTCCGGGCACTCATATTTCGATGTTCCAACGTCCAAATGCCCGCCTGCTCGCGGATCGACTCCGGACTTTTTTGGAGCACACAAGATGAATAAGCCTCCTACGCTACTGTCCTATTTGAACGTGGCGCTGCCCGCGGCAAGGGTTCCCCTGATCGGTGTATTTGCAGGATGTGGCGCCGGCCCTTCGCTCGTCGACAGTTCGCTCCAGGTGCTTCAGGCCACGGGCCAGGCGCTTGGGATCGAATTCCACATCGAGCGGGGCGGCGCGATCGGCGAGGACTCGGTCCGCCACGGCGCCCCGCCGCTCTCCGAAGAGGCCATCTCCTTTTGCGCGGATATTTTCAACCGTGGCGGCGCCGTTCTCAGCGGCCCCGCCGGTGGACGGTATGTGTACGATCTCAGGCGGCGCTTCGATCTGTTTTGCAAATTTGTTCCGGTCCAACCGATCCACGCACTCGACCGCGCCGGCGTCCTTCGCCCCGGCCATCTGGAAGGAGTGGACATTCTCATTCTTCGCGACAATACGGGCGGGGTGTATCAGGGAACCTGGAACGAGGAGGCGGGCGCCGGCGGCCGCGTGGCGGCTCATTGCTTCAAATACCAGGAGGACGAGGTGCGCCGGTTGGGGGAAATCGCGGCGCGCGCTGCAACCCGGAGACGTGGCACCCTGCACGCGATCGTAAAGGATGGCGGTATCCCGGCAATCACCGCGCTTTGGCGCGATGTGTGCACCGCGGCGGCGCGAGCATACGGTGTCCGCGTCGAGTTCATCAACGTCGATTTCGCCGCCTATGAACTGATCCGGAGCCCATCGCGATTCGATGTCATCGTCGCTCCGAATCTCTGTGGCGACATTCTCGCTGACGCCGCCGGCCTCCTTGTTTCTTCTCGCGGCGTAACTTTCTCCGGTAACTTCGGTGCAAACGGCCGCGCCGTCTATCAAACCAACCACGGATGCGCTCACGACCTGCGCGACACAGATACCGCCAACCCGGGCGGCCAGATTCTGTCGCTTGCCATGCTGCTGCGTGAGAGTTTCGCGCTCACCGGGGCGGCCGCGCTCATCGAAAGCTCGCTGGAACGCGTCTGGTCGCAAGGCTGGCGCACATCCGACCTCGCCGAACCCGGATCGCGCGCCATCGGCACACGAGAGTTCGTCGAACGGGTAGTCGATCAGGTGCTCCGCACCCCGGAAGGAGAGGTGGATGCGCGCTACGCTGCTCTTGGTTGACCTGCAGCGGGACTATTTGACGGTTCCCGGCCTTGAGCCTCCCTGCTCGACTCTGGTCGCGCGCGCCGTGGAGTTGCTCGAAACGTGCCGGCGTCTCCAGGTTCCCGTGATTCACGTTTGGACCACCATTGACCGGAACCGTGACCGGCGCCTGCCCCACTGGCGTCAGGCTGATCGCTGGTTGTGCGTAACCGGCACGGCCGGACACCGGCCTCCCGAGCGCCTTCTCCCGCGCGACGATGAGCCGGTGGCACACAAGGCCGGATTCAACCCTTTCGCTTCGGGGATGCTCGACCGGGCGCTACGTGACGCACACTGCGATACGGCGATCCTGGCCGGTTTGCACCTGCACGCCTGCGTCCGCGCCGCCGCGACCGAATGCCTCGAGCGTGGGTACGCGGTATGGGTTGCTTCGGATGCGGTTGCCAGCAACGACCCGCTCCATGCCGAATCCACGCTGCGCTGGCTGTCGGCGCGCTGTGTCCGGTTTCTGCCGGTCTCATCCGTCATCGCGGAATTGGGGGGCGGGCCGCGGCCGGCTCGCCTTCACCGCTCGCCGCGACGGCTCTCCGACGTTCTGTTCGAAGCTCCCGCCGTCGGAGCCGTTGAAGTCGCCGCCGCCGCTGCCGATGCGCGCCAGGGCTGGACCACGTGGCGGAAGACGGCGCCAGCCGTTCGCTGGAATCTTCTTTCCGCCGTCGCCGATGCCCTCGATCGCGCGGCGCCGGATCTGGCCACCCGGATGGCTATCGACATCGGCAAGCCCATCTCGCACGCTCTGGAGGAAATTCATCGCGCCGCCGGGAACGTGAGGGACGTCGTCCGCCGTGCGGCCGGACTCCCGGAATCGGAGACGGAACCCGGTGGCATCGTACGCCACAGACCGTGGGGCGTCGTCGCGATGATCTCTCCCTGGAACAATCCCGTCGCCATTCCAATCGGCAAAATCGCTCCGGCGCTCGCCTACGGCAACACCGTCGTGTGGAAACCGGCACCGGCCGCGCACGGCATTTCACTCGCCGTCCTCGAGTTGCTGCGGAGCGCAGGCGTACCTTCGAGCGCGGTCCGCATGGTCCCCGGTGGCGCCGCGACGGCCCGCCTGCTCGCTTCGGACGAGAACGTCGCCGCGGTCACGTTCACCGGCAGCCGGCTCGGGGGCTACTCCGTACAGGAGATTTGCGCGCGCCGTGCGGTGCCGTTGCAGGCCGAACTCAGCGGCAACAACGCGGCGATCGTATGGGACGATGCCGATTTTCAGCAAGCCGCCGCGCAGGTTGCCGGGGGCGCCTTCGGTTTCTCCGGCCAGCGCTGCACCGCGAACCGGCGCGTGATCGTGCATACGCCGCGTTTTGAAGCTTTTCTTTCCGGATTGATGGCGGCCGGCGAACGCCTGGTATGGGGTGATCCTCTCGATCCGGCCACCGATCTCGGTCCGGTAATCGACGCTGCCAGGCGCGACGAAACGGCCGCTCTGCTTGCGGCCGCCACGGCGGACGGCGCGGCCCATCGCATCGAACGGTTGCAGCAGGCTCGCGCGGCTGAACCGTGGGTCCGTGAGGGAGCCTATGCGCAGCCCGCGATCGCCTGCTGCGACGTTGGGGCCCATCCGCTCGTTCAGGAGGAAACCATGAGCCCGCTGCTGGTGGTTCAGCGGGCGGACGATTTCGATCACGCACTGGCGTTGTGCAATGGAGTCCGCCACGGGTTGGCCGCCGCCCTCTTCACGAAATCAGAGACCCTCCGCCAGCGATTCCTGGACGAAGCTGAGGCCGGGATTCTGAGGTTCGACGCCTCGACGGCCGGCGCCGACGTCACCCTTCCCTTCGGCGGCTGGAAGCACTCCGGCGTTGGGCCGCCAGAGCACGGACAAGCCGACCGGCTCTACTATAGCCATCTTCAGACGATCTATCCACCCGCTTCAGGCATATCTTGAGTCGCCGAAATCCGGCTCAGCGCGTTGTCAAGCCAGAGCAGACACGCAGGCCGCGACATGCCGGTTTGACAGCGGCCGGCCGCGACTGGTAGCTTGACTGGGCATTCACCGTGAGATACTCAGCCTCGATTGCCCTCCTGCTGCTGGTAATTCCAGCCCTCGCCGAACATCGTCTCCCCGCGCAACTCCCTCCGGAGATTTACGCCTGGTTCTGGACCGGGGAGACGTTTCAGCCGGGCGGCGCGAGTGCGTTTCTGGACCTGGTGTCGCGAGAGTCTAACTACAATTTCCTCACCACCAGTCTGCGTACGCCGGCGCGGGAGAGTGTCACTCGTGAGGTCCATGACCACATCCGGCAGGCGGTGCTCGAAGCGCACCGGCGCGGCTTACGGGTGGCATTCGACCTGGACCCGCGACTGGCCCGCCGTGCATTTGAACAGGCGCATCCGGATCAGTTGCAGTGGATGCTACGCATCCGCCGCTACCCTGTGGCAACAAGGGAGGCACTGATTCCCGCCACGATTCTGGAAGACCACATGACCTGGCCCAATGCCGAATACGATCGCCTCTCCGGCAAGCTGATGCGCGCCTGGTTGATACACAACGGCGCCGTCACCCGAATGGGGGATGGGGTGCGGGCGATCGAGGAATCCGGACGCCAGGTGCGAATCGCCATCCAGCCCGGCACCGGCTCGCCCGGCGACGAGGTGGCGATCGCGGCCGCGTTCAAGTACCGCACGCCCGATGTCTTCGCGCCGTCGGTCCAATCGTTCCAGGAATCGATTTTTCAACTCTACAGCGACGTCCCGCTGGATGGCGCAATGAAGGACGAATGGGGCTTTCCGCCCACCCGCGGCAAGGGAGGCAAAGACGGCGATTTCTGGTATTCGCCGGCCCTGGCCGCCGCCTGGCGCGGGGCCGGTGGGGGCGACCTGGTTGACGATTGCCTTCTGATGTACTCCGGACTTGGAGGCAGCCTTGAGCAGCGTCTGGGCGCGATCAATCGTCTTATGCGGATGACGCTGGAGAGAAACACCGCCATCGAACAGCATTTCTATGCCACGGCCAAGCGCACCTTCGGCGCCGATGCTTTTGTGGGCACCCACGCCACATGGGGTATCTGGCCGGAAGGCGACATCTTCAAGAACGGCTGCGACTGGTGGCAAGCCACCCGTGATTACGGTCAGACCGACGAGGATTGGCCCATGCCGGTCCGTACGGCGCTGGCCAAGAAGATGGGCAAACCGGTTTGGTTCAACCAATACTACAACCGCGACCTGGAACCTTACTTCGCCGAACTCTGGCGCAATGCGGCCAACGGGGGCCGCATTAACATGCACCCGCAGTTTCCCGGGGAGATCTCGCTGAACGGGCTCGGTCCGCTGCTCACCAATCCGAAGATGCGGCGCGCGCTCAGCCGGATCCGCTTGCTGAACTACTTCGCCGCGGCGCCCATCGATTCGCCGGTGGCAGTAGTCTTCGGACACGCCGCGGCGGTAAATTGGGTTGGGCCGCACTTCACCGATTTCGGCATCGAGGTTGCGGACCAACTGGGCAGCGCCGGCTACCGGGCCGACGTGATTCCTTCCACCGAAATCACCAATGGATCTCTTCGCGTGGGCGATCGCGGCGTGGTCTACGGCGCGCAGCACTACCGCGCCCTGGTGTTCCTGAATCCGGAGTACGAGCCCGAGAGCACATTCGAATTTCTGCGCCGCGCCGCGCGGACAAACACCCGCACCTACTGCCGCGGTCAAGCTCACCGCACGTTCGACGGCGTACGACGCGCCGGTAGCGAGCTGCCCGGCGTACTGGAATTTCAAAGCGCCGCCCAGGTGGCATCGGCACTGGATGGCGCCTATCGCCCGTATCGTATACCACCCACGCTGTCGCGACTGACCGATGGCTCGTGCGTGCTGGTGGGGGGCCGCGACGATCCGGCCGGTGATCCGCTCGCCGAGACGTTCTACTGCGGCGCTACGCGCATCGCTTTCCAAGCTACCGGGGTTTTCGCCATCCGGCTCAACGCGCGAAAACAAATAGACCGTCTGGCCGCGTTGGACTTGAGATCCCTGGTAATCGAGGACACAAGCTACACGTTTCCGCGGGCGATCGATCTGGCCATCTGGCACGATTCCAACGGACGGTGGCAGGGTGTCGTTCAAGGCGGCGATCCCCCGCCCCCGCCGTTGGGAAACTGGGTCGAACACTGGCAGCGCCTGGATCCGGCGCCGCCCGGCCGGAATTAGAAGCGTGCCAGTGCTACGGCGTTTTTTGGCCACCGGATCGCCTGCTGCCCTATACTGAAGACGTGGTTGGAGTTGTGGAGAGCCAGCGCCAGGCCCGGATATTCGCGGCACTTGCCGACCCGATCCGCCTGCGCCTGGTTCACGAACTAGCCGATGGAGCGGAGATGACCGGCTCGGCGATCGCCGAGCGGCTCGGGATCAGCCTGGCGCTGCTGTGCCACCACGCGCGGATTCTTATCGAAACCGGCTTGGTCACCAAGCGCAAGGTGGCGCAGACCGCCTATTTTCATGCCAACAAAGACCGCCTCCGGCAGGCCCTGGCCGAACTTCTCGACTGAATCCCCGCGCCGCTAACGGGTGAACTCGTGTTCCGCCTGGAAAACGGTGGCCCTGGCGCGACGCCGGACCAGAATCAACGCCACCTGTTCACGCGCATCCACCCCAGGGGCTGTACCGCGAAAGACTTCGGTTCCCGGCTGGCCTCTCATTCGAATGCGGCAGCGGACGCCGTTCACGTCCCACTCGGCCCACCAGTCCTGATCCGTATTCGCATGCAGAACGCCGGTAATGTGCTGATATCCGTTGGCCGCGCCCAGTTTTTCGAGCAAGGGTTTCATGGGAAGAGACGTGGCGAGGGTGCCGTAGGCGTGAAACACCCAGTCGTAGGTATGCTCCGCGGCGGCCGTGCATTCGAACCGGTCGGTGATTCGCCGCGGAGTGAGCCGCACCGTGCGGGCTAACTCCACTCCGGGGCATACGCGCGTCGCCCGCGCCGCCAGGGTAACCGCATCGGGTGTATCCGACCAGCTTCCAAACTCGCCATCCACCGCTTCCTGTTGCGCGCCGTCCACGCTCACCGTGTTATGGGCGACAGTCGTTTTGAACCATTCCTGTTGCAACGGCATGCCGTAGGCGATGGAGCCGGGATCCACGCCAAACTGCTCTCCGCCGCTGAAGGTCAGCAGGTTCAGCTTGTCGGGGTGTCCATGACCGCCGCCGTGCAGTCCGAAGCGGACCGCCGCCGCGGTACCCTGGCGGCGCAGCATCGCTACCCCCGCCTGGCGAAACAGCGTACTCTGTTCGGCAATGATCGGACCGCTTTCGACTACCGGTTCTCCGTACAACAGGCTTTGAAGAGAGCCGCGCTTTCCGGCCGCCAGCAAGTGGGCGTACAGCGGCCGCTTCCAGCGGGTATACGCCAGTTCATACAGATCTCCGCGGGCAGTGATGTCCGAACTGTGGCTGTCGTTGAATGCCGGCGTGTAGCCGTTGGGAAAGGCTAGCCGTACGGGGCTGTCAAACAGCATTCGGTAGCGCTCGCCGTAGAGATTGATGCCGGCGTGGCGCGCCGCCTCCACCAACACCCACAAGGCCGACATCGTGTAGTAGTGGTAGCTGGTTGAGCCTTCATACCAGAGCCCATCGCCGGTGACGCCTTTGGCGATCTGGGCCCGGAAACCGTGCTCCGGGTTGTCGATGGCATTGTGAACCAGGTCCGGATCGTTCAGCACAAAACCGGCGGCGGCCACGGCGCTGTTTTTCCAGCACTGGATGTTGTGGATCTTCATGTCGTGATCGAGTATCACGTTGGCCGCGGCCCGCAGCAGGTCCTGTTCGATATGGCGCCGGGCCGGCGCATCCAGCGTTTCGCGGACCAGCGCGTAAGCCCACGACATGGATATCAGAAACTGGCTCTCTTCCAGGGTCTGGGCGCTCACGCGGCCGCCCCAGGGAATGTCACGCCCCCATTGGTCATGCCGCGGATAGGTACGGTAGCGGCCGGCATAGGCCGTTAGGATTTCGCCGGCACGGGCGGCAAACTCCTTTCGGCCGGTGAAGCGATAAGCCAGGCCACACTGCCGCGCCCGGCTGGCGTGGTTGAGATGCTCCCATCCGATGACGACCTCGTCGTACGGGTATCCGGTGTACACCGTGCCGCAGCGCGGGCAACGATGCGCGACGGGCGAATCGGTCACCAGTTCGGCGCCGTCTTTCTTGCACGCGTACCAGTGGCTCCACTGGCCGCCACGGTCGGGCAACTTCACCGGTTGCTTCAGCGCCGCTTCGGCATCGGCCATAATGCCAGCCAACGTGGAGGCAGCCCATTCATATCGCGCCGCCTTGGCCCTGGCCGCGTCCAACTCCACCTGGTCCACCAGCAGATAAGTCCCGGAGCCTGTGACCGCGGCTGGAATCAGAAAGAGAATGGCAGGCGCCAACTTCCGGAACAGGAATTCCTTTCGCATTATTTTCCGCAAGCTTGGGGGGATTCTGGCGCGCCCGGAGGGACTCGAACCCCCGGCCTACTGGTTCGAAGCCAGTCGCTCTATCCGGCTGAGCTACGGGCGCGCACCGTACTGGAGCCAGTCTATCAGACATCGGATAAAGCCGGGCGCCGGCTGGCTGCCCTATGATGACGGTGATGGGCATTCACCCTCAGTGTCAAAGGATTCTGGATATTACCGGCGGTTGGCGCAGCCGCCCGCTGGAGCAGATGGAAGTTGCCGAAGCCCGCATCGAACGGGCCGAACACCTTGCCGATCAGTACGCCTTCGCCGGCGAACCGGAGCCGGTGGCGGTGGTGGAGGATCGAATCATTCCCAATGGCGATTGCGCGCTGCGGCTGCGTCTGTATCGCCCGGCGAGCGAGCTTCCGCTGCCGGTGCTGGTCTTCGCTCACGGCGGCGGTTGGGTGTTTGGAGATCTGGACAGCGTGGACCGCCCTTGCCGGGTGCTGGCGAACGCCGTACCGGCCGTAGTGATTTCGGTGGATTACCGTCTCGCCCCCGAAGCGCGCTTCCCGATTCCGTGCGAGGACGTCTACCGCGCCCTGGAGTATGCCGCGGCAAACGCCGCCACGTTCGGCGCCGACGGCTCCCGTATCGCGCTGGGTGGCGACAGCGCGGGAGGCAACCTGGCCGCCGCGGTCTCGCTGATGGCGCGTGACCGCAACGGTCCCGCTATTGATTTTCAACTGTTAATTTATCCCGCCACCGACGCCGCCGACACCCGGCCCTCCATGACCGGCGAATGCAGTACCGGCTTCGGCCTGACACGGGCCGGTATGGAATGGTTCTGGAGGCAGTACGCCGGCGATCCGGAAACCGCGCGCCACCCCTATGCCTCTCCAGTGAATGCCGCCTCGCTACGCGGCCTTCCTCCCGCGCTGATCATCACCGCCGAGTACGACCCCCTGCGCGACCAGGGAGAAGCCTATGGCGCAATGCTGAGCTCGGCCGGAGTTCCGGTGATCACAAAACGCTATGCCGGGATGATCCACGGCTTTTATCCCATGCGCGCGGCTATCGATGCCGCGCGCCAAGCGTTGGACGACTCCGCTGCCGCAATCCGGGGCGCCTTGGAGCGTCCACGGTAAGAGAGGCGGACGGCCGGCGCAGGCGCGCTTAACTGCCGCGGTCCGCCGACCGTACCAGGGCGCGGGCAGCATCCGCCGCCAGCGCGGCGGCGTGCTTGGATTCGACCGGCAATCCGTCGAGCGCCGCTTCGATCGAAGCCGCCATCAATGACCGTAGTTCCGCCATGCTCTTGCCCGGCAGCCATTCGGCCAGCGCCGACCCGGCGGCGATGGACGCCGTGCAACCCCGGGCTTTGTATCGCGCCTCCACCACCCACCCATCCCTCAGGCGGGCGGTGAGACGCAGGGAGTCTCCACAGGCCGGGTTGGCCACCTCCACCGTGGTGCAGGGAGCGTCGAGTTCGCCGGCATTGCGCGGGTTCTGAAAGTGGTCCAGCAGGCGCGCGGAAAACATCGGTTTATGCCAGGTCGAACAGCAGAACCTCGGCCGCTCCTTTCGCCGCCAGTTCCACGCGAGGTTCGTCCGAAAGCGCCACGCCGTCGCCCTCCTTAAGCGGCTGTCCGTTCACCGTCACCTCCCCCCTGGCCACCTGCACCCAGGCGTGACGCCCCGCGGCGAGCGAGTGGGACGCCGAGGCGTCCGCCTCCAGCCGCGCTACCCAGACATCGGCATCCTGGTGAATCTTCAGCGAACCCTCACGGACATCGGATGCAGCCACCAGCTTCAACGGTTTGCCGTCACCGTTCCAGGTGAACAACTTCTGCTCATAGCCCGGCGGGAGCCCTCTGCGCCCGGGCAGGATCCAGATCTGCAGGAACCGTGTCGGGTTCGTTTTGTCCAAATTGAATTCACTATGCATTACGCCGGTACCCGCGGTCATGCGCTGCAACTCGCCCGGGCGAATGGTCGTGCCGTTTCCCATGCTGTCCTTGTGGGTGAGCGATCCTTCGAGCACCCAAGTCAGTATTTCCATATCCCGATGGGGATGGGTCCCGAAACCGGCTCCAGGAGCCACCCGGTCGTCATTGATTACCCGCAGGGAACGGAAATTCATGTTGTTCGGATCATGGTAGCCAGCAAAGGAAAATGTATGGCGGCTGTCCAGCCAGCCCCAGTCGGTCACTCCACGATCATTGGCAGACCGTACTCGGATCATAATCGAATCCCCCCTTGGTTAACATTATATTCGTTATAACGACTATGCGCAATACGAATAATGAAGGGGCCGTAGTGTTGGAGTTCTCGTATCGGGCTGCTACCTGGAAGCGGAAAATGTCGTCCAGGGGCGAGAGGGAATATCCCGCAACAGATCCTGCTGCCAGGAATCGCTGGGATGCTCCCGGATGTGGTTGACCGCGTTGAAGCGGATACCGCAGGGGTGGCCCATTGCCGCGCTGAAGCTCATCCGGCTCACCAGCCTGGAGTCGGCAACCTTGGCCTGTACGGTTCCACTGGCGCCAAAAGGCGGTTGCCAGGGCATGGAACCGCGGGCGGAAAGATCAATATGCCCGCAGAGCGTCCGTTCACCGGGCTGCACCTTCCTGTCGAAGCTGTCGTAGTGATCCGACAGGTACTTACGGCCGAAGGCCAGGTCAATCCGGCCTTTGTACCGGGCTACCAGTTGATCGGCGCGGATATGGCGCGCCGCCGCGCTCGCCGATTTGTCATCCGGATCAAAGGTGGTTTCCTCACGAATCAACTTTGGATTCACGGGAAAGTTCGCACCGGAGAAGTAGCCGTCTTTTGTTCGCAGTAGGGTTACATTCTTCAGGCCCAGCTCGAGGCTGGCAATCTCGCCGGTCTTATTGTCGGCCACCAGCCAGTTGTTGGCGTAGCCGCCGTTATTCCCATCGCGCATGATGCGATCGAAATCATCGATCGAGGAGGCGTACTGCATGGCTTTTCGCGCGCGCACGAACTCCGGAATGCCGTTGCCGTCAAAGCCGGTAAAGCGTGTGATGGTGGTCTCGGTGATGGCCAAACCGGCTGAGTTGATTCCGAAATCGTCGCCGCTGTGGATGAGCCCGGGCATTCCGTCCATCAGGACCCGGTATCCGGAGGACGGCCGGATGTCAAAGATGATGCGCCAGCGCGACCCGTCAAGATACGAACTCCAGTTGTTGTGGCCGATCACGATGTGGTGGTCACGGGTGTAGCTCCCGGTGGCCACGAAGGCGCTGCAGTGTTCGGGCGGGGCCTTCTGTGGCGTGTGGTCGCGCCAGGCTTCGTAATACGGCGACAGTTCCAGCCAGGCGTTGGCCGCCACCACATCCCACAGATCGAGGTGGGAGCCTTGCGAGCGGAGTCCTTCCGCCAACCCTTGCAACTCCTTCCGGTATTGCTCTTCGACGTGCGGCCAAAAGTCCCGCTCGGCCGCAGTTCGGAAGTAATCCCATCCGTGAGGGCCATCGTGGGTCAAGTCCAGCCGGATGACCGCGTAGGCGTCTTCGATTTCCGGCCGCAACAGCGAGCCGTGCTGAAAGCCGATCGCCTCGGGCGCTCCTTCCAGCCGGACGTAGATCCAGCCGTTGCGTTCGTGCTCGCGAAAGCCCCTGCCGGTCTTGGCCAGATCCGGGGGCGGCGCCAACGCTACAACTCCCACCGCCGCCGAAAGTAGTGCCAGAGACAGTACGAACCGCTTCATGCTCCTAGAATTACAGATTTTCGCCGGCCGGTAGAAATTTCCATGCCGGTGCGCATCTTCGGTAAGCGAATTCCTGAAGAATCAATCATCCAGTGGTTTGGCGCCAGGTGTGCATCCTGCCTGGGCATGGAACTCGTTTTAGTCGGAATCAGCCTTCCGCTAAGCCTTGGGGTGGCCTTTCTGATCCAGAAGATGGCCTTGGCGGCGCTGCTCCACTGCCTGGCCCCGGCAATCAATCCCAGGGTATTCGCGGCAACCCGCCGGCGAGGCTGATGCGATCGGGAAAGTGCGTTGGTAGCAGCGTGATAGGATGGATTATTCCATCCAATGCCTGGACGAGTACCCGATGTGCTGGCTCGCATTGTCGAGCAAAAGCGAGTGGAGCTGCCACGGCTCCGTGAGCAGCGGTCCGTCTGGGAACGGCACGCAACGGAACGCGCCGAAGCGTCCCGCCGCGATTTTCACCGCGCGATTTGCAGCCGGACTCCGGCAATCATCGCCGAGATCAAAAAGGCATCGCCCAGCAAGGGGCTTTTGACGGCGGATTTCCAACCGTCACAGATCGCCCGAACCTACGAAGCCGGAGGAGCCGCGGCGCTTTCGGTCCTCACCGACACCCAGTTCTTCCAGGGCAAGCTGGAAGATCTATATCTGGCCCGCTCCGCGACTTCCCTGCCCGTTCTGCGCAAGGACTTTACTCTGGAAGAGACCCACATCGCGCAGGGAGCGGCGCATAGCGCCGATGCAGTGCTGTTGATTGCGGCACTGTTTGACGCGAACCAGTTGCGGCGCCTGTGCGAATACGCGGCCAGCCTGCGGTTAGCGGCGCTGGTGGAAGTGCACGACGATGAGGAACTGGCGCGGGCAATCGACTCGGGTGCGGAGATCATCGGTGTGAACAACCGTAACCTGCGGACATTCGAAGTATCACTGGAAACCTCGTTGCGGCTAGCGGAACGCATTCCCGCCGGAGTGGTTCGCGTGAGTGAGAGCGGCATTGAGGACCGGGCCGGCGTGGAGCGTCTGCTGGAAGCCGGCTTTCAGGCGTTCCTGATCGGGGAACACCTGATGAAGGCCGCCGACCCGGCCCTGGCGTTGAAGGCGCTGGCGGCATGATTGAAAGCGGGTTTCTGATCAAGATCTGTGGAATTACCACGGCCGGCGATGCGCTGGATGCCGTAGAGGCGGGCGCCACAGCCCTGGGCTTTAATTTTTGCCCGCGCAGCCCCCGGTATATTACTCCCGATTGCGCCGCGGGAATCATCGGCGGACTGCCCGGCGGCATTCTCAAAGTGGGCGTCTTCGTGGATGAACCCGCGGATTCGATCGCGGCGATTGTGCGCGGCGCCGGGCTGGACGTTGCGCAACTTCACGGACAGGAGCCTCCCGGCCAGCAACCGGCCGGAGTTCGATCGTGGAAGGCCCTGTGCGCCGGCGAAGGCTTCGACGCGGCTCAACTGGCGCTATGGCCGGTGGAGGCGATTCTACTCGACTCTTCGAGCGGCGGCTCGGGACGCACCTTTAACTGGCGACTCGCACACGGGTTGGCTGCGAGAATCATCCTGGCGGGAGGGCTGGACGCCTCCAATGTCGCCGACGCGATCGCCCAGGCCCGCCCATGGGGAGTGGATGCCTGTTCGCGCCTGGAATCGGCGCCGGGGCGTAAGGATCGTACCCGGGTTCGCGACTTTGTCCGGGCAGCGTTGGCCGCCCGAAGATTACTGGATTACGTATGACGATTTCCCAACCGGACGCCGGCGGGCATTTCGGGCCGTACGGCGGCCGTTATGTGCCTGAAGTATTGATGTCGCCGATTGAAGAACTGGAGCAGGCCTACCAACAGGCCGCGCAAGATGCCCAGTTCCAGACCGAACTCGATGCGCTGCTGGCCAGCTACGCGGGGCGTCCGACGCCACTCTACTACTGCCGCCGTTTGAGTGAACAGATAGGCGGCGCACAGATCTATCTGAAGCGGGAAGATCTGCTGCACACCGGCGCGCACAAGATCAACAACTGCCTGGGGCAGGCGCTGCTGGCCCGGCGAATGGGCAAGAAGCGGATTGTCGCCGAAACCGGGGCCGGACAGCACGGCGTGGCCACCGCCACCGTCTGCGCCCTGTTCGGAATCGAGTGCGTGGTGTACATGGGCGAAGAGGACATGCGCCGGCAACGGCTGAATGTTTTCCGGATGCGCCTGTTAGGCGCTACGGTCGTGCCGGTCACCAGCGGCAGCCGCACGCTGAAGGATGCCATCAGTGAAGCGATGCGCGACTGGGTGACCAATGTCGCCGGTACCTATTACCTGCTCGGCTCGGCGCTGGGCGCTCATCCCTACCCGCTGATGGTGCGCCAGTTCCAGCGCGTTATCGGGCGCGAGGCTCGCCAGCAGGTCCGGGAGCAAGCCGGCCGCCTGCCCGATACCGCCTTTGCCTGCGTCGGCGGCGGCAGTAATGCCATTGGGCTGTTTTACGACTTTCTCGGGGATGAAGCGGTGAAGCTGGTAGGAATCGAAGCCGGGGGCAGAAGCCTGGAACCGGGCCAGCATGCCGCCCGTTTCGCCGGCGGATTACCCGGCGTGCTTCAGGGCGCGCTCAGTTACGTTCTGCAGAATGGCGACGGACAGATCTCGCTCACCCATTCAGTCTCGGCCGGCCTGGACTATGCCATGATTGGCCCGGAGCACGCCTGGCTGCACGATGGCGGCCGCGCCGAGTACGTTTCCATCTCCGATAGCGAGGCGTTACAGGCCGCGCGCCTGCTGTCGCGCGTGGAAGGCATTATTCCGGCGCTCGAATCGGCGCACGCCGTGGCCGAAGCCATCCGGCGGGCGCCCGCCGCCACGGGGCAGATTTTCCTGGTGAACCTTTCCGGGCGCGGCGACAAAGATATCGATATCTATCGTGAGAACCTGAAGGACCTGGATGACCCCGACACGAATCAGCCGGCTCTTTGAGGATTGCCGCAGGCAGCGGCGCGGCGCGCTGATCGCCTATATTACGGCCGGCGACCCGGCGCCGGCTCGGACGCCCGAGCTGGTGAAAGCGCTGGTGCGCGGCGGCGCGGATCTGATTGAATTGGGTGTTCCCTTCTCGGATCCGGTTGCCGACGGTCCGGTAATCCAGCGTGCTACGGCCCGCGCGCTGGCGGCCGGCGCCTCGCTCCGGGGCGTGCTCGAAATGGCCCGGCAGATCCGCCAGGCTTCGCCGGTGCCGATGGTCCTGTTCAGCTACTTGAACCCGGTGCTGCGTTACGGATTGGAGGCGCTGGCACGCGATGCGCGAGAGAGTGGCATTGACGGCTGCCTGCTGACCGATCTCAGCGTGGAAGAAGCAGATCCTTACGTGGGAGCCCTGCACGGCCACGGTCTCGATTCCATCTTTCTGGCCGCGCCCACCAGCAGCGAACGCCGGCGCAAGCTGGTGGCCAAATACTCCACCGGATTCGTTTACCTGGTATCGCGCACCGGGGTGACCGGTGAGCGGGACTCGCTTTCGGACTCGGTGGCGCCGTTGATCGAGTCCATGCGCGCGGTGACGCCTCTTCCCCTGGCGGTTGGGTTCGGCATCTCACGCCCCGAACACCTGGCGGCATTGCGGGGCATTGCCGACGGCGTGGTGGTGGGCAGCGCGTTTGTCCGGCTGATTGAGAATAACACGGACGATCCGCGCCTGGCCGAAAAACTGGAGGCGCTGGCGCGGGAGTTAAAGGCAGGACTGGAGGCGCCTGGAGCATGACGCGTAAGCAAGCCCTGGAAGCGCTGGCGCGATACCGCGAGAGTATCGACGAAGTGGATCGCCGGATTCTGGCGCTGCTCAACGAGCGAACCAGGATTGTGGAGGAGATCGGCCGCGTGAAGCGCGATCAGAAGATGCCGATCTATGAGCCAAAGCGCGAAGACCAGGTGTTCGGCAACGTTACCGGAAGCAACCGCGGGCCTTTGCCGGCCGATGCGGTGAAACGGATCTTTGAACGCGTGATCGATGAGATGCGCAGCGTGCAACGGGAACGGATGGTGCAGGAACAAAGCGGCGGCGCGGAAGCGAAATGAGCGATAAGGGAGCACTTCGATGCTGGTAGTGATGCAGGCAGGCGCCTCGGAGGCGCAGATCCAGGCAGTGATCGACCGGATGGTGGGAATCGGTTTCACGGTTCACCGCTCCAGCGGCGTGGTACACACGGTCCTTGGCGGCGTCGGCCCGAAGGACGATTTCGATTGCGCCGATTTCGAGGTCATGGAGGGTGTTCAGGAATGCCATCGCATCATGTCTCCATACCAGTTGGCGAGCCGCAGTTTCCGCCCGCAAGGAACGGTGGTACGGATCGGCAAGGTGGCTATCGGAGGCGATGAAGTGATCATGATGGCCGGCCCTTGCAGCGTGGAGAGCCGCGACCAGATTCGCCGCTCCGCTGAACTGATGCGGCAGGGCGGCGCGCGAATCCTGCGCGGAGGCGCGTTTAAGCCGCGTAGCTCACCCTACAGCTTCCAGGGCATGGGCGAGGAAGGGCTGAGGCTGATGCGCGAGGCAGCCGACGAATTTGATCTGCCAGTGGTTAGCGAAGTAATGGATCACACGCAGATTCCGCTGATGGATCCCTATGTCGACATGTACCAGGTGGGCGCGCGCAATATGCAGAACTTCAGCCTGCTCAAGGAACTCGGCAAGCAGCGCAAGCCGGTGTTGTTGAAGCGGGGCATTGCGGCAACGATTGAAGAACTACTGCTTTCCGCCGAGTACCTGATGGCCGGCGGCAACTACGACGTGATCCTGTGTGAACGCGGCATCCGGACGTTTGAAAGCTACACTCGCAACACGATGGACATTTCGGCGATTCCGGTGGTGAAGAAGCTCTCGCACCTGCCCATTGTGGGAGATCCGTCGCACGGCACCGGCCGGAGGGACAAGGTGATCCCGATGGCCCGGGCCGTGCTTGCCGCCGGAGCCGATGGTTTGCTGGTGGAGGTACACCCGGACCCGGATCACGCCAAAAGCGATGGCGCGCAGTCTTTATGGCCCGATCAGTTCTTTGAACTGATGAAGCAGCTTCGGATGATCGCCCAGGCCGTCGGGCGCAGCATGTAGGGCAGGTGTATGAACTCGCTGGGAACCGGGATGAACGCGGTGACAATCGCCGGTGTGGGCCTGATCGGGGGCTCGTTCGCGCTGGCGCTCAGAAAGGCCGGATTTCAGGGCCCGATTTACGGCGTCAGCTCACCGGCAACGATCGCACGGGCGCTGGCGGCCGGGGTGATCAGCGAAGGCCTGCCTTTGAAAGAAGCGATCTCCCGCTCCGGCCTGGTCTACCTGGCGCAGCCGATTGCCCGGATTATCGAGATTTTGCCGGAAGTGGAGCGCTGGGCGGCGCCGGGAACCGTGGTGACCGACGCCGGCAGCACCAAGCAGATCATCGTTCAACGCGCCGCCGAGGTATTTCACAAGGCGCACTTTGTGGGCGGACACCCAATGGCCGGCAAGGAGTCGCGCGGGGTGGCTTCAGCCGACGCGGATCTGTTTTGCGGGCGCGCCTATGTGCTGACTCCCCTCCCGGAGCAGACCATCAGCGCTCCGCCGGTAGGAAATCTGCTGGACCTGGTGAGGAAGATCGGAGCCCGCCCGGTGGTGATCGACGCCGCCACCCATGACCGGGTAGTGGCCTACACCTCCCATCTGCCCCAACTGGCCTCCACGGCGCTGGCGGCAGCACTTACTGGCTGCAACCTATCTAAGGATAGTCTTCTTACTATCACCGGGCCTGGGCTGAGAGATCAAACGAGATTGGCATTAAGTCCGTTTGACGTCTGGCAAGATATTCTGTCCACTAACATCGACGGCGTCAGGGAGGCGCTTTCGACGTATATCGATGAACTGGGCAGGATTCGCGAGCTGATCGGCTCGCCGGAGATGCGCGAGGCGTTCAAACGTGCTGAAACTTTTGCGCAGGAATTGCGTCAGGGCCGTAAAGAGTGTTATGAAAAGTAAGATTCGCTGCACTATAATTGATCGATTGCTTGTCCGGAGTGAGGAAAACCGATGCTCCCACAATCGCCCGAAGACAGCTTCTTACCACAACGGGGAACGTTATTAGCCGATCTAATAACGAAACAATTACTTCCCATCGACGGCGTCGAACGGATTGAACCGGGCCGCCGGATGATGGTTCTCTACCGCGCGGCCGACACCGCGGACCACGTCTATTTCATTGAGTCGGGGTTGGTTAAGATCGTTCGCGAGGGACCCGAAGGGCGCGATCTGCTGATCACCATCGCCGGCGCCGGTGAAATATTCGGGGAAGAGAGCCTGTTCGGCCCGTGCCCGCGGGAAACCCGGGCCGAAATGTTGAGCGACGGCATCGTCTATGCGATTCCAGCCGCCATCATGCTGGAAGGCTGCCACCGCAACCAGCAGGCCTGGGAACAACTGGCGGCATTTCTAGCGAGGCGCGGACGCGCGCTGGAGCGAAAGCTCGACCTGCTGTTTCTGCGCGACGTGGAACAGCGGATTCTGCAGACTTTGCTGGAGCTTTCCGAGATCTATGGCCGTGGTGAGGGGTCTTTCAGCATTCACCTCTCCCAGAGCGAAATGGCGAGCCTGATCGGCGCCACGCGGGAGACCACCTCGACCACGCTCAATGCCATGGCACGGCAAGGCATCATCACGCTGGGACGCCGGGTGATCACCGTGCCTTCGTTCGAGGCACTGCTGGCCGCCGCCCGCCAGTCTGAAACCACGAGCGAAGCAGGGGTAATGACCGCCGGCCGGCAGTGACGCCCGGCGTCTCACGCCGCGCTTAACAGGCGCGCCGGATTCCGCGGAACAGTACTGGGCTCAACGTGTTGCGATCCGGGCGCGATAGGCTAGCAACTCGCGCACCAATGTGTTTACGTTGGCCTCCGTTACCCCAAGAGGCTCGCAGAAAGTCTCCGGCCGGAACGTCCGCTCGAGGCTGGCGACGCTATGGGCATCGGTGGAGACAGTAAACTGCACGCCCATATCGGCCAGCGGTTTAACATCTTCGATCATCGCCTGCCGGCAGTTCGGTTGCTGCATGCAGGCCCCGGTTGCGCGGCCGATCTCAACGTAGATTGACGTTCCGCGGAGGATGTCCGCCAGGCGCTTCTGTTCATCGCCGTGGAAGAAGCGGTAGTCGGAGACGGGAATCTGATCGATGCTTTTGCCTGCCAGGCGAGCCCGTTTCTGCACTTTCTCGACGCGCATCGTGAAGGGGTGGAATAAGACCATCGGCCGGGGAACCTTCTTCTGAAGCTCCTTCACCTGCAGGGCGCGGCGGATCAGGTGTGGTCCGTCCGGCGCATTTCCTTTGTTGTTGGGGCTGATGTGAAAGCCCACCATATCCACCCGCAGCAGCGAATCCGGCTCGGTACCTTCATCCAGTTCGAGTTCCGAGACTTCCCAACCGGTGAAGACCACCATGTGCTTGCGCTGGCGCATGCGCTCGAAATCCGCCCACAGCGCCTCATGCCCGGCTTGGCCCAGGGGATAACGGGCAGCCACATCCTTACGCTTGTCCAACCAGGCCTGATACTCGGCCGGTGTCCGGCGGTAGAGTTCCAGGTGGTCCAGAAGCACCACCACCTTGCGGCCGTCAGCGGCGGCAAGATCCAGCCACTTGTCGAGCGAGACCTGCCGCTCCATGCCGGAGTGCAGATGGAGATCCATTTCGTGTAGCCTAAACAGGGTCGAGGCGAGGCCGGTGCCGGGAACGGGAGCCTGCGCGAATGCGCACGAGGCCAGCGCAAATAAAACGACGGTGAAACCGCGGGTAGACATTGCGCCTATTCTATCGGCTTTCCTGCTTTCACAGAGCCACCGGCCGGCGCGCGCAAGCGAGGTGAAAGATGACACGGTTCGGGCTGATCCCGTTTCTGCTTCTGGCGGCGGTTCTATCGGGTGAAACCAGACTGGTGGTGACAGTCACGGACGCGCGAACCGGCCGCCCGGTCAGCGATCTGAAGGCCTCCGATTTCACCGTGATCGGCGACCGGACGCCGCACCGGGTAGAGGGCGCGGAGTTTGGAGGCGCCGCTATTGACGTGATGCTGCTGCTCGATACCAGCCTTGCCGGGGGCGCGGTGAAACCGGTTGCGGCCGGCCTGATCTCCCAACTCAAAAAGGAGGAGCAGATGGCCGTGGTTGCGTTCCACTCCTCGGCGGACCTGATTCAGGATTTCACCGCCAGCACCGAGTTACTGAACCGTGCCGTGGCCGGTATCCGTTACGGAAACAGTCCCAGGGTACTGGACGCGCTTTACGCGACCATCGACGGCGGCTTTGAACATGCGGCCTACCGGCGCGTTGTGCTTCTCGTGACCACCGGATACGAAGGGCCAAGCCGCACCCCGCAACGGGATGTCATACGGCTGGCCCGCCGCAACGGCGTTTCCATCTATCCGGTCTTTCTCACCGGCGCTTCGAAGTCTATGTTCGAGAGCCTGGCCCGCCAGACCGGAGGCGCCGTCTTCAACCTGCGGGAGCTGGAAAAATCCAGCCGCCAGGGAATTGGAGAACGGATATTCGACGTCGTTCGCACCCGTTACGTGTTAACGTTGCCGGGAAACCTGGAGGCCGCCGGAAACCTGACGGTGTCGGTGGACAGGCCGGGCAAGTTGTTCATCTCCGCAATGCCGCTCGACTAACGCTGCCTCGAAAGCTATCGGGGATTTTGAACCTTCGGCGTGGCGAGATAGCCCGCGATCCGGTTCTTACTCACCGTATTGACGACGATCTCATAGGGTTGACGGGCCTTGGCGACATAGAACTGGACGGGTTCGTTGATGTTCTTGTCCTTCTTTTCCACCTTCTTGTCGTCGGCAACAACATCGATGGTGAAGCGGTTGCGCTTCTGATCCGCCTTTTTCAGTTGGATGGTGATGTCGCCAACCTTCTGCGGCTGTTTCGATTTGGCGATCGCGAACTCGAAGATATTTCGATCGCCAAGCGCCTTCAACGCGGCGATCTCCTTACCGTTGGTGGCCACCAGGCTGCTGGTCTGGCCGAGGTCGCCGGTGACGCGCTTCAACTCAGAGATCGTCTTATCCAGTTCACTCCTGGTACTGGCGACGTCGGTCTTGACGGCGCCCACCTCGGTTGAGACGGCGCCAATCTTCTCGGTGGCCGATTGGCGCACCTCGGAGATCTCCGATTTTACGGCCTGGGTGGCGCGTGCCTGCTCGGCCTGGAGCTTTTTCGCAAGTTCTTCGGCGTGCCTGGAAGCGTCCACTTTCGCCTGGCCGGCCGCCGATGCAGCCTGGCGCCGGGCTTCAACAAGCGCCTCCTGCAGGGACTCCAGGTTGCGGCGGGCGGTCTGGGAGCTTACGTGCGATGTCTCCTTCATGCCGGCGATCTCCGACAGCAGGCTGTCGCGCATCTTCGACATATCCGTCCGGGTGTGGTCCAATTGCACAAACAGATAAATGTTAGCGGCGATCAATGCGATTACCGCGCCGAACAGAATCGGGATCTTCAATCCGGAACCGCCCGACGGCGCGGGCGGGTAATGGTTGGGGTCAGGTGAACTCATTCGTAAGCTCCTCTCATGACGCAGTGGTAGCGGCTCCAGGCTGGAGACGGCTGACCGGGCATCATCAATTGTAATGGATGGCGGAAGGGTTACGAACGTTTCGTTAACGTTAGCTCAGGCTAATGGACCCGGTTGCGCGGGGATTCGCGGACGGGCGAACTCCAGCAATTCCTGGCGCGGCACGCCCGGTTCAAAACAGCGGCGGCAGCGGGCCTCGTACATCCCGGCGGCGCCGACCACGATCAGGTCGGTCGATTCCACCAGGCGCTGGGTGTGCTTGGCCGGATTGCCGCAGCGCATGCAGATGGCCAGCGTCTTGGTAATGGACTCGGCCAGCGCCAGCAGTTCGGGAATCGGAGCGAACGGACGCCCCATGTAATCGGTGTCCAGCCCCGCGATGATGACCTGTTTGCCGCTATCGGCCAGTTGGTTGGCCACTTCGATCAGATCGGCGCCAAGAAAGTTCGGTTCATCGATACCGACAACCTGGGTTCGCCAATCCAATTTGTCGAGAATATCCTGGGCGTTGGAAACCACCTCGGAGCGCATCCGCTGATCGCCGTGAGATACGATCTCATTGTCCGAGTACCGGTCGTCGATCACGGGCTTGAAGACCTGAACCCTTCTCCGGGCGATCAGCGCCCGGCGCAGGCGGCGGATCAATTCCTCGCTCTTTCCGGAAAACATGGGACCGCAGATCACCTCGATCCACCCGATATTGCCGGACACAAAATCCATAAGGAGATATCATCCCATAGCCGGGCGGGACGCGGACTTTGGACGGCGGTTCTGCGATACACTAAGCGCGGCTTGAAACATTCGCCAGCGCTTGTGGAAAGTGAGGATTCGCCGGGTGCCGGATCTGGCCAACTCGATCTGGGCGGAAATCGAGAACAGCGTCATCAACGCTTTCGACCGGAATCCGCCGGCGGTGGACTGTTGGGGAGTCTCCATCGACCGGCATCATGTCGCGGAGTACTGCGCGCTCCATCGAACCCGCTTCCAGCACGTTGCCCGCGTGGCGACGGCACTCCTGCCTCCACCGGGGCGTGTTCTCGAGGCCGGAGCCGCTTACGGTATCCTCCTGCTGGCGCTTCGCGCGTCAGGATACCGGGTGGCCGGAGCCGACATGGCCGCAAGCATCGCCTCCTACGGACGGCCGTTGATTGCGGCGGGCGTTCCGCCGCGGGTCTGGGATCTGCACCAGGATGATTGGTCCGCCGGAGACGAACTGTACGATATCGTCCTCGCCTCCGAAGTGCTGGAACATTTGCAGATCAGTCTCCATCGGGCCGTCCGGCGGCTGGCCACGGCGCTTGCTCCAAACGGCTGGCTGGTGGTTACGACACCGAACCTCTACCGGTTGGAATCAGTGGTTCGCATCGCTCGCGACCGGAACATCGCCGAACCGTTTGCCGATTGCGCCGCCCTTCGGGAAGGCGTGGTGGTGGACGCACGGCACCATCCCCGCGAGCCCACGCTTACTGAGTTGAAGGAAGCCTTCCAGGCAGCGGGGCTAACCCAATTGCGGGCGTCTTACTTCGACTCCTTCCCGCACTCGGCGCGCGACCGCCTGCTGGGCCGGTGGCTGCCACGGTTACGGGACACCTGCCTGGTGGCCGGCCGTAAACCGTCCGGCGAGTGACTCCGGGCGTCAGGCATCCATGCGGACAACGGTACGCCCGCGAACGGCGCCGGCCAGAATCTGCTCAGAAGCAGTGAAGATTTCATCCAGGCCAATCTCTGAAGTCATTCGCTCCAACGCAGCGGCGGGCAGATCGGTGGTTAGCCGCTGCCAGGCGGCCAGACGCCGCTTCCGGCCGCAATAGTCCGAATCGATGCCTAGCAGGTTCACGCCGCGCAGGATGAAGGGGAAGACAGTGGTGTTGAGCGTGCTCCCCCCAGCCAAACCGCAGGCCGCGACGCTGGCGCCGTATTTCATGGTTCGAAGCAGACCGGCCAGCATCTCGCCTCCCACCGCATCGACCGCGCCGGCCCAGCGCTCCTTTTCCAGTCCCCGCGTGGAGGCGGTGGCCACCTCACGCCGCTCGAGCAGATCCACCGCGCCCAACGCGCGCAGGTAGCCGTGAAGTTCCTCCCGGCCGGTTACGGCGGCAGTGCGGTAGCCCAAGTGCGAGAGGATCGCTACGGCGGCGCTACCGACCCCGCCTCCGGCGCCTGTGACCACCACCGGATCGGCCGTAGCCGGCGAGAGTCCATGCTCTTCGAGCGCCATCACCGATAGCATGGCCGTGAAGCCAGCCGTCCCAATGGCCATCGCACGCCGCGCGTCCAGCCCGTTGGGAATGGGAATCACCCATGCCGAACGAACCCGCGCCATCTGCGCGTATCCTCCCCAATGCGCCTCGCCGACGGTGTTACCCGTCACCAGGACGGAGTCTCCGGGGCTGAATCCACTGCTTCCACCATCAACCACGGTTCCAGCCAAATCGATGCCGGGCACCATGGGGAAGTTCCGAAGCACCCTGCCCTGCCCGGTCACGGCCAGCGCATCCTTGTAGTTCAGAGAAGAATACTGAATTCTGATGGTGACGTCTGCTTCAGGCAGCGCAGCCTCATCCAGTTCCTCGAAGCCGGCCTGCTGCCGCCCGTCTTCCATCCTCACTACCAGCGCGCGAAACATAGAGCCACCCTTTCCCGATTCTCCATAGAGCCTGAGTTGATCTTCCGTGATTCATCAATCAATGTTCAATCCAGTACAATGAGACTTGCCTTCCGCCAGAGATTAACGACATGAGCGCAATCGCCATCAACCGCACGACCTTTTTCTGCCGGACTCCCGTGGCCAAGAAGGTGGTGATGGCCGTGACAGGCGTCATCCTGTTCGGCTATCTGATCGGCCACCTGGCGGGTAACCTTCTGATTTACTCCGGGAATCCAGCCGCCATCAACCGCTATGCGGAACTCCTGCATGCCAGCCCCCCCATGCTTTGGACGGCCCGCATCGTCCTGCTTGTGGCTGTCATCCTGCACATTATCGCCGCTGCGCAACTGTGGCTGCTGAAACGCCGGGCGCGGCCTGTCGGCTACTGCCGGAAAGAGGAGACGGGCTCCAACTACGCCTCACGGACGATGATCTGGAGCGGACCGATTATCGCTCTGTTTGTCATCTTCCACGTGCTGCACCTGACCGCCGGCAAGATTGTGCCGCTGGCGATGGCGGGGCACGAGCCCGATGTCTATCACAGCGTGATCGATGGCTTTCGCGTACCGATGATTTCGGCGTTCTACATTCTGGCGATGGTGCTGTTGTGCCTGCACCTGTACCACGGATTGTGGAGCATGTTCCAGTCGGTGGGCGTGAGCCATCCTCGCTACACCCCGCTGCTCAAGAGATTCGCCGCCACGTTCGCGTTTATCCTCGCGATCGGCTTTATTTCGATTCCGGTCTCGGTGATGATCGGAATCATCCGGTAGTTCGGGAGCGTTTTCATGGAACTCGATGCAAAGATTCCTTCCGGCCCGATTGAAGACCGATGGGATAATCATAAGTTCAATTTGAAGCTGGTAAACCCAGCCAACAAGCGAAAGTACAACATCATTGTCGTGGGCACGGGACTCGCCGGAGGCTCGGCCGCCGCCAGCCTGGCCGAACTCGGCTACAACGTAAAGTCTTTCTGTTACCAGGACTCTCCACGGCGCGCTCACTCGATTGCCGCGCAAGGTGGCATCAACGCGGCCAAGAATTACAAGAATGATGGCGACAGCGTCTACCGGCTGTTCTACGACACGGTAAAAGGCGGCGATTTCCGCTCGCGCGAATCGAACGTCTACCGCCTGGCGCAGGTGAGCGTGAACATCATCGACCAGTGCGTGGCGCAGGGAGTTCCGTTTGCCCGGGAGTACGGCGGACTGCTGGATAACCGCTCGTTCGGCGGCGCCCAGGTTTCGCGTACCTTTTATGCCCGCGGGCAGACGGGGCAGCAGTTGCTGCTGGGCGCCTACCAGGCGCTACAGCGCCAGGTGAGCGCCGGCCAGGTAAAGATGTATCCGCGGCACGAGATGTTGGACCTGGTAGTGATCGACGGCCGGGCCCGGGGCATCACGGTCCGCGATCTGTTTACCGGTGAAGTCGCGTCCCACGCCGCCGATGCGGTGGTGCTTGCCACGGGCGGCTACGGAAACGCCTATTACCTTTCGACGAACGCCCGCGGCTGCAATGCGACCGCCGTCTGGCGCGCCTATAAGAAGGGCGCGCTGTTCGCCAACCCTTGCTACACCCAGATTCATCCCACCTGCATTCCGGTGAGCGGCGAATACCAGTCGAAACTCACTTTGATGAGCGAGTCGCTGCGCAACGACGGCCGCATCTGGGTCCCGGCGAAAATCGGCGACAAGCGGCGCCCCGCTCAGATTCCCGAGGCCGAGCGAGACTATTACCTCGAGCGCAAGTACCCGGCATTCGGGAACCTGGTTCCGCGCGACGTAGCGTCGCGCAACGCCAAGTCAGTGTGTGACGAGGGCCGCGGTGTTGGCCCTTCGGGTCTCGGTGTTTACCTCGATTTCGCCGAGGCGATGCAGCGGCTGGGACACCACGTAATCGCCGAGCGTTACGGCAACCTGTTCGAGATGTACGAACGGATCACCGGCGAGGACCCCTACAGCGTGCCGATGCGCATCTATCCGGCCACCCACTACACCATGGGCGGCCTGTGGGTGGACTATAACCTGATGTCCACCATCCCCGGACTGTACGTTGCGGGAGAGGCCAACTTCTCCGATCACGGCGCAAACCGGCTGGGCGCCAGCGCCCTGATGCAGGGGTTGGCCGACGGCTACTTCGTACTGCCCTACACGATCGGCGACTTTCTGGCATCCCACCGGCCGGATCAACTGGGCGTCGATCATCCCGCTTTCAAGGAAGCCGAGCAGGGGGTCAACGCGCGCACCCGGCAACTGCTGGGTATTCAGGGCAAGCGAACGATCGATTCCTTCCACCGGGAACTGGGCAAAATTCTGTGGGAGCATTGCGGGATGTCGCGCACCGAGCAGGGGTTGAAGGATGCCCTGGGCATGATTCCCGAGTTGCGCGAAGAGTTCTGGAAGGACGTGCGCGTGCCGGGAGAGAACGAGGAGTTCAACCAGAATCTGGAGCGCGCCGGGCGTGTGGCCGACTTCTTCGAACTCGGCGAACTGATTTGCCGCGACGCGCTGGAACGTAGCGAATCCTGTGGCGGCCACTTCCGCGAGGAGTATCAGACGCCGGAAGGCGAGGCCCTCCGTAACGATGACGAGTACTCCTACGTCGCCGCCTGGCAGTATCAGGGGGATAGCGCTCCGCCCGCCCTGGTGAAGGAGCATCTCGATTTCGAGTACGTTCACCCGTCCCAGCGGAGTTACAAGTAACGGAGCCGCAAGCGATGAAACTGACTCTACATATCTGGCGGCAAGCGAATTCCACTGCTCCCGGCCGCATGGTGAAGTACGAAGTGGACGACGTGAGCGAGCACATGTCGTTTCTCGAGATGCTCGACGTGCTGAACGAGAAGCTGACCCTCAAGGGAGAAGACCCGATCGCTTTCGACAGCGACTGCCGTGAAGGAATCTGCGGCACCTGTGGCTTCATGGTGAACGGCGTGGCGCACGGGCCTTTGCCGAAGACTACCGTCTGCCAGTTGCACATGCGTCATTTCAAGGATGGCGACGTCCTCTACCTGGAACCGTGGCGCACCAGGGCCTTCCCGGTTATCAAGGATCTGGCGGTGGATCGCAGTGCGCTCGACCGCATTGTTGCGGCCGGCGGTTTCGTCTCCATCGACACGGGAGCCGCGCCCGACGCCAATGCCATTCCGGTTCCCAAGGAGCGCGCCGAAATATCGATGGACGCCGCTGCCTGTATTGGTTGCGGAGCCTGTGCCGCGATGTGCCCGAACGGGTCGGCCTCTCTGTTCACCGGCGCCAAGATCACGCATTTGGGTGTGCTGCCGCAGGGTCAGCCGGAGCGGAACGAGCGCGCCCTGCGGATGGTAGCCCAGGCCACCGAGGAAGGCCTCAGCTATTGCAGCAACCACGGCGAGTGCGAGGCCGTCTGCCCGAAGGGGATTACGCTCGAGGTGATTGCCCGCATGAACCGCCACTACATCAAGGCCGAGTGGGTCGACCGCGGCCAACCAGCAGAGTAACGGCCGGCAAGACAACCACTCACCGGCCCTTCGGCCATACAGCACAGGCCGAAGAATCGAACAGCCGCCGCTAAGTGGATCGCCCGGAGGCACGCTAAGGGTGTACGGCGCGCGGTATCGGACGATTCTCACGCTAAGGTCTCCCATGCAGTACCTTTCGGACGAACACCGGATTTCCCTCTGGTACCCTCTCAGGGTTTACTTAGGGTACGGCGCTTTGTTGCTGAATCGCGCCGGTTAAACAGGTGCGTCATGAACAGGAAATTAATTCCACTGCTGGCAATCGCATTCGTGGTCGCGATTATCTGTACCGGCGTTTTCTATGGTCTATTCGCCGGGAAGTTGCGAGCGATCGCTGAATCGAAGTCCGGGACGCCGGTGGTGCTGGCGTCACGCAACCTGGAGCCGGGGGCGGTCATCCGGCAGGACGATCTGCGGGTCACCCGGTGGAACGGCAGCACACCCAAAGGCGCCTTCGGCACGGTTACCGAGGCGGTAGGATCCACCGTTATTCTGCCGGTGGCGGAGAACGAACCGCTTACGGCCAGCCGGGTAGCCACGGCGCAAGGTTCGGGGGGCGGATTGGGCGTGCCCGCGGGAATGCGCGCCGTTTCGGTTCGCGTGTCGGAGTCTTCCGGCGTAATGGAACTGGTGGACGCCGGGCAGAAAGTGGATCTACAGGTGTTTGTGGCTCGCTCCGATGGAGGGAGCCAGTTACGGACTCTACTGCAGGACGTAGCCGTGTTCGGCAAAGGACCGGGAGAGGGCGCCGGCAAGCCGGCGGTGGTCACCCTGCTGGTGACGCCGAAACAGGCCGACCTCGTCGCTTTCGCCGATGCCTCGGCGCGCCTGCGGCTCACACTGCGCAACCCGCTCGATAAACAGCGGAATCCGGCGGAATCGCTGACGCTCGCTTCGCTGTTGCGTCCTGAAGTAACGAGAGGGCCGGTTCTGCGCGCGGCAGCCTCCGGACCACGGCCAGTAGCGCAAATTCAGCAGAAGTCGCGGCTGGTCTCGCGGCGGGTTGAGTTCCAGGTCCGCATCATCGAGTGCGGGCGGCCGGCGTCCGGCGGACTAGCCGCCTGGCTCGGCGCTCCGTACTCCACCAATGTCCTGCGAGTCGCCCCACTCGGGCCCGGCTTTGACGCCGAGACCGAACTGCGAGGATTGGGCGAAAACAGCGGTCTCTCGATTGTCTCCGCCTCGACCGTTTCGGCCGCCGATAACCGCGAGGTCAGCGTACAGGCGTCCGATCGGTCCACTGCCGTCCGGCTTCGTTTCGTCCCGGCGATTGTCAGCGCCAACCGGGTCCGCCTGCGGGTCCAGCCGGAGGTCATCTCCAGCGGGTGGTCGCAAAAAATCGAGACGGATGTCGAACTCGCCGACGGTCAGAGTTTCGTGGTCACGGGCCTGTCACCCGGCGGGAGCGGCATGGGCGCGCTGTTGGCGCTGGTGACGCCCCGGTTGGAAAAACCGGTCAACACCGCAGCTTTGAAGCCGGAACACCGGCTCATTCCGGACGCTAAGCCATGATGCTGGCGATCGTGCTGTTCTTTTTCGCGATCGTTTTTGCCGCCGCGGTGATTGCGGTTGCGGCCGGTTCGGCGGCAATGGGGAGACTTTCCCCCGGCGACGTGACAGCGGCAGACGAGAACCCACTGCTGATTCGCAGCGAAGAGTTGAGCAGCATCGGCGTATGGTCCAGCCTGCTGGCCCGGTTCGATTTCGTCCATCGGTTGAAGACCCTGCTGGCACAAGCTGACCTTGGCTGGAGCGTAGGACGCATTACCCTGCTGATGCTTTTGTCCGGTGCTGTGTGCTTCACTGTTCTTCTGAACTGGAGTTGGATCCCCGGATGGGCAGCGGTTGCCGGAGGCGCTACGGGCATTCTGGCGCCCTATTTCTACGTCAACCGGCGCCGCCGCAGACGCTTTAACAAGCTCTCCCAGCAATTTCCGGAGGCTCTCGATTCACTTGCGCGGGCCATGCGCGCCGGCCATCCGGTAGCCGCGGCGCTTGATTTGGTTGGGGAAGAAAGTACGATGCCGCTATCCGGCGAACTTCGCCGTACGGTTGCCGAAGTCCAGCTTGGACTTCCGGTCGAGCAGGCGATGAACAATCTGGCCGTCCGGGTACCCTTGCTCGAGGTAGGTATTTTTTCCAGCGCCCTCCGGCTTCAAGTCCGCACTGGAGGCAAGCTGAGCGAGGTTATCGAGCGCCTGGCAGAGAGCATGAGGGAAGCCGAAGCGCTACGCTCGGAAGTTCGGGCCATTGCGGCGCACGGCCGCATGACGGGGATCATCCTCACCATCCTGCCCATTTTCATCGCCGCAATCATGGCCACGGTGAATCCGGATTACCTGAAAAGCCTGTTCGTCTTCAAGTACGGCCGCGACCTGATTGCCGCCGCGATCGGCTGCCTGATTCTGGCCCACTTCATCATCCGGCGCATCGTGGACATTCGATTATGAGCGCTTCCATTGTCCTTCTTGGGGGGCTTTTCCTCTTCGTGCTTGTGTCCGTGGTGGCCGCCGGCTACGCGCTTATCCTCAGACCATCGGCCGGATCTTCCGGCGCCGGCGCGGATGGCGCATCACCGCTGATCGGCGACACCCGCGGCGGGCAGGGCGCGCGCGCGCTGCTGGTAGATACGTTGCAAATGGTGGGCAAGGCGGTGCCGGCGCGGCAAAATCGAACCGGAGCCATGCGTAAGCGGCTGGCCGAAGCCGGCTACCGGTGGCCCGCGGCGCATACGGCATTCATTGGCTTGAACACAGCCAGCGCCGTGATTTTCGGCTGCATCGTGGCGGTGGTGGCAACCAATACATCCTCCAGCCTGGGCGACATGCTGCTTCGAGGCCTGTGCGGCGGCGCCTTCGGCTTCATGCTGCCGGAAAGATTACTGGTTAGCCGGATCCGCTTCCGCCGCCGCCGCCTGCGCGCCGGTCTGCCTGCGGCGTTGGATCTAATGATCCTGGCACTTGAAGCAGGCCAGCCGTTCGATCAGGCGCTGGGCGCCGCGGCGGCTGGAATTCGAACCACCTACGGCGACCTCTCGGCCGAACTGGGGCTGGTTCAGATGGAGCTACGAGCGGGCAAGTCCCGCCTGGAGGCGCTGCGGCATCTGGCTGAACGCAACAACGAGCCGGAGTTGACCAAGGTTTCCAAGCTGTTGATTGATGCCGATCGCTTCGGCACCAGCCTCGGGCCGGCGCTGCGCACGCACGCCCGGTTTCTGCGCACTCGTTTCAAGTACGCCGCTCAAGAGTCGGCCCGTAAGGTCGGCGTGAAGCTGATCTTCCCGGTCTTTTTCCTGATCTTTCCGGCCGTGCTGCTGGTAACGTTGGGACCGGCCGTTCTCCAACTCTATGAACAGTTGAAGATCTTCACCGGCGCAATTCCCTAATCACAGCCGCGGTCAGTCGCTGATCTCGATCGTCGGTCCGGACGCTACCGCGAGCGACTGTACCCGCTCCACCACCCGGCCGGCCAACTGAATAAACGCCGCCGCGTGGGAATCGTTGCCGTCCTTTAAGGCTACCGGCGCGCCGGTGTCGCCGCCCTTGCGCACCTCCGGATCGAGTGGTAATTCCGCCAGCAGTTCCACCCCCATCTGTTCCGCCGTCCGGCGGCCGCCGCCATGGCTGAAGACATCGATCTGCTCCTGGCAGTGGGGGCAGACCAGATAGCTCATGTTCTCCACCATTCCAAGAATCTCCACCTTCACCTGGCGGAACATGAGCACGGCTTTGCGCGCGTCTTCCAGGGACACGTCAGACGGCGTGGTCACGATCAGAGCGCCGCTGACCGGCGCTGTCTGCATCAGCGAGAGTTGCACGTCGCCGGTGCCGGGCGGCAAGTCGATAATCAGGTAATCCAGTTCGCCCCAATCCACGTTTCGCAGGAACTGCTGGATCACGTTGTGCAGCATCGGGCCCCGCCAGACCAGAGGCTTGTCGCCCGGGCTGAGGAAGCCCATCGACATGATCCGAAGTCCGTACTGTTCGATCGGCTGAATCCGCTCCCCAAGCGCGTAGGGCTGCTCCCGGGTACCCATCATCAGCGGTACGTTCGGACCGTAGACATCGGCATCCATCAGACCCACCCGGTAACCCTTGCCGGCTAGAGCTACCGCCAAATTGACCGAAACGGTCGTCTTGCCCACACCGCCTTTGCCCGAGCCCACTGCTATTATGTGTTGTACCCCAGGAATCGCCAGCTTCGGCTTGTCGCCCGTCGGTTTTGGTCCCATATTCCGATCTTAGCAACACCGATTTGGGGATTTGTTCGACACCACACCAGCGGCGGCGCTAGTTATGGCCGAGCCAACTGCTCACCAGGTCCACCAAACGGTTCCTGGCGGAAACCGAGCGAACCGGGTGATCCTGCGTGGCGGGGTGGGCGTGGGAATGGTATAGCGCAAACAACTCAGCTTCGGGGAAACCGATGTGTGCGGCATACTGCCGCAGGTAGCAGGTGTCGTATATGCCGCCGGGCAGCTTTTCAAATTCGCCGGCTTCGATTGCTTTCAGGAAGAACAGACTGATTTTCGAGCGCTCCGCGATATCCTCGAGTGAGATACCCCGCTTTTGTCTCGAAGTACGCAGACGCGAGAGTACGCTAGCCGACTTTCCGGATTTGCGTCGCGAGTCCTTCACCTGCTCCAAACGTACCACGCCGGTCCTGAAATGAAAATGCAAAATGATAGAAACTGTTGATTATTCAGGGCCAAAATATACTGTGTAATTAATCTTACGTTACCAACGGAAGATTTGCCCGCGCGGTGAGCGACATTGCGGAAAAGTCGCCTCGCTCAAGGTGGATGAAGGCGGCGGCGGCAATCATCGCGGCGTTATCGGTGGACAGCCCCGGCGTGGGGAAATAGACCGGCACACCCAACCGCACGGCGGACGCCGCCTGGCGTAAGCCGGAGTTGCAGGCTACCCCTCCGCTGACGATGATCGACGCCGCGGCGATCTGTTCGGCTGCCCTTGCCACGTGCCGCAGTAACTCCTCAATCACCGTCCGCTGGAAACTGGCCAACAGGTCGAGAGTCGGTGCCGGTGTTACTTCCAGCCACTGCTCCGGAGCCGGCCTCGGGTTGGTTCGTAACAACTCGCGCCGCCGCTCGATTTCCTGTTCCATGCCACGGCTCTCCACCCAGCGCAGAACCGCGGTCTTGAGTCCGCTGAAGCTGAAATCGTTCGTATTGCCCTTCATTTTGGCGCGGGTGAACCGGATCGCCGTGGGGTTACCGAAGGGAGCCAAATGGTCCACCACCGGTCCTCCGGGATAGCCAAAACCGAGCAGTTTAGCAACTTTATCGAACGCCTCGCCGGCGGCGTCGTCGCGTGTCTTCCCCAGCAGGCGGTATTGGCCGGGCGCACGGCATTCGAACAAGTGAGTGTGCCCGCCGCTCACCACCAGCGCCAGGGTTGGGAATGGAATTACCTCACCCCGTCCCCGAGCCTCCAGAATTACGGCATGGATGTGACCTTCGACGTGATTTACCGCGATCAGCGGCACTCCAGAGACAAAGCACAACGATTTGGCATAAGTAATACCCACGAGCAACGAACCGACCAGACCCGGACCCTCAGTAACCGCGATTGCCGACAGATCCTCCAATCGAATCCTGGCCTGCTCCAGCGCAGCCCGCACCACCGGTACCACGGCTCGCAGATGTTCCCGGGAGGCCAGTTCCGGCACTACGCCGCCGTACTTTCCGTGAGTATCCAACTGCGAGGCTACAACCGAAGACAACACACGCTCCCCGTTTTCGACGACAGCCGCCGCCGTTTCATCACACGAGGACTCGATGCCGAGGATACGCAATGAGATACTCCGTCGCTCCGAACGGTGAATGCGACAATTGAAAAGAAGCCGTGACGCTCTCTGATTTCGATTATCACCTACCTGAAGACCTGATCGCTCAAGAGCCGGTGGCCGACCGCGCTGCGTCGCGGATGCTGGTCGTGCGGCGGGATACCGGAACGTGGGAAGATTGCCGGTTTGCCGACCTTCCCCGGTTTCTGAGGGCCGGCGATTGCCTGGTCCTCAACGACACCAAGGTCTTCCCTTCCCGTCTGTTCGGCCACCGCTCCGGGGTCTTTGCGCTGCCGGTGGGGCGCAATAATCCGAAGCAGCATGAGAATCTTTCCGGACGGGTGGAGGTCTTCCTGCTACGCGCCATTTCGGAAGATTCAAGGACATGGCAAGCCCTGGTGCGTCCCGGACGTAAGATGCGCACCGGCGAACGCATCGAGTTCTCACCGGCGCTACACGCCGCGATTACCGGACGCGGCGAACTGGGCGAGCGCACGATCCGCTTTGAGACCCAAGGCGACATCTACCAGGAACTGGACCGGATTGGACACGTCCCGCTACCGCCCTATATCCACCGTCCGGACGCGCCGCAGGACCGGGAACGGTATCAGACCATCTTCGCCCGGGAGCGTGGTTCGGTGGCCGCGCCAACGGCGGGACTCCACTTCACCCCGGCGGTCCTGGAGCGCTGCCGCGCGGCGGGTGCATCCACGGCATTTGTCACCCTGCACGTCGGATTAGGAACCTTTCAGCCGATTCATGAAGAGGAGTTCCGGCATCACTCGCTTCATGCGGAGAGCTATTGGCTCAGCGCCGAGAATGCCGCTGCCGCAGCCGCAGCCCGGCGCGTGGTAGCGGTAGGCACGACGACGGTTCGAACGCTGGAATCGGTAGCCCGCGCGGGGGGGCTCCACGCCGCCTCGGGTGAGACGGATATCTTTATCTATCCGGGATTCGACTTCCGCGTCACCGGAGCGTTGCTGACTAACTTCCACCTTCCCAAATCAAGTCTGTTGCTGCTGGTGTCGGCATTTGCCGGCCGCGAGTTGACCCTCGCCGCGTACCGGCACGCAGTCCAATCACGCTACCGGTTCTTTTCTTACGGCGATTGTATGCTGATTCTCTGAGGATCTTATGAGATGGTTCGACATCCGAAAAACAAACAACGAAGAACTCGACCGGCTGGGGGAAGAGTTCCGCCTCCACCCCCTGCACATTGAAGACTGCCGTCATGGCAACCAGAATGGAAAGGTGGAAGAGGGTGATGGATACCTTTTTGTCGTTGTCAAGCCGGTGGAAATCACCAAGGACGGCACGCTATCCATTACGGACCTGGACGTCTTTGTAGGGCCGGATTACGTTATCACCGTCGATGAAGATGGGGCAAGCTGTACGGCCGGTCTGCTGGAACGACTCCAAGCAAGGACCAACGGACAACGGCCGGACCACATGCTCTATCGCCTGCTGGACAGTGTGGTGGACCTTTACGTTCCGGTGCTGGACCGCTACGGCGACATGATCGACGCGCTGGAGGACCGGGCACTGGACGATGCCTCTCCGGCAACCGTGGAGACGATCTTCCAGTTGAAGCGCGAGTTGATTGTGATGCGCCGCGTGCTTCAGAACATGCGCGACGTGGCCGGCCATCTGCAACGCACCGAGTCCACGTTAATACGGGCCGACCTGCTGCCATTTCTGCGTGACGTGTACGATCACCTGGCGCGCAACCTGGATCTTGTAGAGATGCAGCGGGACCTGCTGAGCGGGGCCATGGACATCTATCTTTCGAGCGTGGCCAATCGCACCAACCAGGTGATGAAGGTGCTCACCGTGCTAAGCACCATCGCACTGCCGGCCCTGGTTATCTCGGGGTTCTACGGAATGAACGTGAAGCACCTGCCCTGGGCCGAGACTCCGGGCGGCGTGCTGGTGGTAGCCGGATTGATGGCGAGTAGCACCATCATCCTGCTTTGGGTACTGCGGCGCTTCAACTGGCTTTGAAAGCAACCGCGCGCCACCGTATAATAGCGGCAACAGAGGAGGCTGCCCGCCATGTTAAGCGAGAAGGAAATTCGTCAGTTTCAGCAGGACGGTTATCTTTTTGTGCCCGGCTTGCTCAGCCGTGAAGAGACATCGCTGATCCTGGAGACGGCGAGAAACGACCATCAAATGCTGGATCACGCCTTTGGCGTCCAGGACACTTCCGGACGCCAGACCCGGCTCTCGCTATGGAATCACCCGGGCGACGACCTGTTTGGCATCGTCTCCCGAACCGAGCGGATCGTCAATCGAATGGAGGACCTGCTGGGCGGCGAGGTCTACCACTATCACTCCAAAATGACCTTGAAGGAGCCGCGCGTCGGCGGCGCCTGGGAGTGGCATCAGGATTACGGCTACTGGTATCAGAATGGATGTCTCTTCCCGGACATGGCCAGTTGCCTGATCGCGCTGGACCCTGCCACGAAGGCCAATGGCTGCCTGCAGGTGTTGAAAGGCTCTCACCGGATGGGGCGTATCGAGCATGGACTCGCCGGCCAGCAAACGGGAGCCGATGCCGAACGCGTCAAAGCCGCTACCGAGCGAATGGAACTGGTCTACTGCGAGATGGAGCCTGGAACGGCGATCTTCTTCCACTCGAATCTACTGCACTGCTCGGCGGCAAACACGAGTGAGTTTCCTCGCTGGTCGCTGATCTGCTGTTATAACGCCGCCAGCAACGATCCGTACAAGGACTCGCACCATCCACGCTACACGCCGTTGCACAAGGTGCCCGACAGCGCCATCCTGGCAACCGGCGCAAAAATGATTGACGGCAACGACAGCTTCCTGAAGCCGAAACCCGGCAACCCCACCGCCAGGGTGCCCGGCAGCGCCGCTGTGTAGGCCGTTCGCGCATTCCGCGCCTCCGTTGCTCCTGCGCCGCCCTGCTACGCTACACTCATGCAGGTTCGCGATCGTCTGTCTGCCCTACTTACAATGACTACACTCTCCGTGGGCGCGGCGCAGCCTCCCGTTGCCGCAAAACACCCCAGAAAGATCGAACAGCATCACGAGGTACGCATCGACAACTATTCCTGGCTGCGCGAAAAAACCAATCCCGAGGTACTGGACTATCTGGAGGCCGAGAACCGGTACACGGCTGCGATGATGCAGTCTAGCGAGCCGCTCCAGCAGCAACTGTACCGCGAAATCGTCGCCCGTATCCAGGAAACCGATCTCAGCGTACCCACGTTCTACGGCGGCTGGTTCTACTACACACGGACCGAGACCGGGAAGCAATACCGGATCCACTGCCGGAAAGAGGGGAGCCTCGACGCCGCCGAGCAGATACTGCTGGATGAAAACAGTCTCGCCGCCGGGCACAACTATTTCCGCATCGGCGATGTGGAGATCTCTCCCAGCCAGCGGTTGATGGCCTACTCGATCGACACCGAAGGAGATGAGGTATACACCATCCACGTCAAGAACCTGGAGACGGGCGAAGTGTACGCAGACCGGATTCCAGGCGCCCACTACGGTATCGAGTGGGCCGCGGACAACAAGACTTTCTTTTACACGGCAGTGGATGCCGCCAAGCGCCCTTACAAGGCGTTCCGGCACACTCTGGGAGAGACGGCGGCGGACGCGCTGGTTTATCACGAACCGGACGAGCGGTTCAATCTGAGCGTGCTGCGGTCTAAAGACCGCGCCTACCTTTTCCTGCGGCTGGAGAGTTCCATCACCAGCGAGTACCGGATTCTGAAGGCGGACCAGCCGCGGGGGAAGTTTGGCGTGCTCTACGCCCGGCGCCCCGACATTCGCTATTCGGTGGAACACCACGGCCGTCACTTCTACATCCGCACCAACGACCGGGCCAAGAACTTCCGCCTGGTGCGGGTGGAGGAAGCCAATCCCGCCCGAACCGGGTGGCAGGACGTGCTGGCGGCCAGTCCGGGTACGTACCTGGAAGGCATCGAAATGTTTTGCCATCACCTGGTGGCCACCGAACGCAACGGCAACGGGTTGCGGCGGCTCCAGGTGCTGGATCTCGACGGCGGCGCCAGCCACTTCATCGAGTTTTCCGAAGTGGCCTTCACCGTGGCTCCGGCCGGCAATGCCGACTTCAATAGCGGCACGCTGCGCTTCCGCTACACGTCGCTGACAACTCCGCTTTCGGTCTTTGACTACAACCTGACGGCGCGGACCCGCGAGTTGAAGAAGCAATACGAGGTGCTGGGCGGTTACGATCCGGCTCACTATCAGACCGAAAGGATCTACGCCACCAGCGCCGACGGCACTCGCATCCCCATTTCACTTGTCTACCGCAAGGGCCTTGCGAGGGACGGAGCCAACCCCACGGTGCTCTACGGTTATGGTGCCTACGGGATGCCGTCTGAGCCATCGTTCTCATCGGAGCGGCTTAGCCTGCTCGACCGCGGTTTTGTATACGCGATCGGCCATATCCGGGGCGGCTCGGAGCTGGGCGAGCGCTGGCATGATGAGGGCAAGATGATGAGCAAGAAGAACACCTTCCGGGACTTCATTGCCTGCGCCGAGAAGCTGATCTCGGCCCGGTACACGTCGCGGGAGAAACTGGCCATCATGGGAGGCAGCGCGGGCGGGCTGCTGGTGGGCGCTACCCTCAACATGCGTCCGGATCTGTTCCACGCGGCCGTGACCCGGGTCCCATTTGTCGACGTGATCAATACGATGAGCGACGTCACGCTCCCGCTGACCGCTATCGAATGGGAAGAATGGGGAAACCCGATCGCCGGCCAGAAGGCTTATGAGTACATGAAGTCCTACTCACCCTACGACAACGTGAAGGCCACGAAATATCCGATGTTGTTGGTGACCGCCGGATTGAACGATCCGCGCGTCTCCTACTGGGAGCCGGCAAAGTGGGTGGCGAAGCTCCGCGCGACCAAGACGGACGGCAACCTGCTATTGCTGAAAACAAACATGGGCGCGGGTCACTTCGGCGCTTCCGGCCGCTATGAACGCTTCCGGGAAGTGGCTTTTGACTACGCGTTTCTGTTGAAGGCAATGGAGCCGGATCAGGGGGGCGCTGTCAAAACACCTCGCTGAGCAGTTCGGGCCGGGGTTGTGGGATCACAACCTTGTTCACCAGCAGTCCTTTCGCGGCGATGACTGCCGCTCCCGACTCGATGGCGCTGTTCACCGCGGCTACACTACCGGTGAGCGTGGCGAATGCCTTTCCACCGAGCGCCATCGCCAGGCGGAGTTCCACCAGTTGAACGGCAGCCGACTTCACGGCCGCGTCCGCTCCCTCAATCAGACTGGCTACCGAGAACGATTCCAGAATGCCCAGCGCCTCCAGGCGTTCCGCCTTGGTGATGCCCGCGATGGCGGGAAAAATCGTCTCGTCGACATTGGCAATCACGAAGCTGTCGATGACCGAAAAATTTCCAGCTTCAACGCCCGCCGCCACCGCCGATTGAACGGCGCCGACCTCGCCGCGCACCATCACCATGTACTTACCGGAGCAGATGCTGCGGGAGAGCACCAGTTCCACATCCGATGCCTTGAGCATCGCGTCGGTAATCAGAAATCCGGCCGCGATGCTGCCGAGTTCAATCAAACCAATGGAATTCTTCGCCATGGAGTCTCACTATGCGTGGATTTCAATATAGGTATCTGCGACTTCAGCCACTGACCCGGCGATACTGGCGTGGATGTTTGCGCCGAGAGTATCGCCATCTACCTGCGCAATCGTGTCGCCGGCGCGCACCGGCATGCCCTTTGCCACTACCGGAGTTGCAGGCTTGCCGACGTGCTGGGAAAGCTTGATTCGAACCCGGGAGGGAGAGAAGGAAAGGTCGGCATAGGGCGTATCGCGATCGTACTCTTCCACCTTCAGGCGGCGGCGCAGCATGGCCAGCGGCACGCGGCGCGATTCCTTCATGGGATGAACGCGCACCGGCTTGGTCTGGACAAACTTGATGCCGCCTGCCTTCATGTCGGCCCTGGCGCCATCGCAAGCTTCTTTTGGGAACAGGTCTTCCGGACAGGCGTAGAGTGTGCACAAGCCGCAACCGCAGCACAACTCCGCCCACTGGTTCCACTTCATCTCTCCGGTGAGGGTGAAACCGAGGCTGCGCATTACTTTGTGCGGATTCACTTCATAGCCGAGCAGATAGCGCGGGCAGAATTCCGTACAGTAGGTACACTGGTCACAAGCCGATTTCCCGATCCGGTCGCGAGCCTGCTTGGGCTGTGACTTGCGCGTTACCAGGTAATGCTCCCGTGGAAGCACGATCAATCCGGCAGTCGTCTTGGTAACTACTTCGTCCTGGTCGAAGGTGAGCGAACCCATCATCAGGCCACTGACGAAAATGCCGTAGTCCGGCGGAATCGCGCCCCCGGCCAGGCGGATCAGTTCCCCAAACGATGTTCCTACGGGCACCTGGAAGGACGACGGCTTCCGCACCGCGCCGGCTACCGTCAAGAACTTCATCGTGACCGGTTTGCCCTGCTGTGCCTGGTGGACGTTGTACAAAGTCTCAACATTGTTCACCACGCACCCCACCTGGAGCGGAATCCCGCCGGCGGGAATCAGCCGCCCGGTGGCCGAGTAGACCAACTCGTACTCGTCGCCCGACGGGTAGTAATCGCCGAGCAGCACCATCTCGATGCCGCTTGCCTTGGCCTTGGGGGCAATGGCCTCGACCGCCTTCGGATTCTTCGATTTGACACCGAACTTCCCGCTCTTGGCGCCGACCGCCGACATCATCAGCTCCATACCGGAGACGATCTCGGCAGGGTAGCGCTTCATCAGTTCAACGTCTTTGTGGAGCAACGGTTCGCACTCGGCGCCGTTGGCCAGTACGAATTCGACGCTGGACTGTGCCTTGACGTAGGTGGGAAACCCGGCGCCCCCGGCCCCTACCACGCCCATCTTTTTCAAGCTCTCGCTCAACATAGCAGGCAAGATTCAGGGTACCGCACCATGGCACCCGATAAGTGCTTCGCGCCCATGATCGCTGCGCGGCATCGCCTGGGAGGTGTTGGCATTGTCTACACCGGCGTGGGAAAAGCCGGCCGCAACGGGCTTACGGACGAATTACGGTGACTTAATCGGCCCGGCTTCGGAGCCATCATGTGTGCTAAGTTGAGAAGTTTGAACGATATAAGCGAGTATTCTAGCCTGAAGGGAAGTCATGCCGTCCAACGCTGGTCAAACTGAAGAAGCGCAACAACTATACAAGATTCGTCATTCATCGGCGCACGTGATGGCGCAGGCCGTACTGGAGATTTTTCCCGATGCCAAGCTGGCCATCGGACCGCCGATTCAGGATGGGTTTTACTACGACTTCGATTTGCCTCGCCCCCTGACGCCGGAAGATCTGGAGGAGATTGAAACCCGGGCGCGCAACATCCTGCGCGGCGACCATCACTTCGAGTGCCGGGAGATCAGCGCCGATGAAGCGCGCAGCCTGTTCGCCAACCAGCCCTACAAACTCGAACTGATCGAGGGCATTCTGGCGAGCGGCACCGATGAGTACGGCCAGCCGCTGGAAACGACTGAGGCCCCGAAACTGACCACTTTCCGCCAGGACGCTTTCGAGGATCTTTGCCGCGGGCCGCACGTCCACTCAACCAGGGAGATCAATCCGGAGGCATTCAAGATTCTCCACACTGCCGGCGCTTACTGGCGCGGCGACGAACACCGTCCGATGCTGCAACGCATTTATGGCACTGCCTGGAAGACCCCGGAAGAGTTGCAGGCTTACCTGCACCGGTTGGAGGAGGCCAAGCGTCGAGACCACCGCCGGCTCGGCAAACGGTTGGACCTATTCAGCGCCAGCGAGGCGGTTGGGCCCGGCTTGACGCTCTGGCATCCCAAAGGAGCCATGGTGCGCTACCTGGCAGAGCGTTTCAGCCTGGAAGCCCACATACTCAACGGATACCAGCTGGTATATACGCCGCACATCGGCCGGTCCGGGCTGTGGAAAACCTCCGGACACTTGGATTTCTATAAAGACTCGATGTTTAGCCCGATTGAGTCGGAAGGGGAAGAGTACTATTTGAAGCCGATGAACTGCCCCTTCCACATCGAGATATACAAGAGTAATCAGCGCTCCTATCGCGACCTGCCGCTGCGATTAGCCGAATTCGGAACCGTCTACCGCTACGAACGCAGCGGCGTGTTGCAGGGATTGACACGCGTTCGCGGCTTCACCCAGGACGATGCGCACACCTTCTGCCGGCCCGACCAGATCGGCGCGGAGATTCTGCTGGCGCTACGTTTCTCCCTCTACGTGCTGCGCTCGTTCGGATTGACGGACTTTACGGCCTACATTTCGACGCGGCCGGAAGCGAAAGCGATTGGTTCGGTGGAGGATTGGGATAAAGCCGTGGAGACCTTGCGCGGTGCGCTGGAAGCGGTGAACGTCCCCTACGAATACGATATCGGCGGCGGCGCTTTCTACGGGCCAAAGATCGACGTCAAGCTGCGCGATTCGCTGGGCCGTGAATGGCAGTTGAGCACAGTGCAACTGGACTTCAACCTGCCGGAGCGCTTCTCGATGGAGTTTACGGGCTCCGATGGAAAGCCGCAGCGGCCGATGATGGTGCACCGGGCGCTGTTCGGCAGCGCGGAGCGGTTTTTCGCCATGCTAATTGAACACTATGCCGGCGCCTTCCCGATGTGGATTGCGCCGGTGCAGGCGACCATTATCCCGATCTCAGACAAGCAGAACGAATACGCCGCCCAGGTTGCGGCACGGTTGGACATGGAGAAGGTCCGCACCAGCACCGATACGCGCGATGAGCGGATGCAGGCCAAGATTCGCGACTTCGAACTGGAGAAAGCGCCCTATGCCCTGGTGGTGGGCAAGCGGGAAGCGGCCGAGGGCACCATCTCGGTCCGCAGCCGCGACAAGGGCGACTTGAAGAGCATGACCGTGGACGCCTTTCTGGAGTTGACCCGTGCGGAACGCGAGACCGGAAAGCCGGTAAAGCTGGATTAGCCCATCGCTCCGCCGTTGGCACGTTCCGGCTTGAATCGGCCAAAATCGACATAGCCAAAATCGACATAGATGGTGGAGCACATCGCGTGAGAGATCGACAGGCGCTTGGGCGGGTTCTGGTAGTGGCCGTTTCGATCGGAGTCGCCAGCGCCCTGCACTACCTGACCAGTCCTTCACTGATTCTCTGGCACGAACTGTTTCAGCGGCTCTATTACCTGCCGATCATCTATGCCGCCATTTTCTTCGGCTGGCGCGGCGGGCTGATCGCCTCCGGGTTTGCGGCGCTCTGCTACATTCCCCACATCTTTATGATGTGGCAGCATCACATGCCTGAGTATGCGATGAATCAGTATGCAGAGATCATCGTTTTCGTTCTGGTGGGAACGGTCACCGGTATCCTGGCGGACCGGCGAAGGAGGCAGCGCATGGAGTTGGAAGCCACCTCGCAGCAACTGGCCAAAGTGAATCGGGACCTGCAAGACAGCTTCGAGCAGATCAGACGGGCAGACCGGCTTTCCGCGATCGGCCAACTCTCGGCCAGCCTGGCTCACGAGATCCGGAATCCGCTGGCGAGTATCGACGGGGCCGCCAACCTGCTCGAATCCCCCCAAACTCCCGAGGAGACGCGGCGGGGGGCCTTTGCGGTGATCCACAAGGAGATCCGGCGGTTGAACCGTCTGCTCACCAATCTGCTGGACTTTGCACGGCCACGCCAACCGGAGTTTCAGATGGTGGATCCGGCGCGTCTGATTGACTCAATCATCACATTGGCCGGCCATTCGGCGGAACATAAGGGCATCACGATCCGAAAAGACGTTTCGGACTCCGCGCCGCCGTTTGAGTGCGACCCGGAGCAGATGAAGCAGGTGATTCTCAACCTGGCAATCAATGCCGTTCAGGCCATGGCGTCGTCCGGCGAGATTGTCGTTTCGGCGCGTCCGGGCAATGCGTCCGTGGTGATCGCCGTTCGGGACCAGGGATCTGGAATCGATGAGGAGAATATCGAAAGGATCTTCAACCCGTTTTTTACCACCAAGGATGCTGGTACCGGACTCGGATTATCCGTTGTACACCAGATCGTCACGCAGCACGGCGGCACGGTGAAGGTGGACAGAAACTCCGATCGCGGTATGACGTTCTCCGTGATCGTTCCGCTGCGCCATGGGAGACAGAATTGATCCGGAAGCGAATTCTGGTGGTGGACGACGATGAGAGCCTGCGTTGGGTGACACAGGCGCAACTCCAACAAAGCGGCTATGTGGTCGATACCGCCGCCAGCGGGCCACAAGCCCTTGAGCGTATTCGTGACGCGGCGCCGGACATGGTGATCACGGACCTGATGATGCCGGGGATGTCGGGCGTGGAGTTACTCAAGGTAATGAAGGCTGCCTACCCGGAAATTCTTGTCATCCTGGTTACCGCGTTCGGTACGGTCGAAACGGCGGTGGAGGCGATGAAGGCCGGCGCATACGACTACATCACCAAACCGGTAAACATGGACGAATTGCGGCTGGTCGTGAGCCGCGGTCTCGAACACCTTGCCTTGCGTGACGAGGTGCGCAGCCTGCGCAGCAGCCTGAACAAGAAGTACGGTTTTGAGAACATCCTGGGCCAGTCCAAATCGTTGCTTTCCGTGCTGGACATGGCATCCCGCGCGGCGCAGTCGACCTCGACCATACTGATCAACGGCGAGACCGGCACGGGAAAGGAACTGCTGGCGAAGGCCATCCACTTCAACAGCCGCCGCCAGGGAGGGCCGTTTGTAACCATCAATTGCGGCGCCATTGCCAAAGACCTGATTGAATCCGAACTGTTTGGCCACGTCAAGGGCGCTTTCACCGGCGCGCTGGCCAACAAGCGGGGCAAGGTGGAACTTGCCGACGGCGGCACGCTCTTCCTCGATGAAGCCGGCGAACTGCCGCTGGAATCGCAGGTGAAACTGCTGCGCCTCATCCAGAACGGCGAGATCGAGAAGGTGGGCGCTCCGGCGGCAACCAAGGTCGATGTCCGCATCATCGCCGCCACTCACCGCAATCTTCAGGCCATGGTGGAAGACGGCACATTCCGGCAGGATCTCTATTACCGGCTGGCGGTAATCCCGCTTCAACTACCGCCCTTGCGGGAGCGGCCCGATGACATACCGGAACTGGTACAGCATTTTTTCCTCAAAGCGAAAGATCAACAGAGAAGATCGGAGCTTGTTTTGCCGCCGCCGCTCATTCCCTACTTCGGCGCCTACCGCTGGCCGGGCAATGTCAGAGAACTCGAAAATGTGCTTGAACGCGTGGTGGTGCTGTCGCGCGGGCCGGAGATCTCACTGGAGGATCTGCCGGAGTTTCTGCGGCGGGAGCGTCCAGTGGCGGATGAATTTCATTTTGATCTTCCGCCTCAAGGAATCAGCCTGGAGGGAATTGAAAAGGATCTGATCGTGCGCGCGCTCGAAAAGTTCAACTGGAACCAAACGCATGCGGCGCGGTATCTCGACCTCAGCCGCAAGACCCTCATCTATCGGATGGAAAAATTCGGGCTTCGCAAAGAACAGACCGGCGCCGGCGATGAGGCGGTGGACTGAGGTCGAATGCTCCCTGCGCGGTCCGATGCAGTAGAATCGCGTTAAGGGGGATCAATGGCGAGACGTGAGTGGGTGTCCCGCCTGGCTGCCGTTTTGCTTTTGTCCGTGCTGGGGCTGGTGGGCTGGACGACATATTCAAAACGGGCGCCGGACCGGTGCTTTGCTTGCAACCGTCCGATTCACGCGAACTCAAGAACCACCGCGGCCGTTAACGGGCACAAGCGGTTTTTCTGCTGTCCGGCATGTGCCCTTTCGCAACACGAACAAGGCGGGCAGGCCGTCACAATCACCCAACTGACGTCGTTCGACACGGGAAAACCGATCGCGCCCGGCCGCGCATACCTGGTTCGAGGCAGTGACGTCAATCTGTGCGAAATGAAGAAGGAGTTAGTGGACTCCAGCAAGCACCCCGCGGATCTGCTCTATGACCGCTGCGCGCCCAGCTTGATCGCCTTCGACGATCGCGACCGGGCCATGCGGTTCGCCACTGAGCACGGCGGCGGCGTCGAACCATTCAGCGAGGCCGCCGCCGCCTTCACCAGATAAGCGCGCGGCGCACGGATCAGCGTTTTTGACTGGAACCGGCCTGGGATACAACGCTAATGGAATCCACTTTGAGGATTTTGGTTTTCTGGTAAAGCGTACCGGTCACCTTAACCTTTTGCCCGGCGAACTGCTCCGGCGATTTCTGATCACTCAGAACATAGACGTTTTTGCCGTCGAACAAGGCATACTTGCTGCCGTGCTTCACGCAATCCCGCACACAGCGTTCATTCGGTGACACCTTCATCATGGCGTGATCGTTGCCACACATCGAATCGGTAATAACACCGGTGAAGGTTTCGGTGGCCGCGCCTGAAACCAGGGCGCCCGCGAGGAAAAAGAAAGCTAGCTTGGTCATATATTCAAAAGTTTCCTTTGATGGACACTATGCACGAATCCCGCCAAACCTGACGGGCCCTGCAAAACAACGGATTAGCGATATTCGCCATACACTGCGTTGGCGGCACTGCCTGATTTGAGGCAGCGCTAACGGGCACCAACCTGCTCCCGGTAGGAACCGAGCACGTTCAATCCCTGGGCACGGTTAAGCCGTAGCCACAGATCGTTGTACCGGGATTCGCCGAGGCGCTCTTTCAGCTCAAAATTGAATTCTTTACGGCTCCCGTAATCCAGCTTGGCCCGCTCAAACGTGGTGATGGTCAGTTGAAACGGACCCGATGTGCTGATATTGTCGATATCCTCGTAGCGCCAGGTGCGGGATTCCTTGGACCGGGCAGATCGGTACACGATTTCACCCGCCCCTACCTGGAGCACGCCTTGGTCTCCTCCAAACCGGATTCGATGTTTCACCGGGATCTCCCACAGCAACGCCCGTGGAGCGGCGTCCGCAATCACGGCCACGAACCGCTGGTCGAGGCGGAGTTTCAGAACACGATAGGCATCCTCGAAAGTAGGTCCGGCAACAAGGTCAAAGTCGTATTGCCGGTCGGCGCCAAGCTTCCACTTATCATCCTGGTAAGTAAGCACCGTCAGCGATTTCGGCGCAATCTTCAACTGTTGGATATCCTGATAGCCCCAATGCAACACCTCGGGGTGCCTGGCTCGCTTCGCCTTCTTCGATGTCTGCCGGAACGACACCCCGGCATCGTCGATGGTCAGCGTTCCGGCGTCGCCGGCTTTGTGGACGTGTGGCGGTAGCGAGTACAAACGCGAATGCCCGTGCCAGACCTGATACCGAAACGTCTGCTGCCCGAGCAGGAACGCCGGTGCCAGCAGCAGGCCGCTTAGGAGCGTGCCAACTCTTTTTTCAGTTCGAAATGCCATTTCCATATCTCGTAGATTGCGGGATAGACAACCAGTTCCAGAATGAAGGACGTGAAGATACCGCCGATCATCGGGGCCGCGATGCGTTTCATAACGTCCGCTCCTGCTCCGGCGGACCACATAATGGGCACCAGGCCCACGAACATCGTGGTGACCGTCATGAACTTGGGGCGGATCCGCTTCACCGCTCCATGCATGATGGCCTCCTGCAGATCGGCCAGGCTGCGGAGGCGGCCTTCCTTCTTCGCCTGGTCGTGCGCCAAGTCCAGATACAACATCATAAAGACGCCGGTTTCCGCATCGACACCGAGCAACGCGATCAGGCCCACCCACACGCCGATGCTCATGTTGTAGTTCAGAAGATGCAGCAGCCACACGGCGCCAATCGCTGAAAACGGCACCGCGAGGATGATGATCATGGTCTTGGTCATCGACTTGGTGTTAAGGTACAGCAACATCACGATCAGAAACAGCGTCAGAGGAACGACAAGTTTCAGCCTCTGGTGGACACGCTGCATGGCCTCATACTGTCCGCTCCAATTCAGCGAATAACCCTGCGGCAGCTTGATATTCTTACGAACCAAGTCCTTCGCGTCTTCGACATAACTGCCTATATCGCGTCCGGCTACGTCCACATACACGTAACCGTTCAACATTCCGTTCTCATCGCGCAACATGCCCGGACCACTCACTATGTGAATATCCGCCAGTTGCGCGAGCGGGATATGTGCCTGGCCGCCCATGGCCGGAACCAGCACGCGGGCCAACTTATCGCGGCTGGTACGAAAGTCCCGCAAATACCGAACGTCAACCGGGTATCGTTCCCGGCCCTCGACCGTATTGGTGATATTTTCACCGCCGATGGCGCTCATCACCACGTCGTTGGCGTCGCTGATGGAGATACCGTAACGCGCCAGTTCGTCGCGGTTCCATTTGAAGTCCAGAAAATAACCGCCGCTGGTGCGCTCGGCAAAGACGCTGCGCGTCCCGGGCACTCGCGGCAGCAGGGACTCCATCTCGGTTCCGATGTGTTCAATCTGCTTCATGTCGGCGCCGTAGATCTTAATTCCAACGGGCGTCCGCACGCCGGTGGTCAGCATGTCCACGCGGCCCTTGATCGGCATGGTCCAGGCATTGGAGGTGCCGGGAATCTGCAAAGCCTGGTTCATCTCGTCGACAAGCTGGTCGGTGGAGATGTGATCCGGAGTGAAGCGCCCGAAGATCCGCCTTGCCCACCCCGGCGCCCAGGAGGAATACCAGGTATCCACTTTCCGCCACTGATCCTCCGGCTTAAGCACGATGACCGTCTCCATCATCGACAACGGCGCGGGGTCGGTTGAAGTCTCGGCCCTGCCCGCCTTACCGAGAACACTCTCCACTTCCGGAAACTGCCGGATGATGCGATCCTGGACCTGTAGCAGTTGCTGGGCCTGGGTGATGGAGATTCCCGGCAGCGTCGAGGGCATATAGAGCAGCGTGCCCTCGTCAAGCGGAGGCATGAATTCCGATCCGAGATGCTCAAACACCGGCACCGTCACAATCACCAAACCGGCAGCGGCGGCGATTACAAAATACTTCCACCGCAGCGACCAGGCGCAAACCGGCTCGTAGAGCCGGATGAGGATCTTGCTGATTGGGTGGTTCTCCTCGGAATGAATCTTCCCCACCAGTACGGCATTGGTGGCGCGGGCAAGCCAACGCGGGCGGAACTCGAAGTTCTTCATGTGGGTGAACAGCAGCCGCATGGCCGGATCCAGCGTGATCGCCAGCACCGCCGCGATGATCATGGAGAAGTTCTTGGTGTAGGCAAGCGGCTTGAAAAGACGGCCTTCCTGCGCTTCGAGCGTCAGAACGGGCAGAAATGCCACCGCGATTACCAGCAACGCAAAGAAGCTGGGTCCGCCCACTTCCTTCACGGCATCGACCACTACGCGGTGGTAATCCTCCCGCCGGCCCGTGCGCTCCCATTCCTCCAATTTCTTGTGGGTCTGCTCCACTACCACGATGGCCGCGTCCACCATTGCCCCAACCGCGATGGCAATGCCGCCGAGCGACATGATATTGGAGGTCAGCCCCATGGCCTTCATCGGGATGAATGAAATGATGACTGCCACCGGGATGGTAACGATCGGAATGATGGCGCTAGGCACGTGCCACAGGAATATCAGTATGACGATAGCGACGATAATGAGTTCCTCGGTCAGCGTGTGCTTGAGAGTATCGATCGAACGAAGAATCAGTTCGGAGCGGTCATAAGCGGTGACGATTTTTGTGCCCGGTGGTAGGGAACCCTCGATGTCGCTCAGCTTTTGCTTCACCCGGTTGATGACCTGGAGCGCGTTCTCACCCTGGCGCATGATCACGATGCCGGATACGGTGTCGCCCGTGCCATTCCAATCGGCAACGCCACGGCGGATATCGGGTCCCAGGGCAACGTGGGCGACGTCACCCACGCGAACGGGAACGCCGCCCGGATTTGTAGCCAGAACGATCTTTGCGATGTCGGACGTCGACTGAGCGTATCCGCGCCCCCGGACCATGTATTCGACGCCGGTGTACTCCACTACCCTTCCGCCGACATCGTTGTTGCCGCCGCGGACGGCTTCCACCACCTTGCTGATCGGGATGTTGTAGGCCTGGAGCTTATTCGGATCGACATTCACCTGATACTGCCGGACGAATCCGCCAAGCGGCGCCACCTCGGCCACGCCAGGGATCGATTTGAGGGAATACTGGAGATTCCAATCCTGGTAACTGCGCAGGCTGGCAAGGCTTTGGGTGCCTGAGGTGTCGATCAGCGCATACTGAAAGACCCAGCCGATCCCGGTCGCATCCGGGCCCAACTCTGTCTTGACGCCCTGTGGCAGCCGGGGCAGCACCGACGAGAGGTATTCCATGGTGCGCGATCGCGCCCAATACAGATCCGTATCCTCGTCGAAAATAATGTACACATACGAGTAACCGAAGTCCGAAAATCCTCGCACGTCTTTCACTTTCGGAGCGCCTAGCATGGCGGTCACGATCGGGTAGGTGACCTGATCCTCCATGATGTCGGGACTTCGGTCCCAGCGCGAGTAGACAATGACCTGGGTGTCACTCAGATCGGGAAGGGCGTCGAGCGGCACGTTCCACATCGACCAGAGGCCGCCCACGACCGCCGCGCCGATCAGGATGAAAATGATGAATTTGTTCCTGGCGGAGAACTCAATGATGGTGTTGATCATTGCCTTTCTCCTCCATGGCCGGCATCTCCGCCATGCCTCCCATTCCGGCGGCAGCCGCTTTCAGTTGACTCTCGGAATCGATAAGAAAATTACCCGAGGTCACGATTCGTTCGCCGGCATTGAGACCTGACAGGACCTGAATCCTATCTCCGTCGCGCTCTCCAATGGTCACCTGCCGTGGTTCGAAGAATCCGTTGCCACGATCGACGAACACCGTCTTTCGCTCCCCGGCATCGAGCACGGCGCCGGCCGGCACGGTGAGCTGCGCGGGCAGGCGCACCGTGAACTCGACGTTCACATACATCTCCGGCTTAAGCAGGAGCCTGGGGTTGTCCATATCGAGACGGACTTTTAGCGTCCGCGTCACCGGATCCACCTGCGGCTGGACGTAGTTGACGCGAGCCGAAAACGTTCTCCCGGGAGCGGCCTGAAGAGTAATGCGCGCCGCTTCGCCGGTGTGAACGTTCGGCGCTTCGTACTCGAACAGATCGGCCATCACCCACACCCGGTTCAGGTTTACGATGACGTAAAGGTCCGTTTCCGGTGTGACCCTCAACTGCGGAAACGCGTTGCGCGTGGTCACATAGCCGGCGTCGGGCGAGTAGAGAGTAACGTTCTTGATGGGCCGTCCGGTCTCGAGCACCTGCTCGATCTGCGCATCGCTCAAATTCCAGAGTTGAAGCCGGCGCCGGGCAGCGCGCAGTAGCGATTCACTCTGATCGAACGCGGCCGGCAGCGGATTATCCTTCATCGTGCGGGTGGCTTTGGCCGCCAGCAGCAGTTCCTGCTGCGACGCCAGCATCTCCGGGCTGTAGATCGTCAGCAGCGGTTGACCTTTACGAACAAGCTGCCCGGTGTAATCGACAAAGACCTGATCCACCCAGCCATCCACCTTGGTATGGACATGCTGGATTCTGGTTTCATCAACGGCCACTTTACCGGCCGCGCGAATCGTTCGTGTACCGCCACTAAACGCCACCTCGCCGTAGGTCACACCGATCAGTTGTTGCTTCTCGGGTGTGATCCGCACGGTGCCGGCGGGCATCGCCGACAGATCGTCGGCATAGACCGGCACCAGTTCGTTGCCGGTCTCGGGATTCAGCCCGGGGTTGTGGGACTGGTATTTTGGATCTTTCGGGTCGCGGTAGTAGAGGACCCTCCGTTCGCCGGAGGGCGCCGCCACGCTTTCGCCCCCTCCATCGGCGTACACCGGCTCCAGTTTCATTCCGCAATCCGGCGCGATTCCCGGTTTGTCGGATTTGTATGCCGGGTGCATCGGGTCTACCCAATAGAGAATCTTCCGCCCGCTATTTTGCGTGGGCCCACCCGCGTTGCCGCTCCGGATGGCCTTGTAAATGTAGCCTCCGAAAAATGCGGCGGCAACCAGAACCAGCAATAGAATCGCGCGAATCAGCTTCATTCCATTCGCCTCAGTCGGTCAACCGCAGGCCGGTCAGTTCTTCAAGACGGCTCAATGCCAGTTGATAGCTAAGCGCCTCGTCGTAGTAGTTCATTTCGTAATCCAGAATCGTCGTGAAATTGGTAAGTACCGAAAGAAAGTCCACCATGCCGGTTTCATAAGTCGACAATGAGGATTCGAGCGCCAGATTACCCTGCGGCACGACGGTCCGTTCGTACAGCGTCATCAGTTTCGATGACGCTTCGGCGAGCGTGTAGTCGTCTTTGATCCGGTAATGCAATGCCTGGCCGGTAGCTTCGTAGTTTCTCTTCGCCTGGGAGAGCAGGTCAACCTGTTCATTCACTCCGGCCCGTTGTTTCCGCCAGAAGTAGATGGGCACATTGACGCTCGCCTGAAACTGGTACATCGGCGGCATGGATCCGGCATTGAAATAGCCGCCGCTCAGCGTCACATCGGGATAGTATTGTTTCCGCGCCAGGTTAACGGAAAGACTCGAACGTTCCACCATCTTTTGCTCGCGGCGCAGCACCGGCGAGTTCTCCTGGGCGGCGGCGAACAGTTCCGCGATGGTGGCGGTCAGCTTGGCGGGCCTGACGGTGCCGGGGCGCCCGATGGGAGTTCCCGGCCGGCGGTTCAGAATACTGCTGATCTCAGCCTCGCTGCTGTTGCGTTCCTGATCCAGCTTTACCAGGCGCGTTTCCAGGATACTGACTTGCGTCTGCGCCTTGAAAACGTCTTGCTGCGCCGCCTTGCCGACTGAATAGCGCGCTTCGGCTACTCTGGCGAGTTTGTTGAGCAGTTCCCGGTTATGGACGAGCAGGTTCGATGCGGCCCAGGTGTACTGAAGGCGGAAGTAGGCCTGTTTAAGCCGGGAGACGACTCCCAACTGGACCGCCTGATATTGCTGGAAGGCTGCCTCTGCCTCCTTGGAGGCAATCTCCCCTTTGAGCTTCAGTTTGCCCGGGTAAGGCAACTCCTGGGAAACCATCATGCCGATGTTGGACATCGGCTCGGCGCCCAAGCCGGCTCCCGGCAGAGGATTGCCGACGCTGGTGTATCCCAGGGAGATCATTGGATCCGGCAGGGTGGCCTCCTGTGTGGGCCGCTGGCGTGCTGCTTCGTAACTCTTCTGCGCCCCGACGATTTCCGGGTTATTCCGCATTGCTTCGCTGACAAGATCTGCAAGGTTGACACCCGGTTCCGGGGCCGGCTGCCCTGGGGCGGAATATGCCTGGATTGCCAGCACCAGGATCAGCGGAAGTCTCACTTCGTCCTCATCATCGTTGGTCTACGGTGGTGTAACGCACGCCGGATGCCAGATCTCCGTTTGAGCGCGGATTTGTCGAAAATCAGCCGTTTCGCCTGTTTCCCGTACGGCGTACGCTACGGGAGACCAACCGTTTCCCGCCTCCACTGCCCCAGATGCGTCAGCTCTACAAATGGGTGGCGCATTTGAGGCACACGGGCGGCCCGAGCCGCTCCATCCAATTGAGTATTAAGCTAGTGATCTGATGCGACTCCTATTAGCGCTTCTGATGACCACCCAACTGTGGTCTGCCCCAAGCTGGGAATCGGGGTTTCAAGACCCGGCACCGGAATACGGAATGGGTGTCTATTGGTGGTGGTTCGGACCCGCCGTCACCAAACCCGAAGTGACACGGGAACTCGAAGTCATGCAGCGTGCCGGAATCAGCTACGTGCTGATCTTTCCAATCTACCCGATCAGCGTGGATGATCCCGCGCGCGGCATTCGCAACCTGCGATATCTATCGCCGGAATTTCAGGATGTGCTGGCGCATGCAACGGCCGAAGCCCGGCGCCTGAAAATCACCGCCGACGTTTTGCTTGGAACCGGCTGGCCTTACGGCGGCCCATCGATCACGCCGGCCCTCGGCGCCAAGCGCCTGAAAGTGGTTGTGAGCCCTGTTGCCACGGGAGCCGTCGTGAACCGGCCGGCCCTGGAGGCGGAAGAAAAGCTGGAGGCGGCATTACTCGTCCGGGGCCATCCGAAGCAGGTGAATCTTGCTGGTGCGATCGATGTCACCAACCGCCTGGGCACGGGCCTCCGCCAGGACCGCCCAGGGGATTGGGTGCTGATGACTTTTATTCAAAGCCCGACCAGGATGCAGGTAAAACGCCCATCGCTCGGGGCCGAAGGCCTGGTGATGGACCACCTCAACCGGAAAGCGCTCGATACTTACATCGCCAGTGTGGGCGAGCCACTGCTACGGCTCATCAAGCCGGGTACGATCCGTGCAATCCACTCGGATTCGATGGAAGTTTACGGGACGGAGTGGACAGATGGCTTTCTGGCGGAGTTCTCCAAACGGCGGGGCTACGATCTCCGGCCCTACCTGCCCGCGCTTGCAATCGACGCCGGCCCGCTGACGGCTGATGTTCGAAACGACTACTGGCGCACGGTCGGCGAACTGGCTGTCGACAACTATGTGCGTCCGCTGCAACAATGGGCACATTCGCGCGGGCTCCAGCTTCAGGCGGAATCCTACGGCAACCCGCCGGTTGATATGGGCAGCTACGCCGGGGTCGATCTTCCGATGGGCGAACACTACCAGTGGAAGATGTTCGACGCCTCGCGTTGGGCAAGTTCGGCCGCTCACCAGATGGGTATCAAATCCACCTCGGCCGAAGCCTACACCTGGCTCCGGCATCCGCGTTACATTTCGACGCTCCAGGATCTGAAGCTGGGTTCAGACCTGCACTTCATTTCTGGCGTTACCAAGATGGTCGCGCATGGGTATGCGTACTCTCCCCCATCAGAAGGAATTCCCGGCTGGGGATACTATGCCTCGGTAATGCTGAACGACAACAATCCGTTCTGGCCTTACTTCCGCTACCTCTCGGACTACGTACGGCGGGTGAGTTACGTTCTGACGCTCGGCAAGCCCGCGGCCGGCGTGGCGCTCTATCTTCCGGAGGATGACGTCATGGCGGGTCAACCCGTGGGCAACGGGCTGAACCTGTACATGTCGACGAAGGATCATTTGGGAGACGGAAGGAGCGTACCCGAATTTGGCCTGCCCGCGGCGCTCCAATCCGAGTCTCCGGTCATCAAGACCCTGATCACGAGTGGCTTCACATTCGACGGGATAGACCGCGGGCTGCTACGGTCCGATCTCAAGACCGCCGCCGGGCGACTGGAGATCGGCGACGTTGCCTACCGCATCGCCGTTCTTCCCAATCTACGCGGAATTTCGCTGCCGATGCTGGAAAAACTTGCCGATTTCTGCCGCAACGGCGGAGTGTTGATTGCGACACGGCGGCTGCCGGAGGCTGCCTACGGCGTTCGAGATCGCGATGCCAACTACGCGCGAGTTCGCCAACTGGTGAGCGAGATATTCGGCGATGGTTCGACGGAAATTGCGCGCCGCCACGCGTTCGGCCGCGGAGTGGCTATTTACGTTCCTGACGAAGGTTCCGAATTTGCCAAGGTGCTGGCGGCATTGAGACCCGAGATTCGCTTCGCGGCTCCCGATGCGGACCTGGCGTTCCTGCACCGCGGCGAAGCGAAACGGCACCTGTACTTTCTAACGAACACTTCCGCCAAGCCGAAGTCGCTGCAACCGGTATTCCGCGACGGCGAATGCCAGCCGCAGATATGGGACGCGATGAATGGTGTGCGTTCGGCCGTGCGGCATTTTGATTCAACTCCCGCGGGAACCCGGGTTCCGATCGAATTGGAGCCGTACGGGTCTACGATTGTCGTTTTCGATCCCACCGCCAGTCCGGCGAAAGCGCTGCCTCAAAAGATCGCCGGCGCCAACCGTTCCGTGCCTGGTCCGTTTTCCCTGCGCCGTGGTGATGAGCAGTACCAGTTGAAAACACTGCGCTCGTGGACCGACATTGACGCACTGCGATTCTTTTCCGGCCGTGCCGATTATGAATTCGAAATCGAGTTGCCGCAAAGCCTCTTCGGAAAAAACCGTGGCGTCTGGCTCGACCTGGGAGACGTTCGGGAGATCGCCGACGTCAAGGTGAATGGGCAGGCAGTTGGCGCGCGGTGGAAACTGCCTTACCGCGTCGATCTATCAAGCGCAGCCAGGCCGGGCAGGAACCGTATCACCGTGGGAGTCACCAATCTGCCGATCAACCGCGTGATCGGATCGCCCACCCCGGACTACCGGGCGCTGGAGCCATTACGGTTCCCATTCCCTCAAGAGAAGAAGTTGATCTCCGAGCCCGTGCCATCCGGTTTGCTGGGGCCGGTGCAGGTGATTCCTTATGAAATTCGGTAAGCGCGTGAATCGGTTATAGGCCGCCACCTGACAGCGCCGAACCTGCTTCGGGTGCCGTTGTCCGGATTATGACGACCCAGTCATACTGGTCAGAGAGAGAGAGAGATCTGAATTAGGGTCCGAGGCCCGAGGTGATTCCGGATCATCACGCGGCCTGAAGACCCGGGAGGGATAATTGTCAATCCGCATCGGGCGATCCCTGTGGTGCTGCCTGCTCGGTTGTGCCGGACTATCGGTTCTCACTGCCGCAACCGTTGAGTTGAAGCGCGCTCAGTATCAGATCGACATCCGTATCGATGGAAAGCCGTTTACCACTTACTATTTCGACCCCCAGATGGCCAAGCCGTACCTGATGCCGTTGCGCACGGCGTCGGGAGACGTGATTTCACGGCCCTTCCCCGTTCGTAACGACGTTTCAATGGCCAACCCGAAAATGAAGGCGTTTGAACCGCACCAGCGGCCGTTGTACTTTGGCCACGGCAATGTTGACGGCCTTGACTTCTGGGGCGAGGCGGTCTTTGACCGCTACTTCCATCAGCGCCAGGCGTATGGCCGCATGGTGCTGAAGAACGTGGAAGATGCTCACGAACAAGCTGCTTCAGCAGTGATCCGGGCTCGCTTCACCGAACTGAGCCCGAACAATCGCGTGATCGGCGAACAGGTCCAATCGTTCGTCTTCAGCGGCGGCCCGCGAACGCGAACAATCGACTGCACATTCGTTCTTTACGCCACCAACGGACCGATCGACCTTGGCGACACGAAAGAAGGGACGTTTGGCATCAGGCTGGGCCCCGAGTTAAGCGCGCCCAACGTCCGCATGGTAAATTCCAACGGCGCAGTAGGCGAGAAAGAGATCTGGGGAAAACCCGCCGATTGGGTTGATTACTCGGGAACTATCTCGGGACAGCCGGCCGGCATCGCCGTGTTCGATCACCCCGAAAGCTTCCGTCACCCAACTACCTGGCATGCGCGAAGCTATGGGCTGTTTGCGGCCAATCCTTTCGGCCTGCGAGAGTTTACCCAGGATCCGGATAGGGACGGCTCATGGACTATCCCTGGAGGGAAGTCACTCACGTTCCGATATCGAGTCCTGATCCATGAAGGCGAGTTCTCCGCCGAGCGCCTCAAAGCTGAATACGAACGCTTTGCCGCTGAGGATAACCGGCCCGAAGTGAAGCAGGCGCAGGGACACCCGATCCGTCGCGGGGCCACCGTTCCGGCGGGCTCGCGCTAAACAGGGACTCTTTATTGCTGGAGGAAAAGGCCGATTGACTCAGGATCGGGCAGGGCTTTCGTGGTCCGAAGATCCTCCGCCGCCATGCCGATAAGGCCTGCTTTCCGGACCCAATAGAGGGCCTCGTTTTCATATTTGATGAGGACGTTGTCGATCCAGTACGGGCGGTTTTCAGCGAGCCACAGTTTCCGGTAATTCACCTTCAGGTCATTGATGGAATCCCGTAGGTCCACGGCGCGCTCCCTGGCCGCTCCGGGCCGCTTATTGCGGTAGGCCTCGGCCATTTCCGAAGCGAACTGCACGCGCATGCCAACGTAATCGAAGCGTTTGGCCGCGAACGTGATCAGCGGGAGGGTGTCCTGGTTGAGCACGGCGTGGTTCGCCTGCGCCGTCACTTGGATGTAGACATCTTCGGCGGCCTTCCGAATCTCGGCCGCTACCGGGGCAATCTTCTTCACGCGCCCTGCTCCAAGGCGCGAGAAGGGATCGAACCAGGTCAGATCATCATTGCCGTCGCCGGCGCCCACCGAACCGAGCAGGCCGTGAATGCGGTCCAGGTCGCGGATTGCCTTTACGAACTGGCCCCCGGTGCTTCGGTAGAAGGCCCAGTCGAAGGCTCTGTCAAACGCCTCCACGTCAACCGTGCCGCTCTGCCAGGAGGCGGCGGCGGAAAATACGTTGGCATACCAGGTCATATTGAACAGCGCCTCACCGTCGTCGGCCCATTCGGTGTTGAACATCCCAAGCGCGCCGTATCTTTTGCCATCACGCACGAAATTGTTGATGTTTCCGATCGCGTTGGTGAGATTGGGAAAGATGCGGTTCCAGTTATTCACGCCGGGACAGACGAAGAATTGCAGGCCCGCATTCTTGAAAGGCAGGATGTAGCTGTCAAAGTTCTCCTTCGGATCGTAGACCCAGGTCATGGCAACCATGTCTTTGGGAAGTGTCGGTACCAGATCCGGATGATGGAGCGCGATGTCGCCCCAGAACATGAGGGTACGGTTGAGGGGCTTGAGCAGGGCATCCACCTTCCGCATATGGTCCATATAGACCTGCCCTACCCCTACGCGTTCGGCGTAGTCTTTGCTGCGCCCCTGGCCCAGTTCGTTCGTTTCGTCACTGCCGATGTGCAGGAAACGGCTCTTTGTACAGCCGGCCAGTTCTTCTACGGCGTTTTTGATCCATTCGTAGGCCTGGGGACTTTCCGCCGCCAGCACATGGCCGTGCGGCACCTCCGCCATATCGGCGTAGCGTTCCAGTTTCAGCATGTGGTGGAGGTGGCCGAAGGTCTGCTGTTGGGGAACGATTTCGACGTGGTACTTGCCGGCGTAATCTACAAAGCGCCGCAGCAGTTCCGCTGGGAACTCCCCGCCTTCGGACGCAACCATCGGAGAAGCCTTATAGGGAAAAACGTGCTCCATGTAGAAGCTGAGCATGTTCAGCTTGTAGGCAGCCAGGCGGCGGATCATCGACAGGATCTGATCGTCATTCAGAATGGGGCCGCGGCTGATATCGACCGAGATGCCGCGATAGCGCAATGCGGGCCAGTCGGCGATTGTGACGTAGGGAATGGTGGCGCCTTTGATGCCCGGCTGTACAAGTTGGCGGAGAGTCTGGACACCGTAGAAAACACCCTCGTCCGTCTGTGCGGCTATGAGGACGCCGGAATCACTGACATTGAGCAGATACGATTCGCTCTTGCCGAGTGTGGAGGTGTCCAGCTTGAGACGTGCGATCTCGGCATCGATGGCGCGATCGCCCGGTTTGCCGATGACGATGGCGAACTTCTTTCCGCCACCGTTTGCCAGCGTGGCATCCAGATGCGCTACCTGCTTCAGGTCTTCGATGAGCACCTGGGCGGCGAATCTGTCGGCTTCGCTTGCCGAGGCCACTCCGATTCGTACCGGGGCGCGAAGCATGAGCTGTCCCGCGGCGGTCTTCACCGATTGCGGCAGCGGTATCAGTTTGAGATCCTGCGCGGCGAGCGTTGCAGCGCAAATCAGGACCGCGGCGAAAAGATTCTTGGCCATGTCGTTCCTCCTGCGAGGGAGTAACCAGGTACTTCAATCCGCCCAACGGAAGCCGTTGGCGGGGATGGAGATGGATGCTCCGTTCAGTTTCGCTTCCACGGGGTGATCGAGAAAGTTGTAGAAGCAGCGGCGGGTCCCAAATTCGTAGAAAGCAACGCCGGAAGGAACCGATAGCTGTATGTTGAGGGCCTTGAGAATGGGCTCCCGGATGGCGTCGGCAACCGGTTGCGGCAGCACGGGCAGACCGAGCAGCGCTGGGGCGAGAAGACGCTCGTCGGTTCCGGCATAAGAGGCATCACTAAAGGTCCGCACGTTCCAGGTAATAACGGTTCCCTTTCCTACCGGACGCGAGACCAGATAGGGGATCTTCCTGCCGCCGGAAACGGCCCACATTTTTACAGTCGCGGGTGGGGCTTGGAGCGAGAGATCAACTTCCAGCGGGCGGGTGAGTTCGACACCGTTCACCTGGCTGGCGTGGCCCGGGTCTCCAGCGGCGGCGACTTTTACCCCGGTGAGGCGGGCTCCGGCGGCGCCGAGTCTGCCGAGCAGCGCGGGTGTAATGACGACGGTGGCCCCGGTTTTGAGTTGGGTGTTGATCTTCGAGAGTAACCGGGCATCGCCCGAAGCCTGGCTTCCCAGAATGACCGCTTTGGCGGCGGCGGGATAGGATGCGACCGGCAGAACGGGAATGCCGATCATGCCGAGGTTGTCCATCAGCCAGAGGTTATCCGTACCGTCGCCGTTGACGGGCTTGTAATAAGGTACCCCGCCGGTGGGCATGGAGGCGATAGCCTGATGAAGGTGGTCGAGGGCATCCCAATCCCGCACCAGCAGGGCGTGGCCGGGGTGGCCTTCCATGACGTCGCCAAGCTGGAACAGGGTGAGTTCGTCCGCTCCGGCAAGAACGCTTTGCCATGCCTGATCGATGAAGTTTTGTGCCGTGCACTCGATGTGATCGAACCAGGCTCCGAAGGTCTTGGGGCCCGAGATATCGCGAATCCAGCGATAATTGACGAAGCCGTCCATGGGCTGGACGTAACCCATGCGTTTGGTTTCCGGGTTGCGAACTTCGGTGCCGACCCAGATGCGGTTAAAGAGAGGAGACTCACGGGCGGGGTCGTAGCCAAACAGATCGAAGCGGTCGTACCACTGCGGGTACTTGAGAATGATTTTGATATCGGGACGGACTTCGCGAGCGGGGCGGAGGATCATTGGTTCGATCAGGGAGGCGAGCAGGTCGCGGCGGTACTGGCCCCAACTGCGGTTGCCGCGGGCTTTTACGGACTCCGGCGACTCGTCTTCAGTGCAATAGAAGTCGTCGATGATGATCTGGTCAAAGATGGCGGCGTTTTCGCGGAAGAACTGGCTGATGTCGCGTTGGGTCTTTTCATCCTGGAAATTGAGCCAACTGTAGGGGCCCTTTTGGCGGACACCCCATTGTTTGCCCGGGACGGTTGCGATTCCGCCGAGGACGCGGAATCCCTGGGCGTGGAAAAAGTCGCGGTTGGACCTCAATTGGTCGGGAGGAACGTACTCGCCGCCGCGCCGGCCCTCGAGAAAGATGCCGGTGATGTGGAGTTTCTTGAAGCGCCGAGCTGCCTCTTCACGGCCTTCGGGAGTGGAGAGGTACCGTCGCACGCCTCCCGCCGTGGCGTAGACGCTCATCTGGAGTGGCTTGGCGGCGGGGACCGGCGCGGCCAGACTTAGGATAAGGGCAAGGGGAGCGAGGATTTTCACACCCCACATGTTATTACTTTTCACTGGCTGGCGGAGCGCTCGTTCCGGCTTCGGAAGAAAGGGTGTTTGAGTGTACTGTCACGGGTTTTGTGTTTAGGGTGAGTGTTACGGGGTGGTCCTGGAAGTTGTAGAAGTAGTGGCGGGTTCCGAAGAGGTAGAAGCCTACTCCCGCTGGGGCGGAGAGATGCAGACCTAGAGGCGTCAGAATGGGTTCGCGGATGGCGTCGGCGACCGGTTGCGGCAGCACGGGAAGGCCCAGTTGGGCTGGCGCGAGGAGACGTTCGTTGTTGGCGGTGTAGTCGGCTTCATCGAAGGTTCGAACATTCCAGGTGATGATGGTTCCCTTCCCGGCCCGGCGGGCGGCCATGTAAGGGATTTTCTTTTGGGCGGCGGTGGCCCAGAGTTTCACGTTCGCGGCCGGCGCCTGGACGGACAGATCGACTTCGAGCGGGCGGGTTAACTCGACATTGTTGACCTGGCCGGCCTGGCCTTTCATGCAGGCCGCGGCCAGGGCAACTCCGCTGAGACGGGCTGCTCGCGAACCGAGTTTACGCAGTAGCGCCGGAGTGACGACGATGGTGGCTCCGGTGTTCAGGTGAGCTTCGATTTTTGACATCAGGTTCGGATCGGCCGATGCCTGGACTCCCAGGATGATTGACTTTGCGGCTGCCGGGTAGGCGGAGACCGGCATCACGGGGATTCCGATCATGGCCAGGTAGTCCATCAGCCACATATTCCCGTCGCCATCGCTGTTAACGGGCTTGTAATACGGCACTCCGGCGGGGGTAAGCGGAGCGACTGCCTGATGGAGGCGGACCAGTGCATCCCAATCGCGCATCAGGAGCGCGTGACCGGGATGTCCCTTCATGATGTCGCTCAGGTGGAATAGGGTCAGCTCATCCGCGCCGGCGAGCACGCTTTGCCAGGCCTGGTCGATGAAATTTTGCGCGGTACAATCGATGTGATCGAACCAGGCTCCGACGGTCTTGGGCCCGGCAACATCTCGGACCCAGCGGAAATTGATGTAGCCTTCGGTGGGCTGGACGTAGCCCATACGCTTTGTTTGGGGATTACGGACTTCGGTGCCGACCCAGATGCGATCGAAGGGGATGGACATACGGGCGGGGTCGTACCCAAACAGATGGAAGCGGTCGTACCACTGCGGGTATTTGAGGATCAGCTTTACGCCCGGGCGCGCCTGGCGGGCGGGGTGGAAGATCATCGGCTGGAGCAGGGAGACGAGCAGGTCGCGACGGTACTGGCCCCAACCGCGGCCGGCACGTGCTGCTTCGGACTCCGGCGACGTATCTTCGGTACAGTAATCATCGTCGATGATGATCTCGTCGAACACGCTGGCGCTCTCATGGACGGTTTGGCGGATATCCCGCTGAGTTTTTTCGGCCTGGTAGTTGAGCCACAGTAAGGGACCCTTTTGGCGGACGCCCCAGTGCTGGCCGGGAGTGTTGACGGTGCCGGCGGAGACACGGAAACCAAGGGCAAGAAAGAAGTCCCGGATGGGCTTCATTTCCTCCGGTGGAACGTAGGTGTCGGCGAGACGGCTCTCGAGGTAGATCCCGGTGATATGGAGCTTTTTGAGGCGGGTGGCTGCATCTTGGCGCCCCTCGGCGGTGGAGAGGTATTGCTTCACATCGCCGGCTTCGGCGAATACACTCAATTGGAGCGGGCCGGCAGCAAAGACAGAGACGGCCAGGCTGAGAAGAAGGGCCAGGCGAGCGATAAGCTTCACACCCCACATGATATTGCTTGTTTGAGCGCGGGTAAAAGCGGAGGAAACTCAATGAAGATCGGTATGGCGCAGATGGCGGTCCGGTGGGGTGAGCCGGAAGCGAATCTGCAGCGGGCGGTGGAGATGATCGGTCGGGCGGCGGCCGCGGGTTGCGGGCTGGTGGTTTTGCCGGAGTGTATGGATTTGGGATGGACTCACCCGGAGGCCCGGCGGATGGCGATGGAAATTCCCGGTGAACGGAGTGAGAAGCTGGCACAAGCGGCACGGAAACATTGGATCTGGGTGGTGGCCGGGTTAACGGAGCGGGACGGCGAATCGGTTTACAACGCGGCGGTGGTCCTTGATGACGGAGGCGAACTGAGAGCGCGGCACCGGAAGATCAACGAACTCAGGATTGCTCACGATGTTTATGACCGCGGCGACCGGCTAACGGCGATTGCAACCGGATTCGGGCGGATTGGAGTTACGATTTGCGCCGATAATTTTCCCGAATCGCTGGCGCTCGGTGAATCACTGGGCTGGATGGGCGTCAAGTTGCTGTTGTCTCCTTGCGCCTGGGCAGTGGACGGCAATCACGACAATACGGCCAAGCCCTATGGGGACCTCTGGCTGGGAGCGTATAAGACACTGACGGAAAAATTTCCGATGACGGTGGTGGGAGTGAGTTCGCTCGGCCCGATGAAGGGCGGACCCTGGAGGGGACGCAAGTGCATCGGGAACTCAATCGCGATGGGACCGGGTGGCAAACTGCTCGCCATGGCTCCCTACGAAGAGGAGTGTTTGAAGGTGATCGAAGTTGCGCTCTGAGCGGCCCCGCCGGGGGTCAGACGCGCAGGAACCAGCGCTTGCGATAGAGGAAGTAGAGAAAGACCCAGAAGACTCCGATTTCGACCAGCCGCCAGAAGAGCATCCAGCCTGCTCCGAGAGCTTTCTGGCCGTAGCCGAGCCAGCCGAGGACCATGTTGAGGTTGATCTGCCCACGTAGAACGTAGATGAGGATCGCGTTGGCGCCGATCACAACGAAGAAGAACGACCAGCGCTGGAAGCCACGAACGTCGATGATCCAGTAAAACAGCGCCAGGAACAACAGGCTCCAGCCTCCGGCGAACAGGACGAAGGAGCTGCTCCAGACGTTTTTAATGATGGGGAACCAGATGCTCCAGATGGACCCGGCGGCGAGACAGCCGATTCCAGCAAGGGCGAGTCCGGCAGCCTTTTTCGCCGGCTGGCGGCCGGAGCGCAGCCACCATCCGGCAAGCGCGCCGAGTAGTGCGGTGGCGACGGCGGGAATCGTGGAAAACAACCCTTCGTTATCGCCAAAGGCGTAGCAACAGAACGGATGAGGCACCAGTTGGCGGTCGATGTAGCCCGATAGATTACCGGCGGGCGTAATGACTCCGGCGCCGATCCCCGGCACGGGAATCAGCGCCATGGCGGCCCAGTAACCCAGCAGAAGCAAACCGGTGATGATCGCCTGGCCGCGCACCTTGAAGTTGATTACTACGATGGCGGCTATGAAGTAGCAAATGGCGATACGTTGCAAAACTCCCGGGATGCGCAGGTCATGCAGGCTGTGCCTGAACAGGCCGTTGTAGACCAAACCGAGAAAAAACAATAGGATCAGGCGGCGAAAAGCTCGCCAGTAAAGTGCCTTCTTGCCACCGCCCTGTTCGAGATGGCGGCCCATGGAAAACGGTAGTACAACACCGACCAGAAAGAGAAAGAGGGGGAAGATCAGATCGTAGAAATGAAAACCGGCCCACTCGACGTGATCGAACTGTTTGTCGATGGCTGTCATGATTGAAACGGGAATCAGGGCGTAGATACTATGAACAAGGTTCTCGCCGCCCTTGATCCAGAACATGTCGAACCCGCGCAGGGCGTCTATCGAGGTAATGCGTCCGGTTTTCACCGGAGCTGTCTTAGCCTTGTTTTCCATGGATTGTTCCGTGTAATCCGCAGCCTCCGGACGGCCGGCGGTTCTACGATTCTACATCTATGAACCAGGAGTAATGTGGTAGCGCTCCCCGGGCTGGGTATCGAATTCGATCATTCCGGCCCGGGAAATGGCGCGGCTGCGGTTGACCAGGACCACGTTGCCGGGCCAGGGATTGACAAGCCGGACGCGAGTTCCCATTTCACTGAACAAATCCACCGGACCCACCTGGCGTCCATCCCAGGAGGAGGAGACGAGGAAAGCGCCCACGGCGCGCAAGTCGCGAAAGCGAGCCCTGCCAAGGTTGCAGGTGTTGGGAAACAGGCGGAGCACGCCGGCGTAACTCTGGAGCATGCACTCGTTGAGAACCACGGGCAGCGACAGGTTTTCGGTCCAGATGCCCATGCGCATCATGAAATCGAAGTTGGTGGAGTCGTGATAGCGGCCCCCCACCTGGCGGACGCGATCGTTGACGACGCCATTGGGGAGCATCGAGTATCGAACTTCGCGCTTGAACCACTCGAGATCGAGCATCGCCAGGCGGGCGCGTAACAGGGGTTGCCATACGATGTCGTTGCCGCCTTCGAGGCGAATCGTCCGGGCCGTGCGGCGGGCGATCTCCAAATGCTCACGGCCTCGATCGATGCCAACCTGCTCGGCGGGGAAGACCGGGGCGGCGGTAACGGGCACGTTATAGACATGCTCAGCGGGGGCGCCGGGCACGTCGAGCCAGACCCGGCCATGGGGACCGTCGACGATGGGCCAGGGGGCGAGATTGTCGCGGATCTCTTTCCAGCGGTCGCGGAGTTGCAATCCGGTTTCGAGGATCGTGGAGGCTTCGATGACGGCGTCCAGCACGAAGCGCGTGAGGGCGAGGTCGATGATGCAGTCCCGGTTGAGCCGCTGATCGACGGTGAGGCCCCAGTTTTCCGGTGAGACGGTGGGGACGACATGGTAGCGGCCATCGGACTCTTTGCGGAGATAGGCCGTGAGGAAATCGGCGGCGGACTTGAGCAAAGGATAAGCGCGGCGGAGGTAGGCGTTATCGAGTGTATAGAGGTAGTGCCACCAGAGGCTTTGGACGGTCCAGGGAGTTTCGCAGATTTCATAGCCCCAGGGCGGAACCGGGTATGGATTTACCTTGCTCGGCACGGGATAGGCGGAATGGGGGAAGTAGGCGCCGGGCAGGCCAAACTGGACGCGGGCATTCCACTCAGCCATGGGCATGAGATTTTCTACGAGCTTGACGTAGGGCAGGTGCTGATCGACGTGATTGCTGGAGAACAACCCCCAGAAGACCTGCTGGGTGTTGTAGTTCATGTGGTAATCGCCGTGCCAGGCGGTGCCGATGCTTCCACTGGTCCAGTTGCCGAACAGGCCGGGGGCAACCTTGCCTTCACGCAGGCAGCAGGCGAGCAGATAGTGGTTCCGGTACCAAAGCCGCTCGAGCATTTCGTCTTCCAGTTCGACGGCCGAGCGGGACCAGTAGTTCTCCCAGGCCAGACGGGTGGCGGCGTGAGCCTGCTCGAGTGGTTGGGTGGACAGAGCGGTGACGATGTCAGCCGCGCGGCGGCGGCAGTCGGGGTCGTCGAGCGTGGTGACGAGGGCGAGATCGACCTGGAGGCGCTGGGCCGGTTGCATAGCGGTGGCGTGGATGCCGTTGGAGGAGACCGCCAGATTCCAGGCTCCGCCGATACGGGCGTGCAGCGCGAAGTGGCGATCATCAGGCGAGGAACCGGGGTTGGGTTCGGTGGCAGTGGGAGCGGTGGCGGGCAATCGCTGGAGGGCGCCGAAATCGGCGCGATCGGAGCCGGCCCAGAGCTCGGGCAGCGGCATGTGGGTTTCGGTGTCGGTGTGCGGAGTGTAGACGACGGAGCTTACCGGCAAAGGATGATCGGATTCGACGCGCAGGTGGCCACATTCCCAATTGACAAAGCAGGACACGGTGACCAGGCGTTCATTGCCATGGAGGTCGTCGAAATCCAGGTGGAGGCAATAGAGGCCGTCCGAAATATCGAGGCGCTGGAGGGCAACCCGGATCTGTCGCGGGTCCCAGTGAAACCAGAGAAGGCCGGCGGGCCAGGGACGGGGCCATTTTTGAGCGTAGGAAGACCGGAGGCGGGTGGTGTAGTCCTTCATCGTGGGCGAGTTTTCGAGGCTAACGGCACGGGGGTTGCCGTCTCGTTTCGCCTGGTCTGAGGCACGCTGCCAGAGTTCGAGCAGTTTGTCAAACGGCAGCAGGTGTTGGACGTGATCTTCGCTGACGCGGATGTCCCAGATGTCCAGTTTGCCCAGATGGAGACCCAGGGCGTCGGGACGGACGGTAACGCAGAGGCCGATGTCTCCGTTGCCCATGAGCATGCCGGAGAAAAAGTCCGGCGTGGCGAGATCGGCCATGAAAGAGTGGCGGGCGGCGATACGGTGCCCCTCGGGGAGGGGTCCGGTAACCGGCCGGCGCCTGGCGAGCGGAACAGCGGCGGCGGACTGGAGAAAAGCACGGCGCGACGATGGCATCAGTGATTCATTGTATTGCCGGTGGCGGCTCAATAGCTCCAGTCGTAGAGATTGGGGTCCTTCAGTTTGGGATGGAGGCGGAGATGGAGACGGAGGAGTCCGGCCAGCAGGTCTCCGGTTCCGGCCTTCGATTCGTAGTAGGGATCTCGCGCCTTGCGGACAAACAGCCCTTCTTTCCCGTGTGATACCCAGAAACGCTGGATCGCCAGATCGGCGTAGTGGCGGGCGTGGTCGAGATAGGCACGTTCTCCGGTCAGATCGTAGAGGTCGAGATTCAGTTCCAGGGCGAAGGCCACGCCTTCGGCCGAGGCGTCGGCGGGAGGCTCCCGCCGGGCAGCGATGGCCGTGATGCGGCGGGCCATGGCGAGGAACCGGGGAGACTTTTCCACGCGCGCGAAATAGGCGGCGATGCGGCCAACCGGAAGCAGCCCTTCGGCTCCGTAGACCACGTCCCAGACACTGGTCTGCTGGCTGGAACGCGGCTCGCCGGTGAGATCCACGGAGGCTCGATAGGCATCCGTAGCGGGATCGTAGAAGTAGTGGTCGTAGGCGGTGAGAAAGGCCAACGCCTGATCGCGCAGACCGGTTTCGGAGGGATTCAATTGCCAGGCCTTGAGGAGCCAGTAGGCGAGATCGGGCATATTGACCGCGGCGGTCTGGGAGGAGGGCCGGGGGTCGCCGATGCAGCCGAGGGTGAGATTGGTTTGCGGGTTGCGGTGATTCCAGTACAGCACGGAAACGCCGCGCTGCCACTCGAGCCAGAGAGGGTTGTGGGTCTTCGAGTAGAGGAATGAAAACGAGTAGGCATAGAGGCCGGTGTGCTTGATCCAGGGCTGGCCGCCGGGCTTCTGGTGTTCGGGCCGATCCCACCAGGCGTGGCGGTTGAACAGCGCAGTGGGGTCATCGGCGTAGTAATGGTAGCGGATGCCGGCAATTTCGCGTTGGACGGCTTCGGGATTGACGGCCCACAGCAGGTCCCAGGGCGGAGTCCATTCCAGCAGTTCGTGCTGGTGGCGTTCGGCGGCCACTTCGTCACGGAAGAAGTCGTAGTAAAGATGCTCTCCCCAAGCGAGCAGCCCGGTTTTGGGATTTTGTGCATTGGCCAGGAAGAAGGCCAGATAGTCGTGGACGGCGCTGGCGTAGACGGGACGATTGGTCAGGGCGCTGAGAAGATGGAAGACTCGCCAGGTGACGACGTCGTGATAGGCATTCGCGCCCCCCACGGCACGGTCGTGAGGGCGAATACCGGGCAGGGTGGGAACACCGTCCCGGGGAACGGTCATGGTACGGGTGTCGATGACGCCGGCCCACAATGGGGTCTTCTTCGGGCCGTAGACATCGAGACCATGGGCAAGCAACGTGTCCGCGGAGCGGCGCACGTAATCCAAATAATCCGGATTGGAGCTTCCGCAGGCAGGGAGCGCAGCCAGACCCGCGAGTACCATCAATGGAAGCATTGAGCGCAGCCAGCCGTTTCGCATATCTCTATAGTTGTACTCCGGGTTGATGGGCGCGCGGGCGTGGTTATTTGGGGAGCGTGAAGAAGAATGTGGAGCCCCGGCCGGGTTCGGATTCGACCCAGATACGGCCGCCGTGGATTTCCACGATCTTGCGGCAAACGGCGAGACCGATGCCGGTGCCTGGGTATTCGGAGCCGTGGAGGCGTTTGAACACGCCGAAGATCCGTTCGAAGTACCGCGGGTCGATGCCGATGCCGTTGTCGGAGACGGCGAATCGCCAGAAGCTACCTTCCGGGGCGGCGTCGATGTGGATTTCAAGGGGGCGCTCGGAATGGTATTTGATAGCGTTGGAAATCAGATTCTGAAAAAGCCGGATGAGGCGGACCGGATCGGCGGGAAGGCTGGGGAGATTTGCGGCGACTTTTATTTCGGCATGGCTTTCGCCGATGGCCTGGCGGAGATTGTCGAGGGCGGCGGACACTTCCCGCCCGGTATCAACGCGGGTGAAGATCTCCGGTTTGGGGTTGGCGAGACGGGAGTAATCGAGCAGGTCGTTAATCAGGTTGCTCATGCGGGTCACGGCGCCGACAATGTAGCGGATGAATTCGTCGGCCTCGGCGTCGAGGCGGCCGCGGTAGCGGCGGGCAAGGAACTGGGTGAAGCTGGCGATAGTACGCAGAGGCTCTTGCAAGTCGTGGGAGGCGACGTACGCAAACTGCCGCAGTTCGGCGTTGGAGTGTTCCAATTCACGAGCCTGCGTTTGGAGTTCCTTTTCCGAGCGCTTGCGCTCGATGGCAGCGCTGAGGATATGAGCGATGGCTTCGAGAAAGTGGAGATCTTCCGTGGTAAACCGATGGCGCTGAGCAGAGTGGGCGCCGAGGATGCCGAAAGGCTCCTTGCGGCCGGGAATCAAGACCGTGACGCCGCTGACGACGCCGTGGCCAAGCAGCAGCCGGGAGCCTCGGAAGCGGGTCTCGCTGGCGAGGTCATCAACGATGACCGGTTCGCGGGCCTGGAGGGCATAGCCGCCCTGGGAGCCGGAGCGGGCATCGAGCGTGACAGTGCCAACCAGCCCCTGGCGCCAGCCGGCGCCGGCGGCGAGCAGAAGGGAATCGGAACCCGGCTGTTGTTCGAGAATTTTAGCGAACTCAACACCAAGCACCCGGACGGTGAGCTGGACCGCCTCATCCATCAGCGATTGTATGGAATTGCCTTCCAAGGCGTGCCGGCCAAAGGCGGCGATGGCGGATTGGCGTGATTCACGGTCATGGAGTTCCGGCTCGGCACCGGAGCGGCCGGTGGAAGGCGCCAGCGGAGAGGCGATGCCAGCGGTACCGATAACCGATCCGGAGGAGCCCCAGACCGGGTCGATATGACCATGCCAGCGAGTGCCAGCGACACGGAGGTCAAAATCCGCCGGTTTACCGCGGAGCGCTTCGCGCGTGGCAAGCAGCGGCGGAAAATCGGCAGCGGGATCACCGGTGAGGCCGAAGATTTGGGCCAGGGCGGGTAACCCGCCGGATTGGGTTCGGACGCCGCGAACAGAAAGAATGTGGCGCTGGGCATCAGACGCCCAGGCTACGGCTCCCGAGTCCTTTGTGATTGTGTCGAGGAGTTGGCCGCACAAAGCCAGGTCGGTTTCCGCCTGGTGGAGGCGATCGAGTAACTTCCGGGGATCTTTGTGTTCAGGATCTGGACAGGATGAAATCATCTACCGCCGTTCCTTGTGCTGCCTGCCGGAACAGGGACGGACGATCAGGGCCTACTCTTAGTATGCACCCGTAATGTGGGAGGTTACAATTTTCGGACGGGCGGCTCGGACGAGCAGCGGAACTCAGCGGCGTTTCAAGGCATCCACGGCGGCAAGCTCTTTCGAGCGCAGTCCGGACTTCGGCTGAATGCGATCGCCGAACTCCAGATAGGTGGCGTCACTCGCCGTGTATGGCTGCCACCGGGGCAGATCGGGGCCGTTCGGATCCCCGGTGGCGGCGAAACGGACCCAGGCGTCCTGCATGGCGCGCGAGAGGTTCTCGTCAGTTTCGTCATAGGTACCGGGCTTGACGGGGCCAAACCCGATCGGGACCACGCTGAGGTTGCCGAACACATAAGGAATCTCCGAGCCGTGGAATGCACCGGCTTTCATCTTCGTTTTACCTGCGCCATTGATACGCGTGAATTGGTAGAGATACGTGTGGCGATTGAGCCGGCTCATACCGCGGACGGCTTCCCGTGTGGGCCAGGCGAACATCACGTCGCCGAGCACCTTGCTGGCGGCGGTGGCGGCATCGGCGTCGCCGCGCGCGCCGTACGCCTCCATGATCCGGTCCGCTTCGGCCGGTGTGGCGGTGAGGCGCGCAACGATAAAACCGCGCAATTGCGCCAGTGTCTCCACTTTGGCGCCACCGGATAGCAGGGTGCCTTCGTCGGCATTGGTTCCGGCGATCAACTCCACGTTGTTTATGTGGCCCTGGCGGTAGGCCTCGACGGGATCTTCCGGAATTACGCGCCCGTCGATCACCGGGCCGTACCGCTGGCGCTCGCCGCCGCGCGGTTGGGCGCCGAGACCGCCGCTTTCAGAGATGGCGCGCCGGTAGAGTCCTTTCGCCAGCGGTGAAACATTCAGCAGGAGTACGCTGGACCCGCCTGCGGATTCGCCGAAGATGGTAGTGCGCGTGGGGTCGCCGCCGAAAGCCCGGATGTTGCGTTCAACCCACTTGAGTGCGGCGATCTGATCGAGCAGGCCGAGGTTTCCCTCGCGGAAACCGATTTCCCCCAGGCGGTAATTGATGGTCACCAGCACGACGCCGTGGCGGGCAAAATTGGCGCCGTCATACTGCGGCTGAGATCCCGAACCCCGCCGGAAGCCTCCTCCGGGAATCCAGACCATCACCGGCAGGGATGCGCCGCCGTCTTTGGCCGCGGTCCAGATGTTCAGCGAGAGGCAGTCTTCGCTCATGGGACTGTTGGGATCGCGAAGGAGTGATTGGTCCTGAACGCAGATAGGGCCGAACGTGTCAGCCTGCCGGACGCCTTTCCAACGCAGCGGAGGACGGGGAGGCTGACCCCGCAGCGTGCCAAGCGGCGGGGCAGCGTACGGGATGCCTTTGAAAACGGTTACGTCGGTTCCGACTCCTGCGAGCAAGCCCGACTCGGTGCGTACTGGCCCGGTCAGCGCCAGGGCGGACGAGGAGACCAGCAGCATGGTACTGAGCAGGATCGTTCTGAGCGGGATGCGCGCGTGTTGGTGAATGGCGCGGTGAGTTTCAGGGGCGGCAGTCACGGCACACGTCATCGTAGCATGGTCAAAAATCCCGAGGACATCCCCACGCCGGACTGCGCTCGGCGCGCCTGACCCGGATGGCCGGCGTCAAAGCATACGTCAGGATGGGGATCGGGGACCCGGGACCGGGGAATCCATCGATCGAAGACCGGTTTAGCGCGGCTTTAGCCGATTTTGTTATTCTGTATGGTTGGGTTCCGGCGCTGCGACGGGTGAACTGTGCCCGGCGTCCGGATAGCTCCTTCCTCCCAAGAGGTTCACATGTCAGGTCATTCAAAATGGGCGACCATCAAACATAAAAAGGCCGCCCTCGACGCCAAACGCGGGAAAATGTTCACCCGCATCATTAAGGAAATAATGATCGCCGCCCGTGCCGGCGGCGATCCGGAAGCCAATCCACGCCTGCGCACAGCCATTGCCGCCGCCAAGGGAGTCTCCATGCCCGCCGATAACATCAAGCGGGCCATCATGCGTGGAACCGGCGAACTGGACGGCGGCCAGATTGACGAGGTCACCTTCGAAGGATACGGTCCCGGGGGAGCAGCCGTGCTGGTGGAAGTAGCCACCGACAATCGAAACCGGACGGTCAGTGAAATCCGCCATATCTTTTCGAAAAACGGCGGCAATCTCGGCGAAGTAGGCAGCGTGGGATGGATGTTCGAACGCAAGAGCCAGATCTTCGTCGAAGGGGACAAAGCCGGCGAAGATCAACTGATGGATGTGGTTCTCGATGCGGGCGCCGAAGACATACGCAACGACGGCTCGAACTGGGAGATCCTGGCTGCGCCGGAGAGTCACGAGGCAGTGCTGGCGGCGCTGGAGGCTGCCGGCATCCCCACGTTTGAGGCCCAACTGGCCAAGGTCCCCAAGAACCTGATCAAACTGGAAGGCAAGAACGCCGCCGGCATGCTGCGGTTAAGCGAGGCGCTGGAAGAGCACGACGACGTACAGAACGTCTGGTCGAATTTCGATATTGACGAAAAGGAGTTGCAGGCGCTCGCATAGCCGGACGCCTGCTCCCGGATGCGGATTCTGGGTGTCGATTGCGGGACCGAGCGGACCGGCTACGGCGTTGTCGACAGCGACGGCAAGCAGCACCGGATGATCGATTGCGGTGTGATCCGTACCAGCCCCCGGGATCCGCTGGAGAAGCGCCTGCTGGTAATCGCCCGCCGATTACGCGATGTGATCGGCAACTTCGAACCACAGGCGGTGGCGGTGGAAGAGGTGTTTTACGCCGCCAATGTCAAGACCGCGTTGAAACTCTCCCACGTGCGCGGAGTGGCGCTGCTGGCGGCGGCCGAGGCCGGCTTGCCGGTGGGTGAGTATTCGCCGCTGGAGATCAAGACCAGCGTGGTCGGCTACGGCCGGGCCCAGAAACAGCAGGTGCAATTGATGGTGCAATCGTTGTTAAAACTGGAGCAGGTGGTGGAATCCGAGGATGCATCCGACGCGCTGGCGGCAGCCATCTGCCACGGCGTCCACGCTCTCCACCCGATCCTGGGAGCCAGCCGATGAAAACTGCCCTCGTGTTACTGTTAGCCGCCTGCGGCACGCTCGCCCAATCGTCGCCGCGAATCGTCTTCACCAAGATTTTCCGTGGCAGCGAACCGCCATTCTACTCCATCGCGGTCGAGCGCGACGGGGCAACCGTGTACAACGATGACCCGAAGCAGGACAACCCGATTCACTTCCGCATCAGCAAGGCCGACGCCGATACCATGTTCGAACTGGCCGGCAAGCTGGACTACTTCAAGGGGAACCTCGAATCCGGATTGAAACTGGCCAACCTGGGCGCCAAGACCTTCCGGTGGGAAAGCGGAAGCGAGAAGCATGAAACAACGTTCAACTATTCCCAGATCGCCGATGCCCGGCTGCTGCTCGACTGGTTTGAACGAATCGCGGAGACCGAACAGCGCTTCATCGACCTGGACCGCGTAATGAGGTTCGATAAACTGGGCGTCAACAAGAGCCTCATCGACCTGCAGGTCGTCTACGAGCGGCGGCGTCTGATGGCGCCCGATCAGTTTTATCCCATGCTTAAACGGATCGCTGGCAACGATAGCTTCCTGCACATGGCCCGCGAACGCGCGGCCAGCCTGCTGGACTCGTTCCAGAAGCAGAAAGCCCAACCGGCGGACCCCGCCCCCGTCCCATGAAGCGGTTCGCTCTCCCATTTTTGCTGGCCCTTACGCTCGGCAGCACTCTCTGCCTGCGTGCTGAAGATCTCTCCGAAGGGGAGCAGGATCAACTGCGGCAGGCCGTCGCCGAGGCTGGATCCAGCCCCATTGAGTTCCTGCGCGCGCTGGAAAATCACTTGGCCCGCTTCCCCAACTCCCCGAAGAAGCCGGAACTGGAGCGTGCGCTGCTGAGGGTAGCCATCGAGGTCAAAGACACTCGCCGTATCATCCGCTACGGCGAGCGGGTACTGGCCCGTGATGGCAGCGACGCAACGGCGCTGGAACACGTAACCCAGGCACTGCTAAGCGATTCCGGCCGCCAGAACAACGAAAAGGCCCTGCGATACGCCCGGAATTACGAGCAGGTACTCCTCAAGCTGCGGGAAACGCCGGAAACCGGAGATCCGCGCGAACAGGCGAAGCGGGCCGAGGAGTTGGACCGCGGCCAGGCGAGCGCGCTGGTGTTTCAGGCTCGGGCCACCGGCAACCTGGGCAACAGCGAAGCGGCGCTGGCGCTGGCGCAAAAAAGTTTCCAAACCTTCGCGACCGCCGAGGGCGCCCGGGAATCGGCCAGGTGGGCGCTCGCCGCCGGCCGCACCGCCGATGCGGTGCGCTATTGGGCCGATGCGTTCACCATCGCCGAGCCACGCGCCACCGACGCGGACCGGTTGAAAGACCGTCAGGACATGGGTGAGGCCTGGAAGCGGGATCACGGCACAGCGAAGGGTCTGGGCGACGTGGTTCTTGAAGCCTACGACCGCAACCGTGCCTTGATCGACGCGCGCCGGCAAAAGCTGCGGCAATTGGACCCCAATGCCGGCGTCACCGATCCGATGAAGTACACACTGACTGCTC
>JADZGD010000101.1 GCA_020854055.1 Bryobacterales bacterium | reverse complement strand
CAAAAGGTAGCCCGCCAGTTTCCGGCGCAATCCGCAGGCGTCCACCACCAGCCTCGGCAATGCGCACGCCCAACAGCGAATCGTGCAGCCAGAGTAGCGGTGCGGAACCCCATCCGTGGGATCCGGTCTCGTCATCGGGCTGCGCGTTGTTCATCTCCCCGTCTTTCAATTGCAGATCTTCGCGGCTCACCCAGTATTCGGGTAGTGGTCCTCCGTAAGGCCCCTGCAATTGGGGAGCGACCCGGTTGCGAGGATTTGCGGGCAGATACGGCGCATAGCGTTCCATCAGGTGCGCCACGGCGCGCTCCGTAAGGCCATGATCCGATAACGCGCGGAGCGAGCGGTAGGAGAAGGTCGGGTTGTTCCACCGGGTGACTCCCGCCGGCGGCGTCCCATCCGGAGCGGGGAATACATAGTCCAGCACGGCATGCGTTGCGGCCCGGGGCATCAGTCCGGCCAACGCCATGTTCACCTGCGCCGCTTGGCTGAAGCCCCTTGGGGCAGCCGGTTGTTCGGGGTCCAAACGGTCGTCCGTATGCCCCGGCGCCCCGCCGCCTGCGGCGTCCCAATGGTACCGGCGAAACGCTTCGGCCATGCGCCCGGCCGTCTGTTCCCATCTTTCGCCAACCGCGGTGTGGCCGGTGGCGCGAGCCATCTCCGCCGACCACCGCAGGCGCTCGATGAGGAATGGCGTAACAATGCCACTCGATTGCAGGTCCGAATTTGGATGTACGCCCACGCGGATATCCGCCAGCACGCGCCGGCTGCGCCAGATACCGTTCCTGTCAACGTGCGACAGCGTATTGCGCCAGAACTGCTCCAACGCGTTCCAGTAGCGCTGGATCAGCCCGGTCTTGCCGGACCATTGGTAATCGTCGTAGAGCATCGCGGTCCACTGCACTGCCCAATCATAGGTAGCTGGATAAGCGGGGTAGTTACTGGGCGGGAAGGCGTGGAAGCCGCCATCACCGCGGGCGCTTTCGGCATGTATCCGCAGCATTACTTTACGCAGCCGGTCATCGCCGAACCATCGGGAGGCGATGATCGCGCGCACACGGGCGTCCTCGATCCATTGCCCGTCCTCGCGTCCGGGCGTGTCCACATAGCCGTCGCTCATGGTTACCAATGCATGAATCCGGCAGAGCCTGACGATCTGCTCCACCTGCCGGTTGCCGCACTCGAACGTGCCGGTATCCTCGACGGGATACTGGGAGCGCACCATGCCGGTCCGCTTCACTCGGATCTCTCCGCCGGTGACGAAGTGGAAGTGCAGCGTGAGCCAGCGAGCCGTGCGCTCGTCGGGCAACTCCACCTTTTGCGCGCCCGATCGCGTGATGTAGCGGTCCGCGTAGCCGGTTCCCACTACCGCTTCCGGATCCAGCCAGCCGTTGGTCTCCACATACCTGCGTCCGCTGAATTGCGAGTAGGCCAGTTCGCCGTAACCAAAATCAACCACCACGCCTGCCGTGGCGCTGGCCAGTTCCAGATAGGGAAACCCGTGTACCGGCTCATGGAAGTCGAAGGTGATATAGCGCGATTCGCCGGCGCGCCCGCGAATCGCCGGCCAGGCAGCGCGCACGCCCGCTTGTGGCGAATAACGCGCCGTGCGGATTCCAGCAGCCACGCTCAACGGGCCCTCGGAAAGCGGCGTCTTCGAGTTCAGCACACCAGCCGCAACCACCGCCGCCGGCGCGGCCATGGATTCCCGTTGCCCTGGGGTCTCTACCGGCGTGGGCGCCGCCGGCCAGGGGCCATCACTTACCTCCACGGCATTCGCCCAATCGGAGTCGTTGAAAGCGGCTGCGTGAATGTCATCCTCGAACGCCTTGCGCCCATCCTGGATCACCGGATAGCGGATACGGGGGTCATGGCCGCGGTTTGCTCCCACGATTTGTTTGTCGTGTTGCAGGAATTCCGGCGCCGTGTGAGTCTTCCAGGTTCCGTCAGACTCCAGCCACCCGCCGCCGATCCACAATCCGGCATGCTGGTTGGCGCTTCGCTGGAAGGTGATAATTGGCCCCCAATTGTGGTGCAGCACCACGATCACGTTTCGTCCCGTGCGCAGCGCGCGCGACGCGTCCACGACCTCGGCGGTAATCCTATCTTCGTGGTAGCGGGTCACCTTGCGCCGCAGGGCGGCCCCGTTGATCCACAGGTGCGCGTTACTGTCGGCGGCAAACAGCACCGTGGTATCGGGCGGCATGGCCCGCAACTCAACCACCTTGCGAAACCAGGTGAAGCGGTTCTTCGGCGCCGCCTCCTCCCCGGCCGTCCAAATCCAACGTGGGGCTGCTTTGAGACTTATCGCAATCAGAACCAACGCGAACAGACGATACATGCTTCCACCTTTAGAACAACCGTTCCCGGCCGAGCTGAGCATTCTTCAACTGGCGTGCGCCGCTGGCCGGTTCCGGCGACTGCTCCTCCACCTGCCACCGCTGCAACTCGGCGGCATCGCGCAGCAACAGGTAGCGCCGCCCGGCCACCGTCTGGAATCGAACCTCGCCCGCCACCTCGTGAAACTCATGCGCGGCGGAGGCAGTCATGTCGCGGCAGACGATGGGACCAGTCCAAGGCCGCACCAGCCGGCACTCCCCGCCGTTCCTGCTCACTACGGAAACGAAACGCAGCGAGTCCTGTAGCTGCTCGGCGCTCACCAGGAAACCACCCTGGGCCGCCAACTCGAACCGCACATCCCAACCGGCAGGTACCGAGGGGCAGACTCGAATTGCGCTTTCGTGGCTCTGCAACAGCATCTCGTTAATGGCGCAGGAAACAATGGGCATCGCTTCGATGTCGAAGTGCCGGAACGGCCAGGTGGGGAATTTGAACTTCTTCCTGGTTTCGATGTCCACCGGCTGGTTGAACAGCCAGCGCTTCTCGTACTCCGGCTTGAAGACGTAGTACGGCCCGTAGTGACCGAAGCCTTGTGGGTAGAACTGCCAGGTGGAAACGCTGTTTGCCAGCTCTGCCGCGAGTTCGTCACGTAGTCCCAGCCGGGCGAGCACGATCGGATACGGGCACCACCCCATGCACTGATCTCCGCGGCCCTCCATCGAGGCGGGCTTCTCCGCGTTTGGATCAACGTCCGCGGTGGGGTGCAACCGGACTTCGGTCACCGCCGCGCGAAACAATTCGCTCCCTCGCTGCGCGAGGCCGATGACGTTGGAAGGAAACACCACTGCCAGTTCCGGATCGGGAATTCCGTAGTAGGACGCTTTGTTGGTCAGATCCGAATAGCGGTTGCGCAACCAGTGGCCCTGGGCATCGCGGCCTACCAGAAAGACGCGTTTCGACTCGACGGGTTTGCCCGATCCGATTCCGCGCCGATGTATCATGCCGCCGCTGGTTTCTGTATACTCGCCCGGCCGCAGTTCTCCCATCCGGAATGGCGCCAGGTTGTCCAGGCGGCGCTGCCACTCAGCCAACTCGGCCGGGTCATGCCCCATCTGTTTACCCGCCTCGATTGCCACCGGCAGCAAGCCGCGGATCATCGCCAGGTCCGTAATCGTGTCATCAAACAAAGGCGAGCCTTCATAGGCGCTGGTCTGGTGGATATGAAAGAGCCCGTCGCTCGCTTCGGTGATGTTCGCCGCATTGAATCGCGCCACCTCCCGGATAACCGGCCAGGCCGATTCGACCAGGAACTTGCGATCGCCGGTGAACCGGTAATGACGCCAGAAGTCGAGCGCAATTTGCGCTCCCGGCGTGCAGTTGCGTTCGATTTTCGAGTGGCGGGCCATGTAGCCGCGCCGGTTGGCGACATCGGCATAGAACGCGCCTGGCTTCTTCATCACGTCGGAACAGAACTGGGTGGCTATGGGAAGCGATTCTCTTCGATACCGGAAGTAGGGAAGCGCCAGTTCGGCGTGATTGGCGGCGTGTAGCGGCCAGACGTAATCCTGCATGTTCCAGTGGAAATACGCCGTCCAGGGAGAGAAGTCGTGATTCCATCCCCATAGCCCGTTGCAGAAGCGGGGCGGCGAGGCGCCACGTGACGAGGAGTTTGCAAAGTAGAGCGATAAGTGCCAGATGCTCGCCAGATACTTTTCCGGCAGATCCACCATCGATGCCAACCAGAACTGGCGCCACTGTGCATGATGGCGTGCCCGTAGTGGGGCCGTTCCCTGCTTGCGCGCGCTATCGAGGTTGGCGTGTGCCTTCGCTACCGGGTCCGGGTGGTTCTCCGATGTCACCACCGTCAGATAGAGCGTGAAGCGGTCGCCGGGCTCGGCCACGCCACCACGAGAGCCGCTGCGGCGGAACCGCGCCGCCTCCCCGGCCACCAACTCGGCCGCCACCACAAACTCGAGCGACCGTGTTTTCTGCCGGATGACGATGCGGCCGCGCTCCACGCTGGTGGAGGTTCCGTCGAGCCCAACTGCCGGATCCCGCTTCACATGGGAGTACCAGCGGCTGAACGACCGGCTTCCCCAGCGCTCTACACGGACTCTCGGCGCCGGGCACTCCTGGCCGCTCCACCCGCACTCCATCACCAATACGCCCGGGTCGGCGCTGACGAAGCTGTTCACTCGAATACGGGAGAAAGGCGTCTGTGAATCGAGCGTCGCCTCGGCCGTCGCTAGCGCTACCCGGCCCTGAAACTCGCGGAGATAGATCAGGTCGAATACCGGAGCGCCGAAATCCACTACTACGCGCCCGGCATGGCGCAGGCAGGTAATCTCCTCCTCCACATCGCGGTACTGGCCGGGAGGCCCATCGTCCCAGGTGTCGCACTTGTTGATGGCGACAATCAATTGTTCTTCCGTGGTCCACAACAATGCCCCCAAGTCGCCGTTGCCAATCGGCAGCCCGAGCGCGGGATCCTCGGCCGGGCTGAGGTAAACAACGTCGTGCTGGGAGATCCGTCCCGGCCAGGCGATCTTCCACTCACCGGTTGCGGCGTCGAAGCAGGTGGGTTGGACATCGGCTGCCGCCCCGGAGGAAACGGTGCCGGCGGCGGCCAGTTTGGCGAACTCTCGTCGATTCATGGTTGGCGAACCTCCAATCAGCTTACCTTGGCCGGAGTGTCTGCCGGTCCGATTGCGCAGATATAATCGTCACCGGAGCGCGTGTATGGCGGGGTCGCGATCAAAGCATGGCGTGAAGCTGCAAACCAGACGGGAATGGCTGGCCGTATCTGTCGCCGCAACTGCGTCGCAGCCGATGACGCTTGCCGGTGCTGAAGATGCAATGGTGCTCATCCCCGAAGGCCCGTTTCTGATGGGAACAACGGCAGCCGAGGCGGCACTGCTGGCGCGCAAGTATCGCTACCATGCAAGTTGGCTCGCCGGTGAGGCGCCGCAGCGGAAGATCGAGCTTGCCGCGTTTCAGATCGACAAATACCCGGTTACTAACCGCGATTATGCGGCATTTGTTAGTGCTACCGGGTACACGCCTCCCCGGCACTGGAGCGGATCGGAACCGCCCGCCGGAATTCTGGAACACCCCGTCACGTTCGTCAATCGCGCCGATGCGAACGCATATGCAAAATGGGCGGGTAAACGCCTTCCTGCTTCAGCCGAATGGGAGAAAGCCGCGCGGGGCGCCGACGGGCGTCTGTTTCCATGGGGCCGCGATTTTGACCCCGAGGCCTGCCAGTACGATGCCGGCGCCGCCGGACCGCCTGCCGGCACCGCACCGGCCGGGTCTCATCCGCGTGGCCGCAGTCCGTATGGCGTGATGGATATGGCGGGTAATGTGGCGGAGTGGTGCGACGACGGTCCCGGTCCGGGATCGGCCTATCTCAAGGGCGGTTGCTGGCTGAGCGCATCACCGCTCATGCTGCGTTGCGCGGCGTTGGGGATGAGCGGCTTCGATAATAACCGTCTCGACTACATCGGCTTCCGTTGCGTCAAGGGGGAGTAACATGGCCCGCATCAAGTTAGTTGGGGAGCCCGGTGCCATGACGTGTAAGGTAACCGAAGTGCCGGCCTTTCCGGGGGAACGGTTCGCTCTCGGTTACCCGGAAGCGGTCGGGGACGTGGCTCGCGCGGTTTGGTTTACACACATTACGCCGAAATGGGAAAAGCGCGAACGGGGCGTGCTGGTAAGTACCGGCGAGTACCCCCGGCAGGTTTCCTATGTCATGACGCTCACGCCGGGAGCGGAAACAGTAACCGTACACTTTCAACTGACGAACCAAAGTAAGAATACCTGGAAGCAGGGGATGACTTTCAATTGCTTACAGTGCGCCGATGCCCCTTCCCTGCGGGATCATGATTGTCTTCGTCATTGGGTCGGGTTCAACGGCCGGCCGCGGCGTCTTGCCGAGGTGCCGCGTGTCTGCGGCCCGCGGCCTGCCGTCCAACTTTATGGCGTGGAGGGAGCGCCGCCGTACGCGGAGCTGCCGTTTGTGGCGAACTTCCGGGCGACGCCGGAAATAAGACTTGAGCCCTGGATGGCCATCGTTTCGCGGGACGGAAAGAAACTGCTGGCAACCGTTTCCCGGCCGGGGTTATTCCTGTTTCAGAACCGGGAGTATTCCTGTATTCATTGTGCCAACGGTTTCGGTGAAGTGAAGCCCGGTGAGACCGTCGAGGCGGTTAACAAGGTCTATTTTGTCGAGACATCCTTGGATCACTGGTACCGCAAAGGGCGCGCCGATTTCATGCGAAGCGTCTGAAGACCGCCGGCGCTTTCGATTCACCACGCGGAAAACGTAATGGCGCGTTCCGTCATCCGCGCTGTTGCGCCGAAAACCCCACCGGCCCTTACGCGCGGACTGATGAGTGGGCGGTCTGCCGCCGTGTCACTTCCACCGTCCCGGCAACCCAAGCCCGATCAGCCCACTGGCAAGCAGCAGCGACATGGCAGGCGGTACCGGCGTGATCTCCGCACCGGCATCGCGGAAGGCTCCCAGTGCGAGCGGTTCACGGGTTGTTGAGAACACAATGGAGTCGAATGGACCGCTGTCGGTCGCAAACAGGCGTGAGCCACCGTCGCCATTCACCATCCGTATGGAGCTGTCCACCCCAACGTGCTGGTAGTAGAACCCGGCCGTCGTCTCATATTCGCCAAAATTATCCGGCCCAGCCTCGAAGCCAAACAGGGTGACCGGCTGAGACGGCGTGAATATCAGCCCGCTTCCGTCAAACACCAGCATGGGCAAAACCTCGTCCGCCAGCCTCTGTGAATCCGGCGCCTCGGACCACGTCCGCCGGCTAAGTCCGGGAGCGCACGCTCGCCCGCCATGCGAACCAAAGCCGATAGCGAAGTTTCCACCGCTGATTGAGGAGACGCCGGCTTCCGCGGGCACCCCGGAGATGTCAATATAAGTCGCCGGGTCCAGATAGGCGGCGTTCGGGATCAAAATGACCGCGGCCGGAAGCGCCCGGCAAAGACACACCGCCAGTACGATCATGACGAAGAGGTGCATGAACGACTCCTTCGCGTTTAATTTGTGTTGT
>JADZGD010000100.1 GCA_020854055.1 Bryobacterales bacterium | reverse complement strand
TTTCTGCCGGTGTACCCACCGGGTGAAACGTCGCTACCACTTCCAGGTAATCTTCCGGAACAAAGCTGCGAATCGACAACTCGCGCTCCACCAGCATCGCCAGTGTCGGCGTCTGTACGCGCCCGACCGACAGATCCTCCCCGTAGGCGAGCGAGTACGCGCGCGACAGGTTCATGCCTACCAGCCAGTCTGCCCGGCTGCGGCCGCGTGCTGCATCGGCCAGTGCATCGTATTCGTGGCCCGGCCGCAGCGTCTCGAAGCCTTTGCGGATCGCGTCCGGAGTCAACGAGGAGATCCACAGCCGGCTGAATGGCTTCTCGCAATGTGCAGCCTCATAGATGTAGCGAAAGATCAACTCGCCTTCGCGGCCTGCGTCGGTGGCGCACACCACGCGCGAGACGCGCGGCGAATTCACGATCTTGCGCACCACCTCGAACTGTTCTCTGGTTTTCTCGTAAGTAACCAGCGGCCACTGCTTCGGCAGCATGGGAAGCTGATCGCGGCGCCATTGGCGCCACGCCGGGTTGATCTCGTGGGGCTGCGCCAGCGCAGCCAGGTGACCGATCGCCCAGGTAACAACGTAACCGTTGCCCTGCAGGTATCCATCCCCTTTTTGCCGGGCGCCCAGCACCTGTGCGATGTCGCGCGCGACCGAAGGCTTTTCGGCCAATACTGCAACAGTTCCTGATTCCCGAACCTCCGTCGAGCTATTCATTCGATCACAACAACCTCATGATCGGCTATCGGGCCAACCTCGAACTCAGCCGTGCCGCCGCTGCCGGTCACCGGCTTGGTCGTTCCGGTCACCAGGAGCCTGGCGCGCCTCCTGATGCCGCCCGGCAGCGTCACTTTCACTTTAAGGGGTCCAACGGGAATCAATTCTTCGACCGGCGCACGCCACGTCCCCGCGCTGGTCAGGTTGACCAGATGCAGAATCAAGTGGTCCTGCTGCCGGTAAAGATGGCAATCGATCATTCCCGGCCCTTCCACGGTCAGCGGGATGTTCCCTTTACTTGCCCATCGCACGATATTCGCCAGCAGTTGTCCGTGGTCCGGCAGATGCATCATTGCATAGCGCCGGTCGAGGTCCGCGGGCATATACGCGATGCGAGCTTTTCCCTGCTCGCGCAGCACCACGCCCGGAATATCGGTTTTCGTCTCGCGCATCCAGGCCGTCTCCGGCGGATAAGTGGGAAACGGCGGTACAAAGGTCAGGGGCACAGCCGTCCCGGCATCGGTGCGCAAGGCGGAAAGCATCCCGCCATAAGGCAGGAGGTCCGTCTCTTCAAACCCAAGCAGCACCGCGTGACGCTGGCCTTTGGGAACCGGCTCATCGCCCGACCTCGGCCCATCCACTCGCGCCCGCAGTTCCGGATTCAACCTCAGATACGTATGAGCCTCGCGCTCAACCCCGTCAGGCATGGGGATAGGCCCTGCTCTGTGCGCACCAAACAGATCCGCCAGTGCGAAGTCCGGACGCGGATCGCCCCATTCGTTGTAGAGGCTGCTGTCGCCGGTTGCGAAGAGAGAGCCGCCCCGCTCCACAAACCCGCGGATCGCGGCGCATTGAGCATCGCTAAGGCCGCCCGTGTTCGGTAGAATCAGCAGCGCCAGGTTTGCGCCGTCCCGCTCCAGATCATCGGCATGCACCGGCAGATAAGGAATGCGCGCACGAACCAGTGCGTGCATGAAGCCTGTGTAGGGTGCATCCACCCGCTCGGCAGCGTGGTCGCGGCCATAGAAATCCGTGTTGCGCTGCGACCATAACACTCCAACCGTGGCCACGGGCTGGCGGTTTACCAAACATTGTTCGTGATCCTTGCACCAGCGCATCACCGGCTCGGCCGTGCGATACATGCGCCGGTCCTCATGGTAAGCCCCGACATGGTGCCACCACGGTTGGATGCCGCCCGCGATTCCGGCAATCATCCACATTCGCGCTTCGGCGGCGGGTTTGCTCGCCAAACGAAAATAGCCTGGTCCCGTTTGATACAGGGCCATGCTTTCGGGCGCCAGCTTGTCCCAGCCGAGCAGGCCGTGAACGCGTTTCCCGGTATCGCTGTTCTGCTGAAAACCCGTATCGTCGTCGCGCCGCTGGTGATCGAGCATCATGATGTGAGCGCGTTTGGAGATCTCGCGCAGATCGCGGAACGATCGCGCCTGGTTGGATATCGAGCCGCTATTCATGCCCGACCAGATACAGTCCGGACCACCCGCCCGCTGTGTCACGCGGTTATTCAACTCCCAGATCTCGATCCGGCGTTCATAGTTCCACATAATCCACTGCCGGTATACCGGATCGTCCCAATTCGCGCCGGAGGGAATCGCTTTGCCGGTCTTCTTCCGGAACTCCCGCTCGCAGTTCGCGCAATAGCAGATACTGCTGCGGCCCAGGCCCGCCCAACTGTTATCCGTGACACCGTCCGGGCGCGAGCGCTCGATGATCTCGGTGAGGACGCCTGGAAGGTACTCCTCGTAGTAGGGGCTGTTGATACAGGTAATGAATTTGTCCGCGGCGCGGTAGGGATTTCCGTCTTTGTCGCGGGCAAACCAGTCGGGGTGAGCCTTGAAGAAATCCTCCCCGGTGCGATTCGAATCCATACGGGCCATGACGAAGATTCCGTCATCGTGCGCCGCTTTCGTCAGTTCGCCGAACAGGTCGCGGTTCCCAAGAAATTGGGCGCGGTGCTGAAGTGGAAACTTGCTCGGGTAGTAAGCAACAATGCCGCCTGCATTGATAATTACCGCCTGCACCTGTGTTCGCTTCCAATATTTCCGCCACCATTCGATGTCGTAGCGTTCCGGATCTTTCTCCGTGATGTTCGTCTGGCCCCATCGATAGGCACGCCGGTACCACGGCGCAGCGCCGTTTTCGGCCGTATGGCCCGTTACAGCGAATGCGAGACCGCCAACCTCGCGAAGAAACCCGCGGCGGCTGCTCGAATGAAATTTTCCGTCCAAACTGATCTGCTCCCCGGGCCGTCAGGTTCGCTTCTTCAAGAACTCTGCGGCCTTGCGATAGATGTCGTCCTGCTGGGCGGGTGGGACATTGCCGATTCCGTGCCCGCCGCCGGACACGGTGACCAACTGATGCTCGACGCCTTGTTGCCGCAGGCGTTCCGCCATCTGTTTCGATTGCTCGTAGGGCACATCGGTGTCCGCCGTTCCGTGCACCAACATTGTAGGCGGATAGTCCCGTGTGACGTTGCGGATGGGGCAGTAGGGATTGAACCAGGCATCGTCCGTATCCGGGTCACGTCCAGCCACTTCCTTCGGCCAGATGCCTTGCTGGCGGCAGTGCAGGTAGAAGCGGCCCCGGTTGTTCTTCTGCGGTGGCTCCGAAAGCGGCGATTTGCCTACCGTGC
>JADZGD010000099.1 GCA_020854055.1 Bryobacterales bacterium | reverse complement strand
GCAGGATGATGAAGAACACCCCGATCAATCCACCGGCCAGCAAAATCATCGTGGCGTCCCAGTAATGCGCACGCATGTCGGTCCACAAACGTACGCCGCCCACATCGACCATCATGAATGCCGGGATGGTGAAGATCGCTCCCGCTACCAGGGCTTCGCCCACCGATGCCGCGGTGCGCGTGATGTTCTGTTCAAGCAGGCCGCCGCGAAAAGCCGGGATGCGGAATACGGCCACCGCCACGACGGCGGCCGGTATGGTTGCGGCCACGGTCTGGCCCGCGCGCATTCCAAGATAGGCATTGGCAGATCCGAATACGAAGGCCAGAAAGATGCCTAATCCAACAGCTTTTACAGTCATCTCCGGAGCATTGCTCGCGGCAAGAGTCATGAGGCGATCTTAACAGGGAACCGCCGGGCGGCTCTGCTCCGGCTGACCGCATCAATCTTTCGGGGACTGCGCCCTGGCGGGCGTAGGAACGGGGCGAGACCCTCTGTAGAAGGTCCAACCGAAGCTCACGCCGAACGTTCTGCGATCTCCGGGCAAACCGGTGTACAGTCCAGAGTTCCCAGGCGCTGCGGCGAGGAGTTCGAAGTAGTCCGTGTTCAGCAGGTTTCGGGCCCATACGGAGATCGTCCAACCATCCACGCTGCGGAACCCGGCCCGGGGATTCACCAGACCATAACCATCGGCGATCAGATAGCGGGAAGCCGACGGGTTGGAGGAAAACGAGGAACGGTAGCTGGTGTCCACGCGCGCAAAATACGTGCCCGTCGTGCTGAGCAGGCTTCCACGCTTTGCATATTCGCCGCCGGCGGAAAACGCCCACTTCGAGATGCCTGGAAGGACCGACCCGGAGATGTCCTTCACCTGCGGCCCGCCGGTCTCTTCGAGCGGAGGCGGTGCATCGCGGAAGGTAAGATACCTGCCGTCCGAATAGGCGGCCGATATGTACGCCGACAGCTCCGGAGTCACCATCGCATTGGCATCCAGTTCGATCCCGCGCACGCGCACCTTCTCCGCGTTGGCAAGATAGCCGCGGAGCACGCCCACTTGCGCGTTCACCACCTGGGTCTGGAAGTCCTTGATGCCCGTGTTGAAGAGGGTAATATTCGCCGTGACATTCCGGAGCGGCTGGGTCTTCAGCCCGAGTTCGAGATGACGGACGCGCTCGGGCCTTACAGTCGCGGCGGACGTAATGGGCTGGCCTGCCGCATCCGTGGGCACGCCGCCAAGATTGAGGCCGATCGATTTGAAACCGGTCGAATAAGACGCATAGGCATTGGCGCTTTCGCCCGCTTTGTAGGCCAGCGTCAACTGCCCGGATACGTTGACGTCGCCGGCATCGGCCTTGTAGGAGAGCGGCGCGAGAATGGATCGCTGCAATGCGATCAGCGCGGGGTCGGTTGTTTTGAGGCCGCCGTAAAGCTGCTGATCGTAGACGACATCTTTCTGGTCATAGTTCACGCGGAGGCCGGGAATCAGCCGCAGGCGATTCGTAAGCCCATAGTCGATCTGACCGAATATCGCGGAGCTGGTGTTGCTGAAGTCGAAGTTGACGTTCTGTCCGTATCCGTCGAGCAGGCCGGGCGTCGCCGCCAGTGCGCTCGGCGCCAGGAGAAAACGGGCCGCGGCAGCGCCCTGTTCCTGTTTGTGGAATGGATCTGTGTTGAGCTTCTGATGGAACAGGAATGCGCCGATCAGGAAGTTCATGCCGGATGTGATTCTGCCTGCATAGCGAACCTCCTGTGTCCATTGCCTCTGCTTCGAGGGAGCGGCCGAGATGGTGGTCACCGGGAGGCCGATGAAATCCCGATCATTCGAAGGGTCCCAATCCCAGAACCGCCAGGCGGTGATGGATGTCAGCACGCCCGGCCCGCGATCCCAATCGACGGTGACGGAGGCGCCGCCCATGTCCTGGTTCGATCGCCAGGGAATGTCGGTATCAATCAGCCGGTCGAAGGCGTTGAAGCTCGGCGGCCGGTAATCGAAGCCGGCGGCGATCCCCGGATACTGCCGGTTCGCCGGGCGCAGTGTGGGTGCAACCCCGGCCACCACCTGTGCATAGCCCTCCGGCCGCTGGCGCGTGTAGTCTGTCGCGAACATAACCAAAAGACTGGGCGCCGGCGTATACAATACCTGTCCGCGGACGCCCAGATTGTTCAGATCGTTCACGTCGTCCTCTGTCCTCACGTTGTAGAGCATGCCGTCGCGTTGGCTGCCGGAAAAGGACAACCGCGCCGCGATCTTTCTGCTGAGAGGACCGCTGACGGACGTTTTCGCCTGAACAAATCCGTAGTTGCCATAGTTGAGTTCGAAATTCGCTTCGGGTGTGAAACTGGGGCGCCGTGTCGTGATGTTTATCGCGCCGGCGGTCGTGTTTTTGCCGAACAGCGTTCCCTGCGGCCCCCGCAGCACTTCGACCCGTTCCAGGTCCAGAAAATCCAGCGTCGCCGCGGCGGGGCGGGCGTAGAAAACGCCATCAACGTAAAAACCCACACCGGGTTCGATGCCATCGTTGGTGAGACCGAAAGGCGAGCCCAAGCCCCGGATGTTGATGGCCGAGTTACGAGGGTTGGAAGAGTAGAACTGCACCGTCGGGATCAGTTCTTTGAGCCGGTTCACATTGAATGCCTGTGCGCGGTCGATCAGAGCGCCGCTGACCACCGACACGGGAATCGGGACTTCCTGCGCTTCTTCCTCGACGCGCCGGGCCGTTACCGTAACGCTTTCATATACCGTGGGTGGACTTCCGGCGCTTCCTTCCTGAAGGTCCGCCGGCGGTTCCGTCGCCTCCTGCGCAAACACCGAGAGCGAGAAGAGGAGAATCAACGAGACCACGACGCCTCTTGTGGGCAACGGCTTTTTCATGAGCTACCTACTCCCTGAGTCCTTAAGTCTATTATTTCGATAGAGTATATGTAAATTGAGTTTTTGTCAACAGACGGGAAGCGAAAAACTCTCACAAGTGGGAAGGCTGAAGCGATAAGAAAGCTGTGAGCCGGTTTATGGAGAACGCAACGCGAATCTTTGAAGCGGCGGAATCCGCTGCCGATGCCGGTTCGACGCTATCGAACTTGACCATCCTGATCAATTCCGGGGGAGGGATCCGGCTGGTGGCCGACTGCGATTGGCCGCTGGACTCTCT
>JADZGD010000098.1 GCA_020854055.1 Bryobacterales bacterium | reverse complement strand
GGTCCCGCGTGGCACCATCAGTGCCGGCAGTATCGCTATCATTTCCCGTCTGGTCATACGCCCCCGTGTTCCGGGAATCATTCAGCACCGCTAAGATATCACGGCCGTGCATTAACAGTGTTGACATCGTCAACATCTTGGGTTATCCTGATGTTGACACTGGCCACATCAGAGGGGCTGATCATGGATTTAAAGCAACGCATCGTTCGGTTTCACCCATGGGTTCGAGCTGCCGGCCTGCTGGATCGCTTGTGGCGTACCAGCCCGCCGCTGACCGCCGTGGGAGCGCTAATGACCGTTGTGGCGGGGTTTTCGCTGCTGGGCATGCTTGTCGATCCCCGCATGATTACCGGCGCACCCGCCTGGCTCAAACCCTTCAAATTCGCGGTCTCCACCGCGATCTACAGTCTCACGCTCGCGTGGATTTTCACATGGCTGCCGGACTGGCCGCGCGTCCGCCGCATTGTAGGCTGGACCACCGCCATCGTGTTTGTGCTGGAGGTAGCGATCATCGACGCCCAGGCCTGGCGCGGAACCACCAGCCATTTCAATGTATCGACGGCGCTCAATATGGTGCTGTTCCTCGTGATGGGAGCGGCGATTTTGATACAGACGTTCGTGAGCGTAGCGGTCGCCGTCGCGCTTTGGCGGAACCGTTTCTCCGACCGGACACTCGGATGGGCCCTGCGTCTCGGCATGACACTGACGATTGCCGGCGCGCTGACAGGCCCGCTGATGACCCGCCCCACAGCGGCGCAGCTTACGCATGCCCGCGCCGGTGGGCAGATGACGACCGCGGGCGCGCATAGTGTCAGCGGCGTGGATGGCGGTCCCGGTGTGCCGGTTACCGGGTGGAGCCGGGAACACGGCGATCTGCGCGTACCGCATTTCATCGGTCTGCATTCGATTCAGGTGCTGGCGCTCATCGGGGCCGGCTTGCGGCGATGGCGCCGGCCCGAGGCCGTTCGGGTCAGGGCGCTGCTGGCTGCCGCGGCAAGCTATGCGGCGCTGTTTCTGCTGCTGCTCTGGCAGGCGCTGCGGGGGCAGAGTGTCGTAGCGCCCGATGCGACGGCGCTCGCCTCGATGGCGATCTGGGCCGTGGTCACGGTGCTCGTCCTTGGCTGGATCGGCCGCGGCTCACACGCCTCTTCAGCCGGCGCCTTGAAGGAAGCATCATGACAGCCGAACAACTCTTTTCCATTCTGAACCTGATGACCGTGGCGGCGTGGCTGCCGCTGATATTCCTGCCGCGGGCGCGCTGGGCGTCGGCGGTGGTGCCGGTGGTGATGCCGCTGCTGCTCGGAGCCGTCTACGTGGTGCTGATGGCCGCAGTACTGATGCGGAGCGAGGGTGGGTTCTCCTCCCTGGCGGGCGTGAGGGCGCTCTTCGACAATCCCTGGGCGCTGCTGGCCGGGTGGACCCATTACCTGGCATTCGATCTGTTCATCGGCGGATGGGAGGCGCGCGACGCACAACGGCGCGGCATTCCCCATCTGCTCATCGTGCCCGCGCTGATTCTGACCTTCCTCCTGGGACCGGCGGGGTTATTGTTGTACTGGACAATCCGGTGGCTCGCACCGCTTTCGGAGCCGCGCGCGTGAGCAAGCGGTCGTGACTTTTGAAGCAAGCTGCTTTACTTTTTGCGATAATGTAAAGGGATGACTGAGGCGACTCTTTCCACGAAAAACCAGATCGTCATACCCCGGGAAGCGCGGGAAGCGTTGGCTCTGAAAGCGGGCGATAAAGTGCTTATCGTCGTGCGAGGGTCGACCGTGGTCATGCTGCCGAAACCGGCTTCTCACCAGGCGGCGCTCCGGGGTTTAGCGAAGCGTGTCTATTCCCCGCAGCACCTCCGTAAGGAGCGGCGGAGCTGGGACTGACATCGTTGCGCCAGTTCCTCCGGCGTCGTCACCGGATCGCCATCGACACCAGTATCTTCATCTATGAGATGGAGGCAAATGGCCGCTATGTCACCCTGGCGGATGGGATCTTCCAATGGCTCGAGCAGTCCGGTCACGCCGGGGTCACATCCACGATCACCATGACCGAGTTGCTCGTTCCGCCGTACCGTGAGAAAGATGAAGACAGGGTCAACCTCTTCTATGGGCTGCTCACGACTTATCCAAATCTGGAATGGATCCCTCCCGGACTGGAGATTGCGGACCTGGCGGCTCGATTCCGGGCAGAGCACCGGCTTAAGACACCGGATGCTCTTCACGCCGCGACTGCCGTCTGGTCGGGCGCCACAGGATTCGTCACCAATGATCCTGTCTTCAAAAGGGTCACTGCCTTTGAAACCTTTGTGCTCGATGACGCTTAGTGGCGCGCTCACGGAACAAACTACTCCCGCCGGGCGTACCCTATAATTAAGCGGTTATGTCCCGGTATTTCCCCCTGGTTGTTAAAAACGTGTTACGCAACCGGCGTCGCAGTATTCTGACGGTGCTGAGTATCGCGGCATCGCTGTGTCTGCTCGGAGTGCTGATGGCGATGTACCACGCTTTCTACTTCGGCGAAGCTACCCCGGAGCAGGCGCTGCGCCTGATCACCCGCAATCGCATTTCGCTTGCCAACGTGATGCCGGTATCCTACCGCGATCGCATGAAGCAGGTGCCCGGTGTGCGGGACATCACGATCATCCAGTGGTTCGGCGGCATCTACAAGGACAATGATTTCAAAAATTTCTTCGCACGAATGGCCG
>JADZGD010000097.1 GCA_020854055.1 Bryobacterales bacterium | reverse complement strand
TGTTCGAATCTGTAAAATCCTCCGGCTGCCCCTCCATGTCCTCACGCCATTCATCCACGATTGTTCCTTCCCACAAGGGCACGCGCGTGAGATACGCCGCACGGGCGATCACGTGAGTGGAAACCGGTGACGTCAACATAATAAACGCTCCAATGCTGATGGCCCGAACCACCGTAGATAAATCGGCAAGCTGAATCGCCGCTCCTGCCAGTACGCAGCCGAGCCCCAGAGTCGCTGCCTTTGTTGCCGCCTGCATCCGTGTAAACAGGTCCGGCATTCGCAGTACCCCGATGGCTGCCAGCAACACCAGCGTGGCGCCGAGCACCATCAGAAATCCCGTCACCCACTCCATCATTCCCGATTCTCCTTCCTGGCAAACCCGGCGTACGCAATCGTCCCCAGAAAGGCGACGAGCGCAATAACCATTGCAGCATCCAGGAACGCGCGCTCTCCGCTAGCGGCGGCTCCCAGAACAATGAGCGCGACCGAGGAGGTACCTATCAGGTCCACCGCGACAACGCGGTCCGGTAGCGTCGGCCCGCGCACGAGCCGGATGAATGAGATCAACAGCGCGGCTGAGACGATCACCAGCGCCGCGAATACGGCATCAGACGGCATGTGGGTTCTCCTTACGCTCGCTGCGAAGCCCGATCACACGGCGCTCAAATCCTTCTTTGATGACGCGCCGCGCGTCGTCCGGAGTTCGCACGTGCATAACGTGGACGTACATCACTTTGCGGTCGTCGGAAACGCCCAGCGCCACGCTGCCGGGGGTGATATTGATCATCGCCGCCAGCAGCAGAATCTCGCCGTCGCTGGCGACATCGAGCGGCAGCCGGATGACCCCCGGCTTCATCCGGTGATGGATGCTGACGACGTCGAGCGCGACACGGACATTGGCGAGGAAGATCTCCCAAAGCAGATAGGCCAGCAGCGACAACGCCCGTTCCACGCGGCTTACTTCGGCCATCACCAACACGCCGCCCTTTGCCAGAACTAGCAGCACCAAGTGTCCGACCGCCAGGCCCGTAACCAGGCTGTTAAGAGTAAAGCGGCCGCTCAGCGCCGCCCACGCCAGCGCCAGAAGGAGATTCGCAAGAATCACGGTTGGGGTCCTCCTTTCAACACCGCATCGATATAGAGGGCTGGATTGAGCAACTGGTCAGACGCCTTCATTGCGAGCTGGTATAGCGGTCCGGCGGCAACCGTCATTGCCACCGTGATAGCACTGAGAAACGCGATCGGAAGCAGTATCACCCCAGGCAGCCGTGACTTATCTTCGTGAGGCGCAGTCTTCCAGAAGGATTCGGACCACAGCCGTGCCATGGATAACAGTGTCAGTAAGCTCACGGCCAGGATGATGCCGCCGGTCCACCATGCCCGGGCGCCGAAGGCGCCTCGCACCAGCGCAAGTTTGCCGATGAACCCGGAAAGGGGCGGCACTCCCGCCAGCGAAAACACCGGGATGGCGGCGAGGATGGCGACCAGCGGGCGTTCGCGAAATATCGAACCCAGTTCCGTCAGAGACGTTGTGTGCCGGAGCCGCAGAAAAATGCCGCTGATCAGGTAAAGGTTGGTAATCGCGGCGATGTGGTGAAGGATATAGAAGATGGATCCGGCCATCGCGGCGGAAGTACCCAGGGCCACTCCCACGGTCGTGTATCCGAGATGCCCCACCAGGTTGAACGAGAGGATACGCCGGAAATCCTGTTGCGCAAGCGCCCCCACCAGTCCCACAATCATCGTGCACCCGGCCTGCGCCAGCAGCAGGGTATAAAGCACTGCGGGATCGCCAGGGAACAATAACGTGAATACCCGAATCATCGAGTACACGCCGACCTTTGTCAGCAGCCCGGCGAAGATCGCGCCCACGGCCGCCGGCGGTGTGTGGTACGAAGCGGGCAGCCAGAAAAACAGCGGAAACATCGCGGCTTTGATCCCGAATGCTGTCAGAAACAGCATCGCCAGAATGGTTTCGTACGCTGTGTTTTCCCGCGCCGGCAGAATGGTGGCCAGTTCCGCCATGTTCAGCGCGCCTGTACCGCCATAAAGCAGGCCGAGCGTGGTCAGGAATAACGAGGATGCGATCAGGTTCAAAGCGACGTACTTGAAAGCTGCTTCCAACTGCGCGCGTGTCCGGTGGAGCGCCATCAAAACGAAGGACGCCACCAGCATCACTTCGAACCAGACATACAGGTTGAAAAGATCGCCGGTGAGAAATGCTCCGGACACTCCCATGAGAAGCACGTGTATCAGCCCGTGATAGCCGAAACCTTCGCGCCTGGGGTCGACGCCGGAAAAGGCCGACAGGGTCACGGCGAGCCCCACCGCAGCCGTTGCCACTACCAGCATGGCGGCCAGAACGTCCGCCACCAGAGTGATGCCGAACGGCGCCGGCCATCCGCCCAATTGCAGCACGAGGATTCCATCGCGCTCCACGCGCACGAACACCAGAACGGCCGCGATTGATAGTACGCAGGCGCCGGCAAAAGAGATCCATCGTTGAAGCAGAGGGCGGCTGGGCGCGAGCAGCAGCACCGCCGCGGTAAACAGCGGCAGCGCGATAGGAAGCACCAGAACATTCATCTGCCGCCGCTCCCGATCTCATCAATGTCGTCCGTGCCGGCCATGGTGTGAATGCCGTGTGCCAGCACCAGCGAAAACGCGAGCACGCCAAAGCCGATCACGATGGCAGTGAGGACCAGCGCTTGCGGTACCGGGTCGGCGAATGGACGGGCCAGTTGAGAGGCATCTTCAGCGATCACCGGCGCACGGGCGCGAGTCAGACCTCCCGCGGTGAAGATCAGCAGGTTCGCCCCATTGCTCAACAGGCCCAGGCCAATGATCAGTTGTGCCAACCGCCGCCTCAGCATCAGGTAGAAGCCCGTGCCGAACAGAACTCCGGAGGCGATGGCCAGTATCAATTCCAAGTTCTATTCCTCCGCAAGCGTAAAGGCCATGATCAACACGACGCCAATCACCACCAGAAATACGCCCAGGTCGAACAGCATCGGAGTGCCGATTCCACTTGCCGGATCGAGCCAGAGCGATGTAAGAAACGGGCGGCCGAACAACACCGGAAGAATTCCGCTCCCCACCGCGAGCAGCAGCCCGGAGCCGATCAGCCGCTCCGGCCGGGTCAACAGGGCACGCCGCGCTGCATCCAATCCGAACGCAAAAAAATGCAGAATATACGCGGCTGCTACCACCAATCCGCCGGCAAAGCCTCCCCCCGGCGCATTGTGGCCGCGTAATAACAGGAAGACGCCGAACAGCAGGAGGAGCGGCATCAGTACGCGGGCGCCCGCGCGCAGAATCAGCGATGTCGTCGTCATCATCCGTTCTTTCTCTCCTTCCTGCTGATGCGCATGAGCGCGCGAACTCCGAAGGCGGCGGTAGCCAGTACGGTAATTTCACCCATTGTGTCCAGCGCGCGGAAATCAACCAGAATTACGTTTACGATGTTGCGGCCGTGGGCCAACGGCAGCCCCATTTCGGCGAAATAGTTAGCCAGCCGCAACGGAGTGATGTTGGCGCCGACAAACAACAGCACGACTGCGATCGATCCTCCGAACAGCACCGACACAACGACACCGCGCAGCCGGTCGGTCCAGGACGACAGCGATCCGAAATCCCGGAAATGATAGAACACCAGGACGAAGATCACCGCCGTCAGGGTCTCCACGGAGAACTGTGTCATCGCCAGATCCGGAGCACCAAAGAAGAGATACGTGAGCGCCACACCGTACCCGGAAACGCCTAGTGACAGCACAGCCGCGATGCTCGATTTCGCCCGGACGGCTGAGATGGCGCCGGCCACAATCAGAATGGCTGCGCAGGCTTCATGCGGTTGGACATCCATCACCGCGGGCCAGCCCGGAAGCCCCTCAAACACGAGTGTTGCGAAAATCAGTACACCCGCGGTGGTGACGAGCACAAGCAGATACGACCGTAGCGAAGCGCTCTGAAGCATCGGCGAGGCCCACGCGCTGAGAGCGTCCAGGCCGCGCTCAGTCGATGTATAGAGCCGTTCCGACCCGAGCGACCGCGGCCAGATGCGGCGCCGCAGCGAATCGCGATAGGCATAGAGCAGCGCGACCAGCGCCAGCGTGGCCAGACTCAGGCCCAGCACCGGTGTGAAGCCGTGCCACATCGAAAGGCTCGCATCCACCGGGTGGCGCAGGATGCCGCCGGAGGCAAGTCCGGCGGGGAGTTCCACCAAACCGGGCACGATTCCCGCGATGAGACCCGAGAAAGCCAGTACCAGCGCAGGTACGGTGAGCCCGGCGGGAACGCGATGCTCCGGCGCCCTTCCCCGCAGAGGTCCAGTAAATGGAGAAACGCCGGCGATCAGACCGGCCGTGCCCAGCAGTGCACTCGCGGCGATTGCTCCAATCAGCAGCGCGGTCGACCATGCCAGCAAGGATTCATAGAGCAGCTCCTTGCCGAGGAAGCCCAGAAAGAGGGGCAGCCCCGCCATGGAGCAGGCGGCAAGTGCCGCGGCAAGCGCCGTCGCAGGCATCGCATGCCTGAGCCCGCCGAGTCCGGTTATGTCTCTTGTGCCCGTCTCATGTTCAAGGGTGCCCGCGACCAGAAAGAGCGCGCCTTTGTAGCAGGCATGAGCGAGCAGGTACACCAGGGCCGCCACTACCGCCTCTTCGGTGCCAACTCCGAGCAACATCATCATCAAGCCGAGCGCGCTCACGGTGGAATATGCCAGCACGCGCTTCAAATCGGTTTCAGCAACCGCACGCCATGCGCCTACGATCATCGTGATGGCACCCGCGCCGGTTACGAGCCACGTCCACAGGGGAGTGGCGCCGGCGAACGGCGTTGCTCTGGCTACCAGGTATATACCCGCCTTTACCATCGTGGCCGAGTGCAGATAAGCGCTCACCGGAGTAGGAGCTGTCATCGCGTTCGGAAGCCAGAAATGAAACGGCGTCTGGGCGGACTTGGTGAACGCCGCCAACAGCAGCAACACCACGATGGCCGGATAGAACTCCTCGTTCGCAAGATTTAGTCCTAGCCCGAGCAGCGACGAGAGAGCCGCCGCGCCGGTCGATTGCTCAATCAACACCGCGGCGGCCAGCAGGCCCAGGCCTCCCAGTCCGGTTACAACCAGCGCCTGCACCGCGGAGGCACGCGCTTCCGGCCGTTCATGTTCGAAGCCAATCAGGAGGAAGGAGGTGAATCCCGTCAGTTCCCAAAAAACGAACAGCAAAAACAGATTGTCGGCGAGCACCAGGCCCAGCATCGAGCCCATGAAGGCGAATAACGTTGCCTGAAAGCGTCCGGCCCTTGATTCGCCGCCGAAATACCGGCTTCCGTAGAGCACTATGAGTGCGCCGATACCGGCGACGACCACTGCAAACAGCAAGCTCAAGCCATCGGCATAAAAGGAGAGATCAACCCCTATGGATGCGGCCCAGGGAAGAGATGCTTCGATGGGTCCGGAGACCCCCACGGACCGCAGCATCAGGCCGAAGTATAAAGCGAGCGCCGCGGGCCACAATGCGAGCAGGCCTGCTACACGCGCGGATCTCCCACCGAGCCAAAAGGCCGCCGGAATCAACAGATACGGCGATAACACGAGGAGAGGGAGCATCAAATGTCTTCAACATGGCATAGCCCGCTCCGGAGTGCATAGGAGCGCGCAGACCGTGCGCCTGACGACGCTATTTTGCTATTGTAGCCTTCGGCAGCACTCGGGTACAGCAGATGGGACGAAAAATATTAATCGGAATTCT
>JADZGD010000096.1 GCA_020854055.1 Bryobacterales bacterium | reverse complement strand
TGGATGCCGGCAACTGGGCGCCGGAAACCATCGCCGGCCGGATCTACGCGCACATTCCCCCAACTAACGACTACTATCGCCGGGCAGCGTATCGAATCCGGATAGACCGTAAAGTGGAGGGGCCGGCCTGGCTGGTGCTGGAATATTATGACCGCGGCCTGGCGTTGATCTGCGTTCAACCGGCGCCACCGCAAAGGATGCAGAGTGGCGTGGCACGTCTGGATAGCGGCAAGATCCGTCACGCTGTCTTTCAGTACACGCCGGCGGAACTCGCCGGCGGTATCGTGGTGGAAGGACTGGACCTGCTCGGTTCGATCACATTGGAGAGCGAAGCCCCACCCGTGGAACCGCTCCCTGAGGTCCAGCCACGCGTGCAGTTCCACGTGCCGGGCGAGCGCGTCACCACTTCGACCTTCGCCTCGGATTCGCTGGAAGACCTGTCCGAAGCGGCGGCCGCGCACCGCAACGCGCTGCCGCTGATGAAGGCGCTCGGCTTCAACGGCGTGGAAACCTATGTCCGCTGGGGTTGGGTGGAACACAAAGAAGGCCAATGGGACTGGAGCTACTACGACGCCATCCTGGCCGAGGTGGAGCGCGCCGGCATGCAGTGGTTCCCGATGCTGCTGGCCGGGTCGGGCTATGCTTTGCCGGCGTGGCTCCACGACGATCCCAACCGGAACATCGGCTTCGTCTGCCTGGAACACGGAATCACCCACGACACCCAAACCATCTTCTTTCCCGGACAAGCCGTCTACGCCCAGGAATTTATTGCCCGCTTCGGACAGCGTTACGGCGGACGGAAGTCCCTGCTCGGTATCCGCCTCGGACCGAGTGGAGACTATGGCGAGGCGCAGTACCCGGCGCGTGGTCCCGGCTACAAATTCCGCCGCTCGCACACGCACCAGGGCTATTGGGCCGGCGATCGCTGGGCGCAGGCCGACTTCCGCCAGGCAATGGAGCGATCCTACGGCAACATTGGAGCCCTGAACAAAGCCTGGGAAAGCTCGTTCCACTCCTTCGATGAGGTGAAGCCGTTCCTGCCGCCGACGGCGCGGACCTTCCGCCAGAGATTGGACTTCGACAACTGGTACATGGGAGCGATGAGCGAATGGTGCGAGAAGTGGGGCGTTTGGGCACGCAAGGCGTTACCGGATGCGTCCATTCACCAATCCTCCGGCGGGTGGGGGTTTGTCGAGGCGGGAACCGACTACAGCTACCAGGCACGAAGTATGGCCAGGCTTGGTGGCGGCATCCGGCTCACTAACGAGAGCGACAACTTCCCGGACAACTTCACCATCACCCGGATGGCCTCTTCGGCGGCGCGCTTTTACGGAGCCAAACTCGGTTATGAGCCGGGCGGCTTCGGCAGCGCCCGCGGCGTCATGGCGCGTTTGTACAACGCGCTCACCACCGGAGCCGTCCACCTGTTCTATTACGGGTCAAACTTCACTCATAACGATCAGGCAATCACCATGTGGCGCCGCTACGGATCGCTGCTCGACCAGCGCGCCAAACCGGTGATCGACGTAGCGGCGTTCTATCCCGATACGGGCTTGAAATTAGACGACGACGTGCTGCGCTTCCGCTTCGCCTCGGCCTATTTTCAGAAGGGCCGGGCGCTGCGTTCACGGCTCGATTACGACTACGCCAGCGAACAGATGATTCTCGACGGAGCCTTGGAACGCTATAAGGTCCTGGTGTTCCTGTGGGGTACCGTGGTTGAACGGAACGTGCTCGAGAAGATTGACGCCTGGGTGCGGGCGGGCGGAACGGTGATCTACTGTATTCAGCCGCGCGGCGGGTTGACCAGCGTGGAGGGTGACGCCTCGGTGTTCCAGCGCTGGCAGCAGGGCGACACCGGGAAGGGGAAGATGATCGTTTATGGTGGCGATTCGGTTCCCGGCGGACCCTACGCCAGGTTCGTGGCGGAGCAGTTGCAAAAGATGCCTTCGCTGCGGGCGCCGGTGGCCGCGGCTCTCCGCATCAACAAGCCGGCCCACGTCTATTGGAGCGTACTCGAAAACGGCAAACTGGCGCTGTTAAACTTCAGCGACGACCGGGCGGTGGTGACGCTCGCCGGCGGACGGGTAATCCGCATGGAGCCTTATGCGATTCTGTTGATATAGCTAATGATGCCGCCGGATATCGAGGATCCCGGACAATTGCTTGCCTATCTGCGGACTTGCCGAATCATTCCGGCCCGCGAGGTTCCCCGGTTTTCCGTACTTCATGGCGGCGTATCCAATCGCACGGTGCTGGTGGTGCGGCCCGGCGGCGAAGAGTGGGTGGCCAAGCAAGCGCTCGAAAAACTGCGCGTGAAAGATGACTGGTTCAGCCGCCCCGAGCGCATTGTCACCGAGGCTGCCGGAATGGAGGCGCTGGCCCGCATCGCTCCGCCGGGTTCCATCACCAGGCTGATTCACCTGGACCGCAAAGACTTCATCCTGATCATGCAGGCCGTGCCGCGGCCGCACGAAAACTGGAAGTCGATGCTGCTGGCCGGCCGGTTGGTGGATGACCACTTCGAACAGTTCGCGCGGCTGTTGGCGTCCATTCACGCCGGCGGAGCCACGCCGGAGATGGCCCGGCAGTTTGCCGATCGGTCGATTTTCGAATCGCTCCGGCTGGAACCCTATTACGCAAAGGCCGCCGAGCGCGTGCCACGCGCGGCCGGGTTCCTGCGGGCATTAATAGAAGAGACGCGGACGCGGCAGGTGACGCTGGTTCATGGCGACTTCAGTCCGAAAAATGTCCTCGTGCATCAGCAGCGCCTGGTGCTGCTCGATCATGAGGTGATTCACTTCGGCGATCCGGCGTTTGATTCCGGGTTCGCGATGGCCCACCTGCTGAGCAAGGCGAATCACGTCGAAGGCCGGCGGCAGGATTTCGCGCGTGCCGCTGCCGCCTTTTGGCAGGTCTATCGGACGGCCGGCGGATTGGCCCAGGAACAGCACTCGGTACGGCACGCGCTCGGCTGCCTGCTAGCGCGGGTGCACGGCCGCTCGCCGCTCGAATACCTCACCCGGGAAGAGCGCGCCCGGCAGTCGGCTAGCGTGGTTGGCATGATGGAGAGGCCGCCGCTAACGATGCACGCTCTGATCGGCCACTTCGAAAAAGAACTCTCATGAGCAGGATTCACACTTTAACGGCAAGCGAGATTTTGGACAGCCGCGGCCGACCCACCATCCGCGCAATCTGCACACTGACTTCGGGTGCGAGTGCGGCGGCATCGGTTCCCTCGGGCGCATCCACCGGCGAGGCCGAAGCCCGCGAGCTTCGTGATGGTGATGCGAGGCGTTATCGCGGATTGGGCTGCCGCCGCGCGGTGGCAAACATTAATGAAGAGATTAGCCGGGCGATCGCCGGACGGGAGTGCGCCTCGCAGGCCGATCTGGATAATTTCCTGATTGATCTCGACGGAACCCACAATAAGGCCCGTCTCGGCGCAAACGCCATCCTGGCGGTATCCATCTCTTTTGCGCGCGCGGTGGCGGCCGAGAAGGAGATGCCGTTGTATCTCCATTTTGCTTCGCTTCTAGGCCGCGTTCCGGAGACACTGCCGCGGTTGACGATTAACCTGTTCAGCGGAGGAAAGCACGCCGGCAAGCAGGTGGCGATTCAGGATGTGCTGGCGGTGCCGGTATCCCCCTCAACGGTGGATGGCTCGCTGGTGATGATGTATGACGTCTACCAGGCGGCCGCCGGCCTGATCTATCAGCGCTATGGAATGCGGTTGTTGACGGCCGACGAGGGTGGACTGGCACCCCCGGCCGACAGCGCCGAGGCGCTGGTTGCTCTGGCGGTCGAGTCGATTGAGGCGGCTGGCTACCGCCCCGGCGAAGACGTTGCCATCGCGCTTGACGTGGCTTCGTCGCACTTCTACTCGGATGGCGTCTATACGCTGGACCGCGAGCGCATGTCGAGCGTTGAGATGATCGCCATGCTGGAAAGCTGGGCCGGTAAATTTCCAATCGTGAGTATCGAAGACGGGCTGGCCGAGAACGACTGGAGCCACTGGCCGGCGCTACGCCAGACGCTCGATCGCCGGGTGCTGGTTCTAGGCGACGACTTTCTCTGCACCAATCCAAGCCGCATTGAGCGGGCGATCGGGGCGCGGGCATGCGATGCCCTGCTGCTGAAGGTAAACCAGGTAGGCACGTTAACCGAGGCGCTACACGCGCTACGACTGGCGCGGTCGGCCGGGTGGATGGTGACCGTGAGTGTCCGCAGCGGCGAAACGGAAGACAATTGGGCGGCCGACCTGGCGGTGGGCTGGTGTGGAGATCAGTTCAAGAATGGTTCGATAACGCAATCGGAACGGCTCTCCAAATATAACCGCCTGCTGGCGATTGAGGATGAAACCGGCTGGCCGATCACCGCATGGCCAGGCCGTGCCGCAGGCAGTTAGAATACCCCGCCGTGGCGCTTGAGAATCTGCGGCAGATTCGAGGAAAACGCCGATTTGGCGAGCACCATGTTGCAGCCCGCTTCGATCGCTTTCTGTTTTAATTCAGCCTGGATGTGGGAGAGGAATCCGATCAGGCTGATCGGCTTTGTCTCCGTATTGGCCTTGAGCTTGCCGATGACCTTGATGGGTTGTACGGCGGCGAAATTCAAGTCGACGATGATCAGAGTCGGCTTCTCTTTGGCCTTATCCAAGAGGTCCTTGTCGGACTTGACAAACTCCACGGACATGCCTGCCCGCTTGGCCGTATCGCCTATCTTCACGCTAAAAAAAAGATCGTCCACCGCGGCAAGGATCTTCTTGTTGTCCTGCTTGTGCATAAGAAGCCGTTACGAAAATTCCAGTCCTTTGGTGTCTGTTGCAACTACGGAAGGGAATTACCAGCTTACCCGTAAGCCGGTTGCTTTGGCAACCTGAGTCTTGTCTCATTGTCAAGCCTCGATAGAAATGTCCCCCGTAGCTCCTCGATAGAAATGTCCCCTTTTCTGTGATCACCCGGGATTCGGGGTTGGCCTTTGCATCTGCCCCCTTTCCCTTGTCTAAGCTGGTTTTTCGGAACGGCCCGGAGCAGTCAAGGGCGCGGGGTTTGCGCGCGGTATCAAGCAACTACCGCTGCTTCCGATGATCGCCGGGATTCCCACGCCACTCACCTCGTCTTCGCCGCCACCGCCCTGGTTCGCCAGGGATGATTCGACGCCGGCTTGGCCATCCTCGGATTTCTTCTCCGCTTGGCTTTAGGCTTGACCGGCGCCGGTTCACACTCGTGCCACTTCAAGCGCCTCCTCATGCAGCAACTCCATCCGCCCATTCCGTCGGATGCGGATAGTCACCTTCGCTCCCGGCCTCACCTCCGCCGTCTCGATCTGCCAGAACCGGTTGTCGTATCTCACCACCCAGTCCTCGCTCACCCTTCGCTCGTACTCCAGGCTGAACACCGCATTCAGATCCATCCCCGCCGGCACCGGTTCGTGAAAGTCCACCGCTTCGGCCGGCGCTACCGCGAACCGCCGATTGTGCTCCGGCCAATAGCGCGAGCGCAGATATCGGTTTGCCGCTTCATAGTCGTCGATGCCCGCCAGCCGCAGCTTCTTGATCAGCCGATCTTGATGCGTGCCGTGAGCCCGCTCCACGCGCCCTTTGGCTTGCGCCGAGCCGGCCAGAATCAACTCCGTTCCCAGCCGCTCGCACAATCCCGTACTTCTCCACCCACGCACGGTAAGCGTCCGCCAGCGCCCAACTCGTCTCTTCCTGGTCGAAGTGGCCCAGTCCGCGGCTGGTGGCGTCGTCCACCATGTTGATCAAGCAGGCGCGCTCCGCTCGATCTCCCAGCCACGCGTGGAAACTTCCGTCCATCTGCACCAACTCCCCAAAGTGCCGCCGCCGCGCCCGCCGTTGCCGATATGCTTTCCGTTTGCGTTCCCGGCTCCATAGCCCCGCTTCCAGCATCCACCGCCGCAACGTCTCTGCATCTACCTTCAGCTTGTGATCTTGTTCCAGTTGCTCGGCTGCCAGCGTCGGCCCCAGCCGGTCTCCCCGCTCGCCACCGTACTGCTCTGCTACGATCTTCAGAACCTTTCGCCGGAAGGCCGTGCTCTTGGCGTGATTCGATCGGCGCCCCGCGTTGCGGTGCGCCAGCCCCTCGACTCCTTCGGCTTCGTAGCGCCGCTACAGCCGCTTCACCTGGCGATAGCTCAGCCGCAATATCGCTGCCGCTTCCTGCTGGCTCAGCTCACCTGCTTTCACTCGCCCGAGCACACCCCCTCGTCTGACCTCACGCTCGCTCATCCATGTCCTTCTCACCCACCTTCCATCGGCTTGGTGAGGGGACATTTCTATCGAGGTCTATAGGGGACATTATCACGGAGGTTCAACACCAGCGGCAATCGGTGAACGGAGCCGAGGTCGGCAATTTGTTCATGAGCCTGATTCACGCCTGAACTCAACGGAGTCAACTCGGTCGACTATCTCACCGAACTCCAGTGCTACGCCGAGGAGTTGCAGCAGAACCGTCGGAATGGATGCCCTCGAACTACCGTGCAAGCCTGGCGACAGCAACCCTGGCGCGGCAACCCTGGCGCCGCTGGCAAGGCCCGCGGCTGTGTAATATGATGTGCCTGGCCGGAAAGGATCGACGGCGGCCATCGTTGGGTGACGTTCCGAAATCGCAACTAAACGGGCTTTCTCAGGCGGAATCCGGATACGTTTTGCTCGGCACGCAGAAGGCGAGAGTGTTCTGGCCCGCTGTTTCGGCTGCGACCAGGCCGACGATGCTGGGACTCAAGGGCGATCGGAAATGTGCTCGCGTAATAGGCGCGCTGCCAAAGTATTTTCTTCGCGCAGGATTCCTCTCGCCAGATCTGCCGGCGAGACGTCTTGCCGTCCCGCACAGTATGGGCGATCTTCCGCGCGGCGTCGATCACTCGGATGGCTTCGTCAGCGAGTCGTATGTCCTCCATCGGTGGGACGCGCCGGCCCGCAGGTTCACTTGCCTCGATCGCTCGTACCACGGCTTCCAGCGCCGCCTCGGAGACAAGCGAGGGTTCCTCCCGCAGTACACCGAGTAGCAGATGCTCTACCGTAATCTCGCGCCGCGAAAACGAACTCGCTTCAGAACGTGCGAAGAAAAGGCATCGCCGCGCGGGATCCGCTAACGGACTGGAGTGAATGTGCGCCCCGACTCGTTCCCAGTAGCGCGCAGGCACTGAGACCGCCCAGTCCGCCAGCATCCGGCGCCAAAGCGCCACAAAGTCGGTGAAGGAGTGCACCTGGCGCCGGCGGTCTCGGAACAGTTGCTCCATGGGTTCCGCGTACCGACTCCGATAATCGCGTGGATACGCTCGGAGCAGAAGACGATACATCTTTTCAGACAAGCTCATAAGATCCCTCTCAGACGGGCCGTGGCCGCTGCAACAGGTGCTTGGCCCGCGCCACACGCAGCAGCTCCTGAAGGCGCTCGGCCTCTGTAACTGCGGCCCGCCGGCCTTTGCGTGTGATTCGGTAGTACCGGCGCCTTTCATCGCCCAACGCAGGATCAGCTCGTTCGCCCGACTCTTCAATCAAGCCGGCTTCCAACATCCGGTTGATCGTTCCATAGAGCGTGCCCGGTCCTAGAATGACCTTACCCCCAGTTCTCGACGACACCTCCTGCATGATGCCGTAGCCGTGCCTCTCTCCATCGGTAATCGCGAGGAGAATGTGAAACACGGCGGGGGTGAGTGGACTTGGCGAATACATCCGTAACGGATATATTAGCACGAACGCTCGCTGGGGGTCGGCGGCGAAGGCCTGCTCAGTAGTAGCGGAATGCGTCTGCTCGGCCTCGATCTCCAACACTTGGCTTGGAAATCGCTGCGCGATTCGCACATTCTCACAGCCTCGACGACGGCGATTCGTAGACGAATCACAAACCAAGAAGGAGAGGTGCCCCGGCCAGATGAAACCTACTCCTCCAGGCTCATTCTTGGATGAGAATATGCTGCTCTCACATGGGTGCTTCCCCTGCCCTCGCCGCCCGATCGACCCGTTCGCGCCCGCTCCTGTGGGTGGCTCTGGGCGCGAGTCTTTGGGGCACCGACACCGTGCTGCGCCGCCCGCTGACCGCCGCGCTCGGCAGCACCCAGATCGTGTTGATCGAACACCTGATCCTGGCCGCCACCCTGTTGCCGGCCTGCTGGCGCGCGTGCCCGCAATGGCGTACCCTGGGCGTGGACGGATGAGGCGCGGCGCTCGGCACCTCTTGGGGCGGCTCGGCCCTGGGCACCATGTGTTTCACCGAAGCCATCCGGCTTGGCAACCCGACTACCGCTGTGCTGCTCCAGAAGACTCAGCCGTCGTTTGCCGCCCTGCTGGCGCGCCTGCTCCTGAGAGAGCGCCTGGGCCGGCGGTTCTGGTTCTGCCTGCTGCTGGCGTTCTGCGGAGCCTGGCTGGTGAGTTTCGACACTGCGCTGCCGCTTCCTTCGGGACGGATAGCGGCCGCCCTGTTGGCTCTGGCTGCCACGGCCCCGTGGGGCGGCGCGACGGTGCTGGGCCGGTACCTGCTGCGCAAACTTCCATTTACCACCGTGACCGCGCTGCGCATCGTGCTTGCCGCGCCGCCGCTGCTCGCGCTGGCTGGAGCCCAAGCATCTCGCGTAGGCGCACGCGAGATGGGCCTCCTGGTAATTCTAGCTGTGGTTCCGGGTCTGCTGGCCCTGCTGGTCTATTATCGGGGGCTTGCAGGCACGCGTGCCTCCCTGGCCGCGGTGGCCGAACTCAGTTTCCCCGCGACGGCGGCTTTGCTGAACTGGACATTGCTCGATTTCCGGATTTCCGCGGTCCACGTGGCCGGCTTTGCCGTGTTGTGGGCTATCAGCCTCAAGTGGGAGCCGTCGAACGCGTAGACAACATTTGCGTTAATTCGCGTTCATTCGCGGCCAGTCTTTGGGTTTGGCCGATTCCTCCAGCCGGACCACGAGGCGGAAACGCCAGGGGCCGGTACGCCTCGAGCTGTACATCCGCAAAGCCACGGTTTACGGGTTCCAGTGCCGGCGGCCGCGGCCCACCGATCCGAACGCCTGAGGCGCTTCAACGAAACAGATTCCGCTCGGCCGCCCGGATCAACGCGAGCGCCGAGCCCTCGCGGGCTTCCGGACGGATCCCGAGATCAGCAGCACCGGCGTGCCCGCGCTCTTGCTCATCACCAGTCCGGCGGCGGCCGCCAGTTCATCGGCGAGAGCGATCACCGTGGCTTCCAGTCGCCGCCCGCAGCGGTCGGAGGTGCTGCGGTAGTCCTCCAGCGGCTCGAGCCCGGAAATCCCGGGGGCCACGTTGACCATTCCCTCGCGCCAGGGGCGCCCGAATGTGTCGCTCACGATCACGGCGTCGCAGTGCAGCGCCTCGCGCAGGCGGCGGGCGCAGGCGTCCGGGTCGCGGGGGAGCACGGTAGCGCGGTCCTCGCCCGGCACGTTGGACCGGTCCACTCCAGCGTTGGCCGTCACGAAGCCGTGACGCGCCAGTTGTCATCGATCATCGGAAAACGTGGTTTTCTGAGCGTGGGGCCGGAGGCAACATCATCAGCGCCGAAGGCGTGGTCATCCGTCCGATCATCGGGACGCTGTATTGGTGGACGGGATAGGCCGCAGGAAAGGCTCCCAACCGCGCCAACGGTGGAGGCCTAATGTCATCACCCTCGAGCAGGTGAGACCGAACAGACAGGTTTGGCCTGACACGAAAGGGTGCCGGTGTCCAGTGCTCCTGATGTGCGAGCGCGTGAGCCGACACCCCACCACGGCTACGAAGATGGCCGAGGTAGGGGTTCCGGAGAGCACGATGCTCGCCCTGACGGGCCACGTGAGCCGGGTGATGCTGGAGCGATACTCGCACATCCGGATGGCTGCGAAGCGGGACGCGGTCAGGGCTCTGGAATCGCCGAAGCCCGTACCGAAAATCGTGGTCCCGAAGAAAGTCCCTGCAGCGTGCGAGAAAACGGCACGAAGGAGACAAAGGATGTGAATGCTAAAGCTTCTATTCGTAAGGATTGAAGCGTGGTGAGCGCGGAAGGAATCGAACCTTCAACCTACTGATTAAGAGTCAGTTGCTCTGCCAGTTGAGCTACGCGCCCTGAATGCGTGGAGACTACCCCTTGATTGTAGCCGTCCGGCGGTCCAAACTCAACTCGCTTCTGCTCGATCTCCTGTTCGAACTCGTTCTCGCCCGAATGGGCGCGGGCGCGCTGGGACTCGCGAACTGGATTTCGCTTGCTGGCTGGCTCAGGCTATGCCCAGATGCGGAAACCAGCAGCGGGCAGGTGCTTTTCTCCAGAACAACTGAGGTCCGGCGCGCCGCGCGAATCGGGTGAATTTACCAGAAGAACTTTGCGCCGATTTGCAGGTACCGCGGCGTGCTGACACCGCCAATCTGGCCGAAGTTGCTCTGGCCGAGTGTCGTGTTGATATCGGTTGGATACCAGTGGTTGAGGACGTTGAAGGCTTCCAGGCGAAGCTGCAGTTTAAAGCGCTCGGCAACGCGGATGTCCTTCAGGGCGAAAGCGCTCAGGTCGAAGGCTCCAGGCCCGCGCACCACCCACTTTCCGGCATTGCCGTAAGTCCAGCTTGCCGGGCGGGCGAAGGCCGTGGTGTTGAAGTAGCGGTAGATGGTGCGCTGGTCGCTGGGTAGTCTCCAATCCCCGACGACGTTGGCTCGCGTGGCGACCCCTCCGGTTACACCGGTAACGCTGGGCGTATAGAGGCGGCCCGTGTTCCAGGTCCACATGCCGTTGATGCTCCAACCGCCCAGAATGCGGCCGACGAGCCCGTGCTGGTCCCTGAACCAGGGCGGTTCATAAGTGTGCGTGGCCACGATGTTGTGACGCCGGCTCTCTTCGAGTTCACTACGCTCGGCCCGGATGTTCAAGGGGTTCTGCATGCCGCCGGCAATTCCCTCGATGCCATAGCCGATATTCTTGCTCAGCGTATAGGCGAAGGCGTAAGTCAGATCCTTGCTGCGCCTCTTCACCGAGATTTGCATCGAGTTGTACTCGGAAGTAGCGGAAGGCTCCACCAGGTTAATGCCGTTCAGACCGCGATAGGGCAGGAATTGCCGCAGATCCACTCCCTGGTGCACCGCTTGCTGGTCCGGCGTGAGGAAGTTCAGGGGCCGGCTCAGTGAGAGGTGCCGGCCGCTGGAACCGACATAGGCGACGTCGAGCAGCGTCGAGAAGGGTAACTGGCTCTGGATACCGAAACTGTACTGGTACATGGCCGGGATCTTGTATTGTTCGGGAAGAGAGTTCGCGTCGATCGGGGTAGTTGTGGTGCTCGGCACGCCACTTCCGGGATTGTCGGCATTGCCATTGGTCACGGTGGTGGATTTCACCAGCGGAGCGCGTGCCCCAAGGTACCAGCCAGAGTAGGCGATTCCGGTCATGCCGTTGAAAATACCCGCGCCGCTGCGAACCACCAGCTTGCCGTTGCCGAAGGCGTCCCAGGCGAAACTGAGGCGGGGCTGGAAATTCCCCTTCTGGAGCGGGTTGATGTAATCGGGAATGCCTCGGAACAGAGGGGTGAGCGCCGGATCGCTGGCGGCGGTCACTCGTCCGGCGGCGCCGGCGGGCCAACCGCTGCCGGGCAGCACCAGACCGTTATAGATGTCGCCCGTGCCGTTGACGATCGTTCCGTTGGCGGCTACCTGGGGTGCTTTCGAAGGATCCCAGAACTTCTGCATAAACAGAACCAGGTTGTTCCAGTTGGCTTTCCACGGGGAGATCAGAGAGTAGCGGAGACCGTACTCCAGGGTAAAATTCCTTCGCATCTTCCAACTATCCTGTGCGTAAAACTCCCGCACGTAGGCGTGGTAGACGGTCTGCACCGACGGACCGGTCTCGCGGTAGGAATCGAAATTACCGAGCAGGGCGTTGGCCCACGGCACACCCGAGTTTCGGGGATTCGAGGACGAACTACCAAAGCTGAACGCACCGTTGTCCCCGGCGCCGTTCAACTCATTCATGTTCATGTTCTCGAAGTAAAAGCCGGCCTTGAAGTTGTGAGGGCCAACGATCTTGGTCAGGTTGTCCTGGAAGATGAAGGTGGGTGTGGCGGCCTTGCTGGGTTGGGTGGATCCGGTGACACCCGTGAGCCCGGTGATACTAACGGCGGGGAAGCGGTTTCCGTTGTTTCCACCGGTGAACAAAAGGGGAAAAGTAAAGCCCCAGGCGTCGCGGCTGTAGCCCCCGCCTTGCAGAGTGAAATCTTCGCGGTAATCGGATTCGCCCACGGAAAATTCGTTGATCAGAGTCGGATTGAACGTGGTGGTGAGCGCAATACCGAAGTTGTTTCCGCGGCGATGGCGATATACCTCGAACAGCGGGATGTTGTTGCCGGCGTTGTCGAAGGGTGAGGTGAAGTTCTGGTCGCCGTGCAAACCGCGCACCATCAGTTGCCAGTTCGGCTTGATGTTATAGTCTACCCGGAAAATGAAATCTCCATTGTCGGTAGGTTGGCTCCGCGTGGCCAGGTAGTTGCCACCGACCGTGAAGTTCGGATCAGGGTAAATCTTCTGTAACGCCTTGCCGAAGTTGCTGATACGCGATACGGGAATTATGCCGTTGGCAAAGGCCGCGCCGGTATCCGGATCCACTGGAACTTTGGGGCTGGCGCTGAAGTTACCGGAACGCTCGAGTGGCGTGGGAACGATGGACGTTTTCTGGTTGAAGCCGGCCTGGTACCGCGCCTCGTAACCGAAAAAGCCGAATAGCTTGTTCTTGTCCGTGTTCCATTTGCCCGGGATGAAAAGCGGACCGCCCATGGTGAAGCCGTAATCGTGATAACGCAGCCGTGGCCAGGCGTTCGTGATGGCCTGTGTCGCCGCCATGGTGTTGCTCATCCAAAATTCGTAACCAGTGAGGTGGAAATCCTGAGAGCCCCGGCGGCTGATAAAGCTGATCTGACCGCCCGTCGTCCGGCCGAACTCCGGCGCGTACCGGCTGGTATACACGTTCACTTCTTCGATAAAGTCCACGCCCAGAATATTGTTCACCTGGACGCCGTCGCGCACGCGGCCATTGTTGACGCCGTCCAGCGTGACGTAGTTAGTGTCCTTGCGATTGCCGTTCACCATCAGTCCACCCATCGAATAGCTGGTGGAGCGGGCGTCGGTGGCAAAGTTGCCGTAGCGTGACACGACGCCAGGCAAAATGCCGAGCATGTAGTAGGGATTGCGCCCAGGCAGAGCGTAGTTCTGCAGGTTCTTTGCGGTGATCAGACGGGAAACCTCGGCGGTCGACGTATCCACGAGTGGAGCTTCCGCTACCACATTGACGCGTTCGGCGTGTTGGCCGACCTCGAGTTGAAATCTGATCGTGGCCACCTGGTCGGTATCCAGCCGGATGCCGGACCGGTGCAGCGTCCTGAAGCCCGGTGTTTCGATCGCGACCTCGTACTCGCCGCCGGGCAGCGAAGGTACGGAGAACGATCCTGTCTCATTGGTTGTGGTTTCACGCACCAATCCGATGCGCGGCGCCGATACCGTCACCTTGGCCTTGGGTATGGCGGTACCACTTGGGTCGGACACGTCGCCGTTGATGGTACCGCGGATCTGCGCCATCGAAGCGACGGAGAAAAAGGCGAGTATGCATGGTACACAAATGAGTCTGAGCACTGCAGTTCACCTCCAAATCGAAAGACTAACCACTTGGTTGTGGCGATTATACTCCCAATTAAGTAGGTTGAATCAATAAAATTTCTGTAGTGTTTTCCAACGGCCAGACAAAATGGCGGGTGACCGGACGGCCCGTTATAGGATCGTGAAACCGCCCCACCCCACGATGTCAGCCAGTAAGTATACGGACTATTCCGTCAAGAATGTCCAATAACCCAGATCGCGCTGGATCGCTGGTTCGGGGCTGTATGTGTACTATGTGGGAAAATTCCACACGGATAAAGCGATCGCTCAACACCGCAGATCGAGTAGCTTCCTACCGGCGTTGCGATATTGGTGGCAATAAGTACCGACTGATGACTGAAATAAGCTTCAGCAGCGCGGTTACCGCGGGTTAGCCGGACGGGGCCGCTTCTTCAAACGCCGGTGGTAGTTCTGTTTCACTTTTGCCACATAGGCTTGAGTTTCGCGGTAGGGGGGGATTCCTTTATAGCGGTCCACGGCGGCGGGTCCGGCGTTGTAGGCGGCTAACGCTTTCTCTACCTGATAGTCCTGATTTTCGTAGTGCTGGAGCAATTCGGCCAGGTAGTTTGCGCCCGCTTCGGCGTTCTGCTCCACGTCGTGGGGGTCAGCCGATTGGGCTTTTGCCGTTGCCGGCATTAGTTGCATCAGACCGATCGCGCCTTTGGACGAGACGGCCGTAGTGCGGAATCCGGATTCCACCTGGGCGATGCTCTGGACCAATTCCGGTGGGATATCACGCTTGCGCGCGGCGGCGGTCAGAAGTCTGTCTACATCCACCGGTTTCGCAGGTTCGGCGGTGGTGGACTTGGTGGTGGCGGGGGGAGTGGGATCGGGGGCTCCTTGTTCAAACCGGATAATCTGTTCGAGCGGAATAGAGATTTCACCCTGCCCCGTATGGAGCAAGGCCATATCGTCCCGGATCTGATGGCTATCGGCCTCGATCCGGAAGCCGTTCAACAGGACCGCATACTCGCCCGCAAACGCTTGAATACCGATAACGAGAAGAAGAATGCCCTTCATGTCCGATCGTTGTTACACAATGAACGACGCACGGCGGCATGCGATCGTTGAGGAAAAATCCCGGTTATGTTCACCGCTGCCGTGCCATCCTCTCATAATGGTAGTTGACCGGCTAGCCGAATGACCACGCTCACTCACCTGGAATGCGCCCGCTGCGGGGCGCGTGTCGATTCTTCGAAGCCGCAAAACCTGTGCGTTTGTGGCGGCCCGCTGTTGGCCCGCTACGACCTGAACATGGTACGCGAGAGCTGGAACCGGGACTGGATTCCAAACGGACCGTCGTCCATGTGGCGATACGCGCCGGTGCTTCCCGTGAGCCGGCCGGGGTCCATCGTCTCTCTGGGCGAGGGCATGACGCCGCTGGTTCACGCCGGGTGGCTGGGCCGGCATGTGTGGATCAAAGACGAAGCCGTGAACCCGACCGGTTCCTTCAAGGCGCGGGGGCTATCCTGCGCCATCTCGATGTGTCTCGAGCTAGGCATCCGGAAAGTGGCTATCCCTTCAACCGGAAATGCGGCCAGCGCGATGGCCGCTTATGCCGCCGCCGCCGGACTGGAGGCGCACGCCTTCCTGCCGCGCGATGTGTCGCAGGCGAGTTACCTGGAGTGCAAGGCATTCGGCGCCGAGGTGACGCTGGTGGATGGCCTGGTCACCGAGTGCTCCCGGTTGGTGGCCGAGCGGGCGCCCGCCGAGGGCTGGTTCGACCTAGGCGCCTTGAACGAACCTTACCGGGTGGAAGGCAAGAAGACGATGGGCTACGAAGTAGCCGAGCAGTTCCGCTGGGAACTGCCGGACGCCATTGTCTACCCGGCGGGTGGCGGCGCGGGACTTATCGGCATGTGGAAGGCATTCGAGGAGATGGAACGGATCGGCTGGATTCGGGCCAACAAACCGAAAATGATCGCCGTGCAGGCGGAGGGATGCCAGCCGGTGGTGCGGGCCTTCGAGCAAGGCCGGGAGGAATGCGAGTTTTGGCCGGACGCATTCACGATCGCTAGCGGCCTTCGCGTTCCTAAGCCGCGGGGTGGCTTTCTCATTCTCGACGTACTCCGTAACAGTGGTGGCGAAGCGTTGGCTGTCTCGGACCAGGAGTTGCTGGATGCGGGCCTGGAACTGGCTTCGAAGCAAGGCATTCTGGCCGCTCCGGAAGGAGCCGCCTGTGTGGCTGGGCTGCGCAAGCTGTTCGAGGGCGGCCGCCTGGACAGGGACTCGAAGGTGGTGATCTTCAATACGAGCGCCGGACTGAAGCACCTGGAGGCATACGCCACCCGGTTTCCCCGCTCCGCCGCCTCGGAACAGGACAAGCTGGGCGGGCTCATCACGCCACGCTGAGGTGGCGCGCGGCGGTCTGCTTTACTTCAGGTTGGGTGGTTTGTCGGGAATCGTCCAAAGGAAGACGCGTCTGCCGTTAACCGATTCTTCCCGCTCCGGTTTCCATTCACCCATGTCGAAGGCGTGGGAGACCACCCGGCTACCGGGTTTCAGATCGCTCCACAACTTCGGCCGCAGCCGCAGGTTGAGCGAGGTCAACAGATAAAGTGTGACTACCGAGGCGTGGTGGATGTCGGTCTGGAACATGTCACCCTCGATGAACTTGACGCGGTTGGACACGCCCGCCGCTTTGGCGTTATCAATCGCCTCGGCGATGCGTTCCGGATTGATGTCAACGCCCACGCCGTGGGCGCCGAACATCTTAGCGGCGGTGATCACCAGCCGTCCGTCGCCGCAGCCGAGGTCGTAGACCGTGTCTGCCGCGCTGATGTTGGCCATCTTTAGCATCGCTTCGACCACCGCCTGCGGGGTGGGAACGTAGATCACATCGGGTTCGCGCTGCGGTTTGGCGTGCGAGTGTTCACCCGCGGCGCACATTCCGCTGGCGAGTAGGAGAGCGGCACCGGGGATGATGATCCGCCGCGAAATGCTGATTGGGATGGCGAATGGCATAATCAGCTCCCTAGCCGTGAAATCCAGACTTTCATAGTGTATGGATGGCGGCGCGGGCAGGGCAATGGCTACTCGGGGTAAGCTCGTTGTTTGGATGTGTCAGTTCGCCAGGAGCTCTCCCGGAGCGCATCTCCATGTCTGATCTCGTGCGTATTGAACTGCGGCCTTTAGGCCGCACGATTACCGTGCCGGCCGGTACCAGGCTGCGTGACTGTCTGTTTCCATTCGGGGTGGAGTTTCCCTGTGGTGGAAACGGACGGTGCCGGCGGTGCCGGGTGCGGGTGCTGGAGGGCAGCCTCGACGTGACCGGCGATGAGGAGCGGATCCTTCCGGCTAACGAGTTGGAGGCGGGATGGCGGCTGGCCTGCCGGTCGATTGTCCGGACGCCGGTCGCGCTGGAGATCGCTCAATGGGAGGCGGCGATACTCGGGGACGACACGGTATTCCAGTTCACCCCACGAGAAGGGCAGGGAATTGCGGTCGATATCGGTACCACCACGCTGGTGGCGCAACTGGTGGATCTGGCCACAGGGGAGGTGCGTGGGGTTCGCTCGGCGCTCAACCCGCAGGCGATTTTCGGCGCCGATGTGATGAGCCGGGTGGAGTACGCGCTGACGGTGGAGGGACGCCAGCGCTTGACGGCCGGGATCCGCGTGGCGGTGGGGAAGTTGATCAGCAAATTGCACGCGGAGCCGGGGTTGGCCGAGGTGACACTGGCGGGCAACTCGGTGATGCACCATCTCTTTTGTGGGATCGACGTGGAGCCGCTGTCGCATTATCCGTTTCAACCGGTTGAGGATGGCGAGCAGCGCTTTACCGCCGCCGAACTCGGATGGGCCGCGCTGGGCAATACGCGGGTACGGTTTCTTGGTTGTCTCGGCGGGTTCGTGGGGAGCGACATTCTGGCGGGCATCTTCGCCACCGGGCTCTCCCGGGCGGATGAGCTGTGCGGGTTGATCGATCTCGGTACCAATGGCGAGATGGTGTTCGGTACGCGAGAGCGGCTGGTGTGCGCTTCCACGGCGGCCGGCCCGGCTTTCGAAGGCGGGCGGATCAGCATGGGAATGCGGGCGGCCACGGGAGCCATCGCCGCGGTGACGGCCGGATCGAACGGGCTGGTCTGTGAGGTGCTGGGGGGTGGGCAACCGCGTGGGCTCTGTGGAAGTGGTTTGGTGGACGCGGTGGCGCATCTGCTGGACCGGGGCGTTATTCTAACGAGCGGGCGGCTGGCCGGCGGCCTGAAGACCACCTTACTGGCCGAGCCGGTTTCTCTGCTCCAGGCCGACATACGGGAACTGCAACTGGCCAAGGGCGCTATCGCGGCCGGAATCCAGATCCTGCTGGAACGGTTGGACGCCACCGTCGCTGATGTCAAGCAACTGTACCTGGCGGGTGCTTTCGGAAACTATATCAACCGGTCGAGCGCGCGGCGGATCGGGCTGTTGCCCTTTCCCGAAGAACTAATTCAATCGGCCGGCAATACGTCGCTTTTGGGGGCGAAAATGGCGCTGTTTGAGACCTGCGATTCCGGCGAGGTGACCTCGCTTACCGAGCACGTCTCACTTGCCGCGGACCCCGAGTTTCAAGATAAATACGTGGAAGGGATGCGATTTCCGAGCTGTGAAGAGTTTTCCGATTCGTGATCCGCGATTGCGAAAAGCCCAGACGGAGCCCTCCAGCACGCGCTGGCTGGTAGTGGCGCTGACTTTCCTGCTACTCATCATCGCGGCGGGATTCTTTCAGTGGACCAAGCTGCGGGAAGCGCGCTACTGGGTGCTGCACGCGCGCCAGGTGATTCTTGACATCGAGCGGCTGCTGGGTGATATTCATGCGGCCGAGGCCGCCCAGCGGGGATATCTGCTGTCGAAGCGCCCGCAGTACCTGGCTCCCTACCAGACGGCGCGGCAGGCAGTCTTTGACGGCACCGAGCGGTTGGAGGAACTGGTGGCCGGCAACCAGGCTCAGGAGGTCCGCATGAGGCGCCTGCGCGCGGTGCTGAGCCAGAAGATCAGCGAGCAGGACCGGGCGGTCGACCTGGAATTGACTCAGGACCGGGAGGCGGTGGGCCGATTGCTCAAAGACGATCGCGGCCCGGTGCTGATGCAGGAGATCGAGCGGATTCTCGGTGCGATCCGGCGCTCGGAGTCGAAGGCGCTCGAGCGGCAGATTGGCCAGGAGCAGGCAACGGCGGCGGCGGCGGTGGGCATTCTCTTTATTGGGGGCTTTATTCTGCTGGTGCTGCTGGTGGCTGCTTCGATACGAATCAACGCGCAGATCGTCCGGCAGCGGACGCTGTTAGCCGACGCAGCGGGGCAGATGGAAGAACTGGTGCGGTCAAACGAAGAGCTGCAACGCTTCGCCTTTGTCACCTCGCACGACTTGCAGGAACCGTTGCGGATCATCAGTAGCTACTCGACTCTGCTGGCCAAGCGCTACGCGGGAAAACTGGACGCGCAGGGGGACGAGTTTCTGCATTTCATCTCCACGCACGTGGAGCGCATGCAGGAGCTGATTCGCGATCTGCTGGAGTACTCGCGGGCCGGCAAACGAGGCGAGCACATGACGCAAATCCCGCTCGATTCGGTGCTTCAGCATGCTCTCGACAACCTGGAAGTTTCCATCACCGAGAGCCGGGCCGAGGTGACGCGCGATCCGCTTCCCGAGCTGACCGCCAACCCGGCGCAACTGATACCGATTTTTCAGAACCTGATCGGCAACGCGATCAAATTCCGCGGCGGCCAGCCACCCCGGATTCATGTCTCGGCGAAGCAGGAGGATGGTTTCTGGCTGTTCTCGGTGACCGACAACGGAATCGGAATTGAGCCGCAGTATCTGGAGCGGATTTTCGGCCTCTTTCAGCGGTTGGAGGGCAAATCGCCAGGTACCGGAATCGGCCTGGCGATTTGCAAGAAGACGGTGGAAAGCTATGGCGGAAAGATCTGGGCCGAATCCACCGCCGGCAAAGGCTCCTCGTTCCACTTCACACTGCCGGCGTAACCCGCGGCGGCGGCGCCACGCGCGTTAACCGGCCGCCTCCAGTTTGCTTCCGTGCCGGCGGTCCGAGCGCAGCAGCAGCAGCGCAAAGATCAGCCCGGCGGCTCCCAGGCCGGCGAACATCACCTGGCTGGCGGTGTAGCCATGGGTGGCGTCGCGCAGCGCGCCGTTGAAGTAGGGGAATGCCAGCAGCCCCAGGTTCTGTACGGCGGTCATCAGCCCGTAGGCGGTGCCGACGCGCTGTTCGTCGACCAGCAGCGGCACCGAGGGCCACATGGCCGCCGGCACCAGCACGAAGGCGGCGCCGAGCACGATCATTGGCGCCACCGGGGAGATCGCGGTCAGGCCGAGCGCCAGGTGAGCCGGAATCATCAGCAGCGAGCCGAAGATCATTACCGTGGCGCGGTGCCCCAGGCGGTCGATCAGGCCGCCGGCAAAGGGCGCGAAGCACATGGAAGCGGTGATGATGATGGACGTTGCACCCTGGGCGGTGCTGAACATGTGGGTGATGTTGTAGAAGACGCCGGCCAGAAACCCCATGCCTTCGCCCGAGGCCATGGGCAGTCCCCGCTTGGAGTGGAAAAAGTCGGTGGATAGCGCGGTAAACGGAAAGATGGCCGAATAGAATGTGACGCAGATGGCGACCGCAAACCAGTAAGACGATGTGAAGCGGCGAATGTCTCCGAAAGCGATTCTCTCGCCGGCTCCCGCCTCGCGCAGGCCGAGCACCGGTTGGGCATGGCGATCGAGCAGGGTGTAGAACCAGTTGCACAGCAGGCTCAGGGCACACAGTCCGGCGGCAATCCAGAGCGCGGAGCGGAAGCCCAATCTGCCCGAGAGCAATTCCATCGTGTTGAAGGAGAACAGAGTGCCCAGGCGGCTGATGGTGAGGGTGACGCCGAAGGCCAGCGCCAGTTCCTTGCCGGTGAACCAGCGGGCGACAATCGCGCTCTGCGCCACAATCAGAGTCTCGGATCCCATGCCGAAGATGACGCGGCCCAGGTAGAGCACGGTGAGCGTCGGCGCCAGGGCGACGATGGCCGCACCGGCCACGATCAGCGCGGAAAATAGCAGGCTGGCCGCGCGGGTGCCGATTCGGTCGATCAACAACCCGCCCGCCAGCACGGCGAACACGGCGGCGATACTGTACATCGAGTACATGGTCCCGATCGCCGCGCGGCCGGCGCCGAAGTGCCGGATCAGCGTCGTCTCGATGGCGCCCACGCTGTCATAGGCGAAATAGCTGCCGAACGCCATCAGGCTGACGAACGCCAGAACGATAAACCGGTAAGGCCGTCCGGAGGGATGAAATGCGCTGCTGTGCAATTAGTTTCGAGCCTCGGATACAGGCTGAGTATATCGTGCCCGGCTACAATGGGGACTTGTCATGTTCTGGTTTGCCTCGACGATCTTTTCCAGCGCCTTCCTGCTTTTCCTCGTTCAACCGGTAATCGCCAAGAAGATTCTGCCCTGGTTTGGAGGTTCGGCCGCGGTCTGGACTACCTGCCTGCTGTTCTTTCAGGTCGTGTTGTTGCTGGGCTACTTGTATTCCCATTGGTTGATTCGCCGCTTGAAGCCACGGCGGCAGTTCGTGCTGCACATGACGTTGCTGGGACTCAGCCTGACGATGCTGCCGCTGGCGCCCGGCGCCGGGTGGCGGATTTCCGGCGGTCAGGACCCGGTGCCGCGAATTCTGGGTTTGTTGACGGTTTCGCTGGGGCTTCCCTATTTTCTGCTCTCGGCCACCGGGCCGTTGCTCCAGGCGTGGTATGTGCGCTGCTATGCGGAACGAACGCCATACCGTTTGTACTCGCTGTCGAATCTGGGCTCGATGCTGGCGTTACTCGGCTCTCCCACGTTGATGGAGCCTTACGTGCGGACTCATGTCCAGTTGCTGTTGTGGTCGGCTGGCTTTGCGTTGTTCGCCGCTCTGTGCGCGGCAGTGGTATGGAAAAGCCGTTCGGCTACATGGGAGGAAAGCAGGCAGGTGGCGGTAGCGGAGACTTTGATTCCGTGGAGGACGCGGGTTGAGTGGGTTACGCTGGCGGCCTGCTCTTCGGCGCTGTTACTGGCTACCACCAACTACCTTTGCCAGGATGTCGCTTCGTTTCCCTTTCTGTGGGTGCTGCCGCTGGCGCTCTACCTGCTTAGCTTCGTGCTCTGCTTCGAGCGCGAAGGCTGGTACCGGCGCTCACTCATGGACCCGCCGATGGCGGTTCTGCTTGCAGGCATGGCCTACTCGATCAGCGACAGTGAAACGTTCGGATTGCGCAGCGCGATTCCGCTGATGGCCGCCGGTCTGTTTGTCTGCTGCATGTTCTGTCACGGCGAGTTAGCGGCAAGAAAACCCCGGCCCGACAGGCTGACTTCGTTTTACCTGATGATCTCGCTCGGCGGAGTTGCCGGGGCGGTGTTCGTCGTCCTGGTGGCCCCGCGCGTGTTTTCGTCGTTTTACGAATTACCGCTGGCGCTGGCTGCCTGCGCCGTTCTGGCCGCGGTCCTGCCAGCAGGCTCCAGCAGCAGGCGCGTGGGTTGGGCGGTGTTCGCCGTCGCGTTTTGTGGTTACGCGGGTTATGTGGCTGACGGCATGACTTCAGCGAGCACGCTAGCGGTTCGCAATTTCTATGGAACGCTAAGGATTACCGAGGTCAACGATGAAGCCCGCTACGGGCGGGAGCGCACCCTGATGCACGGAACGATCAGTCACGGCCTGCAACTGCTGACGGCGGAGTACCGGCGCACGCCCACCACCTACTATGGAGCGAAGACCGGCGTAGGGCTGGCGATTTTGAATTCACGGCATCCGGGCCAGCGAGTGGGCGTGGTCGGGCTGGGAGCCGGAACCCTGGCGGCTTACGGCCGGACTGGCGACTACTACCGCTTCTACGAGATCAACCCACTGGTGGTCCGGTTGGCGCGAACCGAGTTTACCTATCTCAGTGAATCGCCGGCCAAGGTAGACGTGGTGCTGGGCGATGCGCGGCTTTCACTGGAGCGCGAAGCGGCGCAACAGTTCGACGTGCTGGTGGTGGATGCCTTCGCGGGCGATTCCATTCCGGTGCATCTGCTGACGCGGGAATCCTTCGAGGTCTATTACCGGCACCTGCGTCCGGAGGGTGTGCTGGCGGTTCACGTCAGCAACCGGTATCTATCGCTCGAACCAGTAGTTGGAAACCTGGCCGATGCCAGTGGCCGCGAGGCGGTTCTGATCGACACCGGCGACGACGAACCAGCGGTCTATGAGGCGAGTTGGGTGCTCGTGGCCGCCGGCCGGAACTTTCTCGATCTTCCGGAGATCAAAGCGGCCGGCAAGCGCATTGGCCGCCAAACGGGACTGGCGGCGTGGACCGACGACTACAACAGCCTGCTGGGAACGGTGAAGTGGCGGGAGTAAGCGGGGCTCCGGTCCCGCGCCAAAAGTGCCAAAATAAAGCCATGCCGGATCCTGTCATCCTAGTAGCGAGCGGAGATCTACGGCTCTCCGCCAATCAAACTTGTTGGGCCGCGCAGCAGAAGGCCGAAGAGGCCGTCATGGCCGCGATCCGCGGCCTTGGACGCGAAGTTCGCCGCGGCCACCCATACGATCCAGTCGAAAAGCACGGATTCATCCATAGCCAGAAGCACGGCATGGAAGTCTTCCGTGATATTCCTTCTGAGGCACCGCTGGTAGTCTGTGAAGCGGTCTGGCAGTATACGCACCATGTCCTTTCCGGGCTCATGTTCCACAAGGGCCCCATTCTCACGGTTGCCAACTGGAGCGGGGAGTGGCCCGGTCTGGTTGGAATGCTCAACCTGAACGGCTCCCTTACCAAGGCGGGGGTGAAGTACAGTACCCTTTGGAGCGAGGATTTTACCGACGAATTCTTCCTGAGCGGGTTGAAGAAATGGCTGAACGGCGAAACGATCGTACACGACGCGAGTCACGTCCGTCCGCTCGCGGCGGTGGCGCTGCCTGCCCGGGCGGAACAACTGGGCGCTGAACTGGCGGCCGAGTTGCGCCGCGACAAGGCCATTATGGGCATTTTCGATGAAGGCTGCATGGGAATGTATAATGCCATCATTCAGGATGAGCTTTTGCACGCCACCGGGGTCTTCAAGGAGCGGTTAAGCCAGTCGGCGCTGGTTGCGGCCATGCGCCTGGTGACTGATGCCGAAGCACGGAAGATCCGCGGGTGGCTGGATGCCAAAGGGATGACCTTTGTCACCGGCCCGAATCCGGAGACTGATCTTACCGACGGCCAGATTCTGGAACAGTGCAAGATGTACATCGCCGCGCTGCGCATCGCGGACGATTTCGGCTGTGATGCCATCGGCATTCAGTACCAGCAAGGACTGAAGGACATGGCGCCGGCTTCGGACCTGGTGGAAGGGTTGTTGAACAACGTGGACCGCCCGCCGGCCTATTCGGTGGACGGCCGCGAACTCTACGCCGGCAAAGCGCTGCCGCACTTCAATGAAGTGGACGAGTGCGCCGGACTCGACGCCCTGGTGACCAACCGTATCTGGACGCGTCTCGGCTTCGATCCGGAAACCACGCTTCACGATGTCCGCTACGGCGCCGATTTCGAGGTGAACGGCAAGACGGAGTTTGTCTGGGTGCTGGAGATCTCGGGGGCGGTACCGCCCCATCATCTGACCGGCGGCTTTGCCGGCGCCAGTAGCGAACGCCAGCCGCCGATGTACTTCCGTCTGGGCGGCGGCACCATAAAGGGCATCTCCAAGCCTGGCGAACTGGTGTGGAGCCGCGTCTATGTAGACAATGGAGTTCTCTCGGTCGACCTTGGCCGCGGCGCGTCGGTGGAGTTGCCCCAGCGCGAGAACGAGCGCCGATGGAAGATTACTACTCCGCAGTGGCCGATGATGCAAGCAGTTACTTACGGAGTTACACGCGACCAATTCATGGGCCGGCACAAGGCCAACCACATCCAGGTGGCGTATGGCCCGGATGCTTCCGGAGCGAACCTGGCCCTGGCGGCGAAGGCGGCCATGTTCCGCGAGATGGGCCTCGAGGTCCACATCTGTGGTACCGGGAACGGTCTCTGAGAGTCTCCCGGGTTAGTTGGAATTAGAGATTGAAGGTGTGGGGCGCCGGCCGACGGCGCCCCGGGTTTATCAGGAGGAACTGGATTCATGCGAGTCGGACTCATCGGTACGGGCGCTATCTCTTACAAACATGCCCAGGCTTACAAGAACATTGGATATGAAGTAACAGTCTGCACGGACGTCCACGAGCCGGCCGGCCGCAAGTTCGCCGATCAGTACGGGTGCGAATTTGTGAAGACCTACCAGGAGGTGTGCCGGCATCCGAAGGTGGACTACGTGGACGTTTGCACGTTCCCGGACTTTCGTATGCAGCCGCTGGAGATCTGCGCCGAAACCGGCAAGCACATTCAGGTGCAGAAGCCGATCTCGACGAATCTGGAAACCGCCCGCCAGATGGTGGACAGGGCGCGCCGGGCGGGCATTGTGTTGGGCGTAGTGAGCCAGCACCGCTTCGACGATTCGAGCCAGTTCATCCATCGCGCCGTCGCCGCCGGACGCCTGGGCAAGATCATCCAGGCCGACGCTTACGTAAAGTGGTACCGTTCGGCCGAATACTATTCACGCCCCATTAAGGGTAGCTGGGCGGTTGAAGGCGGCGGCGCGCTGATTAACCAGGCCGTACACCAGGTGGATGTTCTGTTGTGGTTCGTGGGAGCCGTGAAGGAATTGTTCGCCTACTGGCAGCTTGGCGCGCTGCACAAGATCGAATCGGAAGACAACATCTCGGTGCTGTTGAAGTATGCCAACGGCGCCACCGGCGTCATTCAGGCATCCACCGCCATGTGGCCCGGTTACACGGAGCGGCTGGAACTTCACGGAACCAAGGGAACCGCCATCATTTCGGGCGACAAGCTGACGAGCTGGGACGTTGAGGACGATTCGGGCGACCCCGCGCCGGTGACCAAGGAAGTGATGTCGGGCGCGAGCGATCCGATGGCCATTTCGCTGACGCCATTCGAACGGCAGTTTCTCGATTTCGGCGAAGCGATTCGCACGGGCCGCCAACCGCTGGTGGGCGGCGAAGAAGGCTGCCGGGCACTAGAGGTAGTGGTTTCGGCATATCAGTCATGCCGTGAAGGCCGCAAGGTGGTGTTCGGCGAACAGGTGGGCGCATAAGTCCGCCCATGAATTTCACTACCCTTCGAGTGCCGGCGTCGAGCGCCAACCTCGGTCCGGGCTTCGACGCTCTGGGCCTTGCGCTTGGCGTCTATCTGGAGTGCCGCTTCCGTCCCGCGGACCGCTTAACCATCCGTGTTCGCGGACGGGATGCGGCGTCGATTCCCACCGACGAATCGAACCTCATCTGGCAGACGGCGCTGGCCGTGGCCCGCGACACCGGCGAAACACTCCGGCCAATCGAACTGGAGATCGATAACGATATTCCCCTGGGAAAGGGCCTCGGTTCCAGCGCCGCGGCCCTCACCGCGGGCGTGGTGATTGCCGATCAACTGCTGGCGCTGCGCTGGAAGCGGCTGCGGATACTGGACGAGGCGGCGCGGATCGAAGGTCATCCGGATAACGTCGCGGCCTGCGTGCTCGGATCGATCGTTGTCAGCGCGATTGATTCCGGCGGCGTGGCGCGGGCCGTGCGGCTGGAGCTTCCCGCGCAATATTCGGTTGCCACGGTGGTGCCGGATTTCGAACTGCCAACTTCACATGCCCGCTCGGTTCTTCCCGATCAGTACTCGAGGGCCGATGCCGTGTTCAACGTACAGCGTTCGGCGTTGCTAATTGCGGCGTTGATCACCGGCACCACGACAGCGTTTCCGACCGCGCTGGAGGATCGGCTGCATCAGCCTTACCGGGCCAGCCTGGTCCCGGGCCTCGATCAGATTCTGCGCCTCCGTGCGCCGGGCCTGCTCGGATGCGCGCTGAGCGGGGCCGGTCCCAGTATTCTGGTCTTTTACGAGCGGCAGTTCGAATCGGTGTGCGGCCTGGTGCGGCAGATTTTCGCTCTTCACGGCCGGGCCTCGGAGACTCTTTCCTGCGATGTGTGCCAGCACGGCTACGAGATCAACAACTCCGCCCACGGGAGTTGATTGCTTACCGCCGGCGAAGGTGGGACAGCAGCAGGATGGCGGCTACGGTGCAGACTTCGGTCAACTCGCCGCGAACCGCCATCTGGACGGCTTCGTTGAACGGCACCCAGCGGACGGCGATCTCCTCTTCGGGATCGGGTTTCGCCTGCGTGCTGGTGAGGCCGGTTGCCAGGAACAGGTGCTCGGTATCGGTGGTGATGCCGTTGTTCACGTCTACGCTGATGAGTGGCGTCCAGGAGGCTGCTTCGACGCCCGCTTCCTCGCGCAATTCCCGCGCCGCCACGGCCTGAACGGCGGTCTCCCCGCCATGCGAACCGCCGCGCGGAATTTCCCAGCAGTAGCGGCCGGCGGGGTAGCGCCATTGCCCCACCAGCAGCAGTTCATCCCGGTCGTTGATGGCCAGTACGCCGATGGAGGGGCGCACCTCCACGACACCGTAGATGCCCTGGCCGCCGTCGGGCCGGATTACGGTATCCTCGCGCAGGCGAATCCACGGATTCTCATACACCAGGCGGCTCGCCAGCTTGGTCCAGGGGTTCCTCATCTCCTACAATGGTCTCGCAAATGATAGCACCCGGCAGGACAGATCATCCGCTGATTCTTGGAGCGAAGGGCATGCTTGGCGGGGCGCTGCGCGATGCCGACCCGGCCGCCTCCGCGTGGGATCGCGAAGATGTTGATGTGCTCGATGAGGCGGCGCTTCGGAAAAAGCTACTGGCGCTGTCGCCCTCGGCCATCATCAACTGCGTTGCCTTTAACGACGTGGATGGAGCCGAAGAGCAACCAGGGGCGGCCTTTGCTCTCAACGCCGGATTTCCCGGGCGCCTGGCGGGATTGGCGGCCGAACTGGACGTGCCATTGATCCACTACAGCACCAACTACGTCTTTGATGGCGTGCAGGGGGAGTACGCCGAGCAGGACGAGCCGAATCCACTCTCCGTCTACGCGGCATCGAAACGGGAGGGCGAGCTACGCGTGCTGGCTTCGGGCGCGCGGGTCTATGTTTTGCGAACCGCCGTGTTGTTCGGCAGGCCGGGAGTAAGTGAAGTATCTAAGAAAAGTTTCATTCACCTGATGCTCGATCTGGCGCGCACGCGCGGGATACTCAATGTTGTTAATGACGAAATTAACAGCATCACTTACGTGCGTGACCTTGCCGCCGTCACATACTCGATTCTTTCCGGCGGGCTTCCGGTTGGGATCTATCATACGGTGAACAGCGGCCCGGCAAGCTGGTTCGAACTGGCCGACGAAGTATTCCGGATAACCGGATCGTCAATCCGCTTGAACGCCGTGCCGGCCGCGTATTTTCCCCGCAAAGCGAAGCGGCCGGCCAAGTCGGTACTGATCAATACGCGGCTGAAGCCGTTGCCCTCCTGGCGGCAGGCGGTCGGCAGGTTTCTTTCGGGGCCTGATTCGCCGGTATCCGTGAACAGGGTTTGAGCCCGGTGTTTGTATCACCCTTGCGCGAAGTCTGGAAACCGAACTCCGGCTCGCTGCGTTGAATGGGTAGGGAGGGTGAGACAAATGAATAGGAAATGGTTGCTCACTCCAGTGCTTCTCCTGTCGGGGTTACTAACTGCGTGTGGGGGATATGCCGGATACGGCTACGGATACCGGGTTCCGCCTCCTCCGCCTCCCCGGTACGGTCCGGTTGGGTATGCGCCGGGTCCAGGGTTTGTCTGGATGGATGGCTTTTGGAACCTGCACGGGTCGAGTTGGAACTGGTCGCCCGGGAGATGGGTGCGGCCGCCGCGAGCGCGTTCCTACTGGGTGCCGCCGCGCTGGGAGCGTCAAAACCGGGGCTGGAAGTTCCATTCGGGCCACTGGCGCCATCGTTGAATCGAATCAGCCGGCCGCGCCGCCGCGTCTTCGAATGAGGCGGGTGGTGACGCTCGGGTTGGCTGGGGCGAAGTTTTCTACCGCCGCCCGAAGGTAGGGGCGAAACTGCCGGTACCAGAACTCGAGCAGGCCGGTTTCGGCCATCCGGTCCAGCGTCGCGGCGTAATGATCCAGAACCGGTCCGGCGAAATAATGGCTGGTTCGTTCCATCGTTACCAGGGCCGCCCTGGAAAGGCGCAAAGCACGATCGGGCAGGTCGTTGAATGCCGCCAGCGCCATCAACGAAGAGACCTCGAAGATGGTGCGATGTTCGCTCCTGGCTCTTTCGACGATGCGCTTCCAGGAGCGGTAGAGGGCTTCGAGCGGGGGAAGTTGCCTGGGCGGAATCGCGGCCAGATGTTGAGAGATGCTTTCCCATTCCCGGCGCAGGCCGGCGACATCGAGTGGCGGCATGTTGATGGTGTCGGCGAGCTTTCCGGCGCTGAGTTCAAGGCCATCAAGGATCTGCTCAACGGTCTCAAAGGTGGAACCGCGCTCGAGCAGACCCTCCTCGTAGAGCGAGGCGGCGATATCGGCGACCAGCCCCCGCCCGGTTCCCGAGAGGTCGGCCAGTGATGCCAGAATCCACACCGGCGAAGCATGGAATGCCAGAATGCCGGCCCACTCAAGACCGTTTCCGGCGGTACGGCGGAGCAGGAAGTTGCCGGCGAGTTGATGCTCACCCATTTGAGCAGCGTCCACGCGGCCAACCTCTTCGATCAGGAATTTCAAAGTTGCGCCGGCGAACGTGCGATAGATCCGTGAGCGTCTGACTGCGGCAGGAAGAGTTACTTCACCTATCTCATTGATGAGGCCGCCGGCGATGGCGGATAAAGAACGGACGGCGCGTTCCGGCACCGATAGCAAATACTGCGCCAGTGCTCCGCGCTGCGGCAATCGATGCTTGCCGCTCATTACGCCAGTCAGTGTAACTGCTCGATTTGCGAATCGAGAAAACTCAGTGCAACTCGCAATTGATCGAGATAGCGTGGGTTGTGCGCCGTTTCGAGGTCATGAAGAACGCGGGTTCGGGAAAGAAGAAGACCATCCCGCTTTCGTAATCTCTCGCGCTCATCGGGAGTCATTTCACTGCTTTGGAGAGGCTGGCGGGCAATCGGTCCGGACTCCATCTGCGACTCGACGCCCTTACTCTCCCAACCGCGGGCCACAACCCCATTATAAAGCAGAAAGCGAAACGTCAATTAAATTTTATGTAACCAATTTCCGGCCGGTGATTCCAGGGTAGGCGGGCAGCGCGCCCGCCGGAGTCTCACCTGCACCATGGGCCGGGTCCGAACAAAAGCCGGGCTACTATAGGCGAGTCCCGGCGGCGTGATACAACAAAGTTAATGGTTTCTTCCGCGCCTGGCCGTCCGGAGCGGCCGGAGTTGTCACGTCTTGATGATCTGAGGCGATACATCAATCTCAAGCTGGTTGCCCTTGGGCAGCCTTCGAGTCACGGGACTACGAATGGAGACTTTCTGGAGATTGCCGGCCCGCTGCTGCGTAACTATCATCAGAAAGACCAGTTGCTCGGCGACCGGCTCTGCGCCGCCGATGCACGGATTCAGGCGTTTCTTGACTCCTACCTGAAGGATGTCTGTCCTGGTGGGGCGCCGCGCCTGCCATCGAACTCATTCGTACTCGACCGGCCGGGACTGGCGCGAACCATGTCATTGCCACCGGCCGCGGATCGATTTTTCGCGCCCAATCTGAGCTCGTACCGGGTAGCCCAGGGCGTATTGCACAATCCGGCCAGCGATCGCCGCACAACCCAGGGGCTGTTTCATATCGTGGAAGGAGGCTTTCCGATATCCGCCGACAAGCAGGTGGTCACCCGGGCAGCGTTCGCCACATTCCTGGCCGAAGCCCTGCGCCCGCCCGCCGAAGTGCTGGCGCTGCCATTTACCAGCGACCAACCGGAGCAGGCGCGCATGTTCGTCTCGCTGCTGTTGCGTCCGCTGGTCTGTCCGGCCACGGGAAAAGATCCGGCCCGCAGCATGGAGATCCGGTTCTTCGCCCCTGGCAGCCTGGTCAGCAACCTGGATTTCATTGAGACGGTTTTCGGCAACGGCGGCGACCCGTATCTGCCGGAGAACGATGCCGCGCTGGACGTTCTTCACTGGACGGGCCACAGCGGCTGCGTGATCCTGGCGCCGCACATTGTGGGAATGCGCAAGACGAGCCTGGGACTGCCCCACTACGACCAGGCGACCCAACGGCAACGGCGGGACGGGATGTGCTGGCGCGATGAAGAGGAACTCTACAACGATGGCCGCCCGTTCAAGGCGGTCTGCCGCGATGCCGACGGCATCATGGTTACCATCATCGCCGACAATTACTTCGGTTATTGCAAGAAAGAGGTAAAGAGCCAGATCAGTTTCTCCGCCAACCTCTTCGGTATGTGCGAAGAGGAGCACGCCGGAGGCGCGATCGCGTTTCCGGCTTATGTCATGGGGCAGGAGTACCAGGCCGGGCGCCCCGGTTCCATCAAGCCGGCCCGCTTCGAAGACTCGATGACGTTACTGGCCGAGCGCGTTGACGTGCGGCCGGAAGGCTATGCGATTGATCGCCGCTTCGCGGACATTTTCTATGTGCCGGAGAATTCCAACTTTCACGTTCCCACCGGCTTTGTAAGCTGGATGCATGAGGGTGTCCGGCGGCAGTTGAACCTGCTGCCGGAGCGCGTGTTCGTGTTGCCTTCGGGTTACAAGATCCGCCTGGTGAAACAAGTCGGCGGCACGGCCTGGCGATTGATCGGCTCGGTGCCGCACGGAACGCTCTGTCACAAGCCGTGTACGGTGTCGGGTGGGGGCAAGTCGGAGATCTCCAAGTCAATCTCTAACTCGCTATTGAAGGGACCGGTCTTCATCCGCGACTACTTCAGAGACATGGAGCAGGTGGCGGAGATTCTGAAGCGCGACTTTTCGAATATTTATAGGGTTCCCCAACCCTCCGATCGCGCCGGGCGGCCCATTCTGAGCGATCAGCGCACGCTGGGCTCGGTAATCAAACTGCTGACCGCGTCCCATGAATACACCGACGAGTACAACGAGTGGCTGCACTATCTTCCGCAGACTATCCGCCAACTGGTGTTCACCGTAAAACGCTACTACCGTCCGGATTGGGGAGAGAACTGGCGCGAGCATTTTACCGTGGACCGGATCAACGGCTACCTGGGCCACGAACTGAAGTATCAGGATCAAAAGCTGGTGGGCAATTACCTGCGTGTAGGTTACGATCCTCAGGGCTCGTGGCGCATTTACAAGCTGCGTCCCGATTTTTATCCCGCCGATAAAGTGCAGGTGGAAGATGACATCACTGCTTCGGCCGTGGTGCCGCGGCACACTCTGCCGGATTTCGATACGAAGTATCCCAACCGCAGCGTGAAGCTGGTGGAGAACTGCGAGGCATTTCTGTTCCAGAGGCCGGACGAAGCCATTTGTCGCGGCTTTGACAGGCAGGCCGAGGCTGATATCGCCGCTGCCGGTACCTTTCTTTCCAACTATGAGCCTCTGACTCGTGAGCAGGCGCGCGAAATCGTCGATCATGTGGTGGAGTATGACGAGTACACGGAGCCGATGAAGCAGCGGCTGAGAGGCTTTGTTGATGGGAACGGCGTGGAGTACGTTGTGTCCTCCGCCAGACCCCGGCTGGTCGACGGCAAGCCTTCGAAGAATCCCCGCTACCTGCAGCGCAGGCCGGACGTAGCCGAACCTCGGGAGACCTATCTGGCTGAGGTTTGCGCGCGCCTCGATCGCGGCGTGCCTTCCGGCCAGAAGGTTCATTTTCCCGTGAATGCAGTGCTGGCGGGCCGGAGGGGTAACCCGGCCGAGGCAGGCACCGGCGTGCCGCCGCTGGCGGTCTACAGTCCGATCCACTACCAGGAATTGCCCGAACTGTTCATGGATTTCATCTCCAGTCTTACCGGGAAGTCGCCTTCGACAACCGGGTTTGGGAGTGAGGGCGCGCTCACCAAGGGGCCGTTCAATTCGCTGTGGCCGGTTGTCGATCTGAACAACGCGCTCGTATCCTTCATTTTGACCGAGTATGCCGGGTTTACCACTGCCGCCGGCTATGTCGGACCGCACATCCGGGTGGATCACGATGTCAGCATATTGGCGCCCGAGGTGTGGTGCCGCATACGGGTGGAGGAGCGTGATCCGGCCTTCCTGATCGCCAACGGGCTGCTGGAGAAGGTGAAGGATTTCGAATTCGAGGGCCGTACGATTCTTGCCAGCCGCCTGGGCTACCGGATTACGGACCTGTTTGCCGAGCGCTTTCTCGGCCGGATGTTTGAAACTCCTGACGCGGTTTTCCCGGAGGAGATGCTGCGGCCCGAAAAGCAGGATCCGGCCGCCTTCGCCGCCGGGGTGGACGCGATTGTCGAGTCCCAAAAGCGCGTCGCGCTGAACTATTTCGAGGACGGAAGTATTCGAGGAGCCTGCCCGCCGCTGCGCGCGCTGCTGCATATCATGGCCTACGGGCACTGGGAGGGGAAGACGGTGGAGGATGTGGAGTTGCGCTCCATGTTTTGCCGCGAGGCGCTGCTTTCGAGCGACTGGTACAAGGAGCGGTTGCGTGTCAAACAGGCGCGCGACATTGCTTTATGGCAGCGCCACCTGGACGCGGTTGGAAGCTCAACGGCTTCGTCGCCGGGGCAGCGGTTGGACCTGGAGAGCCGCGCCGCCGCCGCGCGGGAGCAACTGGCGCGGGTGAGCGCTCGCGCATACCTGTCGGAACTGGTGGGTACAATCGGCGCCGATCCATTCACCGGACAGGTGGCGTGAGCACACCACCGGCCCGATTACCCTGGTCAACGCGGAGACAGAAACGATTTGGCTTCATTTAACGGGCTGCTGCGGACCAACCGGAATTACCGGTACCTCTGGTGCGGCCAGGTGGTTAGCGAGGTTGGCGATCATTTCAACAGCCTGGCGGTACTGAGCCTCGCGCTGCATCTTACCGGGAGCGGCCTTGCCGTGGGCGGTGTAATGCTGGCGCGGACCGTGCCGGCGATCGCCGCCGGGCCGCTCTCCGGCGTGATCCTGGACCGCATGGATCGCAAGCGGGTGATGATTGCGAGCGATCTGTTTCGTGCCGTGGTGGCGCTGGCCTTTATCTTTTCGCTCACCACCGGACATCAGTGGTTGATCTACGCGCTCAGCGGACTGCTGATGTTCGCCTCGCCGTTCTTTACCGCGGGCCGGTCGTCGATACTGCCGCGGATCACCTCCAATGAGGAACTTCATACCGCCAATGCGCTGACGCAGACCACCTCCTGGCTGACGCTTTCGGCGGGTACGCTGTTGGGCGGCTTCAGTACGACGGCTTTCGGCTACCAATGGGCCTTTGTCGCCAACGCGGCGTCGTTCCTGTTCAGCGCCTGGGCGATAGCGAAGCTGCGTTCCGCTGAAGGCCACTTCCGGGCCGATTCAGAGGCTGTGGCGGCCACCGGCGAGCACCGCTTTTGGGGCGAGTTTGCCGACGGAATCTCCTACATGCGCCGGACTCCGCTGGTGATGGCGATCGGGCTGGCCTGGGTGGGTTGGGCCAGTGGCGGCGGGGCCGCTCAAATCCTATTCACCCTGTACGGAGAGTTGGTGTTCCAACGCGGGCCGGCGGGAATTGGGATCATCTGGAGCGCGGCTGGCGTCGGACTGGTCATCGGGGGCGTGCTGGCGCACCGGTTGGGACCCAAGCTCAGCTTTGGAGGTTACAAGCATGCAATCTCCATTCTGTTTTTAGTGCATGGGCTCTCGTATGTCTGCTTCGCCGTTGCGCCGAAAATTCTGCTGGCTGCGCTGTGGGTAGGTTTGTCGCGTATCGGCATGGGCGCCAACAACGTGCTGAACCGGACCATGTTGTTGGAGTTCGTCCCGGACCACTTTCGCGGCCGCGTCTTCGCTACTACGGAGATGATGATGAATGCAACGATGATGCTCTCGATGACTCTGGCCAGTGTTGCCACCGAGTTCTGGCAGACCCGTACCATCGGCCTCATTGCCGGGCTACTCAGTACATCGACGGCGTTCTTCTGGGCCTGGGCCAACGCGGCCGGAAAGCTGCGCCGCCCGCCTCAGAGGGCAGTCGTGTCGAACTCGCTCGGTAGTTCGTAACCTTTACGCCGGGGACGGCTCAGCCAGCGGTTGGCCTCTTCGTCGCCGGCGAAGCGCTCGGTGTCCGGATTCCAAATCAGCTTGCGGCCGAGCGCGCGGGTGATGTTGCACAGATGGCACAGGCTTACCGAACGGTGGCCGATTTCGACGTCAGCCGACGGGCGCTTGCGGCTGCGCATGCAGTCCATCCATTCCCGCATGTGATACTTGGCCTGCCATTGCGCCCGGTTCCACTTTTGGACCTCCTCTTCGGGGGGCAGGTCTTTGATCATCCCGGGCGGGTCGGTCCGCAAACCGTTGCGGACAATTTCGATGCGGCCCTTTTCACCGACAAACATAGCCCCGCCTAAGAGCTGCTCTCCAGTCATAACCAGCGCCACGATCACACCGTTGGCGTACTTGAAGGCCAGTGCGCCCTTCGGACCTTCCCGAAAGGGCCACAACTCGCGGGGGCCGGAAGTGTCCATGCCCATTGCCCACTGCACCTGGTCCAGTCCGTGGGCGCCCCAGTTGGTCATCTCGCCGCCGGAGAATTCCTGCCAGCCCATCCAGCCGAACTGGAGCTTGCGGTTGTAGGTCCGCATCGGCGTCTGATTCAACCACACGTCCCAATTCAGATCTTCGGGAACCGGCTCTTCCGGAATGCCGCCCGGGTATGGCGGAGCGCTACTGTAATTGATTCCGAGGCCGAACAGAATCCTGCCCAGTCCCCCTTCACGGACAAACTTGCAAGCCACCTGGTTCATCGCCATCGAGCGCTGCTGGCTGCCTACCTGGAACACCCGGTTGTACTTGCGCACGGCGTTCACCAGCGCCCGGCCTTCGCTGATGTAAAGCGTCAGCGGCTTTTCGGCGTATACGTCCTTTCCCGCCTGGCAGGCATGAATCGACGGCAACACCCGCTGATGGTCGCCGGTGGCGATTACCACGCCGTCGACGTCTTTGTCGTCGAGGATTCTGCGGTAGTCCTGGTGTATTTTCCAATTGGCCTTGCGCTTGGCGGCCGACTGGCTGGCCCGGCGCTGGTAACAATCGGCCACGGCGGCGATCTCGCCCTGCTCAGGCAACTGATCCATCAACAGGTTGGCGCGGCCGCCTGCGCCGATGAAACCGACCCGGATGCGATCGTTGGCGCCGAATACGCGGCTCGCGACCACGTAGGGAGCCGCTAAGGCGGCAGTTGTTACCAACTGTCTGCGTGTGGTGAAAGTTTCATCACGGCCTGGTGTCATCGCCGGGCTCCTCTCTTCCCCGCGGGGTGCGCTCGCCGGGTCCTATTTTCAAACAGGAACAGCCCGCTCTTCCCGCCGGCGGCAAAATCCAAGTCGCCGTCGGCGTCCAGGTCCGCCACCGGAATATCCATTCCGCCGCCAGCGCGCGAACCATAGTCGATCACGTGGCGGGACCACTCCACCACCTTCCCGTCTTCGGACTTGCGGTACTCATACCAGTAAATACCGAGCGGCTCGCGGCCTCCCGGATCGTGCCCGTCATGCGCCAGGTAACGCTTGCCGGTGAGGATGTCCTTCTTCCCGTCGCCGTTCAGATCCACCAGCGTGATGGCGTGCGGCTGCGACCAGGATTCGTCAATCATGTGCTTCACCCAGGCGTGGCCGGGGCGCTGCTCCATCCAGAATATTCCGTACTCGTGCGCATTGCCAGTGACCAGGTCCGCCAGTCCGTCGCCGTTGATGTCGATCACGTGGATGAAACTGGTGTTGCCTAAACGAAATTCGGGGTGGAAGGTCCAATCCGGCTGCCGCGGATCGCGAGGCGCTTCGAGCCAGCCTTGCGGCGTGACAATGTCGTTTCTGCCATCGCCGTTAATGTCGCCAGCTCCGATACCGTGACCGTAGCTGTGTGAACTCACCAAGTGACGCACCAGCGTTCCGCCTGTGGCTTCGAACCAGGAGAGAGGCTGTTTGCCGTCGCCGAACTGAGGAAGAATCTCTCGCGCTTTACCGTCGTTGTCCAGATCCACCAGGAATGTGAATTCGATGGGTGATCCCTCAAACGCGACTTTGTCTTCCCACGGCACGCCCGCTTTGCCGGGGTTCCGTGACCACCACAACCGCTTTGGGTGCCAGCCCGAACTGACGATGTCCAACCGGCCGTCGCCATCCACATCCAGGGCAATGTCGCTTAGCGACGCCAGGTAGGTTCCGTACTCCTTCAAATGACGAACGACATGACGCTTCCAGGTGGGGTTTTCATACCAGGCATCGCCGGAGAAGATATCCGGGCGGCCGTCGCCGTTGAAATCACCGATGGCGCAGGTCTCGCTGATACCGGCGTCCAGCATCTTCTTGCGGAACAGGATCTCCGGGCTGCGTGCCGCCATAACCACAGCCAGGGCGGCGGACGACAACACCACAGCGGCCGCGAGTCTCATGGCATACATACTCTCTCATTCTTGGCGACGGGGTCCAGCGATGCGCTACAGCGCTTCCACGTCATAGTCGGCGTCGAGCGACAGACTTTCGCCCGGTTCCAGTTGCCGGTCCGGACTCCAGAGGCAGAGATCCACTTTGTTTTCGCCCCGCCCACGCCACCACAGGCGGCAGATATGCGCCTGTTCCAGCGAAAAGCGATTTCGAACACGAATGCCGGCCGAAGGGTTCCAGACCGTCCACTCTCCGTTGGGCCTCTCATTGCCGGTGTGGTTTTCAATGCCGAAGTAGAGGTCGCGCTGCGGAAGAAGTGATTCCTCCACCGTGGCGCCGTTCACGCGCCGGAATCCGTAGAGTACCGAGGGCTGGTCCCGGAGGCCTGGCTGGAATTCGAGCCGCGATTGTAGCGCCAGTTTTACCGTTGCGTTACCGCGGTTGGTGACCGTGGCCGTGGTGTGCAGACAGTTGCCTTTCAGTTCCAGGCGGCGCTGAAACTCGAGCCCGTTCGCGGTGGCGCCTTGGAGCGTTATCGCGTGGCGCCCATCAGACGAATCGATGATCCAGGTTGGGTCGTGGCGCTCCTCGGTCAGGTAGCCTTGGTGCGCCAGTAGGATCAGCCCGCCCATGGCCTCGATATTCGATGCCCGTTCGTCGGGTGTGGTCTGCCGCAGCGTCTCACGACCGCTGCCAAGGTGTTGCAGGCTAATCACACGGGCCAGGTAATCCGGAATTAGTACAGCTCGGAGTTGCCCATTTTCTATAGTTACCGCGCGGTAAGGCCGGGCATAGCGGGCGTACTCTGCTTCCGTAGCGGCGAGGTCATGCGTCTCGTACAGGCGTTCGATCCCAAACGACCGGAGTTTCGTCATATAGGACTGGAACAGGCGGGTGAATCGCTGGGGGTCGGCCGGTCCCCAGACACCGCCTCGCAAGGTCATCTTTTTGGCATCGAGGACTTCAACCCATTCGGGTGACAGCCGGGCCTTATCGACTCGCAGCGCTTCGGATGGTGTTGCTGCTGCTTTGCCGGCGCGGTCAAAGATCCTGCGTGCCGCCGGAAGAAAATCGGGCTCCATCTCGAACGACTTGTAAGTCCACAGTGTCTTGCCCTTGCCGGCGGGGGGAAGCCTCACCTGGCGATGAGTGAGCTCCAGGTACTCACTCATCGCCGGCGCGGCTGCTCCGTAAAATGCACGGAGAAACTCGCGAATGGTGGCGCGGGCATCAATCCGCGGATTCCATAGCATTTTGGCCAGCAGATAGGACTTCAGTTCGGCGAATTCGGTCGGATAGCCCGGGGAGATATCGGCCTGCAGGAACATTCCACGGGCACCGTGGCGGTGGTAAAGCGGGATGTCGGCGATCAGCTCATCCAGGTTGGGATAGGGCAACTGATACTGCCAGAAGTCGGTGAAATAGTGCCAGACGTAGAAATGCCCGGCAATGCGCTGCCAGCCTTTCAGCCGTTCGAGGAACGTGCGGTTGCGCGCGCACTGTTCATAAGGGTGCCCCTGGCAGTTGCCAATGGGCGCAAGCCGGATGTTCACATTCGGCAGCGGCCGGACCCTGGCCGGCGGCGTTTCGCTAAAGCTGTAGGCAAACGTGTCCAGCCGCCGCCTCGGATAGTGGAGAGACGTCTCAGAAGCGATCGCGTTCACAAAGCGCAGGATCGGCCCGGCGTGCGAGCCTTCCTCCTGCTCCACGCGGCGGCAGTTGGGACATTCACACCAGCCCTCGGTGTCGTTCTGCGAAATCGAGATGAAGTCGGCGTCCGGATGTTCTCCCATCCAGTGCAATACGCCCTCGGTGCCCAGCCGGATGACATCCGAATTGGTGAGGCAAAGCTGCGCGCGTGTGACGCGGCGCTCGCCGGCGGTGAAAGAGAAGTACTCCGGGTGTGTGGCGAAGTATCGGGCGGGTGGGACCAGTTCGTAGAAGCTGTGGCCGAACGGGAAGTAGGTGATCTTGCCCCCGGCTGAGCCGTCGAGGGCCGAGAAGTTCCCGTTTACCCGGTTTCGCGCTGCCCAATCGAGATTGCGCGATGGAGTGCTGAACAACTCCCGGTATTCGAATGCTGGTTTCTGAATCTCGTCCAAGTGCGGCAGGGCGATGCTGGCGCGCTTGGGAATCCGGCTGCAATCGGGCGTGTACCAGCGGCATCCAAGCCGTTCCAGGAACTCGTAGACGCCGTACATCGTACCCCGGCGTCGTCCACCCGCGATGACCAGGTGATCACCGGCGCTCTTGAGCGCGAACCCCTCGTCGCCCAGGGATCCCCAGGGGATGTCCAGCCGGAGTTTGTCAACCTCGGGGCTGCGGCCAACCAGTAGCATCGGACCGGTGACGCGTTCGCGCGCGGTAGCCACGGGCAGGCGAGCCTGTGTCATCTGCTGGAGGAATGTCTGGAGTTCCCGCGCGGCGCGCCGTTCGCTGGCCGAAGCCTCTTCAGCGATTACAATTGTGTGCCCCGATCGCGCCTCCGCGATGAACGGCGTCAGAGCCAGAAAGTGCCGCCGGCTCAACCTCATTTCGGTGCGAAGGCTTCGACGCCGCTGCCCTGCCTGCCCTGGTAGGTGGCCCAGACGCGGCCTTGAGAATCCACGGCTACGTCTTCGATGAAGTGGGCCGGATTGGCCATTGGCCAGCGGGCGAGCAGTTGTCCGCTGTTGGAGTACTTGGTGATTGAGGAACGCCACTGCTTGCCGCGGGTACTTACGAAAATGTTTCCGTGCGAGTCCACGCACATGCTGTGGTAGTTGCGGATATCGCTCTCGACGGTGATGGCGCCGAACTCGGCCAGCAATTTCCCCTCGGGAGTGAACTTTTGAATCGGGCCGTAGTAATTGGAGACCACCACGTTGCCTTGAGGGTCCACGTCGATTCCGTGCGGCGCGTGGAAATCGCCTGGCTGGGTGCCGGGCTTGCCCCAGTAGCGCAGGGGCCGGTCTTTGGAGTCATAGACGGCGATGCGGCTGTTGTCCACGTCGGCGATGAACAGGCGGCCCTGTTGGTCGAAGGCCAGCGCGTGCGCTCGCAGAAACTGGCCCTGCCCGCTGCCCTTGCTGCCGAAGGCACGAAGAAATTTGCCGTTGTGATCGAATACCTGAATGCGGCAGTTGGATCCGTCGGCAACATAGATTTCGCCGGCGGCGTTGATGGCGGCGCCGCGCGGCATATCGAACTGGCCGTCGTTGGAACCGGGACCGAGGCCGATCTCGCCGAGCAGTTTGCCTTCGGGAGTGAAGCGGTAAACGTGGGAACTATGGCTATCGACGACGATCACGTCATTGTTCTTGTCGATGGTGATACCGTGAGCGCCGCGGAATTGGCCGGGACCGTCGCCGCGTTCCCCCCAACTCATTACCGGCTGGTATTGCTGGCCGCATGCGAGCATGGCGGCCAGGAAGAAGAGCATCATAACTCTGTTCATGGCACTGGCCTGTAGACTTGTACTCCGTGTTGGCCCTTGGTTTCGATGGCGATGTAGACCAATCCCCGCGAGTCGACGTAGGCAGTCTTCAAATCCAGTTCGCCTTCGCCCGCGGTGGGGTGAATCTCACCGGCCCACGCGCCGCTGTTGTCGTAGATCTCCAGGCCATTCCGCCGTTGAGGGTCGCGCGCGGCAAGGTAGCTATTACCCTGCGTGTCGACGGTCATGCTGTGGAAGAATACCCAGTTGCGAAATCCGCTGGGAGCAAATTCCCAGCGGAACTTGCCGTCGGCCGTGAACCGGGTAGTGGGGCCAAAGTAACCGGACACGATGACGTCGCCGTTGCCAGCCACGCCGATTCCGTGCGCCTCGCGGAACTCGCCGGTGTGAAAGCCCTTCTTGCCGAAATTGAAGAGGAACTTGCCGGAGGGATCAAACGCCGCAACGCGATTGTTATCCACGTCAACAAAGTATAGCGTCTTGTAATCGGGTGAAAACGCCAGCCCGTGGGCACGCAGGAACTGCCCCGGCCCGCTACCCTTGCTGCCAAATGCGCGCAGGAATTTTCCGTCGTTGTTGAACACCTCCACGCGGTAGTTGTTGGCGTCGGAGACGAAGATCTCGCCCGTCGCCGGCAGCGTCCGTGCATCCCGCGGCCCGGCGAACTGTCCGGGACCGCTGCCGGGTCCGAGCCCGATTTCGCCCAACCACTTGCCGTCGGGGGTAAACCGCTGCACCCGTGATCCGACACTGTCTACCACGATTACATTACCGTCGCGGTCCACACACAGACCATGCGCTTCCTTGAGCGGATGTGGCATACCCTGTGGATTCAGCCAGGAGTGAATCCGCTCGAAGCGCCGCGGCGGGGGAGGCGGCGTCTGCAGGGGATCGGCGAAGCTGAGCAGGTCAGTCTTTTGCTTGCCGTGTTCCTCGATTTTGGAAACCGTGTAGATCCGTTTGTCCGGCCCCACGGCGATGGCCTGGGCCCAGGTCGGGCGGCGTCCGTCGCTGAGCGCCAGCGCGCCCCAGTCGGTATACTTCGAGGTCTTGATGTCGTAAGTGATGAAGCGGATCTCTTCTCCCTTGGGCGTGCCGGTCAGGAAATAGAGCGTGTGGCCGTCAGGCCCCATCGTCAGTCCCAGGTAGCCGTACGAAAACTCGTCATACTCGCCGCTACGCCGCGATTTTTCGGCGCTAATGCGCTCGATGACGTCCATCTGATGAGCGTAGGGCCCGAATCGCAGAAGGTAACCGGTATTTCCATGATTGCCGTAAAAGACGTTATCCGGCTTGTAGAGGACCATCTGGCGCCAGTTGTAGGCCATGCTGCCGGGCTTGTTGGGGTCCCAGACGCCCAGTATGTCCCGGCGTAGGGAGAAGGCCGGCAGTTTCTTCAATTCGCCGGTGCGGTCGGTATATTGCATTACATCGCCGGTGGAGGTGCTGAACGCCGCGGTACCGAGGATCTGGTCCACCGCGATCGAGCGGCAGATCACTCGGAATTCGTCTCCCGTGCCGCGCTCGCCCTTACCCGCGGTGAAGCCAAAGTTCTTCACCTGTCCGGTTTTCATGTCATAGCGGAGGAAATAGCCTGATGGCCAGGTCAACGCATAGATTATCTCCCGCTTGGGATCCATGGCCATCGTGATGATACCTTCACCGGCGGGCGCGTCACCGAGCTTTTCGGTTTTTCCGGTTGCCAGGTCATAGGCCAGAAAATGGCCGCCCGGATAGGGTTTGTAGCCCGCCGGGGGCACACCCACCAACTCTTTACCTCCGACCACCTGGTAGTAGCCCAGGTGAGTGGCAAAATACAGCTTTCCCTTGTGCTCGAAAAACGGAACGTGACTCTTACCCTGGGGAACGGCTTTCAGCCCCTTTTCACCCGACGCCTCGGTCAGGTCGGCGACGTGTTTCACTTTACCCGAAGCCGGATCGTAGGCAAACATCTGCGCGCCGACGTCGATCTTGTGAGCGCAGATCACATAGTAGATCTTCCCGTCGCTGGCGGCCGTGACGGCGTTGTAATTGTCGTCACCCTGGGTGAAGCCGGAATCATGCCAGCGAGCCTGCAGAACGCCCAGCGGGCCGTAGGAAGACGTGATCGGGTCTGATTGGAGACAACCGCCTGAAAGCAGGAGAACTGACGCGAGCAGTGTAGCGTGTCGCATTGAGTGTGAATTACCAGACCATCCGCGCCGCGGCCGGATCTGTCAACCGATCCAGCCGCGGCCGGGTGAATACAGCGGGGTTCAGAATGAGAACTTACCGCTGAGAATAACTTGCCTCGGATAATTGGTCAGCCCTTTTACGCCGCCAATATTGCCAAACGTCGACGAGGTCGGGCTGCTGCCGTTCAGTGAACCGTACCACTCGGGAGTGTTCATCGCGTTGGTGGCCTCAACCTCGATCTCGAACATGTACTTTTCAAGGATCCGGGTCTTTTTTACAGCGCCCAGATCGAAGCGGTGAATCGGAGGATTCCGCAGATGGCTGGATACGGTGGACCACCTCCGGATGCGGTACGGATCGGTGTTGTTGACGAAGGCAGCGGGATTGATCCACTGGTCGAGCCTTTGGCCGCCAGGCACGGCATTGGGATCTGCGCCGGTCGGAATGGCGTTGGCGGCCATGTCAACCACATTGCCGCTCTGGATGCGGATAATACCGTTCACCTGCCAGCCATTGATGATCCGGTCCACCCATCCGGGAGCGTTCGAGAAGAGCCAGTGTCCCTTGCCGAAGGGAAGTTCCACTGCAAAGTTGGGAACAAAGATGTTCGGGAAGTCCAGCGCGCTGAGCCGTTTTTCCAGGAACGGATCGGCGGGGTACT
>JADZGD010000095.1 GCA_020854055.1 Bryobacterales bacterium | reverse complement strand
CGTCGTCGGGACCGCCGAGGGCCAAGGTAGGAAATCTTCCGTAGACATCTCCGCCCTTGACCGTTCCGCCCAGCACCAGGTGATGGCCGCCCCATCCGTGATCCGTGCCGCCGTTGGTGTTTGGCTGCAGGGTGCGGCTGAAATCGGACTCGGTGAATGTGGTGACATTGCCTGCCACGCTCAGTTCTTCGGTGGCCTTGTAGAATGCGCCGAGAGCCTGGCTCAACTGAGTAAACAGGTTCTCCTGCGTGGTGAGTTGCACGGTGTGGGTGTCGAATCCACCGAGTGAAGCGAAGAAAATCTGCCGTGTCATGCCCAGTTGCCGGCGGACTTGAATGATGCGGGCAATTTGCTGGAGCTGAGAGCCGAGACCGGTCGCGGGGAACGAGGTCGTCAATGCGGCTGCGCCTGTCAACGCGTCATTCAGCGCGGATGCGTTATCAAGCCCCTGCTTCATGGTGCTGTTAGCCTGCCGCACCAGCGCAGCGCCGGAATCGAAGGTTAGCAGTTCGGTTAGCGCCTGGTACCGGGCTTCGGAGGCGGAGTCGCCGGCGAATCCCTGGAGACCGAGCGCGGCGCCCGGAATTACGGTAGCCGGGCTCGAATGTTCGCCCATCGCAAACAGGGCATTGCCTGCCACCGAGAGCAGCACCGGAAAGGTGGAGGGAGTATTACGGTAGGCCAATTGGTCCGCCAGCCTGCCTCCCCAGCCTGCGACGGCTGATCCCTGCGCGATTGAAGACTGCCAGGCTGCCTGCTGATCGGAGTGTGAGAACAGGTTGGCCGGTAGCTGGGCCTGGTTCAGATACTGAGCCTGGGTGGTAGGTGCGATCAGGGTGCCTACGTTTGCGGCAACGGCGAGATGACCGCTCTTGAACAAACCCTGCAGTTCGGCAAATTTGCCATGGAACCCGTAGGGCGCGCCGGAGGGAGTCTGTACCTGGAGCAGCGTATCCGGAGCCAGTGCCAGCCCCTTGCGAAGCGTGGTGTACTGCGCCAGGCGCTCCGAATCGAGCGGAATCACCATGTTGTTGCTGTCGTTGCCGCCGTAAAGAAAAACGCAGACCAGAGCCCGGTAGTCGTCGCCGGGCGTGGCGAGCGCGCTCAGCCGGCTCCAGCGGCCCAGCGCTCCAGCCATCAGGCCGGCTCGCAGAATGGTTCGTCGTGAAATCATCTTGAAACCCCGCTTCCTATCGCGCGACCTGATAAACACCGGCGGTAGCCGCCAGGTAGAGAGCGGCTCTTGCCTTGGCGGTATTGCCGGTCTGCGCATCCATGGCCCGCCGGATAGATTGGCGTACCGGATCGGGCATGGCTCCGCCGAACAGCACGAGACTGATCTGATCCAGGAGTTGATCTGGCTCAGCAGCCATTTTCACCCACGGGGCGAGATTGAATCGCACGCCGCTGATCCGTCCGTAAACCAGTGCATTGACAAGATCCGCGCGGATCATCGCGGTGGCTGGCGACAGGATGCCAAACTCGGGCGCCACCAGGCCGCTTTCCTCGATCCGGTAGTCCGGCGGGAAGTAGTTGAACACCGACGGAGACAGGTAGACGTTCTCACCCATGTTGGAACAAAACGCCGGTAGTCCATTCGGCGCCGTCACGCCGGCGCCAAAGGCACGGAGCAACCCGAGCAGGTAGATTACCGGTTCCCGCAGATGCCCCTCGTCATCGGCAATCTCTTGCTCATCGCCGGCACGCGCCTCACGGTCGAGCAAAATTGCACGGACCACAGCCGCCATGTCCCCGCGCACACCCCTGCCGTTGTCATCGAACGTGCGTGATATGCGCTCCACGTATGCCGGACTGGGGTTTGAGGTAACCAGGTGCTGGATCAGCCGCAGCGCCAGAAATGGTCCCATGTTCGGATGCTGGAAGATATTATCCAGCGCGCTATTCAAGTCCTGTTCCGCCGTCTGTCCTCGCGGCACCATGAAATTATCGAGAAGGATCTTCTGCCCGGTGTCGTGGTTGGCCTCCCAGGCAACCATGGGCGCGTCGAAATTCGCCGGATTGTGGGCGCGTGGGAGCATTGCCGCCCGCGGAGCGTAACTCCATCCGGTGAAGACGCGGGCGAACTCCTGTATTGTCTCCTGGTGATAGGTCACAACCGGCTTCGCATTGCCGTCCAGTTGGAGTGTGCCATCGGGATTCAGCCGGTTCAGCCCGATGGTGAACAGTTGGAGTATTTCGCGGGCGTAGTTTTCATCGGCGGCAGTGCCGCGTACCGGATTCGGTTTGTCGTTATTCACCATGTCCAGGTAGCGCCCCATGGCCGGACTGAGTGTGATGTCGTTCATTACCTGGCGGTAGTTTGCGAATGCGTCGCGGGACAGAAGCTCCAGGTAAGGCACCATCTGAGAGGCGTCGTTCAATTTGAGACCGGACACCACCCAGATCTGGCTCAGGGCAAAAGCAACCCGTTGACGCAACTGGTCACCGCCGGAGAGGGCGTTGGCAAAGAACTGCTGCTGCATCGTAATCAGCGGCGCGCGGCCCT
>JADZGD010000094.1 GCA_020854055.1 Bryobacterales bacterium | reverse complement strand
TACCGTTATAAAGCGTCCGCTCCAGAACGTCGGCAAAGCGGGCTTCGGCAGTGGCGGCCAGCATGCGCCAGTTCCACATCAGGTTGCCGATGGCGGCGCAGCTTTCGGTGTAGGCCAGCAGGTTAGGAAGTTCGTAGTCGTCCCCGAAGGACTCATGCCGGTAGCGGGAGCCGACTCCGCCGGTAATGTACATGCGGCGGGCCACCATGTCGTGCCAGAGGGCGTCGAGTGTTTTGCCATAGGCCGGATCTCCGGTCTCCAGGTAAAAGTCCGCAGCGCCGGCACAGGCGTACATGGCGCGCACCGAGTGGCCTTCCAGGCGTGTTCGAGACGTGAACGCGATACCGCTGAACAGGGAGCGTACATCGTCATCGGAGAGCTTCAAGCGATCGCGATCCACGCCGCTCAGCAGGTAGCGCGCAAAGTCCAGATACGCCTTGTCGTGCGTGGTGCGATAAAGCTCTACCAGCGCCATTTCGAGTTCCGGATGACCGGTAAAGGCGGGGCGTTTGGGCGCCGGCCCGAGCGTGTTCATAACATAGCGGGTGTAGCGAATACCGGCGTCGAGCAATTTGCGGTCGCCGGTGGCGCGTTCCACGGCGATGCCGGCCTGCAGCAGGTGGCCCAGGCAGTAAAGTTCGTGGCCGCCGCGAAACTCGGTGAAGCGAAGTTTGGCGCGGTCTTCCACGTACCAGGTGTTGAGGTAACCCGAGGGTTCCTGGGCGGCGACCACTTCATCCACCAGGTTGCTCAGCGTGGCGCGCAAACGCGGATTGGGGCCGGACTGGAGTACGTATCCGACCGCCTCCATCCACTTGTAGAGATCCGAATCGGTATAGAGCGGACCGCGGCGCGGCGCCTGCTTGCGGCCCGACAGGCGGCGGAAGTTGTCCACCACACCGTGCTGTTCAAGAAGCTGGAGCAGCGCGGGGATGCTCCGTTCGACATTCACCTGGCGGCGGCTCTCCCAGAAGCCCGGCCCGAATTTTACAGCCGGAATGGGAACCGCGTGCAGCCTGGCGTGCGGCGAGCGGGAAAGATCGATTATTCCGGGATTTTCGGCCGCCACCGCGGAAACGGCGAAAATCAAGGTAAAAGCCAAAAGCGCTGGATGCATATCCTGCCAGGATAGCGGTTCCACGACCGGCCTGAAGCGGCGTTCAAGAACCCAGCAAACGCCAGAGCGGCCTGGCGCGGTAGATCAGCAGGGCCGCTGATAACGCGGGTAGGTATAGGGCCGCATACATAGCCCGGCTTCGCATCATGCGCAGGGCCGCCCAGGCCAGCAACGGACTGTTCACCCGCATGAAACCGTAGGGATCTTCCATGATGGGACGGCTGCTGGCGAAAGCGGTCAGCGCGGCAAACGGCAGCACCAGCAGAACACCCTCTTCGATGGAGCGGCGGCGCAAACCGTCTACCAGCAGCCAGGCGAACCAGGCCAGCGCTACCAGAAGGCAAAGGCAGGCGACGACGTCGAGTGCGCCGAACAGCAGCGCCGCGGCCGGTTCCACCGGCCGCGCAAAAGGTGTAACAAGCCGTAGTATCTGCGGGACCAGCGGCACCGACAGCAGCCGGGTGGCGGGTGAGGGCGGGGTGCGCAACATGACAAACGACCACCAGGCCAGCGCGGGCGCCAGCGTGGCCGCGGCGGCGGCGGCCCGCCGGTACTCACGCGCGGCAAAATACGCCAGAACAACGCCGGCGGTGATGCAAACGCCGGTTTCCCTGATCAGCGGCGCGGCTACAAGCACGCCCATCAGCGGGCCGTTGAGCCGGTCGCGATAAAAGAGCCATGCCGCCAGGGCGGCGGCGACTAACTGGCCGTCCAACACCATGCGGTCCGTAGATGCCACCACCGCCGGGATGAGCAGGTAGAGCAATAGCGCTGCCGGCCGCGGGCAATAATCTTCGGCGAGCCGAACGAAGCAGACGCCCCCAAGCGCCAACAGAATATCGGCGATGGCGATGAACCACAGGTCCACGCCAGGCGGTGAGCCGCCACCCAACACCGCGGCGGTGAGGGACACTAGCGCGCGGCGGCTGCGAAAGCGCGGGTCGTCAAGGAATTTCCAGTAGCCTTTCCGGTCGAGCGGGTCGTGGGCCAGCAGGCGGTACATCTGGCCGTCGTAACCATAGCCGGAGTAAAGGAATGCGTTGAATCCGGCGGGACGGTGAAGCGCGGAGCCGGTGAAGAAGAGCCCGCTCGGGTCGCCGTTCGTTGTCGTGTGACAGTAAAGCACCTGGTAGGTGGCTGTGATCAGCAGCAGCACCAGGAACCAGAGGGCCGCTTCACGACGCCGCCACGGGCGGCAGGTTGACGGTTCCACTACCTTGCCGAAACGGTGAAACCCACCGTCTCCATAGCGCGATGAGCGAGGTCTGCCACACGCTCCTCAACCTGGTCCGTGTACCAGCCCGGGAGGGCGAAGTACATCATCGCATCGCCCGACTCGTAGCCCCCTTCACGCCAGACGCGGAGCGAAGGGATGTAGCTCATCACATCGTTTGAATAGCCTGCCACGACAAGGTTCACGCCGGGGTACTCCCGAGTAAAGCGGAGCGAATAGTCGACCACCGCTTCGCCACCCAGCGCAAGCAACACGAAGCTCCGCCCGATGGCGAACGCCTCAACAGGATAGGGAATGGTGGTGACAGGCTTGCCCGCATCGTAGGCTTCGAGCATTGCGCGGCCGCGGCGGGCGGCATAGTAGTCGCTGCTTTTTGCATCGGCGGCGTAGATTTCCCGCTGGTGAACCAGAAAGGGGAGCGTGCCGCGCAGGTAGGCGGAGCGGAGCTGGCCAGCCAGGGGCGTGGGTGTTCCGCCGAGGGCCGTCTGAACCGCGTCCGCCAACTCCCGTCCGTGGCGCAGGGTCCACTCACGGGTGCCGCGCGGCATGCTGCGCTGATCTCCCGCGCAGAGGTTCAGAAACATTGCCGTGGCGCCAGGATAGCGCCTTTCAATCTCGGCCTGGGCGGCGCCGGCATAATCGCCATTCACCTCATTGGTATTACCCGTCATCGTGACGTTGTGGCAGGCATAACCGAACAGGATCGCCAGCGGGCTGCCACCGGCGCCCAGGACGCGGAGGACGGGAACGCGGTGATCCACCGGCGAGGCAAACTTTTCGCCGGGACGAATCTGCTTCAGTTGTTCGGTGCGGCGATTGACGGCGAACGGCGCTTCGCCCCAGCAGGAGGCGAGCGTGGCCGGCTGCATCGAATCAAGCGCGTGGGAGGCCACGGCTTCCAACTGATCCATCAGGAAAACACCGTAGAGCCGCACCTTCTCGCGATCCGCCGGCGAATCATAAGTGTAGATAGCCAGGCTCGGCCAGACTCCGGGCCCGGAGTGCGTATGGGATGCATTAAATAGGATCTGGCCCCGCCTCAGGCCGTGAGTGCGCTCGAGGCGGGAGGCGACTTCGTCCGTAATCTGTCGGCTGATTCCGACGAGGTCCATGGTGACGATCACCATGCGGTTGCCACTGGTGTCTCTTAGCGCCAGCGCCTTGGCCCACAGATCCGTCCACACCGACTGGGCGGGGGCGGTCCGGGCAGCGAAGCCGGCCAGCCAGACGGGTACCGAAGGTGTGATTTTCGCACGTGCTACACCGGCCTCAAACGGCTGCCCCGCCGCCGGTAGAACCAGCAGCAGGGCGAGCCAGGCCAGACGATTCATTCAGCCCTCACGGCCATCAGATCGGCTCGCATCTTGCCGTTCTGGGTTACGCGGGTGATCGCGTAGACCGTGTTGTCGTGACCGACGGCGATGGAGTTTACATACTCCGGACGGCTGCCATCGGGCAGGAAGATGGCTCCGTGATCCTTGTAGCGGGAACCGGCGATGTCGTAGGTGATCAGGTGTAGATCCTCGCGACCCTTGGACTCACCCTTGGCCGTGGTTTCCTTCCCTTTCACGCGCTTGCCGTTCTCGAAGATCGGGCCGCCGGTCAAATAGTAGATCGTGTTGCCGTCCGGACCGAGAGCGAAGCCAAGATAGCCGTAGCTGAACAGATCGAACATGCCGGTGCGTTGCGAAGGCAGCGAGGTGATCCGATCCAGCAGTTCCACCCGCGGCACGGCAGGATCGAAACGGAACAGGTAACCGGAGTTTCCGTGCACACCGTAGATCATGTTGGTAGCCGGATGCCAGAACGTCTGGCGCCAGTTATACCCCATGTTACCGGCCGAGTGCGGATCGTAAAGTCCGAAGTAGTCCTTGCGAAGATCCTCGCCCTTCACAATCTCCACCGAATCGGTGTCGTAGCGGTAGCGGCGGATATCTCCATAAGAATCGGAAAAATAGACTGAACCGTCGCGCGGGTCGATGGACATGGAACGGCAGATGGTCTCATACTCATTCCCCTTGCCATTCTCGCCACCCGCGGCCATGGGCCCCAGATCTTTCCATTCCTTTTTCGGCAGATCGTAGCGGAAGAAGTATCCGGTGGGCCAGGTAAGGCCGTACATCCGCTTGCGCTGGGTATCCAACCTGAAGGTGATGATACCTTCCTGTCGGGGCGCAATACCGTAATCTTCGAATGTGCCGGCCTTCATGTCATAGGAGAGCAGATGGCCGCCGGGGTAGGGCTTGTAGCCGGGTGGCGGCACCCCTGTGGTCTCCATGCCGTCCTTGATGGTGTAGTAGCCAAGGTGGGTGGCGAAATACAACTTGCCGTCCATCTCCACAAAGTTCACGTGGCTTTTGCCCTGCACGATGGTCTTCTTGCCCGCTTCTCCGCAGGCTGTGGTGAGATCCCCCAACTCGGCGACCTTACTGGTAGCCGGATCGAAGGAGAACATCTTCGCGCCCTGGTCTATGGATTCAGAGCTGAGCACGTAATAGACCTTGTGATCGGAGCCGACGCCCATCGAATTGTAACTGTCATGCGCCAGCGCAAAGCCGGAGTTGAACACCCGCGCATTCAACTTCGGCAGGCCTTCGTAATCGGCCTTGGCCGGCTGGTCATGACGCAGCAGCAAGGCGGCAGCGCCGGCAATCACAACGACGAGCAGGATCGTCCACTTTTTCATTCCGAGTTCCTCTCCGTAGCGCGAATTTACGCCTTGACCAGCTCCGGCGCGTATTTCTGTACTTTGCGGATGGCGGCGGCTATCTGTTCCATGTCGGTCCGCGGCCCGAGCAGGTTCGCCTGGTAGAGCCAGACCGCCTCCTGGCACAACTTGTCGTTTTCCGGGCACTGGTTACGCCCGGTCCATTCGGCCAGTTCCTTCTCCCCGTAAATCTTCTTATATCCGCGAGTCTGGAGTGTGTTGATGAGAAATGGTTCCTTGTTGAGCGGGGAGTAGCCGGCCGAAACGGGAATGTGTTCGGCCCGCATTGCTTTGAGGAACTTCGCCAGCGGAAGTCCAGCGAACGCGGCCGGGTCATAACGGAACATGTAAAGGTGATAGGCGTTACGGGTCGTGCCGGGATAGTGCCGCGCGGGAGCGATTCCGGGAATCTCCTTCAGCATTGAGGTAAGGTAGATGGCGTTCTGCTCGCGCGTGTGCATCTGCTCTGCCAGGCGGGTCATCTGCGCAAGCAGGATGGCGCCCTGGAAGCCGGTCATGCGCAGGTTGAGGCCCTTGGCGCGATAACTGAAATCGTAACCAGCGTGAGCGCGTCCGCGACTGTTGCTGTGGAAGGCGTAGCATCGTTCCAGGAATGTGGAATCGTTGCTGGAGATGGCTCCACCCTCACCCGAGTTCAGATTCTTCGAAGCCTGAAAACTGAAGCAGCCGCCTTTGCCGAAGGTGCCCACTTTGGCTCCTTTCCATTCAGCCAGGTGCGACTGGCAGGCATCCTCAATCACCGGAATCCGGCGCCTGTTGGCAATCGCCATGATCGCATCGACATCGCAGACATTGCCGCCCAGGTGCACCGGGATGATGGCGGCGGTACGCGGGGTGATGGCAGCTTCGATCTTGGTTGCGTCAATCTGCAAGCTGGAGCGATCTGTATCAACAAACACCGGCAAAGCGTGCACCTGAAGCACCACGTTGACGGTGGCCACAAAAGTGTACGGAGGCACGATCACCTCATCGCCCGGACCGACGCCCAGCACATTGAGACAAGTCAACAGCGCCGCCGTTCCACTGGAGGTAGCCAGCACTCCCCTCGATCCGAGCGCTTTGGCATAACTGGCCTCAAACTCCGGAACCGGCTTCCCATCCAGGTTCCACACGCCGCTTTTGAGTACCTGATCAAGCGCCCGCTCCTCGGTCTGGTCAAACACAGGCCACTTGGGAAATGGCTTTTCGCGGACGGGTGTACCGCCAAGCAAAGCGGGCTTGTCCCCGGTTGCGCCAATGGCCGTACGAAGACCGCCGGCGGCCCCTCCGGCGATCAGACTGCTGGTAATGAAATTACGACGGTTCATCCTGCACCTCGATCTATAGTGTATAACTACCAGGCGGCTTCTGACGCCGCCATGCGATCACACTTCCAAGACCCGCGCCTCACAATTTGCGAGGGGCAAATTGTGGAAGAAGGCCGTGCCGCCTTACCCCGGCAATTGGGCGGTCCAGAGGTAACTGGAACGGTGGTGATTGTCGTTCTCGCCAAGATAGAGGCAGTTTGTGGCATCGACGGCAATCTCGTGAATGCGGGCCGGCCCGTCGTTGATCGCGGGATCGATCAGGTTGGAGAAGAGTTCAATCTCCGAGGCACCCGGGCGCAGGCGGATGATCGCGGTGTTGCCTCGGAGGCCTCCGCCGCCGTAAAGCGTGCCGTCGCCGCCCAAGGCCAACGAGGGGAAACGCCCGGCTGCCAAGACGTGAGCCATCTTCTCCACCCGGCCGGTAGTGGTATCGATGCGGGCCAGCACTCCGGCCACGGTGCCGGCATAGATATATCGGCCGCCGTCGTAAAGCATGCTGTCGCAAAAGCCAAAGTCGGCTGCGTGGCGGGTTTCGTGAAGCAGCGATTCGCCCGGCGGTTTGGGCGGATCGGGAAACAACTGGACCGGATCGCTTTTGCGGGGCAGGCCGGTGGGGAACCAGACAAATCGATCGCCTTCGGGATGATACTTGAACAGCCGGATGGGATGTTCGCTCAGCTTCTCGTCCCAGGCACGGGTTTCGGCGTAGGTACCCCAGACCCAGCCCTGGCCGTCGACGACCGGGTTGTGCGGCTGCGAGAAGAATTGGGCGTTGCCGGTGTAGGCAAGGATGCGGCTCTCCCTCGTTTGCAGGTCGAACGAAAAGAACGCCTCGGCGGGATAGGTGAAGCCGTAGAGCAGGCCGCGCCCAAAGTCGGCCGCCAGCGACTGCACATAGAGCATGGGAGCCGGAATGCCCAAAACGTCGTAACGGCCGGCCGCTACGTCGTAGCGGACGATCTTGCCTCCGGGCGCCTCGCGCTGCTGATCGACATCGTGCAATAGCGAGGTGGCGAAGTAGAATGCCTTCCCGGAGCGGTCGTAGAGAAGGTTGCGGTGAATTTTAGAGTCGAACTTGTCAGTGAAGCGCCGTGTGTTGAGACCGGTGAAGGACTCTGTTTCCGGATCGAACCGGTATAGAAGATCGCCGTCCAGCGAATTCAAACCGCAGTAGACGGCGCCATCATCCGGATTCCAGGTGACGCTGTCGAAGCTGATCCAACCGTTTCGCCAGTCAGCATCACCCACCAGGTCGCGATAATGCCAGCGTCCGGCGATCTTCTCTTCCCAGCCTTGCAGGCGGTAATCGCGCAGCTTATGCGCTTTCAGTTCGGTGATGTCGCGGTGCATAGCGGCGAGTTGCAAAATTCGTCGATTGCCTGCCGCACGGCCAGTCCGTATTCGGGGCTGGTGTCATAGGCGATGACGCCGCAGCCGAACAACAGGCCCGGCGAATTGCCGAACTCGGCCAGTGTCGCCGCGGCATCCTCGCGAATGGCCTCGATGGGACCGCGATTGACCAGGCGGGCGTCCACGTTGATACGCCAGGCCATGCGGGCGGCGGTGCATTGCTGGCGGAAGCGGTGCTTGTCGGCCACCGCGTCGCACAGTATTTGAGTGCAGCCGGTGGCAATGAGGTCATCGACAATGGAGGTTGTCTTGCCACCGATAATGAGCGGCAGGTGCCAGGCGCCGGCCTTCTTCAGTTCGGGAATCAGGAAATCGCGGTAGACCGGCAGCACCAGTTGGCGCACCACCCGCGGCGAGGCGAGCGCGGGCGTGGCGCGCGAATCGAAGATGATGGGCTGAACGCCGGCTTCAAGAAAGGCCAGTGAAAAGGCCAGCGTCACCTTGGCGCAAAAGTCGATCAACCGGGCGGCGAACTCGGGCTGTTCCACGGTGGCGATGACGAACGGCTCGGCGCCCAGCAGTTCGGCGGCCATGGAGTAGGGGCCGGTGACCGCGCCGCGCAACACCATTTGGGAACTCAGTCCGCGCGCCAGGCGGCGTGCCACGTCGAGGTAGACAGGCATGCGCGCGTCCGCGGCCGGATCAGGCACGCCCAGGCTGGCGAGGTCCGATGGATTCTTGATAATCGGCTCAATGACGCCAGGAACATCATTGGAGTCTTCGAAGTAAACCACCTTGCAACCGAGCGCTTCGGCTTCCACGTTGTAGACGTCGATGCCGATCACCAGCATGTCGGGGTCGTAGACTTCCAGTTCCTTCAACAGCGCGGCATGCAGCAGGTCGGCATTGCGGCAAACGTCAGAGGGAGACCGCCCGATCAAGGCGGCCTTGTGTTCATAGATAGCTGGTACAAACGGAATGCGATCGGGCGGGCGGAAGTTATAGACCGCCTCTACACGTTCAAGTTTGGTCATATCTCACACCTTATTAGGGACGATATAGGGCGCGCGGTAATCCCTGGTAAGCAGCCGGTTGGCGTCGGGGGCATTAACAAACTCCCAACGCCCGGCGTTCCATTTGAGTTCGCGGCCAACCCGGTAACTGATGTTGGCCAGGTGGCAGAGACAAGCCGAGATGACGCCGATCTCAATGTCGGCGTGAAGCCTGGTGTGGTCCCGATGGCGGACAGCATCGAGAAAATTCTCCATGTGCGGCGCGGTGGGCCAGGTTTGCGCTTCGACGTGAGGTTCGTCCATCACCTTCTCGTTTTTCTCGCCCTTGTAAACCTGGAATCCCATGAAGTCAATCGACATCCAGCCGTCGCTGCCGAAAAAAAGATCGCCGATGACGTTGCCGCCGGAATCGCGGACGATGCTGCCCTCGCCGTTGGTGTGCAGTCCGCGCACTTCAAACTGCAGTTCGGAGTTGTCGCCATAGTCGAAGCTGGCCAGTTCGGTATTCGGGGTTTCCTGATCATCCACGTAAAGATACTTGCCGCCGGTGGCGACGACCGATTTCGGCAGTCCAGCCATGTTCATGCCCCACCGGGCGATATCCATCTCATGAACACCCTGGTTGCCGATGTCGCCGTTTCCGGTGTCCCAGAACCAGTGCCAGTTGTACTTGAAGCGATTCATGGTGAAGGGGCGCTTGGGAGCGGGACCGAGGAACAGATCCCAATCGATGCCCGGAGGCACGGGGGTTTCCGGCGTGTGCCCGATGGACTTGCGGCGCTTGAAACAGAGTCCTTTGGCCATGTAGACCTTGCCGATGACGCCTTCGCGAAGCAACTGCATGGCGCGAATCTTGTGCTGGATGGAGCGGCTCTGCGAGCCCACCTGCACCATGCGATTGTATTTTCGGGCGGCCTCGATCATTTTGCGGCCTTCAAACACGTTGTAGCAGGCCGGCTTTTCAACATAGACGTCCTTGCCCGCCTGGCAGGCCCAAATCATGGCCAGCGCATGCCAGTGATTCGGCGTGGCGATGGAGACGGCATCGATGTCCTTGCTGGCGAACAGTTGCCGCATGTCATTAAACTCGGCGGGCGTGTGCCCCTGTAGCTTTCGCACCAGCGCGACGGCCCGCTCCCGCGCCGCCTGGTTGACATCGCACACCGCGGCAACCCTGGTGTTAGGCAGGCCGCTATAGGTCTTGACGTGGTCCGTACCGCGGCCGCCCAGGCCGACTACGGCCACATTGACCCGGTCATTGGCGCCCAGTGCGGCGGCTAGAGGAAGCGCCGAAGCCAGCAGATTGCGTCTGGTTATCGAAGACATGGTTGTATGAATTGTAACGCCGCTTGCCGGCTCACCGCTGGCGCCCCGCGCACGGGGCGCGGAAGGCACAAGCGCGGCAGCGGCATCCAGTACCGTGACAACGGTGATCCGCGCCGGCAGCGGGCAGGAAATGGCCCGCTTTGTCATTGGGTCGCGGCCGCCGCGCGGTCACAGATCGCATACCGCGCGGATCGCCCTGGCGATGGCCCGTTGTGCGGGCGTGGAGCAATTCTCGCCAAGCGCGAACCGGTCACAACCGATGGCGATAAGATAGGCCTCGCCGCGCCAGTTGTAGCAATCCACCGCGAGTTGAAGCAGGCCGGCGGGCGTCAGGTGGTGATCAAACGGCCCGGAGGCAACCGGTTGGGGCGTCAGCGGCAGCACTGCGATCTCGCCCGGCGCCACTTCGACCGATGCATCGAGGAAAATCACCCGGCGGGCGGCGGCGATGTCCGCCGCAAGTTCCGGCGTCAATTGCGCCGCTACCCGGCACGCAAAACCGAGCCGTGACAATTGCCCGGCGGCCATCGGTCCCGCCTGATCGTCGCCGCGAAGCGAAGAACCGTAGCCGATCACCAGCGCCGATGGACAACGCTCAGCTTCGCAGCTCATCGAGCACCGCTCCGCTTGCGCTGCGCAACTCGATTCGCAGCGGCAGCACGCCCGAGGCGTGGGTGGAGCAACTCAAACAGGGATCGAACGCCCGTACGAGCGCTGAAACGCGGTTCAGCATCCCTTCCCGAAGCCGGTTGCCATCGATGAAGTGGCGGGCCACCTGCTCCACTCCCCTACCGATAGCCAGGTTGTTGTGGCCGGTGGCGACAATGAGGTTGGCCCACTTCATGGCGCCGTTAGCGTCCACCTTGTAATGATGAATCAGGGTGCCGCGCGGCGCTTCGATGACGCCAACGCCTTCCGCCGCGTTCACTTCGGCGCGGGCACGCACCTGGCTGTCGAGGATGCCGGGCGTATCGAGCAGTTGCTTGATCCTCTCCAGCGCATAAGTAATCTCGATCAGGCGCGCATAGTGGTAGTGAAACGAACTGGCCGGAACTCGTCCGAAACGCTGGCGGAATTCGGCCAGTTCGCGGTCGGCCTCGGGCGTGCCGCAGCAGCCGGCGACGTTCAGCCTGGCCAGCGGGCCAACCCGATAGATGCCGTTAGGGATGCCAAGCGGCCGGTAGTAGGGCGCCTTCATGTAGGAATCGGCGAGCGATGCCTCGGCGATGGCGCCGCCGTACTGCTCCGGCGCGGCATCGCCGATCAACTCTCCATTCATGCCGGCGAAGCGGATCCGGCCGTCGTAAAGCTGCAGGTTGCCCGCGGGATCCACCAGCGCCGCCCACATGGTGGCGGAGGTACCGAAGTTCTCGACTTCCTCGGCGAACCGGTCGAGCATGCTCTTGTACAACTCCAGGGTGCGCCGGATGATCTCGCGGGCATGCGGCAGGCGCTGAAGGATCTCTTCCCGGGCTTCGCTTTCAAGTGGCGAAGCCACGCCGCCGGGCACGATCCAGGAAGGGTGTACCCGTTCACCGGCCAGCCGTTCGATGATCTGCTGGCCGAACTTGCGCAACTCAATACCGTCGCGAGCCTGTTCGGGCCACTTGGCCGCGAGCCCCAGCACATTGCGCCGTGCCGGATCGAAGTCCATGCCCAGCAGCAGGTCCGGCGCCGAAAGATGGAAAAAGCTCAAGGCGTGCGATTGCACCACCTGGGCACAATGAATCAACTCCCGCAACATGGCGGCGGTGGGGGGAATGCGCACCGCCATGAGGGCATCGCAAGTCTTGGCGGAAGCGAGCAGATGACTGATGGGGCAGATACCGCAGATGCGCGCCGTAATGCCCGGCATTTCGTAGTAAGGACGGCCCTCGACAAACTTTTCAAAGCCGCGCACCTGGGTGACGTGAAACTGGGTGGATTCCACCTCTCCGTCCTCGCGCAGGTGAATCGTGATGTGGGCGTGACCTTCAATCCGCGAAACGGGAGCAATGGTGATTTTTTTCATGGTGGCTCCTGCTAACCGAATTTCACCACCGGCAGTGTTGCCGCCCGCCCGTTCAACAGCTCCGTGAGCAGGCCGAGGATCAGCGCAGGCTTCGGCGGGCAGCCCGGCAGGTGATAATCCACTTTGATGAAGTCGTGTACCGGCCGCGCCTGTGGCAGCAGCGGCGGCACTCCCTGGTTAGGAACGCGGGCATTGGTCTGGGAGCCTTCGACGTAAATCCGATGGAGAAGTTTCGCCGCCGGGATCGAGTTGCGCATGGCGGGCACGTTACCGGTAACGGCGCAATCGCCGAGCGCGACGACGATGCGGCTGCGCGCGCGTACCATGCGTACGTTGTTCAAATCTTCGCGGGAGGAAACGGCGCCTTCCACCAGCGTCACGTCGACACCTTCGGGAAACGCCTGCGCGTCCACCAACGGCCCGTACACGATATCGGCCTTTTCGGCCACCGCCAGAATCGCCTCGTCGATGTCGAGCAGCGACATGTGACAACCCGAGCAGCCATCGAGCCAAATGGTTGCCAGTTTGATGCGGCTCATGCGCGGACCGCCTTTCTCATCGCGATGGTGACCAGTTGGGCAGTGTTTTTCATCATCTCCTCCACCGCCTGACCCTTCTCTGAAAGCGCTCCGGTTGGGCAGGCGTTGACGCACTTGCCGCAGCCGGTGCAACTGGAGGCATCTCCCCAGGGATCGTTCAGATCAGCCACGACCATAGAATGAATTCCGCGTGACATCACGTTCCACACGTGCGCTCCTTCCACCGAAGCGCAGACTCGCACGCAACGCGAGCAGAGGATACAACGGTTCTGGTCCAGCACAAAGCGCGGATGCGAGAGATCGACCGGCAGCTTCGGGTAACGGTAGGGATAGCGGACGCTGGCCACGCCCAGTTGCGCGGCCAGATTCTGCAGCTCGCAGTGGCCGTTCGAGACGCAGACCGCACAGACATGATTGCGTTCGGCCAGCAGCAACTCCAGGATCATCCTCCGGTAGGCAGCTAGCTTCGGCGAGTCCGTGACAACCGACATACCCTCCTGCACGGGAGTGGTGCAGGCCGGCAACAGGCGGGCAACGCCCGAGACTTCCACCACGCACAACCGGCAGGCGCCGGCATCCGCCAGGCCGTCAAAGTGGCACAGCGTGGGAATGAAGCGGCCCGCCATGGCCGCCGCCTGGAGAATAGTGTGGCTCGCGGGAAGCTGCACCAGCTCCCCGTCGATGCGAATGGATACCTTTTTTTGACCTGCTTCTGGCATCGTCGTCTCCTATGTCAACCCCGCGCGTCGCAGTGCAGGCAGCGCCGCGCCTCTTCGAGCGCGCAGGCGGCGCTCAGGCCGATGGCCACCTCCTCGACGCTTTGCGCGCGTTCGGCCGCTGGCAACACCGCCGTTTCGTGACGGCGGGCGGAGCTTAGCTGGTCGGGCGCCCTCGGTACGTAGTCGAAGCCGGGAAGAACCTGAGCCAGGCGCCCGGCGCCCATCAGACGCTCGTCAATGATGCGCGCGGCCTTCTTGCCGTACCCCATGGCGTTGGAGACGTTCGAAGCACCGCTGATCACGTCTCCTCCGGCGTAGAAATTCGGGCGGCTGGTTTCGAGGGTGAAGCGGTCCACCACCAGAGTTCCTCCCTCGGTCAGGCTGAACCCGGAGGCGCGGCAGAAGTCGGCGTCAACGGTCTCGCCGACGGCCAGCACAACGGCGTCGCAATCCATCCGGATCACTTCGCCGGTGGAAACCGGTTTACGGCGGCCTGAGCGGTCGTACTCGCCCAGGCGCGTGCGCACTACTTCGAGCGCTTTCACATTACCCTCGCCATCGCCCAGAATTCGGTGCGGCGCGGCCAGGAACACGATCTTCACACCCTCCTGTTCCGCCGCGTGCACCTCCTCGGCGATGGCCGGCATGTCCTTGCGCTCGCGCCGGTAAACGATGGCCGCTTCCGCCCCGTGACGGCGCGCGGTACGGGCGGCGTCCACCGCCGCGTTGCCGCCGCCGATGATCAGCACCTTGCGGCCTAGCGGCGGCGCCTCGCCCCGGGACACGGCTTCGAGCAAGGGAAGCGCCGGCATCACGCCCTTCAATTCGGTGCCGGGCAGATGAACCCAGGACTCCTTCCACGTCCCAATCGAGATGAACACGACATCATGGGATGAGCCGAGATCGTTCAGCGAAAGATCGAACCCGATGCGGGTATTGAACACAAACTGGACGCCGAGCCGGGCTATCATCTCGATCTCCTTCGCCAGGACGGCCTTGGGCAGCCGGTATTCCGGCAGCGCGTAACGGAGCATGCCACCCGCCTCGGGCTTGCCGTCATACACGGTCACCTGGTGGCCCAGCAGCGCCAGATAGAACGCCGCGGTCAGCCCCGTGGGGCCGGCGCCCGCGACTGCCATTCTGTAGCCGGTTGCGGGCAGTTTCCTTGCCACCACCCGCGCGGCGAGAGCGTCGAAGCGGTCTGACTGATAGATTGCATCGGCAATGAAGCGGTGTACTTCGCGCATGTTCACCGCCTCATCAATAGTCTGGCGGCGGCAGCGGTTGTCGCACGGGTGCTGGCAGACGCGCCCGGTGGACGCAGGCAGCGGATTATCCATCACCACCGATTCGAACGCGTCTTCCAGGCGGTTCTGCTTGAGCAGCGCCAGAAAGCGCGGGATATTCATGTGCAGCGGGCAACTGTTCTCGCATGGCGATAGCGCCAGGCTGCCGCACACACCGGCGCGGCAACGTTTGGCGATCATGTGATCCTCAAACTCGTGCCGGAAGTGCCGCATGGTGGTTAGCACCGGGTTGGGAGCGCTCTGCCCCAACCCGCACAAGGACGTATCGCGAATCATCCGGCCCAATTCGACAATCTGATCGAGTTGCGCCGCGGTTCCCTTACCGGTGGTAAAGTCGTCGAGGATCTTCAGCGACACATCGAGGCCCACGCGGCAGGGCACACACTTGCCGCAGGATTCCGAGTGGGTGAACTCGATGAAGTAGCGCGCCACATCCACCATGCAGTTGTCTTCATCCATCACCACCATGCCGCCGGAACCCATGATGGAGCCCAGTTGGGCCAGCGTTTCGTAATCCACCGGCGTATCGAACATCTCCTGCGGGATACAGCCGCCCGAGGGTCCTCCGGTCTGAACGGCTTTGATGCTTCTGCCTGGGGCGCCGCCTCCGCCGATGCCGTAGACAAACGTCTTTAACGGCGTACCGAGCGGCATCTCAACCAGGCCGGTGTTGCGCACCTTGCCCACCAGCGAGAAGACTTTAGTTCCGGCGCTGCGGGCGCTGCCGGTCTCGGTAAACCAGGCCGGGCCCTTGATGATGATGGGCGGCACGTTGTACCACGTCTCGACGTTGTTGATGTTGGTTGGCCTGCCGAACAGACCTTGCTCGGCCGGGAACGGCGGGCGGGGGCGGGGGCGTCCGGCCTGGCCTTCGAGCGAAGCAATCAGCGCCGTCTCCTCGCCGCAGACGAAGGCCCCGGCCCCTTCCACCAGTTCGATATCGAAGTCGAAGGGGCGATCGAGGATCTTCACGCCGAGCAGTCCATATTGGCGGGCCTGCTCGATGGCGCGCTCCAGGCGATGAACTGCCAGGGGATACTCCGAGCGCACGTAGATGATGCCCTTGGTCGACTTCATCACGTACCCGCCGATGATGATTCCCTCAAGCAGGGCGTGCGGATCGCTCTCGATCTCGTTACGGTTCATGTAGGCGCCCGGATCGCCTTCGTCGGCATTGCAGATGACGTACTTTTCAACGTCCCGCGCCTTGGCCATGAAGTCCCACTTCAAGCCAGTGAGATAACCTGCTCCTCCGCGGCCGCGTAACTTGGCGGCTTTGATCTGTTCGATGACAGACTCGGGGCGTCCGTCGATGAGGACTTTGTACAGTGCCTGGTAGCCCCCAACACCGATGTACTCCTCGATGTCGTCCGGGTTGATGACGCCGCAGTTGCGCAGCACGATCTTCTTCTGACCCGCAAAAAAGGGGATATCACGCCAATCAGGCAGTTCGGGATAGCCGTGTCCGTACTTGAAGTGGGCGGTGACATGATCCCAATCCTCCACCTTGCACCAGGCAAGCTCCGCTGGAACGTGCCCTGTAGTGATGGCGGAGAGGATCCGGTCGGCATCGCTCGCCTGCACCCGCCGCAGGATCACCAACGGCTGGCCGGGAATGAAAACATTCACCAGCGGCTCTTCCGAACAGGGACCGAAACAGCCCGTGCCAACCAATTGCACATCCATTCCGTAGTAGCTGATGCGCTCGGCCAACGCGTGGTAGACGCCCTCGGCGCCGTTGCCGCGCCCGCAAGTTCCCATGCCGACGGCGATGCGGGGAACGCCGGGCAGCAGCTTTGCCACGCCGCGCTCCCGCACATCGTTAAAGGTGCTGAGATCTTCGATGCGGCTCATGACCGTTTCTCCTCAACCAGCGCCTTCACTTCCCGCGCCAGGGCCTGCTCATTCATGTGGCCGCAGATGCGGTGGTCCAGTTCCACCACCGGAGCCAGCGCGCACTGCCCGAAGCAGGCCACCGTGCGAAGGGTGAATTTGCGGTCGCGGGTGGTGAGCGTCAGTTTGTCAGCCTGCGCGCCATCGGCGTCGGCCGTGAGGCCGAAGTCGAGCCGCAGCTTCTCCAGCAGGTTTCGCGAGCCTCTTGTATGGCAGGCGGTGCCGCGGCAGATGGCGATGGTGTGCTCCCCCTGGGGTTCCCGATTGAAGAGTGCATAAAAAGCCACCACGCTAAAGATTTGGGAAAGAGGGGTGCCGGTTCGCGCAGCAATGTAGCGCAAATCATCGCTGCACAGGTACTTGTGCGGAGTATGCTCCTGAACGTCCTCCAGAATGCCGAGCAACGCGCCCGGCCGGCCGGCGCGGCGGGCGATCACTTCGTCAATGAAAGCATGTTCTCCCGCGTCCTGCGCGGCGCGGCCTGTGGTGGTTAGCATGGGCGCATCTCGCTTCCGACTCCCAACGTAGCATTTCTCTACAGTTAAAAAAAGTGTATCGGTTCTTATACTCCTTAATACGGTACGGATTGACGGTATCCGCGCCGCGGTGTAGGCTTCCTGGCTATGGAACGAGTCTGCTTTCTGCTGCAGGTACGGCCGGAGCGGCTGGAGGAATATAAGGAACGCCACAGATCGGTCTGGCCCCAAATGCTGGCCGCGCTACGCGAAACGGGCTGGCGCAACTACTCGCTCTTTCTCCGTCCCGACGGGTTGCTGGTGGGCTACTTCGAGACGCCGGATCTTCAGGCAGCGCTCGACGGCATGGCCGCGCGAGAGGTCAACGAGCGCTGGCAGGCGCAGATGGCGCCGTTTTTCGAGGACCTGGGCGGCCTCCGTCCGGACGAGGGTCTGCTGCGCCTGGATCAGATCTTCTATTTGCCGTAGCGGCCGCCGGGAGTCCACCACTGCTGGATCTCCTCGAGGGTGCGTCCCTTGGTTTCGGGCATCGCCAGCCAGACGAAGAAGAACGTCACCGCACAGAGGCTGGCGTACATCCAAAAGACTCGGGTCGCTCCCAGAGCTTGCATCAAAGTGAGAAACGTCATCGTTACTAGCAGGCAGGATAGCCAGACGCAGAGCGTGCCAAGCGACATGGCCCGCGCCCGCACCGCCGTCGGATAGAGTTCGGAGAGATAGACCCAGCCGCCGCAGCCCAGGCTGAGCGAGAAGCAGCCGACGTAGCAAAGAATCATCCCCACAATCACCGGGTAGGGCTGAGGCGTCATGCCAAAGGCGATTCCTAAGCCGACAAGCGCGGCGCACATTCCGGCCGAGCCGATCATCAGCAGCGGCTTGCGCCCCAACCGGTCGATGGTCGCCATGGCCAGGATGGTGGTGAAGAAGTTCGTGGTACCGATCAACACATTGGCGCCGATAGCCGAGGTGGCGCTTTGTCCGGCGTGGTCCCGCAGCAGCAGCGAGCCGTAATAGATGATGGTATTGATGCCGGTGATCTGCGTCAGAATCATCAGTACGCAACCCAGCACGACCGCCCGCCGGATGCCGGGCTTGAGCAGCTCCCGGTAGGAGAACGCCGACTCTTCCCGCAGGCTGATACGAATCGCGTTCAACTCTTCATCGGCCTCATGGGGATTCGAGACGCGCGCGAGCACCGTGCGCGCCAGCGTGTCGAAGCCGCGATGGACCAGCCAGCGCGGGCTCTCCGGGATGAACAGCAGCCCGATGAAGAACATCACCGACGGCACTGCCGCCACGCCGAACATCCAGCGCCAGTTGCCCGGTCCCATGAACGCCAGCTTCCAGTTGATGATGTAGGCCGACAGCACGCCGATGACGATGGCGAATTGGTTGATCGACACCAGGCGGCCGCGCACGTCGGGAGGAGAGACTTCGGCAATATACATCGGAGCGAGCACCGAGGCTACGCCGACCGCCAGCCCGCCGGCGAAGCGGGCAATCGCCAGATCGGTAAGCCCGCGCGGAATGGCCGATCCGATGGCCGCGACGGCAAACACAATGGCGGCGTAGACCAGTGTCTTGCGCCTGCCGAAACGATCGCTGATGACGCCGGCCATGGCCGAGCCCACGGCGCAGCCCCACAGGAGCACACCGGCAACCAACTCCACCTCCCAATCGGTGAGCCGGAATTCATCCCGCAGAAACGGCAGTGCCCCGTTGATCACCGCCGTGTCGAAGCCGAACAGCAGGCCGGACAGGGCGGCAACAATGGAAATCAGGTAAGCGTAACCACGGGCGCCGGACGTCCGGGCGTTGAGGGCGATTGTCATTCTTGTCTCCGCGGGCGCCGGGGGCGCCCAATGCGCGAATTTCATCGTACCTGATGGCGGTGCCCATGGTGGGTTGAGCTCTCCGTCCGGCGAGCCTATACTTGAAACTGGATTTCCAGGTCGCATTAACTTGATTGAGGCCCTTATGCCCACTGTCACCCGGCGCCAGGCGCTGATCACCGCCGCCACCACGGCTGCCGCGTCCACCTTGCCCACCGTGCGGTTTGGGCGATTTACCGTCTCCCGGCTGATTGCCGGTGGAAACCCGGTCAGCGCCAACTCCCACGTGTCGCGGACCATGGATCTGGAGATGCGGGACTATTTCACCGCCGCCAACGTCAAAAGGATGTTGGCGGCCTGCGAGAGGGCCGGCATCAACACCTGGCAATCCCGAGGCGACCGCCACATTATCCGGCTGCTCAACGAATATCGCCTGGAGGGCGGGAATCTGCAGTGGATCGCCCAGACGGCCTCCGAATACGGAGACCTGCGGAAGAACCTCTCGGAAATCATGGCCATGAAGCCAATCGCCATCTACCATCACGGCTCGCTGACCGACCGCTTCTGGCACGAAGACCGCCCCGACAAGATCGCCCGCGGACTGAAGGCCATCCGCCAGACGGGCGTCATGACCGGCCTGGGCACCCACATCCCGGAAGTGATCGACTTCGCGGAGCAAAACCATTGGGATGTGGATTTTTACATGGCCTGCGTTTATCACCTGACCCGTCGCCCGGAAGAGAACGCCCGCCTGGCCGGCCACCCGGTGGAAGGAGAACTCTTCTGGGACGACGATCGGCCGGAGATGCTGGCGCGCGTGAGAAAGACGGCCAAACCATGCCTCATTTTCAAGGTCTACGGCGCCACGCGGCACACCCAGACAGCGGAAAGGCGCCAGGCCGCCATTGAACTGGCATTCGATTATGCCAAGCCGTCGGACGCGGTAGTGGTGGGGATGTTCCCCAAGAACTCCGAGCAGGTGGAGGAAAATGCGCGGCTGGTAGCCCGGGCGCTCGCGCGCCGGCGTTGAGGAAATACCATTGGAAAGTACGTCCGGCGGGTGTTGCATTCGAGATTCGGTTCAAAGAATGATTCTGCTTCCTGCCGCCGGATTCGCGGGGCCGGCGACCACCAGCATGCTCGCGTCCTGGAGGTGGCAGGACGCAAGCAGCCAGGAGGTGGCGGCGATCCGGGAGCAGGACACCAATTGGAAGCGCTGGCCGCCCCGCCGGTCCGAGCGCCCGTTCAATGCGCAGGTTTGCGTCGAATTCCGCATCTTCAGGGACTTCTCCGGTGGCAGCATTGAAAACGCCTTCGCCCGTGCGGCCGCGGTGGTGATGCCTACCAGCAGCTATCGTGAACGGCGTAAGCCCTAATGGGATTGCAATTCGGAAGGGACTGTCGATTCGCTGCCGGTTAGCTGAGCGCAGGTGTTCATCTGGCGCGCAAGATTTGCCAGACTGGCAGCGGTGACGCCGGCCGCGGCCGAATGGCCAAAGAACCAGCCCTGCATCAGCCGAATACCAGTGCCGGCCAGTGCGGCGGCCTGGGCCGCGGTTTCCACACCCTCGGCAATAACTTTGATTCCGAATTCATCCGCCAGTTCGAAAATCTTGCGCACCGCCGCCAGCCGGATGGGATTTTCCAGCCCGCTGGTGAGCGATTGGTCGAGTTTGATGTAATCCGGCTGGAAATCGGCAATCGTCTGCAAGGAATTCGCACCCGAGCCGACGTCATCCAGCGCGAAGTTGAAACCGTTGGCGCGATAAAAGTCGCGAATCGTTTTCAGGCTCGGGATATTGCGCACCCGGTCGGACTCCACCACCTCGAAAACGATGGACTCGGGAGAGAACTTCGTTCCACGCACCGCGGTCAGCGTCGCCTGGAGGCAGTACTCCGGGTTGTAGATGGATGACGGCAGGAAGTTGATGAAAAGTTTCGAGCCCGGGTCGACATTCTCGGCGGCTTCGCGAATCGCCTTCTGGCGGCAATAGTCGTCAAAGGCATGGATCCGTCCGCGAGAGATGGCTGCATCCACAATCTCCGCTCCCAGGTACTCACGATCGGCAAACAGGCGCACCAGACATTCGTGGGCGTAAATTGACATCGCCGTCACATCGACAATCGGCTGGAAATGAAAGGTAAAGCGGTCTTCCCGAAGCGCCCGGTCAAACCAGGCCGTGTCGGCCTTGCGGCGGAAGTCGCTGAATCGTTCGGCGCTGGCCAGACCCGCCAGGCTGGACGTTGCAATGCGCAGATCGTCCTTTTCCGCGCCGGTCAGATGCTTATCGAGCAGCGCCGCGAGCGCTTCCCGGGTGCTGATGCCAGGGAAGACGTAGACTCCGTCCTCCTGGTGAAACGCAATTTTCTGGCAGCGGAGCAGTTCGGTGAGTAGTGTTCGCAGCAGTGGATTTCCCGCGTAAAGAACGGGATGTTCACCGGCCGAATATTGCTGCAGCCTGCAAAGACCACAACCGCCCATGGAGAGTCTATCGGCGGTGATTTCAGATGAGTGTAGGCTCCGACACTCAATCTATGATGAAAAATCCTGGGATTTGACGAAACGAAGGGCAGTTCTACGCCTCCAGCGTCGATTTTCCGGGACCAACTTCCCGCCGGCGGCCGCCGGGAAGTTCTACCGTGCACCGGGAGTTTCCGGGTACCTCGACTTCCAGCCGCACGCCGCCTGCCTGCCGGCGCCAGTGCACGGAGATGGGTCCCCGCAGGCTGCGATAGCTGGCCTGCACCCAATCGATGCCGTCTACCAGCGCAGGCCGGACGAAAAAGTGCCGGAAACCTGGCTGCCCGGCGTCAGGATGAATACCGGCCAACCCTTGCCAGAACCAGCGGCAGGCGCCGCCGTACATCGGGTGCATGTGGCTTCCGCCGCCATCCCAGGATTCCCACAGCGTGGTTGCGCCGCGGGCGAGCATGTAGCCCAGGCTGGGGAAATCCCGCTGGTTCATCAGGCGCTGGGCCAGGCCGGAGTGTCCCATTTCGGTGAGGACATCTAATACCAGCGGAGTGCCGATGAAACCGGTGTCGAAGTGGGAATCCTGCTCCTGCTCCAGAATCTGGACGGCCCGGTCGAGCACCGCCCGGCGGCGGGCTTCCGGCACTAATCCGAAGGCCAGCGCAAAAAAGTTGGCTCCCTGCTCGCCGCCGGCGTATTGGTTGCGGGCCGCTTCGAAAAAGCGCGCCTCGATGGCCGATGCCGCCCGATCGCGGACTTGCGCAAAAGCGGCCGCGTCTTGCTGGCGTCCGAGCACGGCGGCGATTTTCGAGACCAAATCCGCACAGTGAGCCAGGAAGCAGGTGCAGACAAACTCCGGTGGAATCTTGATCTTGCGCGGTGGTAGCCAGTCGCCCAGAAACCAGCCTCCGGGCTCTTCCTTCACCACCACGCCCGAGGCATCGGTCCGTGTACCGAGATAGCGCACCCAGGCGGTCATCGCATCGTAGTGGCGCCCGAGCACCCGGCGGTCGCCGTAATACAAGTACAGATACCAGGGCAGCAGCACCATGGCCGATCCCCAGGGCGGCCCGCCTCCACCGCCCTCAAACGGCGCCGTGTGGGGCACGAAGCCGGTCGCATGATTGCGCGCGTCGGCGATGTCGTCGATCCACTTGGTGTAGAACCGCGCCATGTCCAGCGCGTAGATGGCCGACTGCGCCGCTACCTGGCCATCGCCGGTGTAACCCAGGCGCTCACGGTGCGGGCAGTCACTGGGCACGCCTCCGTGCATGTTGGCAAGCTGGGTGCGGACATAGGTCTCGTGAATCTGGTTGAACAACTGGTTCGAACACTGGAACTCGCCGGCGCGCGCGACATCGTCATGAACCACGCGGACATCAAGTTCCAGGCCTTCGGTTGAGCCGATCACGTCGACATGACGAAAGGCGTGCCAGGTGAAGCGCGGCTCCCAGGTTTCGAGACCCTCGCCTTTCAGCACATAGCTGTCCGCCTGGCCGTAGTCCGGCCCCTGTTCCTCACGAAAACGCAGCGTCACTTTGCGCCCGCGGGCGCCCCGAGCCCGCAACCGGACCCACCCGGAAACGCCCCGGCCCGCGTCGAAGCTGTTCACTCCATCGGCGGTGGGATGCAGGGTCTCCACCACGCGGTTGGGTTCCTGATACTCGGCGACCAGGCGGCCGGCCGGTGGACGCGCGACCGCGGCACGGTTCCAGGATGAATCATCGTAGCTCGTGGCGTCCCAACCGGGCATCTCCAACCGCGCATCGTAGCTTTCACCGGTAAAGATGGCGTTGTGCAAAATGGGTCCGGCGGTGGTGACGCGCCAATCCTCACCGGTGGCTGCCAGCAGTTCGCCATTGTCGCCCTCGATCACCAGGATGAAACGTGGCGTGTCGTACCAGAGCCAACCCTCCACCACACGGTCGCGCTGGTCGTACCAGCCGTTACCGAGAACCACGCCGGCGACGTTCTCTCCTTCCACCAGATGCCCGGTCACATCGTAGGTCACATACTGAACCCGCTTGGCCGTCTGGTCATCGAACGGGTAGAGCAGGCGGCGGATGCGGCGTTTGTCGTACTCGGTCTGTCCGGGCGAGAGCACGTGGTCACCCACCTTGCGACCGTTGATGGAGAGTTCGTAATAGCCCAGACCGCTGATGTATGCCCGAGCCTGTTGCGGCCGTCCCGTGAGGCGGAAGACGTGCCGGAACCAGGGGCCAGGCAGAGTGCGAACCGCTGAGTCGCCCTCCGGTTCGCGAGACATGATCCAGCGGGCACGCCAATCGGAGGCGGCGAGCAAACCCATCTCAAACCGCGCCGGAGCGCTCCAACGCGAGACCGCGCCCGAGGAGTCCCACACGCGAACCTTCCAGACACATCGCTGCCGAGCTTGCAGCGCCGGTCCGGCGTAGGCGACCTGCGTTGAGTGATCTGAAGTGACGCGGCCCGAGTCCCACAGCGGGCGGCCATTCGATTCAACCACGATCTGCCAGGCACTCTGTGTCGCCCGGTCGAGTTGCCAGGAAAAGCGCGGCGGGACCGCATCGATTCCGAGCGGATCCACTGCATATTCGCATCGCAGCCCGGTGGGCTCAAACCCGGCTTCAGCGGCCTGCAACGCGGCCGGCGCCAGCGCCGCTGTACGCAGCAAATTTCGTCGTGAGATCATTGCTATGCTTCGAATTGTAGACCAATAGGCTGCTTGCGGCCCGCTGACCATCCGGCAAAGAACGTAAATGGACCGGCGCAGCGGACGAAGGAGAAGACGATGGAGCGGGGGCTGGGAATAACCACCAGGCGCGGTCTCATGTTGAGTTCATGGAGCCTGGGCGCGGCGCTGCTGACTGCTTGCGCGCGCGGCGAGAGTGGTGAGCCGTGGGCAGCATCGGAACTGATGAAGCCGGCCGAGTTGGCCAGGATCCTCCGAGCGGGCAAAGCGCTACCGCACATTTATTGCGTCGCCTTCCCGGTGCTTTACCGTCAAAGGCACATTGCGCACTCCGTTTTCGCCGGACCCACCGCCAAGCCCGAGGGGATCCAGGCTCTGCGCGCGGCCGTCAGCGGCCTGGCGAAGAGCGTGCCGGTGGTCATTTACTGCGGCTGCTGCCCGATGAACCATTGCCCCAATATCCGCCCGGCTTACCGGACGCTGAGGGAACTGGGCTTTAAGAACGTCCGCGTTCTCGATATCCCCACCAACCTGCACCAGGACTGGGTGGCAAAGGATTATCCAGCCGATTAAGTTCGTCCGCAAATTCTGTCTGACTCAAGGAGAACCGATATGCGCTGTTTTGCTTTGACCATGATGACGTTGGCCGGGTGCGCGGTGCTGCTGGCACAAGGCGCCAATCCACTGGTTGACTCGTCCAAGGGAAGTTTCGAGAGGGTGAAAAGCGTTGTGCTGCGCTCCGCCGAGAAGGTTCCGGAGCAGGATTATTCCTTCCGGCCGGTGCCGGAGGTGCGTACCTTCGGAGAGATTCTGGGGCACATCGCCGACGCGCAGTACCTGTTCTGCGGCATCGCCGCCACCGGCAAGCCGGAGCACAAGAATGTGGAAAAGACGGCCACCACCAAGGCAGCACTGACGGCCGCGCTGCAGGAGGCGTTTGCTTACTGCGAGTCGGTGTACGGCAAGCTGACCGACGCCGGCGCGGCCCAGGAAACGTCGCTGTTCGGCAGAAAGATGACCAGGCTCGGAGTGATGGACTTCAACATCGCCCACAACTTTGAGCACTATGGGAACCTGGTGACTTACATGCGGATGAAGCACATTGTCCCGCCATCGAGTGAGAAACGGCACTAGGCCGGCCGGGGTAGCTGGTGGATGTATAATCCCCAACAGATCCGCATCTCCAACAAGGTGAAAACGCAATGAGTATTGGAATCAGTCTGAACATGGAATTCATCCGGAGCGAAGACAAATCGTTCCGCGAAGGTGTCGCACGCGCCGCCGGGATCGGCTACAAGTATGTAGAGCCGCTGGTGCACAACGGGCGCGAACTGCTGAGCGAAGGCGGTTTTTATCACTCCTTCTCAATGGACGACGATCCGCTCGAGATGAAGGAGATTCTCGATCAGCACGGAATGAAGGTGTGCAGCCTGAGCGCCCATTCCCCGCTCTGCCGCCCGGAGATTGCGGTTCCTTACATGACGCGGGCGATTCGCTTCGCCGCGGCGGTAGGCGCGCCCATCATCAACAGCGACGAAGGTCCCAAGCCCGAGTGGCTGTCCATGGAAGAATGCTTTGCGGCCATCAAGTACACACTGCGCGCGGTTACCCGCATTGCAGAGATGCACGGCATCTACGTGGCGCTGGAAGACCACCAGTTCATCACGAAGCGGACCGAGGGCCTGCTGCAACTGGCACACCTGGTGGATTCGCCGATGCTGAAGATCAACTACGACACGGGCAACGCCTGGCTGGGCGGCGAAGATCCTTATGAAGGGCTGAAGGCCGTTCTGCCGCTGCTGGTTCACATGCATGCCAAGGATATCTCGGTACAACAGTCCGGCGCCGAGCGGGGCAAGGTGACCGGAACGCCCGTCGGCTGCGCCTGCGGCGAGGGAGTGATCGACTGGACCAAGGTTGTGAACATCCTGCAATCCGGAGGATTCAACGGCTACATGGCGGTGGAGTGCGGCACCTCGGCACAGGCGGTGACCAGCCTGAAGCATCTGACCGAGGTGATCGGCAAGGCCGAAGCCGCGACTGCCGGCGCCTAGCATCCGGTCCGGAGGGAGAGACAAGGTGAGACGAGCGATTCGTCTGATGGCCGCCTGCCTGGCGGGCGGCCTCCTGTTTGCTCAAGCGCCGCGCCAGTTACGCGCGCTGGTGGTGACGGGCGAAAGCGACCATGACTGGCGGACCACGACGCCTTACATCGTAGCTGCACTGCGGGATTCGGGACGCTTCGACGTGAAGGTGACCGAGGCATTCGCCGGCTCCACTGCCGCCACGCTGCGAGCTTTCGATGTGCTGGTGATCGACTACCACGGCCCGCGCTGGGGCGAACAGACCGAACAGGCCGTGGAAGGGTTTCTACGCTCCGGTAAAGGCATGCTGAGCGTTCACGAAACCAGCTATGCCTTCGGCGGCTTCGAAGTGAAGACCACCGGCTTCAAACCGACCGGCATCATTGAGCCGGCATGGCCCGAGTGGCGGCGCATGATTGGAGCCTACTGGAAGACGCTGAGCAACGCGCACAGCAAGTACCACACCTTCACAGTGAAATACATCAACCCGGACCACCCGCTCGCCAAGGGCACCGGCGGCAGTTTCCTGGCGACCGACGAACTGTATCACGGCATCATCCTGCTGCCCGAGGCCCAGGTGATTGCGACGGCCTACAGCGACGTGGCGCAACACGGCACGGGGCGGGATCAGCCGATCGTCTGGAGCGTGAGGTATGGCGCCGGGCGGAGCGTGCACACCACACTGGGGCATGACGCCCAGGCGCGTGCCCGTCCGGGCTTTCTGGCGCTGATGGCGCGGGGTGCCGAATATGCCGCCACCGGGGCCGTCACCATTCCGGCCGAGGTGCCGATCTATCTGCCCGGTACTCGCTGATTCCGGCCGGAACTAAGGGAGCGTGTTGAGCGGGCAGGTACGGGTAGCTTCGTAAGCGGCGATGGCACCTTGCTGCTGGAGGATATAACCCAACTCATCTACGCCCTCGATCATGCAGTGGCGTGCGAAAGGATCTACCGGGAACTCCACTTTGCGTCCGCTGGGCAGGGTGAGGGTCTGGTCGGCCAGGTTCACCTCCACCTTGGCGTCCGGGTCGATTTCGAGAGCGGCAAACAGCTCTTCGTGGGCGTCCTTGGGGACAACCACCGGCAACAGACTGTTCTTCACCGCGTTGCCGCGAAAGATATCGGCAAACGAGGTGCTGATGACCGCGTGGAAGCCGAACTGGGTGAGCGCCCACGGGGCGTGCTCACGCGAACTGCCGCAGCCGAAGTTGTCTCCTGCCAGCAACACGCCGGCGTTGCGGCCGCGCGGCTGGTTGAGGATGAAGTCCGGGTTCGGATTGCCGGCGTCGTCGTAGCGCCAGTCATTGAAGAGCTGGTCGCCCAGGCCCGCCTTGGAGATGGTCTTGAGGAAGCGGGCCGGGATGATCTGGTCGGTGTCGATGTTGTCGATGGGCAGCGGCACCACGCGGCTGGTAAAGGTTTCGAACTTCTTCATAGCAAGGTCCTCACATCGGTTACCACGCCGGTTACGGCAGCGGCGGCGGCGGTTAGCGGGCTGGCCAGGAAGGTGCGTCCTCCCTTGCCCTGGCGGCCTTCAAAGTTGCGGTTGGAGGTGGAAACGCTGTACTCGCCCGGCGCCAACTGGTCCCCATTCATGGCAATACACATCGAGCAGCCAGCCTCGCGCCACAGCGCGCCGGCCTCGCGGAAGATCTTGTCCAATCCCTCGGCCTCAGCCTGGCGTTTGGTGTCCTGGGAGCCGGGAACCACCATGACCCGCACGTTGGGGCTCACCTTGCGGCCCTTGAACAGGGCGGCGGCGGCGCGCAGGTCCGTAATACGGGCGTTGGTGCAACTTCCGATAAAGACTACGTTGACCTTGTGTCCGAGCAGCGGCTTGCCCGGCTCGATATTCATATAGTGCAGCGCCTTGGCCAGCGAATCGCGTTCCAGCGGATCGGCCAGCGAACCGGGATCGGGCACCGGCTGGGTGATGGGAATGCCCATTCCCGGGTTGGTGCCGAAGGTGACCATCGGCTCCAGAGCGGCGGTGTCGATGGAGATGCTGCGGTCATAGACGGCGCCCTCATCGGAGGGCAGCTGTTTCCAGCGATCGAGCGCGGCATCCCAGGCGGCGCCCTTCGGCATGAACCGCCGGCCGTGCATGTACTGGAATGTAGTGTCGTCGGGAGCGATCAGGCCGGCGCGCGCGCCGCCTTCAATCGACATGTTGCAGATGGTCATCCGCTCCTCCATCGACAGCGCGCGGATGGTGGAGCCGCAATACTCGAACACCGTGTGGGTTCCGCCGCCGATGCCAATCCTGGCAATCAGCGCGAGGATGACATCCTTGGCCGTGACGCCTGGCTTCAGCGAGCCGTTGATGTTCACCTGGTAGGTCTTCGATTTGGCCTGCAGCAGGCACTGGGTGGCCAGCACGTGCTCCACCTGGCTGGTACCGATACCGAAGGCCAGCGCGCCGAATGCTCCGTGGGTGGCCGTGTGACTGTCGCCGCAAACCACGGTCATGCCCGGCTGGGTGAGGCCGTTCTCCGGGCCGATCACGTGAACGATGCCCTGATGCTCGCTGTGGTAACCGTAACAGGGAATGCCGAACTCCTTGCAGTTGGCCTCCAGTTTCGCCACCTGGGCGGCGGCGATCTTGTCGGCGATGGGGAGCGAGCGGTCGGTGGTGGGGGTGCTGTGGTCCGTAGTGGCAAAGCTCAGATCCGGCCGGCGCACCTTCAGTCCGCGTTCCCGCAAGCCTTCAAATGCCTGTGGCGAAGTGACCTCATGAACCAGGTGCAGGTCGATGTAGATCAGCGGCGGAGCGCCCGGTCTTTCGCACACCACGTGCGAATCCCACACCTTCTCGACGATTGTCCGTGGTTTACCCATTAGCTTCAGTACCTCAAATCGCTTCACAAACGGCCTGGCCAACCTGTTCGGTGGTAGCGGGCGTGCCGGAGGGTTTCAGATCCGCCGTTACGCGGCCGCTATCGAGCACGATCTCCATCGCCTTGTTGACGGCGGCCGCCTCTTCGGTAAGGCCGAAGCTGTACTCGAGCATGGCCGCCACCGATCCGATGGCGCCCAGCGGGTTGGCTTTGTTTTGTCCGGCGATGTCGGGAGCGGAGCCGTGAACGGGTTCGTAAAGACCGGCCCAGGCGCCCGACTCCTTACGGTTGCCGATGGAGGCCGAAGGCAGCATGCCGATGGAGCCGGCCAGCACCGCGCCTTCGTCGCTCAGGATATCGCCAAACATGTTCTCGGTGACGACGACGTCGAAGCGGCGGGGGTTAAGCACCAACTGCATGGCACAGTTATCCACCAGCAGATGATCGAGCACGACGTCAGGAAACTCGTGCGCCACCTCGAGTACCACCTTGCGCCAGAGCTGGGAATTTTCGAGCACGTTGGATTTATCCACGCTCGTCACCTTCTTGCGGCGGCCCCGGGCAAGTTGGAATGCCATGCGGGTGACGCGTTCAATCTCCGGCCGGGTGTAGGCCATGGTGTTCACGGCACGCTCTTCGGCGCCTTCGCCCGACACGCCACGCGGGGTCCCGTAGTAGATACCGCCGGTGAGTTCACGGACGATGATCATATCCGTGCCTTCCACCAGATGGTTCTTGAGGGGACTGGAATCGATCAGCGCCTTGTATGTCCTCACCGGACGCAGGTTGGCAAAAACACCGAGCGCCTTTCGAATCCCCAAAAGCCCTGCTTCCGGACGCTTACTGGGCGGCGCGCTGTCAAACTCCGGCAAGCCGACCGCACCCATCAGCGTGGCATCGGCGTTGGCGGCCAGCGCCGCGGTCTCTCCGGGAAACGGGGAGCCGGTCCGGTGGATGGCGATGCCGCCGAGCAGACCTTCGGACAGGTGCAGGCCGTGGTTAAATTTGCCGGCAACATGGCGCAGTACTCGCACGGCCTCGCGGGTGACTTCGGTTCCGATGCCGTCACCAGGCAGAATCAGTACGTTGAGATCCATTTTTGTTGTAGATATAGGGAGAGCCGAAACCGTGCAACACGCCGGCTCTCCTCAGGATATCAGTTGGCGACTGCGCTGGCCGACTGCTTGCCGGTCTCCCGGACGATGATATCGGTGATCTCTTCGTTGCGAAGGCCCTTCTTGTTATCGGCGAGACTGGTGAGGTGCGTGTAAATGCGGTCGATCTCTTCCCGGCTGAGATCGAAGCCAAGGTCGGCGCAGCGCTGCGCCAGCGCATGACGTCCGCTGTGCTTGCCCAAAACCAGACGGCTCTCAGGAACACCCACCGAACGCGGGTCCATGATCTCGTAGGTGGCTTTGTTCTTCAGGAAGCCGTCCTGGTGGATGCCAGCCTCATGAGCGAAGGCGTTCTCTCCGACGATGGCTTTGTTCGGCTGAGGACCGAACTCGATGATGGAGCTGAGCAACTGGCTGGCCGGATAGAGTTGTTCGGTAACGATGGCGGTCTGGTAGGGCAACCGGTCCTGGCGGACGCGCATGGCCATCACCACCTCTTCGAGCGAGCAGTTTCCGGCGCGCTCGCCAATGCCGTTGATGGTGCACTCGATCTGCCGCGCGCCGGCGCAGACCGACGTCAAGGAGTTGGCCACAGCCAGGCCGAGGTCGTCATGGCAATGAACGCTGATGATGGCGCTATCGCCGAGCGCCCTCGCCATGCGGCCGATGAGCGTGGTGTGCTCATCGGGCGTAGCGTAGCCGACGGTGTCGGGCAGATTCACGGTAGTGGCTCCGGCGGCGACGACCGCACGGCACACCTGCTCGAGGTAATCGGGATCGGTGCGCATGGCGTCTTCAGCGGAGAACTCGACATCGTCGGCATATTGCCGGGCCAGCGTAACGGCGGCCACGGCATCTTCCAGCACCTGCTCTCTGGTTTTTTTGAGCTTGTACTGGAGGTGGATATCGCTGGTGGCGATAAATGTATGAATTCGGGGGCGTTTGGCGCCTTCCAATGCTTGCGCCGCGCGCTCGATATCGAGCTTGCGAGCACGCGAAAGGGCGGCTACATGAGCCCAGGAATACTCCCGGGAGATTGCCTGTACGGCCTCAAAGTCGCCATCGGAAGCGATCGGGAATCCGGCTTCGAGGATGTCGACGCCTAATTCGATCAGTTTGCGTGCCATGCGCAGTTTCTCGGAAACCGTCATGCTGCAGCCGGGAGACTGCTCCCCATCACGCAGTGTCGTATCAAAAATGTAAACTCGATTGTCCATAACCGGGGGTTTTCAGAGAGATACGACGGTGGGTTCAGCGCGTGGGCGGCCGTCCGTTCAAGCCCCGTCCGGGCTTCCGGGACGACCAGCCTCACGCTGAATACCGTACATCCTTCCAGACGGCCTGTTCCTCCGGCTAGAAAGTACTTTCAGTGTACGGTCCTGATGTGAATTTAGCAAATTTATAATTCTTTAATCGGCTATAATCATTCCGTATAGCATAAATCTCATTTATCCGAAACACCGATGGAATTCTATCCACTGAAGGTTTTGTTGACCGTCGCCGCCGAAAAGAGCTTCTCCCGGGCGGCTGAGCGGCTTTTGAGAACGCAGCCGGCGGTTTCACTGGCAATCCAGAGACTGGAAACTGAGTTCGGCGAGAAACTGATTGACCGTTCCGCCAAAGAGTTGCTGTTGACCGACGCCGGGCGGATCGTGGCCGAGTACGCCCGGCGATTTGAGAATCTGGACGCCAACCTTCAGAACGCACTGGCGGAGTTGCGCGACAACTCGGCCGGGCGGTTGACCGTTGGGGCCAATGAGACCACCACGCTCTACCTGCTGCAGCACATCGAACGCTACCGCCGCCTCTATCCGAAGGTGAAGGTGCAGGTGCGGCGCAGTCTATCGAGCAAGATTCCGGCGCAACTGATTGACGGCGATCTGGAGTTGGGCGTCATCAGCTACGATCCCGGTGATGAGCGGCTGGTCTCCTCGGTGATCTATACCGACCGGTTGACGTTCATCGTCTCCCCTCAGCACCGTTTCGCCGGGTTGGAGGAGATTCCCATCACCGAACTGGAGATGGAGACGTTCATCGCCCACAACGTGCTTTCGCCCTACCGCGAAACCGTGCTCAGGGAGTTCCAGCGGCACAAAGTGCGGCTGAACATGGACCTGGAGATGCCCACCGTGGAGACCATCAAGCTCCTGGTTTCGCGCAACGAGGGTGTCGGTTTCCTGCCCAAGATGTGCGTGGAGCAGGAAATTGCCAAAGGATCGCTGTGCGGCGTGCGGGTGAAGGAGTTGAACGTGACGCGCGACATCCGGCTGGTCTATCCGGCGCGGCGGGCGCTGAGCCATGCCGCCAAGGCCTTTCTGGACGTGGTCAAGGCGCGTTAGGTCAGTAGATCGGCGGCTGGCCGGGAGGCCGGGTCTTCCAGCGGCGATGAATCCACAGCCACTGGCCGGGAAACTCGCGGATAGCGGCTTCGATGGCGGATTGGACCCGCCCTGTGTCGGCGGCAACATCGCCGGTGATTTCCACCGGTGGGTTGAAGCGCAGAATATAGCGGCCTTCCTCGCCGGACCAGTAGGCAAATCCCGGGAGTACGGCCGCTCCGCTGCGGGCGGCGAACCGCGCAAAGCCGGCATTGGAACAGGCCGGCGTGCCGAAAAAATCGGTGAAAACGCCCTCATCGAGCGAGCTGTTCTGATCCACCAGAATGCCAACCGCTTCGTTATGCGCGAGCGCTTTGAGGATGCCCCGGGCAAAGTCCTGCTTCTCGATCAGGTGATTGCCCGAGAGGGTGCGGTAGCGCGCAATCAGACGATCGATCAAGGGGTTGTCCAAGGGCCGCACGACAACGTGCATCGGCCGGCTGAGCAGGGCGTGGGCAAAGGCGCTCAGTTCCCAATTACCCAGGTGCGCGGTAGCAAACAGTACCCCCCTGCCGCGCGTCATGGCGGCTTCGAAATGTTCGTAGCCCTCGTAGCGAATCCACTCCCCCACGTTCTGCTCGTCGATTTGCGGAAAGCGGGAGAAGGCCACCAGCAGCCGGGCGATGGAGTGGAACGAGCCGTCCGCGGTCCGGCGGCGGGTGGCCGCATCACAATCCGGCAGGGCCAGTTCCAGATTGCGCACGGCCGTGGCGCGCAGGCGGGGAATGGCAAGATCGAGCAGCCGGGCATAAGCACGGGCCATCGCATCCGCTAGCCCGCGGGGCGTATAGGCCAGAGAAAACAGCACCGCGCGGGCTGCAGCATACTCGATCCAGTTGCGAAGTGCCGGGCGCGGACGGGCCATTGTTCGCTATTGTAGCCGGGCTACTCGATCCAGCCACCAGCGAGCACGAGATCACCGTCATAGAAGACGGCCGCCTGGCCGGGCGTGACGGCCCGTTGCGGCTCGTCGAAGCGCACCTCCACGCGGGCCGCATCGGCGGTGGGCAGCAACGTGGCCGCAGCCGGGATGTGCTTGTTGCGGATCTTCACCTGGGCGGATACCGGTTGCTCAATGGGGGCGATAGAAACCCAGTTTACTTCCCGCGCCATTAAGGAGTCACGCAGCAATTCGTCGTTCGCACCTACAAACACCTGGCGCGAAGCGGCATCGGTGGCGATGACGTACAGCGGCTGGGCGGCGGCGACGCCGAGGCCGCGGCGCTGGCCGATGGTGAAGTGCTGAACGCCCGAGTGTTCGCCGATCACCTTTCCGTTGGTGGTGACGATCTCGCCGCCGGTATCCGGAGAAGCGATTGACTGCTCCTTCATATAGGCTTCGATGAAGCGGGCGTAGTTGCCATCGGGGACGAAGCAGATCTCCTGGCTGTCGCCCTTGGAGGCGACGGGGAGACCGAAGCGCGCGGCAATCTCGCGGACCTCCGGCTTGGTGAAGTTACCCAGTGGAAAGAGCGTCCGGGACAGTTGGGTCTGCGTCAGGCCGAACAGAAAATAAGTCTGGTCCTTGGACGCATCACGGCCCCGCCATAGCCGGTGGCGACCGGTGGCTTGGTCGAAATCGAGGCGGGCGTAGTGGCCGGTGGCGATCTGTCCGGCATCGACGCCGGCGGCCATCTCGAGGAACTGGTCGAACTTGATGAAGTTATTGCACAGGGCGCAGGGAATGGGTGTGCGGCCAGCCATGTATTCGCTGATGAACGGCTTGACGACCTTCTCTTCGAAGCGGTCCTCAAAGTTCACCACGTAATGCGGGATGCCGAGGCGCATGGCCACCTGGCGCGCGTCGTAGACGTCGTCGAGCGAACAGCAGCGCCCGGTAACCGGGTGATCGGGCAGCAACTCGGGCAGCCGGCGCTGGTTCCATAGCTGCATGGTGAGGCCGATGATCTCGTACCCCTGTTCGCGCAGCAGTCCGGCGACTACGGAGCTGTCCACGCCGCCCGACATAGCAACGGCAATGCGGGCCTTAGGCATGGGTGTACACCGGAGAGAGGCGGCGCAAGCGCTCGACGGCGCCGGCGGTGGCCTCGATCAGCGCATCCACCTGCTGCCCGGTGTTGAACCGGCCGAGTGAAAAGCGCAGGCTGGAACGGGCTTGAGAGCGAGTCAGACCGATTCCGAGCAGGACGTGCGAGGGTTCGACGGCGCCGCTGGAGCAGGCCGCGCCGCTCGAACAGGCGAAACCAGCCAGGTCCAGAGCGATCAGCAACGGTTCGGCGTCGATGCCGTCGAAGCGGATGTTGGTGGTATTGGGCACGCGCGGCGCGCCGGCGCCGTTCACCGCGGCGTCGGGAACTTGAGCCAGGATGCCCTGCTCCAGCCGGTCGCGCAGGGCGGCAATTCGGAGTGACTCGGCGCTCAGGTTCGTTTTGCACAAAACGGCAGCCGCGCCCAAAGCGGCCGCGCCGGGCACGTTTTCGGTGCCGGGACGAAGACCGTTTTCGTGGCGGCCTCCGAAAAAGAGTGGCGCCAGGCGCGTGCCCTTGCGCACGTAGAGCGCTCCCATGCCCTTGGGCGCATAGAACTTGTGGCCGCTGATGGAGTAGAGATCGACCCCCAGGGCGTTCACATCGAGCGGAATTTTGCCGGCCGCCTGAACACCGTCCGAATGCATCAACGCTCCCGCCTGATGAGCGATGGCCGCAATTTCCGCAATTGGCTGGATGACCCCGAGTTCGTTGTTGGCGTGCATGATGGAGACCAGCGCGGTATCCGGGCGCAGGGCGGCGCGAACCGCATCCGGATCGATCAGTCCGCGGGAATCGGCCGGGACAATGGTGGCATGGAGAGTGGCGCAGGTCTTGAGCACCGCCGGGTGCTCGATGGCCGAGGTGACGACGTGCCTTCGCTCCGCCGGGCTGGCGGCAAGCGTTCCCAGGATCGCCAGATTATCGGCCTCGGTGCCTCCGCTGAGCAACACGACTTCCCGCGCCACCGCGCCGAGCAACCCGGCAATTTGCTCGCGGGCAAGCTCCAGCCGGCCACGGGCGGCCTGCCCGTCGGTGTGAATACTGGAGGCGTTGCCGTATGTCTCCCGAAGCGCACGGACAAATACCTCCATTACTTCAGGTGAGACAGGAGTAGTGGCGTTATAGTCGAAATAATACCGGTTCATACGCCAGAGCGAGGGAAAGCCTCTGGTTTCATTGTACCCTGATCATTTACGATGCCCCGCTGCCTGATAACGCTGACCACCGACTTCGGCACCACGGATCACTTTACGGGTGTGATGAAGGGCGTGATTCTGGGAATTAATTCCACTGCCACGATCGTCGACATCACGCATGGAGTGAAGCCGCAGGAGATCGCCGAGGGCGCGTTCGTGATTGCCCAGACCTACCGCTATTTCCCGCGTAAGACCATTCATGTGGTGGTGGTGGATCCGGGCGTGGGCACCTCACGCCGGCCGATTCTGGTGGAGGCCGCCGGACAATACTTCATCGGTCCCGATAATGGCGTGTTCTCGATGGTTTTCGCCGAGGAGAAGCACCGCGTGCGGGTGATTACCGACGAGCGCTACTTCCACCACCCGGTGAGCCGCACGTTTCACGGGCGCGACATTTTCGCGCCGGTTGCCGGGCACCTGGGCAAGGGCGTGACGCCGGCGCGCTTCGGCCGGCTGATAACCGACCACCTTCGGGCCAACTTTGAAAAGCCGGTGCGGACGGGCAAGCGCGTCTGGACCGGGGCCATCCTGAAGATTGACCACTTCGGGAACCTGATCACCAATTTCCACGTGCGCGAGTTTCCCGATTTGGCCACGCGGCCCTTCGAACTGGGCGCCGGCCTGGTGAAGATCCGCCGCCTGGCTCTGAACTATTCCGAGTGTGAGCCGGGCGAGCTGGCGGTGATTGTGGGTAGCTCGGGTTACCTGGAGGTGGCGGCGAACCAGGCATCAGCAGCCAGAAAGCTGGGCTGCGGAACGGGCGCTCCGGTGGAGTTGACGCTGTACTGATGCCTGAACTACCCGAAGTGGAAGCCGTCCGCCGGCGGTTGCGCCGCCAGGCCAAAGGGGCGCGGATCGTAGCAGCGGTATTCCCCCGGCCGGCGACGGCACATCCGCAGGATGCGGCGCAAATTGGCCGGGAATCCGCCGGAAGAACCATCCGTGAAGTGGAACGCCGTGCCAAGAACCTGCTGCTACGGCTGTCGGACGGGGTGACGCTGCGTATCCACTTGCGGATGACCGGGAATGTGTATGTGATCCACGATGCGCGCGAGCGCAGCCCTACCGTACGGGCCTGGTTCGAACTGGCCGGCGGCGCCGAATTGGTATTGGACGACCCGCGGGCGCTGGGGAGAATCACGCTGCACCCCGACGCGGAGCTGGAGGTGTTGCTCGCCAAACTGGGACCCGAGCCACTCTCGCCGGATTTCAGCCTGGAATATCTGGTGAGGCGCGCGCGCCACTCGAGAAAGCCGGCCAAGCTGTTCCTGATGGACCAGGGCGAAGTGGCCGGCCTTGGCAATATCTACGCCGCCGAGGCGCTATTCAGAGCCGGAATCAGTCCCACGCGGTTGATGCAGACACTGAAACGGCCGAAACTCGCCGTCCTTCACGCGGCAATTGTCGATGTTCTTGGCGATGCGGTACAATCTGCCTGTACTACCTACGCGCGCCCGGGCCGCCTCGAGGAGGCGGAGCGTTTTTGTGTGTCGGTGTATGACCGCGAAGGGGAACCCTGCCGGATCTGCCACCGTACAATTCGCAGAATGCCCCAGGGTGGCCGTTCGACGTATTATTGTCCCGGTTGCCAGAGATAACGTGCCGACAGACCTCCTCGAAATCGACCCCGAACTACCGTCGTCGAAGGCTATTGAGCGAGCGGCCGGAATCATCCGTGGCGGAGGCGTCGTCGCCATCCCCACCGATGCCCTCTACACCCTGGTAGCCGATCCCTTCAACGTGCGGGCAGTGGGACAGGTGTTCACGGCCAAGGGCCGCAAAGCGGAACAATCCTTGCCGCTGTTGATTCCGGACCTGCTGACCGCCGAGGAGTTGACACCGGAAGTCACCAAACGCTTCTACGTGCTGGCGCTGCACTTCTGGCCGGGACCGCTGACGGTGATTGTTCCGGCGACGGCGAAGGTACCGCTGAAGGTCACCGGGAACACCGGCCGGCTGGCGTTGCGGCAGCCGCGCTCGAAGACTGCGATGGCGCTGCTCGATGCCCTGCAACAGCCGCTGATCGGCACCAGCGCCAACATCTCCGGACAACCCACCTGCCGCAGCGGAATCGAAGTCTTCGGGATGATGGACGGACGGCTGGACCTGGTGCTCGACGGCGGCTTGTCGGTGGGCGCCGGCGCCACCACGGTAGACATTACGGAACCTTATTGGCGGGTAATTCGCGAAGGCTCCATCACGCAGCGTGAAATCGCCGATTGCCTAAAGGGATTTTAGATTGAGTTTTCGGCCAGCTTCATGCCGCCAAGCTGGCCGGCTGGCGCGTGTGCACAGTTTGGAAGTGTGAGATTGGTGCTCTTGGGAAGCTCACCAAACGGCTCGCGCACTTCATGAGAAGTTGAGCCGCCGTGCGGCCGGTGAATCCAGCCAAATCCAGTTATGTATAGCGATTTCCGGACTTTCAGCTCAGAAAGAGCCGATAGGCCGGATTGTCGTCCTCGCGCCAGTTGGGGTAACCCAGTTTTTGGAGAAACTGGCCGAACATAGCGTCATCTTCCCGTGGTACCTGGATGCCGGCCAGCACGCGGCCGTAATCGGCGCCGTGATTGCGATAGTGGAACAGGCTGATGTTCCAACTGCGGCTCATACGGTCCAGAAACTCGGTGAGGGCGCCAGGGCGCTCGGGGAATTCGAAACGGTAGATACGCTCATTAGCCACCTGCGGCGCATGGCCTCCCACCAGGTGGCGCACGTGCAACTTGGCCATCTCGTTGGTGGTGAGATCGAGCACGCGCACGCCGGCCGCTTCGAGTGAGGCCAGCACCTGTTTGGCCTCGGCGCGGGTGGCCACCTGCACGCCTACGAATATGTGGGCGCGGTCCGGGTCGGCGTAGCGGTAGTTGAACTCGGTGATCTGACGGCGGCCGAGCAGGCGGCAGAACTCCTTGAAGCTGCCCACGCGCTCCGGAATGGTGGCGGCAAACACGGCCTCGCGCTGCTCACCCAATTCGGCCGATTCAGCCACGAAGCCGAGCCGGTCGAAGTTCATGTTGGCGCCCGAGGCCACGGCCACCAGCGTTTGCCCCTCGATACGGTTACGAGCTACCCAGGCCTTCATGCCGGCGACCGAAAGCGCGCCGGATGGTTCCAGAATGGAGCGGGTATCTTCGAAAACATCCTTGATGGCGGCACAGATCTCATCGTTATCCACCAGGATGACCTCATCGACCAACTCACGGCAGAGCCGGAAGGTCTCTTCGCCCACCTCCTTGACGGCCACGCCGTCGGCAAACAGGCCGGCACGCGGCAGGCTTATGCGCTCGCCGGCGGCAAGCGAGCGGTACATGGCATCGGACTCCTCCGGCTCCACACCGATGATGCGGGTCTGGGGCTTGAGACGTTTGACGTAAACGGCAATCCCCGCAATGAGGCCTCCGCCTCCGATGGGAACGAAAATAGCGCCGATGGGGCCGGGATGCTGCCGCAGGATCTCCATGGCGATGGTGCCCTGGCCGGCGATGACGTCCGGGTCGTCGTAGGGATGGATCAGCGTGGCCCCCGTGGTTTGGGCGAGTCTGACCGCGTGACGGTAGGCATCGTCATAGGATTCGCCCTCGAGGATCACCTGGGCGCCGAGCGCCGCGACCGCGGCTACCTTGATCTGCGGAGTAGTGACAGGCATCACCACGCCGGCGTGGCAGCCCAGCTTGCGCGCCGCCAGCGCAACTCCCTGCGCGTGGTTGCCAGCCGAGGCGGCCACCACGCCCGCCCCGAGACGTTCGCCATCGAGCAATGCCATCTTGTTGTAGGCGCCGCGCAACTTGAAGGAAAAGACCGGCTGCAGATCCTCGCGCTTCAGCAGAACACGGTTCGCCAGGCGCCGGGAAAGCAGCGGCGCGCCATCCAACGGCGATTCAATGGCGACATCATAAACACAGGCGGTGAGGATGCGCTCCAGGTAATGGAAATCCCGGTGAGCCATGTATTCAGTCTGCTACAGGCCAGGCCGGCCGGAAGCGCGTCAGTGGCGTTCCTTGCTGGTGATCAGCGCCCTGGGAAAGAGCATCATCCCGTTTTCCGACTCTCTGAAGACGCGCAGCAGAAACTCATTATCGGCCAGTTGGCTTTCCAAGAAATCGACACCTTCGGCGGTGATGACGAAACTCGAACGGTCATCCTGGGCGAGATAGCGCTTGGCGCGCAGGTACCAGACAGAAAATGACAGATGCTCCCGGGGAAAGGCCATCAGGTGTTCCAGGTCGAGCATCGAGAGGGCGGCGTAGTCGGGGTTGGCGCGCCTGCGGGCATAGAGCAGGCAGAGAATGCCCAGGCGGATCTTGCCCTCCGAGGCGATCCCGTTGCCGAACTCCCCGGACTGGAATACCGGCAACGGCGGCGGTTCCAGTTTCGCCAGTTCGGCATCGTAGGCGGCGCGGCTCTGGGGATCACTAAGAGTCTCATAGGCTTCGCGAATGCGCCGGAATGTTTCCGCATTGCCGCTGGCACGATTGTCCGGATGGTAACGCGCCGCGAACAGGCGGTAAACGCGATGAATGGTCTCCGGTTCCGCCTTGGGATGGATTTGCAGTTCGTCGTAATAGTTGACCGTGCGTGCGGCCATAGAAGTAGCATCGGCAGATTCGGCCAAAACTTTCTATACTGCCGCTATGTGTTATCGGATGCGTCGGATGGCAGTGGTGCTTCTGGCCGGCGGCGCGGTGGCGGCGCCGCGTTTCCAACTCTCGTTCCCGGCCGCCAGGAGCGCGCACGCGCTCGACGGGCGAATGCTGTTGCTGGTCTCCACCGACCCGTCGGCGGAGCCGCGGTTTCAAATCAACGACTCGTTATCCTCCCAGATTGTTTTCGGCCTGGATGTGAACGGACTTCAGCCGGGCGCACCGGCCGTGGTGGATGCCACGGCATTCGGTTATCCGGTACGCAGTCTTTCCCGGTTAAAGCCTGGCGACTATTATGTGCAGGGACTGTTGCACCGCTACGAAACCTTTCATCTGGCCGATGGCCGGGTGCTGAAGCTGCCCATGGACCGTGGTGAGGGACAACAGTGGAGCCGCGCTCCGGGGAACTTGTACAGCCGGCCACGAAAGATTCACCTGGAGGCCGATTCGGAGGTCAGCCTGGTGTTGGACCAGGAGATCCCGCCGATCACGCCGCCCAAAGACACCCCCTACATCAAACACATCCGCATGAAGAGCGAACGGCTGTCGAAGTTCTGGGGCCGCCCGATGTACCTGGGAGCCCACGTGCTGTTGCCCGCCGGCTTCGACCAGCATCGGGAAGCGCATTATCCGATTTGCATTTTCCACGGCCATTTCCCGGCCGATTTCGGCGGCTTCCGGACCGAGCCTCCCGACCCTAACCTGAAGCCCGTCTACAGCCAGCGGTTCCACGTCCCAGGCTACAACCGTATCGAACAGGAAGAGGCTTACAAGTTCTACAAGACCTGGACCGGGCCGAACTTCCCGCGCATGCTGATTGTCGAAATCCAGCATGCCAACCCGTATTACGACGATTCCTACGCGGTGAATTCGGCCAACCTGGGACCCTACGGCGACGCCATTACCTATGAACTGATTCCCTATATCGAACACCGGTTCCGGGGCATCGGACAGGGTTGGGCGCGCTTTCTCTACGGCGGTTCCACCGGCGGCTGGGAGGCTCTGGCGGCGCAGGTTTTCTATCCCGACGAGTACAACGGTACGTTCGCCGCCTGCCCCGATCCGATCGACTTTCGCGCCTATACCACCATCAACATTTATAAAGACAAGAACGCGTTCTACACCGAGGGCGCGCACAAGCGGGTGCCGCGCCCGGCGATGCGCGATTACCGGGGGCACATTTTCGCCGTCCTGGACGATAACAACGCTTACGAGTTGGCGCTTGGCACGCACTCTCGCTCCGGCCAGCAGTTCGATATTTGGGAAGCGGTGTACAGCCCGGCGGGCCCCGGCGGCTATCCCAAACGCATTTTCGACAAAGTCACGGGAGAAATTGACCACTCGACCGCCGCCTACTGGCTGAAACATTACGACCTGCGCAACATCATGCAGCGCGACTGGCCCACGCTCGGTCCCAAGCTGCGTGGCAAGATTCACATCTATTGCGGCGACATGGACACCTACTATCTGAATGACGCCGTCTACCTGATGGAAGACTTTCTGAAGCAGACGGCCAATCCGCCGGCCGATGCCGAGGTGGCCTACGGCGACCGCGCCGAACATTGCTGGAACGGCGACCCCACCGAGCCCAACTCGCTGTCGCGGCTGCACTACAACACCATGTACGTCAGCCGGATTTTGGAACGTATCAAGGCTAGCGCGCCCGCCGGCGCCGATGTGACAAGCTGGAGATACTAATCATGGCTGAACTCTTAACGGTGGTTGCGGAATTTCAGGCAAAAGAAGGTAAAGAAACCGAAGCGCGGGCAGCACTGCTGGCCCTGGTGGAACCTACGCGGGCCGAGAACGGCTGCGTGCAGTATGACCTGCACACTATGAACGACCGGCCCGGGCATTTCCTGTTCTACGAGCTCTGGAACTCGCGGGCCGAACTGGACCGCCACGCCGCTTCGGCGCATCTGACTATGCTCGGAGCGAAGATTCCCAATCTCTTCGTGGCGCCGCCACGAGTGGATCTGTTCACCCGAATCGCCTAACAGCCCCGCAGCTACTAGCCGTAATTGATGGTCTGCTCGCCCGTGTGGAGCGCCAGTTCATAGCGCATCAGCGCGTCGCGCGAACTATCGACACCCATGCCGTTATTGTAGTAGCCGGCCAGCACCCGTCCGGCATTAACGCGTTCACCGTTGGGCAGTTCGATCTCATTGATTGCTTTGTCGGAGCGCCACGGGCTGGCCGTTCCCTCGCCGATCACACTGGCGGTCAGGGTTGCATCGGGCACAAACTGCCGGACGATTCGCAGCGCCTCGGCGGCGCCCTCCTGGTTGGCGGTGTAGCTGCTGTTGATGACGTAACCGTTCGGACCGAGCAGATTGACGGCTTCAAACCAATTGTCGTAGCCCTTCACGTAACCGGTACGAAGCGGATTGCTGGAAGTGCAGAAATAAGGGTTGCGCGAAGCCGGCCCGGTGTAGTCCCAAACGTTGGCTGCCGCCTGCGATGAGATCTCAATCAATGGCGCGCCGCTGCTGGTGAGCAGCCCGATGCCGGTTGGCACGGCATCCCGGCTATCCACCGGTCCGTCATAGGGCGCCCAGGGCGAATCCGCACGGCCGCCGGCTTCGGTTCCGATGGACCCGGCCTGCGCCGCCCGTCCCCCGTCGCCGTACAGTTCCGCCAGCGCCTCGCGCACCTCCGGATTCAGCGAGAACCCAATGGCGGCGAAACCGGCGTCGCGCTCCTGGCCGCCGGAACGAATCTTGTTGGTGGCGGGATCAAACTCCACCTTTGGAAGAACCTGAATATAGGACATCGGTGATCTCCAGGTGGCAAAATTTCGTCGTCTTTCGGGTGAAAGACCGAATCTTGCCGCTTTTCGGCCGCACCCTCGACACTTACCGCCGCGAGGGCCGCTCGACGGAGATCACTGCACGCAACAGGCCAGTCAGCTCTTGGGCGGGTGCAGGTGGATAGCGATCGGAATTCCCTGCCCGGTGGGTTCAACGCGAACCACCACGCTCACCAGCCCGGCCCTGGTCAGTTTCTCCGGCGCCGAGTAGTGAGCCACCAGCCGGGTGGACTCATTGGGTCCCAAGTCCGTCTTTTCCAGTTTCAGCGCCAGTCCCTTCACCTCGGCCATTTCCAGCCTCAACTTTACTGCCCCCGGCAGAATGTTGGTGATCGCCACCTCGCTGGTGGCTGGAGTTCCGCTGGAAAAGTCGAGCGATTGCTTATCCGTCTTGACACCGGCGCGCGTGTTGGCAAGGAACGCGTTCAACTGTTGTTCAGTCTGTTTCTGGGCCGCCGCCAGATCCTCCTTGCCGCGCTTGTTCTTATTGCCGGGGTAGTTCGGATTCCGCATCTTACCCCACGGCGTCTCCAGGAACTCCTTTTCCGGCGGCAAATACCAGCACCACAAGCCGTTCTCGATCTTCCAGTTCATCCGCAGGGTGACGGGGATTCGCGCCACCTGGGCGGGAACGCCCGCCGCGCCTGGAGCAGCCGCCGGCAGGTCTGCCGTGCGCAGTCCGATGACGATGGCCCGTGTGTAGTTGTCTTCGTAGACGATCTTGACAAACCGGAAGTCGTCGATCCTGTTCTTGTCCATATTGTAGTAGCGGTCTTTGGAATCCTCCGCTACCATCGATTCGGCCTGGCGGAACTTCTGCTCACCCAACAGATCGACAAACTGCTGCACTCGCGTCCGCAATGCCTGGTCGATTTCGGGCGGCGCCTTGGCCAGAGTCTCGGCCAGGTTTCCCTGCCCGAAAGCCGCCAACGAACACACCGCCACCCAGATTAGCGTCAGCCACGCCGGACGAACTCTCCACTTGCCGGAACTGCTCATTCCTCGATTCTAATATTGTTGCGGCCCGGCCGCAGCCGTTTTAGCCAGACCATTTCCAGTCGCGGATCTCCGGCATATCGTCGCCGTGACGAGCGACGTACTCTTTGTGCTCGATCAGCTTGTTGCGCAACTGTTGCCTGAAGTGGGCGCCCACCTTCTGGAGTTTCGGCACCCGGTCCACGGCGTCGCCGGCCAGGTGGAAGCGATCCAGATCGTTCAGCACGGTCATGTCGAACGGTGTGGTGGTGGTCCCCTCCTCCTTATAGCCGCGCACGTGCAGGTTGTGGTGGTTGGTCCGGCGATAGGTGAGCCGGTGAATCAACCAGGGGTAGCCGTGATAGGCGAAGATCACGGGCTTATCGGTGGTGAACAGCGAATCGAAGTCCTTGTCCGGGAGCCCGTGCGGGTGCTCGGTGGCGGGCTGCAGGGTCATCAGATCGACGACGTTGACCACGCGGATCCTAAGGTCTTCGAAGGTATCCCGCAGAATCTCGACCGCCGCCAGTGTCTCGAGCGTAGGCACGTCGCCGGCGCAGGCGAAGACCACGTCCGGCTCCACGCCGGCATCATTGCTTGCCCACTCCCAGATGCCGATGCCGTTGGTACAGTGCCTCACCGCCGCTTCCATATCGAGCCACTGCGGAGCGGGTTGCTTGCCGGCGACGATGACGTTGACATAGTGCCGGCTGCGGAGGCAGTGGTCCATCACCGAAAGCAGGCAGTTGGCGTCGGGCGGCAGATAAACGCGCACCACATCGGCCTTCTTATTACAAACGTGGTCGATGAAGCCCGGGTCCTGGTGGCTGAAGCCGTTGTGATCCTGCCTCCAGACGTGCGAGGTGAGCAGGTAGTTGAGCGAGGCCACCGGCCGCCGCCAGGGAATCAGCCGGGTGGTCTTCAGCCACTTGGCGTGCTGGTTAAACATGGAATCGACGATGTGGATGAACGCTTCATAGCATGAGAAGAAGCCGTGCCGCCCGGTCAGCAGGTAACCTTCCAGCCAGCCCTGGCACATGTGTTCACTGAGAACCTCCATCACCCGGCCGTCGGGGGCCAGATGGTCGTCGGTGGGGAGAATGGTTTCCATCGACACCCGGTTGGTCACGTCAAACACCGCCCCCAACCGGTTCGAGTTTGTCTCGTCGGGCCCCATCAGGCGGAAGTTGCCCGCCGCGGCATTAAGTTTGAAGACGTCACGAAGAAACCTGCCGGCGATCATGGTGGCCTCAGCGGTCACGCCGCCCGGTTCGATGACGGCCACGGCGTGGCCGCGAAAATCGGGCAGCGCCAGGTCGCGCAGCAACAGGCCTCCGTTGGCCACCGGATTGGCGCTCATGCGGCGTTCTCCGGCGGGAGCCAGCGCGGCAATCTCGGGCCGCAAGGCACCGGCCTGGTCGAACAACTCCTCGGGCCGGTAGCTGCGCATCCAGGCTTCGAGCTGGCGCAGGTGATCTGAATTCGAGCGCACGTTGGCCAGCGGAACCTGGTGGGCGCGGAACGTTCCTTCCACCGGCACCCCATCGACGGTCTTGGGCCCGGTCCAGCCCTTCGGCGTCCGAAGCACGATCAACGGCCAGCGCGGGCGGACGGGCTGCCCGCCCGCCCGGGCGTCGCGCTGGATGGCCTCAATCCGGTCCAGCACGCTGTCGAGCGCCGCGGCCATCTTCCGGTGTACGTCCGGCGGGTCGTCGCCTTCCACAAAGCTCGGCTCATAACCATAGCCTTGAAACAGATCGGCCAGTTCCTCACGCTCCATCCGCGCCAGCAGCGTAGGGCCGGCGATCTTGTATCCGTTCAGATGGAGGATCGGCAGCACCGCTCCGTCTCGAGCGGGATTGAGGAACTTATTCGAATGCCAACTGGCGGCCAGCGCCCCGGTTTCGGCTTCGCCGTCGCCTACCACGCAAAACACCAACAGGTCCGGGTTGTCGAATGCGGCGCCGAAGGCGTGCAGCAATGAGTAGCCGAGTTCTCCGCCCTCGTGAATGGAGCCCGGCGTCTCCGGCGCAACGTGGCTTGGAATGCCGCCAGGAAAACTGAATTGCCGGAACAGCCGCCCCATTCCCTCCGCATCCCGGCTGATATTGGGGTAAATCTCGCTATAGGTTCCTTCCAGATAGGTGCTGGCTACCACGGCCGGTCCGCCATGTCCGGGACCGGCAATGAAGATCGAGTTGAGATTTCGCGCCTTGATGGCGCGGTTGGCGTGTACGTAAACCAGGTTGAGGCCGGGCGATGTGCCCCAATGCCCCAGCAGCCGCGGCTTGATGTGGGCCGGCTCCAGCGGCTCTTTCAGCAGCGGGTTGTCGAGAAGGTAGATCTGTCCGACCGTCAGGTAGTTGGCGGCCCGCCACCAGGCATCGATCAATCGCAGTTGTTCATTGGATAAGGACTCGGTCACGGGAACCTCCGGTTCGACAAATGCGCTCATCTCTCAACCTACTCCCCCCAATGTAAGAATGCATCCAGCGCGGCAACGTACAAATTGCGCGATGATAGAAGGAGTGGTCTGCTTGTTTCCCCTGTGTTTCTGTCCGTCAGTTTGAAGCTGGAGGAGCAACCCTTGCAAACGAGCACGCTGAACCCTCTGAGACAACTTGCCGGCTTCGGCCAGGCTTTCTGGCTTGACTATATCCGGCGCGAATTCACACGCCACGGCGGTTTAAGGCGGCTGGTGGAAGAAGACGGATTGCGCGGCGTAACCTCAAACCCTTCCATCCTGGAAAAGGCGATGGAAGAGACCGAATACCGGCAGCAGATACAGGGCGCCACTTGCGAAGCCGCGTCCTCGTCCCAGACCATCTTCGACCACGTTGCCGTTCGCGATGTTCGCGACGCCGCCGACGTGTTGCGCCCCGTATATGACGCCACCGGCGGCGCCGACGGTTTTGTCAGTCTCGAAGTCGGGCCCTTCCGGGCGCATGACACCGAGGGCACGATAGCCGATGCACGACGCCTGTTTGCCGAAGTAAACCGGCCCAACGTGATGATCAAGGTGCCCGCTACCGCCGAAGGCGTTCCCGCCATCGAAGAGCTGCTTTTCGAGGGCATCAACATCAATATCACGCTGCTGTTCGGCGTGGAGAGATACGTCGAGGTGGCTCGCGGCTACGTTCGCGCGCTAAAGCGCCGCGCCGCGAAGGGACTGCCGGTAAGCCTTTCGAGCGTGGCCAGCTTTTTCGTCTCCCGCATCGATTCCGCCGTCGACAAACTGCTTGAGGAGAAAGCCAACGCTGCTCCCGAGCCCGAACGCGCGTCAATTCTCGCCTTGCGCGGCAAGATCGCCATCGCCAACGCGAAGCATGCCTACCGGCGGTACCAGGAGATCTTCTCCGGTGAGGAGTGGAAACAGCTAGCCGCCGCCGGAGCGCGCGTGCAGCGCCTGCTATGGGCCAGCACCAGCACCAAGAACCACGCCTACAGCGACGTTCTCTATATTGAAGAACTGCTGGGACCGGACACCGTCAACACCATTCCTCCGGCCACCGCCGACGCCTTCCGCGGCCACGGCAAGTTACGGAACTCACTGACTGAAAATTGGGACGAGGCCAACCGCGAACTGGCGCAATTGGAGAGGCTCGGCATTTCGCTCACCGAGGTCACCGACGGACTGCTGGCAAAAGGCGTTGAACTGTTCCAGGAAGCGATCGACAAGGTGCTGGCGTCCATCACGCGCCTACGGGCCGATGGGCCAGCCGTCACCGGCAGCCAGCAGTTGATGCTGCCGGCTGCGCTCGGTAGCGTCGTGGAGAGCGCGCTCGCCCAATGGGAACAAAGTGGCGCCAGCAGGAAACTCTGGCAGCGGGACGCCTCGGTGTGGACCGGCGACGGCGAGGACCGCTGGCTTGGCTGGCTGGATATCGTCGATCAGCAGATTCGCCGGGTGAGTGAGTTGACCCGCTTCGGCGAAGAGATTCGCGCCGCCGGCTTCAAGGACGTGATCGTGCTCGGCATGGGCGGTTCCAGCCTCTGCCCGGAAGTGCTGGGTGAGACTTTCGGCCGGCAGGAAGGCTTTCCGCGGCTGCGCATTGTCGATTCGACCGACCCGGGACAGATCCGCGACACCGCAGGTTCGCTCGACCTCAAGCACACGCTTTTCATCGTTTCCAGCAAATCCGGCAGCACGTTGGAACCTAACATTCTGAAAGAGTACTTCTTCAAGCGGCAGCAAGAGGCCACCGGCGCCAAAGACGCTCCGCTTCATTTCGTCGCCATTACCGACCCCGGCTCGCCATTCGAGAAGGAAGCGAAACGGGACGGGTTCCGGCACATCTTCCACGGCGTGCCGCAAATTGGCGGGCGCTACTCCGCGCTTTCGGACTTCGGCATGGCGCCGGCGGCGGCGATGGGGCTGGACGTCTACCGTTTCCTGGAGCGCGCCGAAGTGATGATGCAGGCCTGCGCGCCCTGCATACCGGCGAAAGAAAATCCGGGCGTGGTGCTCGGCACCGTGATGGGCGCACTCGCCAACCATGGCCGCGACAAGATTACGCTGGTGACTTCACCGGCCATCAATGGGCTTGGCGCCTGGCTCGAACAGTTGATCGCCGAATCCACCGGCAAGCAGGGAAAGGGCATCATTCCGGTGGACCGGGAGCCGCTAACCTCGGCCGAACACTACGGCGCGGACCGTTTCTTCGTCTATATCCGCTACGCCTCCGCTCCCGACGCCGCCCAGGATGCGGCGATCGGCAAACTGGCCGCGGCCGGGATGCCCGTGGTGAGGATCGAACTGAACGACCTCTACGATCTGGGCCAGGAGTTCTTCCGTTGGGAGATGGCCACCGCCGTGGCGGGTAAGCTCATCGGCATCAATCCGTTCAACCAGCCCGATGTTGAAGCGAGCAAGGTGGCCGCCCGCAAGCTGGCAACTCAATACGAAGAGACCGGAAAGCTGGTTACTGGGACGCCGTTGTACGAAGAGGGCTCGATCGCGCTCTACGCCGACGCCGCCAACGCCAGCGAACTGCGGGCCGCGGCTGGCGGAAGCCCTACCCTGGTCCACTACCTCAAGGCCCACCTGAAGCGACTCCATGCAGGAGATTACTTCGCGCTGCTGGCCTACCTGAACCGCAACGCTGAAAATGACCAACTGTTGCAGGCAGTCCGCGCCGCCGTGCGCGATGCCACCGGCCGCGCCACCTGTGCGGGATTCGGACCCCGTTTCCTGCATTCAACCGGACAGGCTTACAAAGGCGGACCGAATAGCGGAGTGTTTATCCAGATCACCGGGGCCGGCGCTGAAGACCTTCCCATCCCCGGCCGGAAATACACCTTCGGCATCGTCAAAGCAGCCCAGGCCCAGGGAGACTTAGAGGTGCTTTCCGAACGCAAGCGCCGCGCCCTGCGTGTTCACCTGGGATCGGACACACGGCAGGGGTTGGCTGCCTTGGTTGCGGCCATTCGCATTGCGCTGGCCAACCGAGGATGAAACATGGCGGACACACCGGTAAACACACCCGTCGTCACCATCCCGGCGCAGGAAGCCAGTTCTCTCCGCGCTTCCGACCCATGCGTGTTCGTGATTCTCGGCGCTTCGGGCGATCTCACTAAACGCCTGCTGCTGCCAGCGCTATACAACTTGGCCCAGCAAAAGCGGTTGCCGGAGAACTTCGCCATTCTGGGCTACGCGCTGGCCGACTATGACGAGGAGGGCTTCCGCCAAAAACTGGCCGGCGCTCTGCATGAGTTTAGCTGCGACGGCGGCCGGCCGGAGTTAGTGGAGTGGATCCGCCAGCGCAGCTACTTCATCAACTCCGATTTTGAGAACCCGGAGGGGTTGGCTACGCTGAAGAGCCGCCTGGCCGAGATCGACAAGAAGTACGGAGCCGGCGGCAATGCGCTCTTTTACCTGGCCACCATTCCCCGCTTCTTCCTGGAACTGCCCCAGCGGCTGGCGGCGCTCGGCCTGCTGCGGCAGGACAACGGCTGCTGGCGGCGGCTGATTATCGAGAAGCCATTTGGGCGCGACCGCGCTACCGCCCGGGAGCTAAACCTGGGCCTGGCCAAGATTCTCGGCGAAGACCAGATTTACCGCATCGACCACTATCTCGGAAAAGAGACGGTTCAAAACATTCTCGCTTTTCGCTTCGCCAACGGCATCTTCGAGCCGATCTGGAACCGGCGCTACATCGACAACGTGCAGATTACGGTCGCCGAAGCGGTGGGCGTGGAGTTGCGCGCGGCTTATTACGAACGCTTCGGCGCGCTGCGGGACATGGTTCCCAATCACGTCTTCCAACTGGTAGAACTCACCGCCATGGAGCCGCCCATTTCCTTCGAAGCCAATGCAGTGCGAAACGAACAGATGAAGATTCTCGAGGCGCTGCAATGGATAGAACCGGAGAACATCTCCGAGTGCATCGTGCGCGGCCAGTACACCCGGGCCAACGACGGCAGCGCCGTGGGGTATCGCGAAGAGCCGGGCGTGAAGCCCGATTCCAACACCGAGACCTACGTCGCGCTCGAATTGCACCTGGATAACTGGCGCTGGGCCGGCGTGCCCTTCTACGTCCGCACCGGCAAACGGCTCACCAGGCGCGATACCGAGATCACGATTCGCTTCCGCCGCGCACCGATGCAACTGTTCCGGGAGACCGACATCAGCCGGCTCTCGCCCAATGCGCTAACACTCCAGATCCAACCGGCCGAGGGCGTGCAACTGACCTTCGACGCGAAAGTCCCCGGACCGGAGATGCAACTGGGCCACGTGGCCATGCACTTCGCCTACGCCGATTACTTCGGCGATGTCTGCCGCACCGGCTACGAAACGCTGCTTTACGACTGCATGCTGGGCGACGCCACTTTGTTCCGCCGCGCCGACATGGTGGAAACCGCCTGGAACGCCGTCGAACCCGCCGTTGAATACTTCGATGCGCACCCCGGCGAGGGACTTGTAACCTATCCCGCCTTTTCCGCGGGACCCAAAGAAGCCGACCACATGCTGAACCGTGCCGGCCGGAATTGGCACGCCATCGGATAACCGGATGCCGGCGCACACACGGACCCTGTTCACCGATATCGGCGGAGTGCTTTTGACCAACGGCTGGGATCACCAGTCGCGAGCCCTGGCGGTCAAGACATTCCATTTAGACGCGGCCGATTACGACGACCGGCACCACCTGATCTTCGACCTTTACGAGGCCGGCGTCATTCCTTTGGACGTGTATATCGACCGCACGGTCCTTTATCGGCCGCGCCCGTTCACTCGCGACGACTTCCGCCGCTTCATGTTCGAGCAGTCGCAGCCGCTCGATGGGATGTTTAACGAACTGGCACGACTGAAGCGCCGCCACGGGCTTCAGGTTGCCGCCATCAGCAACGAGGGACGGGAACTCACCGAGTACCGCATCCGCACCTTCGCCCTCGATACGGTGATCGACTTCTTCGTGTCCTCCTGCTTCACCGGCCTGCGCAAGCCCGACCCGCGCATCTTCCGCATGGCGCTCGACCTGGCTCAGGCCAGCCCGGCCGAGTCGGTCTACCTGGATGACCGGGCGCTGTTTGTCGAAACCGCCGCCAGGCTTGGTTTTGGCACGACGATCCAGTACCAGTCCGTTCCCCAAACACTGGCCGCACTGGCAGCGGCCGGCCTTGGAGATTAATTAATGGATCTGCAACTCAAGGGGAAGACCGCGCTCGTCACCGGCTCCACGGCCGGCATCGGCTTCGCCATTGCCGAGGGCCTGGCGGGCGAAGGAGCTAGCGTCATTGTCAATGGCCGGGGCCAGCAGCGCGTGGATGCAGCCTGCCTCCGCATCGGCGGGCGATTCCCCGGCGCTACCGTTCATGGGCTGGCGGCCGACCTGAGTTCCGCGGAGGGGACCCAAGTGGCCGTTACCCGTTATCCGGAAGTGGAGATCCTGGTAAATAACCTGGGCACTTTCAACCCCCAGCCATTCGAGGAGATCCCGGATCGCGAATGGCAGCGCCTGTTTGAGGTGAACGTGATGAGCGGGGTGCGCCTGGCGCGGCATTACCTGGCGAAGATGAGGGAGCGCAACTGGGGACGGATTCTGTTCATTTCGAGCGAATCCGCCTTGCAGATTCCGCCCGAGATGGTTCACTACGGCATGACCAAGACCGCGCAACTGGCGGTTTCGCGCGGTATCGCCGAGTCGGCCGCCGGCAGCGGAGTCACAGTCAATTGCGTGCTACCCGG
>JADZGD010000093.1 GCA_020854055.1 Bryobacterales bacterium | reverse complement strand
CGGTACCGTTTGAACGCCGAGCAAGCGGGCACAATCTTCCACCACCGGGCGCCAGGCTTCGCAATCCACCGTGCGGTACGCGCGCTTCCGGACGTTGCGCGCTACACGGGCATCTCTCAGGAAGCCGGCGAAACGGATAACGAGAAACAGGGCATACAGACCCGCCAGGACGCCCTGAACTGTGGGAACGACGGTCAGGTCCCGGGAGGGTGCAAAAGCGGCGGAAGCCGGCTCTCCCTCGGGCGGCACCTCGCGGAGGATCACCGGCTCGCCGAAAACCTCCCGGGCGGTCTTCAAACTCCAGAGCGGGCCCAACATACAGGCCATCATCGCCCCTACCCAAAGGGCATACCGGCGCCCGGCCGTGGCGCGTCTCATCGTTCGATCGCACACCCACGCGGCCACTGCTACCAGCACAGCCCACCAGAGGGCATTCGCCACATACGTCATTGCCGGGCCGCTAACGGTTTCCATGACGGCCACCCCCGGACTGTTTAGACTCCGCCACCATCCGGTTCAGCTTATCGAGATCTTCGGGCTTCAAATAGCGTTGCTCAACCATGCTCATCACCAGGCCTTCCGCGGACCCGCCGAACAGCCGGTCCACCAGGTCGCCTACCAGTTGTCCCACGGCGTTATGGCGGCTGACCGCCGGAGCATACAAAAACGCGCGCTCGCCCGGCTTGTGAACGCGGTGCACTTTGTCCTTTTTCTTTAAAAGGTTCAGCATGGTCTGCACTGTTGTGTAGGCCAGCCGGGGTTCGATGGGCAAACGTTCCTGGACCGTCTGGACGGTTGCAGAGCCGGTGTCCCAAAGCACCTTCATGATCTCCAGCTCAAGAGGCGTCAACTGGTCGGATTGTTTCTTGCGAGCCATTGTCCTAAACAATTAGGAGTATAAGCCGGCCCGCCCCGCATGTCAACGAATAAATTAGGACTCGATGGGACATCAAAACATCAAATATATTATGATTTGATGTGTGAGAACGACTGTGAGTCTTGAAGACGATGTGGCCGCCCAGCTTGAAGCCTGGCGCGCGAAACAGAATCTGAGCTTCAAGGAAGCGATTAATTCCGCGTTGCGGCACGGCTTGAAGGAATTAGACCGTCCGAAGACACGTGAGCCGTTCCGAACCAAACCAATCGACATGGGGCCATGCCGGTTGGCAAACCTGGACAACATCTGGGAGGTGTTGGAAGAGGTGGAGAACGACGGGAGCCCTCACTCATGATCCTGGTGGATGCCAACATCCTGATTTACGCCACCGATCCCCGCTCAGAACGGCACGAGTTGGCGCGGAATTGGCTGGACGGTCAGTTAAGCGGAGACACCCGGGTAGGATTGCCGTGGGAAAGCTTGCTTGCCTATATGCGCATCGTAACGAATCCGAGGGTCTTCGAGCGCCCGCAATCGGTAAGAGTGGCGTGGCGTCACGTGGAAGAGTGGCTTGACTGCGAGTGTGTCTGGATTCCTGTCCCAGGCCCGGCGCACCGGTCCATTTTCGTCGGCTTGCTTGGCAACCTCGGCGGCGGATCCAGGTTGATCCCGGATGCGCATCTGGCGGCCCTGGCGATGGAGCACGGACTGGCGCTTTGCTCCTCGGACGGTGATTTCGCGCGATTTAACAGTCTGAATTGGATAAACCCACTGGCTCCGTAGAACCGCCTTGGCCGGTACCCTCAATCGGCACAGATGAAAATGGCCAAGGGGTGATATTCTGATGAGGCTTGCACCGCTACTCTGTCTGGGTTCCAACAGCGACCATGCTGTTGGCGTCGCTCATCAGCTATATCGATCGCAATACGCTCGCGCTGCTGGCGCCTACGATTCTCCGGGAAACCGGGCTCACCGCCCAGGAATATGGATTCGTCATCTCCGGCTTTTCCGTGCTCTACATGATTGGAAATCCGGTGTGGGGAAAGTGCCTCGACGGGATCGGTCTGCGATTGGGCATGACCCTCGCGGTTTCGTTTTGGACGATTGCTTCCGCGGCGCACGCCTTTGTGGGAGGTTTTTGGAGCCTTGCCGCGGCAAGGTCGGCGCTGGGTTTTGGAGAGGGAGCGACGTTTCCAGGCGCACTGCGCACCGTTGTACAGACGCTACCGCCGTCGCGGAGGTCCCGCGGCACAGCCATCGCCTATAGCGGCGGCTCGCTGGGCGCTATCATTACGCCATTGGTGATCACGCCTGTCGCCATCTGGTGGGGATGGCGGTTCGCGTTCCTGTTCACCGGGTTTGTGGGTGTCTGCTGGCTGTCGCTGTGGATGTTCGTGAGCCGCCGGGCCGACGTGCGAACGGTATCCGTGCAGCAGCAGCATGAGCCGCTCGAACCGTTACGTTTCCGCGACCGGCGCGTATGGGGCTTCATGGCTGCCTATGCGCTGGGCGCCATGCCGATCGGCTTCATCCTATACGGCGCGGCTATTTACCTGGGCAACGTGAGAGAGGTGTCGCAACTGACCCTCGGCAAACTGCTCTGGGCGCCGCCGCTCGGATGGGAAGTCGGCTATTTTTTCTGGGGATGGTTGTGCGACCGCTGCGTCGCCAAGGGAAGTGCGGGGGTCCCGTTGTTTCGAACCCTGCTGGGAATTGCCGCGATCCTGAGCCTCTCCCTCGCCTTCGTCACTGCCATTCCGACGACAGCCGGGGTGATGGTGCAGCTGTTCTTCTCGATGTTCCTCGCGGCGGCTTTCGTGATCCTGCCGATTGCCCATGCCACGACGGCGTTGTCCGCCCGGCATGCGGGCCTGATCGCCGGCTTGGGCGCGGGCTCCTGGTCCGCCATCCTGGCGCTTCTGATGCCTGTATTCGGAAGGTTATTCGATCTGGGACGTTACCAGGACGCGTTCGGGATCGCGGCGGTGATTCCCTGCCTGGGCTTTGCCGGATGGTGGATTTCCACGCGGAGCAAAAAAGAAAAAGGCGCCTGCGGACTGACCGCAAGCGCCACAACGCAGTAGTGATTTCCGCTCCCGCTCAGTTTGTGACTTCCACTTTAATCGCGCGCGGTTTGGCGGCCTCTTTCTTGGGGAGCGTCACCGTCAACACACCATTTTTGTACTCCGCCCGTACTTTCTCGGTGTCCACGGAGTCCGGCAGCCCAAAATAGCGGACGAACGACCCGTAGCTTCGCTCGATGCGGTGGTAGCCCTGGTTGTCGGTCTTCTTTTCGAACCGGCGCTCTCCTTTTAGAGCGAGCGTCCCGTTTTCCACATTAATGTCGATGTCCTTCTGATCGACATCCGGCAAGTCCGCCTTCACCACGAGTTCATTTTCCGTTTCAAAGATGTCGACCGGAGGCGCCCAGGGCCGGCTGG
>JADZGD010000092.1 GCA_020854055.1 Bryobacterales bacterium | reverse complement strand
CGGTACCGTTTGAACGCCGAGCAAGCGGGCACAATCTTCCACCACCGGGCGCCAGGCTTCGCAATCCACCGTGCGGTACGCGCGCTTCCGGACGTTGCGCGCTACACGGGCATCTCTCAGGAAGCCGACGAAACGGATAACGAGAAACAGGGCATACAGACCCGCCAGGACGCCCTGAACTGTGGGAACGACGGTCAGGTCCCGGAAGGGTGCAAAAGCGGTGGAAGCCGGCTCTCCCTCGGGCGGCACCTCGCGGAGGATCACCGGTTCGCCGAAAACCTCCCGGGCGGTCTTCAAACTCCAGAGCGGGCCCAGCATGCAGGCCGTCATCGCCCCCACCCAAAGGGCATACCGGCGTCCGGCCGCGGCGCGTCTCATCGTTCGATCGCACAACCACGCCGCTGACGCCACCAGCACAGCCCACCAGAGGGCATTTGCCACATACGTCATTGCCGGGCCGCTAGCGGTTTCCATGACGGCCACCCCCGGACTGTTTAGACTCCGCCACCATCCGGTTCAGCTTATCGAGATCTTCGGGCTTCAAATAGCGTTGCTCAACCATGCTCATCACCAGACCTTCCGCGGACCCGCCGAACAGCCGGTCCACCAGGTCGCCCACCAGTTGTCCCACAGCGCTATGGCGGCTGACCGCCGGAGCATACAAAAACGCACGCTCGCCCGGCTTGTGAACGCGGTGCACTTTGCCCTTTTTCTTTAGAAGGTTCAACATGGTCTGCACCGTTGTGTAGGCCAGCCGGGGTTCGATAGGCAAACGTTCCTGAACGGTCTGGACGGTTGCAGACCCGGCGTCCCAAAGTACCTTCATGATCTCCAGCTCAAGAGGCGTCAACTGGTCGGATTGTTTCTTGCGAGCCATTGTCCTAAACAATTAGGAGTATAAGCCGACCCGCCCCGCATGTCAACGAATAAATTAGGACTCAGTAAGACATCAAAACATCAAATATGTTATGCTTTGATGTGTGAGGACGACTGTCAGCCTTGACCACGACGTGGCCGCCCAGCTTGAAGCCTGGCGCGCGAAACAGAATCTGAGCTTCAAGGAAGCGATTAATTCCGCGTTGCGGCACGGCTTGAAGGAATTAGACCGTCCGAAGACACGTGAGCCGTTCCGCACCAAACCAATCGACATGGGGCCATGCCGGTTGACAAACCTGGACAACATCTGGGAGGTGTTGGAAGAGGTGGAGAACGACGGGAGCACTCACTCATGATCCTGGTGGATGCCAACATCCTGATTTACGCCACCGATCCTCGCTCAGAACGGCACGAGTTGGCGCGGAATTGGCTGGACGGTCAGTTAAGCGGAGAAACCCGGGTAGGATTGCCGTGGGAAAGCTTGCTTGCCTATATGCGCATCGTAACGAATCCGAGGGTCTTCGAGCGCCCGCAATCGGTAAGGGTGGCGTGGCGTCACGTGGAAGAGTGGCTTGACTGCGAGTGTGTCTGGATTCCTGTCCCAGGCCCGGCGCACCGGTCCATTTTCGCCGGCTTGCTTGACAACCTCGGCGGCGGATCCAGGTTGATTCCGGATGCGCATCTGGCGGCCCTGGCGATGGAACACGGACTGGCGCTTTGCTCCTCGGACGGTGATTTCGCGCGATTCAACAGTCTGAATTGGATAAACCCACTGGCTCCGTAGAACCGCCTTGGCCGGTACCCTCAATCGGCACAGATGAAAAATGGCGAAGGGGTGATATTCTGTTGAGGCTTGCACCGCTACTCTGTCTGGGTTCCAACAGCGACCATGCTGTTGGCGTCGCTTATCAGCTACATCGATCGCAATACGCTCGCACTCCTGGCGCCTACGATTCTCCGTGAAACCGGGCTCACCGCCCAGGAATATGGATTCGTCATCTCCGGGTTTTCCGTGCTCTACATGATTGGAAATCCGGTGTGGGGGAAGTGCCTCGACGGGATCGGTCTGCGATTGGGCATGACACTCGCGGTTTCGTTTTGGACGATTGCCTCCGCGGCGCACGCATTTGTGGGAGGTTTTTGGAGTCTCGCCGGGGCAAGGTCGGCACTGGGTTTTGGAGAGGGCGCCACGTTCCCAGGCGCACTGCGTACCGTTGTACAAACGCTACCGCCGTCGCGGAGGTCCCGCGGCACAGCCATCGCCTATAGCGGCGGCTCGCTGGGCGCTGTCATTACGCCATTAGTGATCACGCCTGTCGCCATCTGGTGGGGATGGCGGTTCGCGTTCCTGTTCACCGGGTTTGTGGGTGTCTGCTGGCTGTTGCTGTGGATGTTCGTGAGTCGCCGGGCCGATGTGCGAACGGTTCCCGTGCAGCAGCAGCATGAGCCACTCGAGCCGTTACGTTTCCGCGACCGTCGCGTATGGGGCTTCATGGCCGCCTATGCGCTTGGCGCCATGCCGATCGGCTTCATCCTATACGGCGCGGCTATTTACCTGGGCAACGCAAGGGAAGTGTCGCAACTGACCCTCGGCAAGCTGCTCTGGGCGCCGCCGCTCGGATGGGAAGCCGGCTATTTTTTCTGGGGATGGTTGTGCGACCGCTGTGTCGCGAAAGGAAGCGCCGGGGTCCCGTTGTTTCGAACCCTGCTGGGAATCGCCGCGATGCTGAGCCTCTCCCTTGCCTTCGTCACCGCCATTCCGACGACGGCGGGGGTGATGGTGCAACTGTTCTTCTCGATGTTCCTCGCCGCCGCTTTCGTGATCCTGCCGATTGCCCATGCCACAACAGCGTTGTCCACCCGGCATGCGGGCCTGATCGCCGGCCTCGGCGCAGGCTCCTGGTCTGCCGTCCTGGCGCTTCTGATGCCCGTATTCGGAAGGCTATTCGATCTGGAACGCTACCAGGACGCGTTCGGGATCGCGGCGGTGATTCCCTGCCTGGGCTTTGCCGGATGGTGGATTTCCACACGGAGCAAAAAAGAAAAAGGCGCCTGCGGACTCGCCGCAAGCGCCACAACGCAGTAGTAGCTTCCGCTCCCGCTCAGTTTGTGACTTCCACCTTAATCGCGCGCGGTTTGGCGGCCTCTTTCTTGGGGAGCGTCACCGTCAGCACGCCATTTTTGTATTCCGCCCGTACTTTCTCGGTGTCAACCGAGTCCGGCAGCCCAAAATAGCGGACAAACGATCCGTAGCTTCGCTCGATGCGGTGATAGCCCTGGTTGTCGGTTTTCTTTTCGAACCGGCGCTCTCCCTTCAGAGCGAGCGTCCCGTTTTCCACATTAATGTCGATGTCCTTCTGATCGACATCCGGCAAGTCCGCCTTCACCACGAGTTCATTTTCCGTTTCAAAGATGTCGACCGGAGGCGCCCAGGGCCGGCTGG
>JADZGD010000091.1 GCA_020854055.1 Bryobacterales bacterium | reverse complement strand
TGGGTCCGACACGGAAGAGATGCTGGTTAACGCGGCCTAAACCCTCAGACCACTTTCCACAAAGGCGCGGATTTAAACCGCGCCTTTGTTGCGTCTGGCTCCTACCCGGCTACTCGAGAATTCCAATAGCGGAGATCATCCTGCCTTTGTCTTTGTCGCGCCGGTAGGAGTGAAACTCGTCACTGCAAAAGGTGCAGAGAGGGACGATGTGGATGTTGCAATCGGGAACACCCGCCGCGGCAATTTGCCGCCGGTTGGCCTCCTTCAGGTCGAGGTGGGTTTTGTGCTCCAGTTCTCCGCCACGTTCCGGAAACAGCTCTTTGAACTGAATGGCCACCTCGGGCCCAACTTCATAGCAGCAGACGCCAATGCCCGGTCCAATCGCCACCACCAGGCGGGCGGGCTCTGCTCCAAAATCGCGCCGGAGCCGGTCAACGGCTTTCGCAGCGAGGCAGGCGGCGGTGCCCCGCCATCCGGCGTGTATCGCGGCCACTGCTCTTATATCCGGATCCACAATGAGGATCGGCTGGCAATCGGCCGTGCGCACTCCTACGTAAATACCGGCGGTGTTCGAGACCAGAGCATCGCCTTCCCCGATATATCCGGCGGACGCACCCGCCCCCAGTATCCGGTCCGAGTGGACCTGTTTCACCATTGCCAGCTTCGAGGGCGGAGGCCAGAAGTTCGAGGCGCGTGTACCGAAACCGTGATCAAGCCACGGCCACTCCAGAGCCTCGATTCTGTAGATACCGGCGGAGGTCTTGTGAACGGCGCTCAATGCTTAGACGGGGGTCTGGATCTGCGCTACCATTACCTGCTTCTTGAAATCTTCCAGCATCGATTCGTCCAGCCGCACCTCGGTGGGGCGCCGCGCCAGCGTCATCTGGTCGATCTTATCCTGAAGCTTCATCAGGCCGTAGAACAGGTTTTCGGGCCGCGGCGGACAGCCGGTGACATAAACGTCGACCGGAACAATCTTGTCCACGCCCTGTAGCACGGCATAGGTATTGAAAGGACCGCCGACGCTCGAGCAGGCGCCCATTGAAATCACCCACTTCGGGTCGGGCATCTGGTCGTAGATGCGTTTCAACACCGGCGCCATCTTGAGGGTCACCGTGCCGGCGACAATCATCAGGTCCGATTGGCGCGGGCTGGGGCGGAACACCTCTGCACCGAAACGGGCGATGTCGAAGCGTGAGGCGCTGGAGGCGATCATTTCAATCGCGCAGCACGCAAGGCCGAAAGTGAGCGGCCACACGGAAGATTTCCGTGCCCAATTGAAAACATAATCCACCGAAGTGGTAAGAAAGTTCTTCTCGAACTGGTTCTGAATGTAGGACATTGGTAAGGAACCGCCGCCGATCCTAATTTTATCACTGACGGAGCTTTGCATTCATTATCTGATCTAGGATGAAAGAATGCAGAAACGCGCATTGGGCCGCTCCGGGATTTCTGTCGCGCCGCTGGTTTTCGGCGGGAATGTTTTCGGCTGGACCGCGGATAGGCCAACCTCGTTCGCTCTCCTGGATCGCTTTGCCGAACAGGGTTTCAACGCCATCGATACGGCGGATGTCTACTCTGCCTGGGCTCCGGGCAATTCCGGCGGAGAATCGGAGACCATCCTCGGTGAATGGCTGAGACGGCGCGGCCGCCGCGACGATCTTGTGATCATGACAAAGGTCGGGAGCTGGCAGAAGCATAAAGGTTTGAAAGTCTCCACCATTACGGCTGCCGTCGAGGATTCGCTGCGCCGGCTCCAGACGGACTACATCGACGTCTATTTCGCGCACATCGACGATACGAGTGTTCCTCTGGCGGAGACGATGGGCGCCTTCTCCCGGTTGATTCAGGCGGGCAAGATACGGGCCGCCGGAGCGTCGAACTACAAAGTGCAACGGCTCTCCGAAGCTCTGGATACCGCCGCCTCCAACGGATTGGCACGCTATGAGGTCCTCCAGCCGAATTACAATCTCTATGATCGCAGCGATTTCGAAAGTGGATTGGCAAAAGCCGCTTCGGACAATGAAGTTGGCGTCGTTTGCTATTTCGGGCTCGCGGCCGGGTTTCTGACTGGAAAGTATCGTTCCGAAGAGGATGTGAAGGGGAAGAGCCGGGCAGGCATGGTCAAAGGCTATCTCAACGAGCGCGGGTACCGGATCCTAAAAGCGCTCGATGAGATTTCCGCGGGTCTTTCCGCGACGCAGGCTCAGGTTGCGCTCGCCTGGCTGATGGCCCGTCCCGAAGTCACCGCGCCTATCGCCAGCGCAACGAGTCTCCACCAACTGGATGACACGCTCGGTGCGGCCCGCCTCGACCTTTCCTCCGAAGCCATCGCCAAGCTGGATGAAGCAAGCGCCTATTGAACCCGCTCGCCCGTCTGTTGTGAGGCGCGCGCGTACCGGTTCAGCAGGACGGCGCCGGACTGCAATGCCACGGCGATCAGCATCCAGACCTGCCAGTGCGAGAACAAACCTTCGGAGATGGCGAAAGTTTCGGTCCACTGAAGGTCGGCGGCCAGCCGCCACAGGCTCAGCACACACGCCATCAGCGAGGCTGGAGTGAGCAGAGATGCGAGCGCCGAGGCGACTTTTTGCTTACGGCCGGGCTTCTTCGTAACTTTGGCGCCCGGCTTCAGGCGTATCCGGACGATCATGTCCCTTTAGGGAAGTGCCGCGATGGCCCTGGAGATCTCCTGGGCCGGCAGCTCATAATCATGAAGCTTGCCTTCCATAAAGTTTTCGTAGGATGCCAGATCGAAGTT